>DATCTK010000054.1:0-19722 GCA_036567985.1 Gammaproteobacteria bacterium | reverse complement strand
CTCGGTGGCCAGCGCGAAGCAGCTGCAGGGCAAGGAGCTGTCCTATAACAATGTGGCGGACACAGATGCGGCACTGGAATGCGTGAAATCCTTTGCCGAACCCGCCTGTGTGATCGTCAAGCATGCCAACCCCTGCGGTGTGGCCGTGGCCGATGACCTGATGGGCGCCTATGACGCCGCTTATAAAACCGACCCGACTTCGGCCTTCGGCGGCATTATTGCCTTTAACCGTCCACTGGAAGAAGATGTGGCGGCGGAAATTATCAAGCGCCAGTTTGTCGAAGTGATTATCGCACCCTCGGTCAGCGATGCCGCCAGTGCGGTACTGGCCGAAAAGAAAAATGTACGCGTACTGGCCTGTGGAGAATGGGGCGAGGCGGTGCCCGGCCTTGACTTTAAACGCATTAATGGCGGTTTACTGGTACAGGATCGTGATCTGGGCATGGTCGATATCAACGACCTGCAGGTGGTTACGGAAAAAGTGCCCAGCGAGGAGGAGATGCGCGACCTGCTGTTTGCATGGAAAGTGGCCAAATTTGTTAAATCCAATGCTATTGTCTATGTGAAGAACCGCATGACCATCGGTGTGGGCGCCGGCCAGATGAGCCGCGTCTACTCCGCTAAAATCGCCGGTATTAAAGCCGCCGATGAAAACCTGCAGGTGGCCGGCTCGGTAATGGCTTCCGATGCCTTCTTCCCCTTCCGTGACGGCATAGATGCAGCCCACGAAGCGGGTATCACTGCGGTAATCCAGCCCGGCGGCTCAATGCGCGACGACGAGGTGATTGCCGCAGCCAATGAACACGGCATGGCGATGGTATTTACCAGCATGCGCCATTTCCGTCACTAAACCAGCCACACAACTCGACAGGAAGCCCGGATGAATATATTAATTATCGGCGGCGGTGGCCGCGAACATGCACTGGCCTGGAAGGCCGCCAAATCAGAACTGGCCGACACGGTCTATGTTGCACCGGGCAATGCCGGTACCGCGCTGGAGGATAATCTTCACAATGTCGATATCAGCGCCGAGGACATAGACGCGCTGCGCGCCTTTGCACTGCAGAATGACATCGGACTGACCATCGTTGGCCCGGAAGCACCGCTGGTAAAAGGCATAGTGGATGAATTTCAGGCGGCCGGTCTGAAAATCTTCGGCCCCAGCCGTGGCGCTGCACAACTGGAAGGCTCCAAGGCCTTTACCAAGGATTTCCTCGCACGGCACAAGATTCCCACCGCCGCCTACGGCAACTTCACAGACGAAGCTGAAGCCATTACCTATATCAAACAGCAGGGCGCACCGATTGTGATCAAGGCCGATGGCCTGGCCGCAGGCAAGGGCGTGATTCTGGCACAGACCGAAGATGAAGCCATTGCGGCTGTGAAGGACATGCTCTCAGGCAATAGCTTCGGTGATGCGGGCGCTCGGGTGGTGATTGAGGAATTTCTGCAGGGCGAGGAAGCCAGCTTTATCTGCATGGTCGATGGCAAAAATATTCTGCCCATGGCCACCTCGCAGGATCACAAGGCGCGGGATGATGGCGACAAGGGCCCCAACACCGGCGGCATGGGCGCCTACTCCCCGGCGCCGGTGGTCACCGACGAGATTCACCAGCGGGTAATTGATGAAGTGATTCGACCCACGGTGGATGGCATGGCCAAAGAAGGCACCCCGTTTAGCGGCTTTTTATACGCCGGGCTGATGATCAACAGCAGCGGCCAGGCCAAGGTACTGGAATACAATGTGCGCTTTGGCGACCCGGAAACCCAGCCGATTATGATGCGACTTAAATCCGACCTGGTTGAACTGTGCCTGGCGGCCACGCAACAGACACTGGACGAAAAGAGCATCCAGTGGGACCCGCGTTTTGCACTGGGCGTGGTGCTCGCCGCCGGCGGTTACCCTGACAGCTACCACAAGGGCGATGAAATCAGCGGACTGATTGGCAGCGAGAATGAAAACAGCAAGGTGTTCCATGCCGGTACTGCAATCCAGGACGGCAAGGTGGTGACCATGGGTGGCCGTGTACTCTGCGCCTGCGGCATGGGTTACACCCTGGCAGAAGCACAGCAGACCGCCTATTCGCTGGTCAGCAAGATCAGCTGGGACAATATGTATTACCGCAGGGACATCGGCTTTAAAGCACTGTAACCAACAGCTCCCGGCACAGTAACAATGCCGGGCTCTATTGCAGCAGGCGTCCATATCTGTGGCTGAAACACCACCCGGCCGCCTGCTTCATTCAAACCCTCGTGCGCTGTCTACTTGTCTTTTGCCCATCTCTGGGCAACACTGTTATCTAATAATAAAAATAGTCGACAACGGCATGCCCATTCAGGGCGAGTGCCGTCTATGGAAAAATCAATAATGAATAACAAACGCTACAGCGTCATCATTATCAATAACCCGGCACTGGATGCAGAACAGACGAGCAGCCTGGTCACAAACCTGAGCAAACTGTTCAAAATATCAGAAGAAAAAGCCCGCGGCATTTTGCAGAAAGACCAGTTTGTGATCAAACAGAAGATCGACAGACAGACCGCAGAAAAATACCATCGCGCAATCGCCCAGGCCGGGGCCGACTGCCGCATTGAAGAAGAAGCCGACGAGGAAGACACTGCACTGCCGGAAATTGAGGAAATAAAAACCCGGTCCGCCGGTATTCCGCTGGGTGACCCGACTCGACCCGGCGCAGACTTACTCGGCCAGCAGCAGAGCAAGCTGGACCTGTCGATGCAACCGATAGAAAGCAGCCGCGATAAAAACGGTAACAATAAAATACTCGATGAGATCAAACCGGAAAATTTCTGTCCCGACTGTGGCACCATTCGCGCCAGTGCTGATTCAATATGTGTGCACTGTGGTTATGACCCACTGGCACAAAAGTCATCGGTCAATCGCTCTAGAAGCATCAAGGCCGTGGCGCTGATCATTATTCTACTGGCAGCGGGTTTTCTTGCCCTGCCCTATTACCAGCAGTTTGAACAACGCCGTCAGATAAGCAATGATCTTGAACTGGCCTTTGCCACGCGCAACCAGGTCACCGAGTTTATCAACCGCACCAATTTCTGGCCCAACCAGAATATCGATGCAGGGCTGGATAAAAATATCAGTAATCGCTCAATCAAATCCATCGAGATCAGTGACAATGCGTTGATCACCGTCACCCTGCGCGCCAATGCAGGCGGCGGCACAGAACATACCCTGATATTTACCCCCAATACACTAAAAGGTCACGTAGTGTGGAACTGCCTCAAGGGCAGCCTGCCAATGGAATTAAGGCCGGATATCTGCCGTGCGCAGAAGCCTTAAGCCGATTTAAAAATCATCTGGCCTGCCGAGCATTTGCTAGCGGCTAAATTCAATTCCGTGTAGCACAAAACAGTATTTGTTTATTTCAGAGGTGTTATTTGAACCAGGCATTTTTTGCACTGTTAAAATCAATGGGCGACAGTCTGCGCGACCTGCTGCCGATTATTCTGGTGATTGCCTTTTTTCAGCTGTTTGTGCTGCAGCAACCGATTCCCAGCTTTATCGAGATTCTTATCGGCACATTTTTTGTCGTTCTGGGCCTTACCTTTTTTATCTACGGCCTGAATATGAGCCTGTTTCCCATTGGCGACAGCATGGCACATGCCTTTGCCCGCAAGGGCAGTGTTGGCTGGTTACTGCTGTTTGCCTTTGCACTTGGCTTTGGCACTACCGTGGCCGAGCCGGCACTGATTGCAGTGAGCAAGGAAGCCGCCACAGTGGCTGCCACTGCCGGCTTCATTGAACAAAGTACCGATGCCCGCCACAGCTATGCAACCAGCTTACGTTACACCGTAGCAGTTTCAGTGGGCCTGGCGATTGTGATTGGCGTGTTGCGCATTCTGCGCGGCTGGTCGATACACTACATGATCATGGGCGGCTATCTGCTGGTCGTGGCAATGACCGCCGTTGCACCTGAGGAAATTATCGGCATTGCCTATGACTCGGGCGGCGTCACCACCTCCACCATTACCGTGCCGCTGGCGACTGCCCTGGGCGTGGGGCTTGCCTCCTCCATTGAAGGCCGCAGTCCACTGGTTGACGGTTTCGGGCTGATTGCCTTTGCCTCCTTAACACCGATTATTTTTGTTATGGGTTTCGGGATGCTGGTGTAATGGAACTGCTATCGGAGATCACCCACAGCCTGTATCTCACCGTGTATGATGTGCTGCCCATTGTACTGATTATTTTCTTTTTTCAGCTGCTGGTTATTCGCCGCCGAATTGCCAATCTACATCGCGTACTGGTGGGTTTTGTGTATGTAGTGATTGGCCTGTCACTGTTTTTACTTGGTCTGGAAAAAGCACTGTTTCCGCTGGGCCGCATTATGGCGGAACAGTTAACCAGCCCGGCGTTTATTCTCAGCAGTGAACAGGCACTGCGCAGCCTGCACTGGCAGGATTATTACTGGGTGTATCTATTCGCCTTTGCCATCGGCTTCAGCACCACCGTGGCCGAACCGGCCTTGATTGCGGTGGCGATCAAGGCCAACCAGGTGTCTGCGGGAACCATCAGTGTGCAGGGCTTACGCACTGCGGTGGCGCTGGGCGTGGCACTGGGTATTTCACTGGGCAGTTACCGCATTATCACCGGCCTGCCGCTGCACTATTTTATTATCAGCGGTTACCTGATTGTGGTGCTACAGACCTTTTTTGCACCGCGCATGATTGTACCCCTGGCCTATGATTCCGGTGGGGTTACCACCTCCACCGTCACCGTGCCACTGGTCACCGCACTGGGGCTGGGGCTGGCGGAATCGGTGCCGGGACGTAATGCATTAATCGATGGCTTTGGCCTGATCGCCTTTGCCAGTTTATTTCCCATAATCACCGTAATGGCCTATGCACAACTGGCGGCCTTTCGTGCCCGGCATTAACTCCAACCAGAGGGACACTGTATGCACTTTAAATTAATTATTGCTTTCGTCGAGGACTCGATCACCGAAAGCGTGATGCAGTCGGCACGGGAAGCCGGTGCCACCGGCGCCACCATTATCAGTCACGCACGGGGTGAAGGCATCAATAAAAGCAAAACCTTTTTTGGCCTGTCACTGGAAACGCAACGGGATGTGTTGCTGTTTCTGGTTGAAGAACACCTGAGCCGCCATATTCTGGAAACCATCAGCGAAATCGGCCAGTTTGACAATGGCCCCGGCACCGGCATCGCAATCCAGATTGATGTGGAAGATGCGGTCGGTGTGGCACATCAGGTAGAACAGCTGGTATCGGTAATGGAGGATGAACTGTGAGTAATAAAAAAACCATTCGCGTCCGAGATGTAATGAAAACCCGGGTTGACATAGTCGATGGCAAGATGACGGTAATGGAAGCACTGAACAAGATGCGCTATGTGGAAACCAAGGCACTTATTGTGCAGAAGCGCAATGACAATGACGAATATGGCATAGTGGTGCTGTCGGATATTGCCAAGCAGGTTCTCGCCAAAGACCGCTCGCCACACCGGGTAAATATTTACGAGATTATGAGCAAGCCGGTGATTTCAGTAAAAGCCGATATGGACATCCGCTACTGTGCGCGTTTATTTGAACAGTTCGGCCTGGCACGGGTACCGGTAATTGAAAACGAGCACATTATCGGCATGGTGAGTTTTACCGATATGGTACTCAAGGGACTGGTGGAGTTTGATTAGCGGACGGGTGTGTTTTTTTATGAACAGGCATAAAAAAAGCCGGCAAATTTGCCGGCCCCGTACATGACGGCTTCCACGCTATGCTTAAAATGTTTGACCCGACAAATCGTTTCCTTGAGGAAAATGATGGCTTTGCCACAAGCGCATCATACGAGCGGGAAAAAGAAGTGTTTATTAACTCAAATTTTACAGGGTAGATCAATACCTTCTATCCGCTGACAGCAATAAAAGCATTAATAACAGGGGAAATTGCGGTTTGTCGCTAATTGCTCTATATAAGAATTTCACGATATTTAGAATATCCAGGTATGAAACTGACGCGAAAACGGGCGGTTTAAGGTAGAATTGACCGCCCACGCAACTACTTGCAACCCATATTCCAGAGCCGGACAAATGACTGAATACGCGCTTATTTTAATCAGCACCATCTGGGTCAATAATTTCGTTTTGGTGAAATTCCTTGGCCTGTGCCCGTTTATGGGTGTCTCGCGCAAGCTGGAAACCGCCATGGGCATGGCGCTGGCCACCACTTTTGTCCTCACCCTGTCCGCTATTTGTAGCTACCTGGTCAACGAATTTATCCTGATTCCACTGGATATCGCCTACCTGCGCACCATTATGTTTATTCTTGTGATTGCGGTGGTGGTGCAGTTCACCGAAATGGTGGTGCACAAAACCAGCCCGCTGCTGTACAACGTGCTGGGCATCTTTCTTCCGCTGATTACCACCAACTGCGCGGTACTCGGGGTGGCGCTGCTGAACACCCAGGAACAGCATAATTTCCTGCAGTCCGCCTTCTACGGTTTTGGCGCAGCGCTGGGCTTTTCCATGGTACTGATTCTGTTCTCCGGCATCCGTGAGCGCATCGCCGTGGCGGATGTGCCTGAAGTGTTTCAGGGCACCTCTATTGCAATGATTACCGCCGGCATTATGTCGCTTGCCTTTATGGGCTTTATCGGACTGGTACACTAGCGCCTTATGTCACTTGTTATTGCAGTCGTTACCGTTGCCGTCATCGCCGCCCTGTTTGGCCTGCTGCTGGGTTTCGCCTCGGTAAAATTCCATGTGGAAGGCGACCCGGTGGTGGACAAGATCGACGCGCTGCTGCCACAGACCCAGTGTGGCCAGTGTACCTACCCCGGCTGCCGCCCCTATGCCGAGGCAATTGCCGCCGGTGAAGCCAATATCAACCAGTGCCCCCCCGGTGGCGAGGCCACCATGCTGGCACTGGCGGAACTGCTCGGCATGGAGCCGATGCCGCTGGATGATGAACATGCGGACATGCCGGAAAAAACCGTGGTGTTTATCGACGAGAACACCTGCATCGGCTGTACCCTGTGTATCCAGGCCTGCCCGGTGGATGCCATTCTGGGGGCGGCCAAGCAGATGCACACCATTATTGAAGACGAGTGCACCGGCTGCGATCTGTGCATTCCACCCTGCCCGGTGGACTGCATCCATATCAAGCCGGTGAAGGTTGAACCGGACACCTGGCGCTGGCCCCTGCCGGAACAGCGCGATACCGCACCCAGAGCCTGAGGCCGAACACGCAAAGCTTATGTCAAATACGTCACACCATCTCTGGCACTTTCACGGTGGCCTCAAGCTGCCGGGGCACAAGGCCATGTCAACCGGCAGCCCGGTTGCCCGGGCAACACTGCCGGCCCAACTGGTGGTGCCGGTACAGCAGCACATCGGCGAGCCGGGCAAGCTGCTGGTTGAGGTTGGTGAACGGGTACTCAAGGGACAGATGCTGAGCCAGGCCGATGAATACGTCAGCGCCGCCATCCACGCGCCCACTTCCGGCACCATCAGCGCCATAGAAGAACGGCCAATTCCACACCCCTCGGGTCTGAGTGCACTGTGTGTGGTGATTGAGACGGATGGCGAGGACCAGTGGATCGAGCTGGCACCATTGCAGCACCCCAGGGCAAAGTCCCCCACCGAACTGCGCCAGCTGATTCGCCAGGCGGGTATCGTCGGCCTGGGGGGCGCGACCTTTCCCACTGCGGTAAAAGTGAACCCCGGCCCCCGGGCAAAAATTGATACCCTGGTCATCAACGGCGCCGAGTGCGAGCCCTATATCAGCTGCGATGACATGCAGATGCGGGAGCAGGCGGATCAGCTGATTTCCGGCTGCCAGCTGATCCAGTATATGGTCTCGGCCCGGCACTGCCAGATTGCAATTGAAGATAACAAGCCGGAAGCCATTGCCGCAGTCGAGGCGCAGATAAAGGCAGAGGGCTTAAGCACCATTGAGGTGGTTGCCATTCCCACCCTCTACCCCACCGGCGGCGAAAAACAGCTGATCAAGGTGCTCACCAACCGCGAAGTGCCCAGCGACGGCCTGCCCTCGGACATCGGCATACTGGTGCAGAATGTGGCCACTGCGGTGGCGGTACACCGCGCCATCTACCTGGGTGAACCGCTGATTTCACGCATTGTTACGGTCACCGGCGAGGGGGTGGCACAACCACAGAACCTGCAGGTGCTGATCGGCACCCCCATGGCGGAGCTGATTGCACAGTGCGGCGGCTACCATAAAGATGCCGCCAGGCTGATTATGGGCGGGCCGATGATGGGCTTCAGCCTGCGCACCGATGAGTTACCGGTAACCAAGGGCTGCAACTGCCTGCTGGTGGAAAACAGCGCCGAACAGCTGCCGACCACCATGCCCTGTATTCGCTGCAGCGCCTGCGCCGAGGCCTGCCCGGCACAACTGCTGCCACAGCAGATGTACTGGCACGCCAGCTCGAAAAACTTTGACCTGGTACAGGACTACCATTTATTCGACTGCATCGAATGCGGCTGCTGCAGTTACGTCTGCCCCAGCCAGATTCCACTGGTACAGTATTTCCGTTTTGCCAAAACCGAAATCTGGAACCAGGAACGGGATCGGCAGAAGTCGGATCATGCGCGCATCCGCCACGATTTCCGCCAGCAGCGCCTGGAACGGGAAAAGAAAGAGCGCGAGGAAAAACTGCGCAAGAAAAAGGAAATGCTGGAAAAGAAAAAACAGCAGGAAGCTGAGCAGGGTGACAGCGCCCCTGCCGACCCGAAAAAAGCCGCGATTGAAGCAGCGATGAAACGGGTGCAGCAAAAGAAAGCCGCACAACAAACCGACTCCAACGATGAGCAGTAATTTCAGGACAACCCATGCAATTTAAAACCGCCACCTCACCCCATACCACACTGCCCGGCAGTGTTCAGTCGGTGATGTTTAAAGTGCTGCTGGCGATGGTGCCGGGCACCATTGCGATGATTGTATTTTTCGGCTGGGGCGTGCTGATCAATATCCTGCTGGCCAGCGTGGTGGCACTGAGCTGCGAAGCACTGATGCTGTGGCTGCGTAAACGCCCGCTCAAACCCTACCTGTTCGACGGCAGTGCCCTGCTCACCGCCAGCCTGCTGGCGATTGCCCTGCCCCAGCTCGCGCCCTGGTGGCTCACCCTGATTGCCACCGCGTTTGCAATTATTGTCGCCAAGCACCTCTACGGCGGTCTCGGCTTTAACCCGTTTAATCCCGCCATGGTGGGTTATGTGGTGGTGCTGATTTCTTTCCCCAGGGAAATGACCCAGTGGGTACCACCGCTGGTGGAAGGTCATGTGCTGCTGAGTTTCAGCGAGACCCTGCGGGTGATTTTCACCGGCGAGCTGCCGCTGAATTACACCTGGGATGCAATCACCATGGCCACCCCGCTGGATACGGTAAAAACCCAGCTGGGGCTGGAGCTGAGCATCAGTGAAATTGAGAGCCACGCGGTCTACGGGCCGATGTTCGGTGCCATGGGCGGCTTTGGCTGGGAATGGGTGAATGGGCTGTTTCTGGCCAGTGGCCTGTATCTCTGCTTCAAGCGCATTATCGACTGGCGCATACCCGCCGGGGTGATTCTGGCGCTGTTAGTGTTCTCCAATGTGTTTGCACTCTATGACTACGCCTCCTTCACCCCGCCCACTTTTCACCTGCTGAGCGGCGGCATTATGCTGGGTGCCTTCTTTATTGCCACCGACCCGGTCACCGCCGCCACCACCCGCAAGGGGCGCTGGCTGTATGGTCTGGGCATCGGCAGTTTTATTTATATTATCCGTACCTGGGGCGGTTACCCCGACGGCATTGCCTTCGCCATTCTACTGATGAATATGGCGGTGCCACTGCTGGATTACTACACCATGCCGCGGGCATTCGGCCATCGCTGGAACGAGTTTCCTCATCACCATAAGGGAGATGAGGATGAGCACTAAACGCTACATTATTGCCAGCGGCCTGATCCTCGGCCTGTTCGCGGTCATCGGCACCGCGCTGGTGGGCATTACCCATGACACCACCGCAGAGAAGATCGCACAGAATGAACGCCAGGCACTGCTGCGCAAACTGCAACAGATTCTGCCCGCCGATCAGCATGACAATAACCTGCTGCAAAGCACCGTGGAAATTCCCGCCGATGATCGCCTCGGTCACCAGCAACCGAGTAGGGTTTATATTGCCACCCAACAGGATGAAATCAGTGCGATGATTTTTCCGGTGATCGCGCCGCGCGGTTACAGTGGTGAAATCCACATGCTGGTGGGCATAGATATTAATGGCCGCATTATCGGTGTACGCGTGGTCAAGCACCGCGAAACGCCGGGGCTGGGGGATGCCATCGAAGCGGAACGCAACGACTGGATTCTTGGTTTTACAGGCAAGTCCCTCGACAACCCCGCACCCTCGAAATGGAAGGTAAAACGCGATGGCGGCAGCTTCGACCAGTTTACCGGCGCCACCATAACCCCACGCGCGGTGGTACAGGCGGTGCAGTTGACTCTGGTATACTTTGAACGGCACAGGGACGAACTAATCGCCGCCTACCGCAAACAGCAGCATGAAGCGGCCGAGGCAGAGCAGGAATCCACTGACAAAGAGCACGAGCACAGCGAACATGAGTGATCGTAACTACAATGAAATCAGCAAGAACGGCCTGTGGAACAACAATGTTGCACTGGTGCAACTGCTTGGCCTGTGCCCGCTGCTGGCAGTCACCGGCACGGTCATCAATGGACTGGGGCTGGGTCTGGCCACCATGCTCACCCTGGTGGCATCCAATGGGGTGGTCTCACTGATTCGCCACTGGGTGCGCCCAGAAGTGCGGGTACCGGTGTTTGTACTGATTATCGCCTCGGTGGTCACCGCCATCGAACTGGCAATGAATGCCTGGCTGTATGAACTGTATATTGTGCTGGGTATTTTTATCCCGCTGATTGTCACCAACTGCGGCATTCTGGCACGCGCCGAAGCCTATGCCTCGAAGAACAGCCTGCTGCCCTCCATGCTCGACGGCTTTATGATGGGGCTGGGCTTTATGCTGGTGCTGGTGACCCTGGGGGCGATGCGTGAAGCGCTGGGTTATGGCACCCTGCTAAGCAATGCACACCTGATGTTCGGCGAACTGGCCCGCGACTGGACCCTGCACCTGGTGAATGACTACTCCGGCTTTCTGCTGGCCATACTCCCGCCGGGGGCCTTTATCGGCATGGGGCTGATTATTGCGCTGAAAAACCTTATCGACCGCCGCGCCAAAAAAGCACAGGCCAGCCCGCTTGCGGACAGCGACGCGGTTGCGGCGACCAGTTAGGCATAATCTAATAACCGATGAACAAACAGAAACGCAGCGAAATTTTCTCACGCCTGCGCGAGGCAGACCCGGAACCCACCACTGAACTGGAATACAGCAGTGAATTTGAACTGCTGGTGGCGGTCGCCCTGTCCGCCCAGTCCACCGACAAGGGGGTGAACAAGGCCACCCGCAAACTGTTTCCGGTAGCCAATACCCCGGCGCAGATTCTGGCGCTGGGTGAAGACGGCCTCAAGCAATATATCAAGACCATTGGCCTGTATAACAGCAAGGCCAGCAACATTATCAAAACCTGCAGAATACTTGTGGAGCAATACGACTCACAGGTGCCGGATGACCAGAAGGCGCTGGAATCTTTACCCGGCGTGGGACGTAAAACCGCTAATGTGATCCGCAATACCGCGTTTGGCCACCCCACCATGGCGGTGGACACCCACATCTTCCGCGTCGCCAACCGCACCCGCATCGCCCCCGGCAAGACCGTGCAGGAAGTGGAAAAGAAACTGCTGAAATTCATTCCCGCTGAATTCATGCTGAATGCACACCACTGGCTGATTCTGCATGGCCGATATACCTGCATCGCCCGCACACCCCGTTGCGGTTCCTGTATTATTGAAGACCTGTGCGAATATAAACAGAAGAATGTCGAATGAGTGCGCAGCCTACAACACAACAGGCAGGCTATGTTTGGTAACGACCGCAACCAGCTACGGCAGATGTACAAAACTGCCTGGGACAAGTTCCAGCAACAGCAGGCGCTGAGCCCGCTGGAAGCGCAGATTGCCGCGGTGATAAAAGAACACCCGGAATACCATCGCGATATTAACCAGCTGGAAAAGGACTACCAGCCGGAAAACGGCGATACCAACCCGTTTCTGCACATGGGGCTGCACCTGGGCCTGCGCGAACAGCTCAGCACCGACCGACCGGCCGGTATCCGCCAGATCCACCAGCAACTACTCGCTCAGACTGGCGACCCCCACGCGGCGGAACACCGCATGATCGACTGCCTGGCGGAAGCCATGTGGCTTGCACAAAGCCAGCAGCAACCGCCCGATGAAGCCGCCTATCTGCAATGCCTGCAGCAGCTGTTGTCATAGGTTTCAGCATGGCAGCCGCGCGTCTGTGGACGCCGCTGGAATTAATGTGAACTTGTCACCGATCCCGCGCACTAATGCCTTGTAAGCAACGAATACTTCAAGCTAGACTCGTCGTGTCTAATTAACACTCGGACCAACAACCAAAGGTATAACAAGATGAAAACACTGTTCAATAAATCCATTATTACCGCGCTGAGCTTTTTATTTGTCATCGCCTTCAGCCCCATGGCAAGCGCTGCCGAGAACCCGTTCGGCATGAGCAATTCGGTTGACATGCAGCTGGCCGATAACCACAAGGAAGGTAAATGTGGCGAAGGCAAATGCGGTGAAGGCAAGAAAGACCGTAAATGCGATGATGACAAGAAAGGCAAGTGCGGTGAAGGCAAATGTGGCGCCGAGATGAAAGGCAAATGCGGCGAAGGCAAGTGCGGTGGCGCCGAGTAAGTTAAACAACCACATTCAGGTTTATATTCAAACCGCACAAAAAGCCTCACCCCCCGGGATGGGGCTTTTTATTTGGGCGCACCCAGGCCCCTGCTACCTGGGACCAGTCGCGCATCTATCTTGTAGTAATTCACAACCACAGGCCTGGTGGATCAGTCGGCTTAAAAAGAAAACGCGAATAAACGCAAATGGACGCTAATCAAAAACAAGGGGGCTTTGACTTTTTATCGCAGAAAAGGGCTCTGCCCCCCGTTACATTTGGCAATAGCTATGAAGTACTCTGGTGAATGATGTGGAAAAACGAGCTGAAAAGCAATCTGACACGGTATAATGCTTGAGTTTAAAGCCTTGTTAGCCGTTTGTAGACATTCCCTCACCATGTGCAAGACTACCTTCAAAAGCTTCGAAAACCAAATGTGGCTCGTCTGATACACTGCGGGCAGCCACAAGTAACTCATTGACAAATTTCGAAATATTTTCACGATTCGATTTTATGGCAGAGATTGTCAAGAATTTATCCCAATCATGTTGAAAACAAAAATGAGCACCATCTTCTTTTTGCTTTGAAGCATATTTATTGGTCACAACCTTTCCATGAGACACCATATCTCTGAACTCTTCTAGTGCTTTAATAGCCTGATAAGGCTGCTCCCCCTTTTTCCATGTAAAGGTATTTGGTAGACGTTGAACAATTGCTTCAACTTTTCCTTCGAGGCCTTTTCCCTTAAAGTTTTTCTTCTCATCTTTCCACAGTTCTGGATAAAGCACGTGCCCTAGAAAATTGATAAATGCTTCATAGGCAAGAAAGGCCAATAACAGCGATGGGATTAGTTGGCGATAATCCGTTTCTGAATTCACAGTATTTTTGAGGAGATAAGTAGACGATCTCCACAGGTATTCATGTGTGTATACAGCCTCATCAATTTTCATTATTCTACCCATAGTGACCATACACTATATTTGTTATGATTAAATACAGTATTTTCTTTTTTCAGCTATACAGTTAAATTTTGAAACAACATAATTAGCTTTTTGATCAAGAACCCGCCGCATATTTCTCAAGTAAGTATCGTACTGCTCTTGTGCTGAAGTAGCATTGTAGCTGGATGAAAGAATGCCTTTTCCCATAAACACTTCTACCTGCTCATGGCAATCGTCTAGTTGATATCTATTCTTTGGCGAAAAATTGTATTTGTTACTTTTAACTATACAGCGGGGTACGCCAAGATCGATTGCGACTCCGCCAGCTTCATGTGATGCGTAAAAACGCGGCACATCAACAGGCGGACATTTAACACTAGGGTCACCTTCCTCGTGCTGCTGGAAGTATTCAACGTAACAACTGTAAGTGGCAGATACCTTTTTTAGTAGCTCATTAAATATGCCCTTCAGCTTTTCATCTGAGCATCGATAATACTCATCAAGAGCATTAATGTAATAAGACATGCTTTGTCGACAGGCCGAAAGCTGGTCACCGTATTTGAAGCCACCATAATAATCCGCCGACGAAAGACATATTGGCTCGAATGGAATCATGGTCGAACCGCATGCGTTGGGGTAGGTTTCAACAGGCCAACCGTTTCCTCCGCCAGTTGTTACGCAACCAGCTAGGGCAAACGTGGACATAAAAATTGCCGCGATTTTCTTATACCAATGCGATGATTGCGCAGTCTTTCGTCTACTATCCATAGTCGCTTCTTTTCTGAATTAACAATTAAAGGGTCAGGTGGCAATTTATTATGGTATTGATTCTCATTTATCACCACCCCTCCTTTAATTTTTCAAGTTTTGTTACGCTTATTTATTACCAGAGCCGTCAACGTTCTTCGCCATATTGGGAAACCGTTCTGGATGCTCGATGATTTCCTGTGTAAGATCCACATCGATATCAGACCAGTAAAAATGACCGAACGAAGGCTCCTCGACATTCATAATCACTTTTACCGGCTGATCCTTGAACCACGGAAAATCATCGTAGGACATAAACAGTTCCTGATCATGCGCCAATAGCCAGATTCCATGGCTGGAAATATTTGTTACTTCAACCGCCGAAGTAGCGTTGCCATGCGCTGATAAGCTCATGATAGTGTTCCTCGATTAATGATTCGATTTCTTTTAACTGCTGCCGATTATAACGGCAGGATTTCGCAAGCTGAAGTTCAGGCTCGAGCCAGAACCTGGCTTCGTCCCTCAGCGGGACCCACATGCGCATGCATCCGGGTTTCCTCACGCGAGAAAAAGAAGAACCCATATCCTTTCTTCCTGAATACTGTAGGACTTATCTATTTTCCTTGCGTATAACGCTCTGATACCCGCAGTGTTGACTCAATTGTTAGCTGCTTATTAATTTCTTTATATCCTTAACTCTTGGGTCAGTGAGTATTGGGCCTTTTAAATGCATTATATGTGCATTTACATGATTTCGGAACTTTGCATACTCACCGATCACTTCATATGGGATTAATAAGGCATCAATGATTTCATAATTTTCATTAAAAATTACGGCGGCTAATTGATCAAAGTCTTTTCCTTCCAGGTTTCTGATTGCTCCAAGTTGTCTAGATTTGTTTTCAGGGGTAATTCTTCGAGCTTTGATTTGGATTTTAATGCCTTCGGAGTCGATACCGTCATACCCAGCCGAAGAATTAGTTGCAAGTTCAAGACCGAGTCCCTTTGCTACTAACCATTCTGTATAATCACCAAGAGGGTTATTTTTAGTTCTTACAACTTTTCTTCTTTTCAGTTCATTAATTATTTCTGACTGAAGTTGTAAAAGCTCTTTTACTGATTTTTCTCGAAGTTCCATTTTGTCTTTTTATATAGCAAACAGTGATATATACGACATGTCACAATTTACCCTGAATTGGGACATGTCGTATATTCAAGCTGTCTTTGTTGTTATTTTCGAATAACCATACCAGCCAGCATGTTTTATTTCGATAGTTATTTACCAGAGGCATTACATAACAATCATCACTGCCCATACCCTGAACCTGTAAATAACACATAAAAACAACAACTTACATTAATTATTATTTTGACGCCTACCAGTTATGCCATCGCACGATGTAGTCAAGCTTTAAACCCTGCGATTCACAAAAAAACGCCTTTCACTTCAGCAACTTATCCACTTTACTGCTACCTTATAGGCAAGCTTTTTAAACCTGACTATAAATGATTGCCCTGAATAGACACCTGTATGATTGATAGTCCCCTGCTGTTAGGCACGCTGGAAGTGCTGGCCATTCTGTTTATTACTTTTGTTGGCCTTGCGGTTGTTGCCATTATTACCCTGTATTTAATTGACCGGAACCAGACGGTGCATGCGATTCGCCGCAATTACCCGGTAATTGGCCGTTTCCGTTACCTGTTCGAGCACCTGGGTCAGTTTTTCCGCCAGTATTTTTTCAGCATGGATCGCGAGGAGCTACCGTTTAACCGCGCCGAGCGTTCCTGGGTTTACCGCGCGGCGAAGAATATCAGCAATACCGTTGCCTTTGGTTCAACCCGTGACCTGAAACCACCCGGCACGGTATTTTTTGTTAACTGCCCCTACCCGACCCTGGACAAGGACGCGGTAAAACCCCGCGCGATTACCCTGGGTATTGATTGCCGGCAACCCTACACCACCAGCTCGCTGTTCAATATTTCCGGTATGAGTTATGGCGCGATTTCCAAACCGGCGGTGATTGCGCTGTCCCATGGCGCACGCAAGGCCGGTGCCTGGATCAATACCGGCGAGGGCGGGCTGTCGCCCTACCACCTTGAAGGCGGCGCCGACATTGTGTTCCAGATTGGCACCGCCAATTACGGCGTGCGTGACGACAACGGCATGCTCTCGGATGAGAAGCTGAAAAAAGTCGCCGAACTGGAACAGGTGAAGATGTTTGAAATTAAACTCAGCCAGGGCGCCAAGCCCGGCAAGGGTGGCATTTTACCCGGCGGCAAGGTCACCGCAGAAATTGCCGCGATTCGCTGTATTCCACAGGGAGTGGATTCCATCAGCCCCAACCGCCATCCGCAGATTAATTCCAACGATGAGCTGCTGGAGATGATTCACCATGTACGTCAGCTCACCGGCAAGCCAGTAGGGTTCAAAGCGGTTATTGGCACCTATAACTGGATTGATGAACTGTGCAAGCTGATTAACCAGCGTGGCGTCGAATATGCACCGGACTTTATTACCGTGGACAGCTCCACCGGAGGCACAGGCGCGGCGCCCATGAGTTTAATTGATTATGTGGGCATGCCGATTGCGGAAAGCCTGCCACTGGTTGTGGATACACTGGAAACCTATGGCCTGCACGAACGAGTTAAGGTGATTGCCTCCGGTAAACTGATTACACCTGCAGATGTGGCCTGGGCGATCTGCATGGGGGCCGACTTTGTGGTTTCGGCGCGGGGCTTTATGTTTGCCCTGGGCTGCATCCAGGCATTGCAATGCGATAAAAATACCTGCCCCACCGGCATCACCACCCACAATAAAAAACTGCAGCGCGGCCTGGTATCTACACAGAAATCTTCCCGCGTGACCCACTACATTGAAAACATGATGCATGAAGTCGGGGTAATAGCCCACTCCTGCGGGGCTGCTTCGCCACAGGATTTAAAACGCCACCATGCACGGATTGTGCTGGCCAATGGCCGTTCCAGCTCACTGGATGAACTCTACCCGGAAGCGCAGCACGACCATTAACCAGTGTATATAAACGGAGTTGATACGCCCGTAAAAAACGGCATGCCTATGCCACAAGCGCCTTATAAAAGTTTTTTAGCCCCGGCCCATTAATAGATTTATTTGGCTATTACGTGGCGACTACTTACACTGGTGATTAGTCAACAACGGGTTATGAGGTGAGTGTGATGGATATTCATATGACGGACGTAATGCTGCATATCGACGAGACCCTGAACCCCAAACAGCAGCAGGCCCTGGAGGCGCAGGTGCGCAATCAACAGGGGGTAATTGCACTGGGTTACCATGAAACAAAGCCGCATTTAATGATTGTTGAATACGATCAGGATAAAACCACACCGCAGCAACTGCTACACCATATTCAGGATTATGGCCTGCACGCCGAGATTGTGAGCATGCTGTAAATCGCTGAGCAACTCTGCGCCATTACTGGCAGAAGGCCCTGCCAGTAAACTGCTATAACTCGCTAGTCGAACAGTTTCTGCCACCAGCGTCGGCGATTATTCGCCGGCTTAAGCGCGGTTTCCAGGTTTACCGGCGGCATTTTCGACATCACCCAGCCCGGCAATGGCGGGTTCTCGCTGAAGCCGCAACTCACGCCGAGATTATGCGGATCAAATATTTTGATAAAGTCCGGGTTGTGATGATTGTCCGCATACACAATGCCACAGTAATCCTCATCGTGTTCACGGCGCAGCAGCTGATCGATTTCATCGATAAAAGTCAGCACCTGCTGTTTGCTGCTGGGGGCTTGCGGCGCATCCTCACCCACCGCATAGATATACCAGCTGTCATCCACCTGCGGCCGCAATGTATCCCAGAAAGTGGCCAGCTGTTCCCAGCGCATTAGCGATTCAAAACGACCTGTTTTAAAACGCTCCACATAGGGGTCGGAGTAATGCTGAGGCTGTAACATAAAATTAACCCATTTTCATTTTATTGGTGGATGGCCTGTGTATTTAGCTGGCTCTGTTAATTGGCACAGTTAATTCGCCAGGGACTGCTGCAACCAGTGCTGTATTTCATCAATGCCTTTTTGCAGAAATGCAGCGTCATTGTAGACATTGGCAATCATAATCACTCCCTGCATTTTTGCCAGCAAATTCATTGCAATGTCACTGGCACGTGGTGCCTGGCCCATTTCCACCAGCTGCTGTTCAATCCAGTGTTTCATCAAATCGAACACCGCGGTCAGGCGCGCGCGGGAAATATCCACTTGCTGCTGTTTTGCCAGCTCGGCACTCAGGGTGCCAATCGGGCAGCCGTAGTGCAGAACCTCATCCTGTTTCTGCAGCGGAAAGTGCAGCAGACACAACAGGCGTTGCAACGGTTGCTCACTGGACTGTTCGCAGGCGCTAAGCACCTGCTGGAACTCATCCAGCCGCTGATCCATCACCGCCGCGAGTATATCTTCCTTGGTTTTGAAGTAATAATAAAAGTTACCCCGCGGAATGCCGGTTTCATCGGAAATATCACTGAACGAGGTCTGGTTATAACCACGGGAGTAAAACAGCTGGTCCGCCGCTTCAACAATGCGTCTGCGATTTACTGATCCTTTGGTTCCCATGCTGTTTCCTGTGTGATAATTCTCTACTGCCGTGTTACGGTCATGCGGGCCTGGCACCGCACCTGGCAAGGTTGCTGGCTCAATGACAGCGGTTGCAGTTTGGCGCCCGTTATCAGACAATCGTATGATTTATTTCCGCGTATTTCAATACGAAACGGATAAGCGGTTTATTTTTTCTGTATAATCATATACTTACTTACTAACCTATAAGGGCAGGCCCATTATGCACGCTCTGCAAATCAATAACCTCAATAAGACCTATGGCAATGGCACCGTGGCGCTGAAGGGCGTCAACCTGACGGTTAACGAGGGTGACTTTTTCGCCCTGCTCGGCCCCAATGGTGCGGGCAAATCCACCACCATCGGTATTATCAGCGGGCTGGTGAATAAAACCTCGGGCCAGGTGACGGTATTCGGCCATGATTTCGATAGTGATCTGGCGGCCGCCAAGGCCTGCATCGGACTGGTGCCCCAGGAATTTAACTTCAACCAGTTCGAACCGATTGAGGAAATCGTGATTAACCAGGCCGGTTATTACGGCATTCCGCGCAAGCTGGCCCGTGAACGTGCCGAGCAGTATTTAAAGCAGCTGGAACTGTGGGATAAACGCCGCGTCGCGGCAC
>DATCTK010000053.1:0-15802 GCA_036567985.1 Gammaproteobacteria bacterium | reverse complement strand
CGCCTGATGATTGCCCGTGCGCTGGTGCACCAGCCAAAATTACTGATTCTGGACGAACCCACCGCCGGCGTGGACATTGAAATCCGTCGTTCGATGTGGGCATTTCTCAGGCAGATTAATGAGCAGGGCACGACCATTATTCTCACCACCCATTACCTGGAAGAGGCGGAAAGCCTGTGCCGCAATATTGCGATTATCGACCATGGCTGCACCATCGAGCACACCAGTATGAAGCACTTGCTGGGTCAGCTGAATATTGAAACCTTTATTTTTTATTTTGCAGTCCCCATCAAGGACAGCACGGTTTTTTCACAGGGCAAGCTGGCAAGTTTTGATATTGAAGTGCTGGATGACAGCAGCATTGAGGTGTGTCTTGAAGCCGGCACCCACATTCATACATTGATCAGCCTGTTAAGTGAACAGGGCATGCATGTAATGACCATGCGCAATAAAACCAACCGGCTTGAGCAGCTGTTTATGCGCCTGGTGGATCAGAATCGCCACAACAAGGAACTGGCCGAAACCCTTAAAAGCACATCGCAACACACATCCCGTGCAAGTAACGCATTATGACCCTGAGTGAAAATTACAACGCATTAAAAACCATTATTATTCGCGAGTACCTGCGCTTTATTCGCATCTGGGTACAGACGATTCTGCCGCCGGCCATTACCACCACCCTGTACTTTGTTATTTTCGGTAATTTAATCGGCTCGCAAATCGGTGATATCGATGGCTACAAGTACATGGATTATATTGTGCCCGGTTTAATCCTGATGGCGGTGATTACCAACTCCTACGGCAATGTGGTGGCTTCTTTTTACAGTGCCAAATTCCAGAAGAGTATTGAAGAGTTACTGGTATCACCCACGCCAAACAGTTTAATTCTGCTGGGCTATGTTGCCGGTGGCGTGGCCCGCGGCATGATTGTCGGCGTGGTGGTAACACTGGTGGCAATGTTTTTTTCCGACATCGAGATACACAACTACGCCCTCAGCCTGATGGTGTTTTTTCTCACCGCCACACTGTTTTCCATGGCCGGCTTTATTAACGCGGTCTATGCCAACAGTTTTGATGACATTAGTATTATTCCCACCTTTGTGCTGACACCCCTCACCTACCTGGGCGGGATTTTTTATTCACTGGAAATGCTGCCGGACTTCTGGCAGAACATCTCACTGGCCAACCCGATACTGTATATGATCAATGCCTTTCGTTATGGTGTAATTGGCACCAGCGACATCAATTTATCTGTGGCCATACTGATTATCGTCGGTTTTAATGTGCTGCTGTTTAGCTATGCCATGTATCTACTTAACCGGGGTATCGGCATTCGCCAGTAAATTGAAATCATAAAGTCAATTGAACGAACTGACACGAGGCTGTGTCAACACAGCAACCCGACACGCCAATAAACTGGAGTTTTGAACCCTATGCAAGCATCCGACCTGTTTGTTAAATGCCTGGAACAGGAAGGCATTGAATATATTTTTGGCGTGCCCGGCGAAGAAAATGCCGACTTTATGATGTCACTGGAAAAATCAACACAGATCAAATTTATTCTGTGTCGCCATGAACAGGGCGCGGCCTTTATGGCGGAAGTATATGGGCGGCTCACCGGCAACCCGGCGGTCTGTTTGGGCACCCTGGGCCCCGGCGCCACCAACCTGATTACCGGTGTGGCGGATGCCAATATGGATCATGCACCGATGCTGGTACTCACCGCGCAGGGCTCATCGCAGCGACTGCACAAGGAATCACACCAGATTATGGATGTGGTGGCAATGTATGCACCGGTGACCAAATGGGCCACCACCATTCTGCATCAGGATAATATTCCGGAAATAGTACGCAAGGCGGTACGTGTAGCACGCTCGGAAAAACCGGGTGCGGTGCTGATTGAACTGCCGGAAGACATTGCCAAACGCCAGACCACCACCCGGCCGATGACACCCAAACGCTTTCGCCGACCCGGCCCCGACAGCAAGGCCATTGACCAGGCCTTTGAGTTAATCAAACAGGCGCGGCAGCCAATTATTCTTGCCGGCAATGGTGCGATTCGCCGCCGCGCCAGCAAGCAGCTGCGGCTGTTGTGTGAAACCACCGGCATTGGCGTGGTTAGCACCTTTATGGGCAAGGGCAGCGTGGACATGGATGCCGATTACTGCCTGTACACCATCGGCCTGCAGGCAAAAGACCTGGTGACCTGCGCGGTGGATGCCGCTGACCTGATTATTACCCTGGGTTATGACATGGTGGAATACCACCCGCGACTGTGGAACAGTGAGGGCGATAAAACCATTATCCACGCGGATTTCCAGCCAGCGGAAATCGACTCACACTATCAGCCGGATGTGGAACTGATCGGTGACCTGGCGCACACCATCACCCTAATTATGCAGCGCATCACCCAACACAGTGCCGAGCAGGGCGAACTGAATTTTGACCTGAGCCAGCAGCGTGCCACCCGCGAGCAGATGTCCCGGGAACTCGCGGCACACCGCGATGACGATGCTGAAGGCCTGTTAAAACCACAGAAAATTCTCTGGGATGCGCGCGCGGTGATGGCTGCAGATGATATTCTGCTGTCCGATGTGGGCGCACATAAAATGTGGATTGCCCGCCACTACCAGTGTCACCAGCCCAATACCTGTTTGATCCCCAACGGGTTTGCCGCCATGGGCTTTGCCCTGCCCGGCGCCATTGCCGCCTCGATGGTTTACCCGCAACGGCGTATACTGGCAATTTGTGGTGATGGCGGATTTTTAATGAATCTGCAGGAGATGGAAACCGCCAGGCGACTCAAGGTAAACTGCACGGTGATGGTATGGGAAGATAAGGCATACGGATTAATTGCCTGGAAGCAGGATAATGAATTCGGTCACCATACCGAGCTGGCGTTTGATAACCCCCACTGGATGCAACTGGCCGAGGCCTTTGGCTGGCATGGCCACACCATCGATCGTTCCGCTGATATCAAGCCGGTGCTCGAACGCGCGCTCAAGGAAGCCGGCCCGAGCCTGGTGGTGGTACCGGTGGATTACCGGGAAAACAGCAAACTCACAGCACGTCTGGGTGATATTGCCTGCACAATCTAGAAAACGGCCTGCGCTTCGAATAAACACAATATGCGCAGCTGATATACGCTCAAACAGCAACTGATAAAACATCCGCAACCAGCGACAAAAGGTGATCCAATGACAAGCCATTACTCTCATCTGGTAGCACACCAAACCATTCCCAGCGGCAAGCTTGAAGTTAAAGCCCCCTATGATGACAGCCTGATTGCCACGGTGGACACGGTGGACAGCCTGGCGATTGAACACGCGCTTGGCGTCGCCAGCGAACTGTTTAATGATCGCTCACGCTGGCTGTCGGCTGCGGAACGCATCGAGATCCTGCAGCGGCTGGCACAGCTGATGCAGCAAAACGCCGAGCGCCTGACACAGCTCGCTGCCCGCGAAGGTGGTAAGCCGCTGAAGGACAGCCAGGTGGAAATGGATCGCGCGATCGACGGCGTACACAGCTGCGTCGAATGCCTGCGCAACAACCACGGTGAAGAGATCCCCATGGGGATTAATGCCGCCTCCATGAACCGCCTTGCGATGACGCATCACGAACCCATCGGTGTGGTGGTTGCGGTGAGCGCCTTTAACCACCCGATTAACCTGATTGTGCACCAGGTCGGCCCGGCGATTGCCGCTGGCTGCCCGGTGATTATCAAGCCCGCCAATGACACGCCGCTGTCCTGTTATGAGCTGGTGACACTGCTGCACCAGGCGGGCCTGCCGGCTGAATGGGCACAGGTGGTGACGCCGGAAAGCCATGATGTCGCCGAGAAACTGGTGACTGATGCCCGTGTCGGCTTTTTCAGCTTTATCGGCAGCGCTGGTGTGGGCTGGATGCTGCGCTCAAAACTGGCCCCCGGCACCCGTTGCGCACTGGAACACGGCGGGGTGGCACCGGTGATTGTCGAAGCCGATACGGATCTCGAAAGCATATTGCCGCTGCTCGCCAAGGGCGGTTTTTACCATGCAGGCCAGGTGTGTGTGTCGGTGCAACGGGTTTACGCGCAACGGGACATTGCCCGTGAGGTGGCGCAAAAGCTGGGCGAGCTGGGCCAGGCCATGACCGTGGGTGACCCCACATCCGCCGACACCGACGTGGGCCCGCTGATCCGCCACGCCGAAACCGATCGAGTGGCCGACTGGGTGGAACAGGCGATTGCCGCCGGTGCCGAGAAAATTACCGGTGAGGGCAAGCTGTCGGCCAGTTGCTATTCACCCACGGTGCTGCTCAACCCTCACCATGATGCGGATGTGAGCTGCAGGGAAATATTCGGCCCGGTGATCTGTGTGTATGAATACGACGAAATTGATGAAGCCATCCAGCACGCCAATGCACTGGATGTGGCCTTCCAGGCGAGTATCTGCACACGCAACCTGGACAGCGCCATGTATGCCTACCGGCGGCTCAACGCCTCGGCGGTAATGATTAACGACCACACCGCATTCCGTGTTGACTGGATGCCCTTTGCCGGGCTGCGCCACTCGGGCATGGGGGTGGGGGGTATTCCCTACACCTTCGAGGACATGCAGATTAAAAAACTGATGGTGATAAAATCAGACAGCCTGTAGCGACCGAGTTTATGGCATAAAATGCTGATCAGCTCGGCGTTTGTGGAAAAAGTTCAGCATCCCGGCGCCATTGGATTTATAATGGCCTGCACACGACTTCCTATTTCAAAATAAACGACGCGCTATGAAACAGATTCTGATTCCCATCTCACCCGGCGAACTGCTGGATAAAATCACCATCCTTGAAATCAAATCAGCCCGCATTAGCTCCAGTGACAAGCTCGCCAATGTCAACCGCGAACTGGGCATGCTGAACCAGGTATGGAATGATGCAGTGAATGAAGATGAGGCACTGCAACAGATGCGCGCCGAGATCAAAAGCATCAATGAAGCGCTGTGGGATATAGAAGATGATATCCGCGATGAAGAACGTGCAAAACGTTTCGGCGAACGCTTTATAGAACTGGCGCGCAGCGTGTATGTCACCAACGATCAACGTGCCGATGTAAAAAAACGCATCAACCTGCACCTGAAATCCGATATTGTTGAAGAAAAGTCCTATCAGGATTATCAGTAGGCAATGAATCTACTGGTTTTACCTCCATCCGGCGGATCCTATAATAGCCTGAGACCGGAGTCGGAAATTTATATCGGCCTGGCAAAAGCCGGGCACAAGATCACCATTATTACCAATAAGCACCGTGAATATGTGCCGCGTTTTATTGAGCACGGCATCCAGGTAATTGACTGCCCGCCAAAACGCAAACTCAGCTGGAGCACGATCCGGCTGATTCGCCAGACCATTAAGCAGAACAAGATTGATATTGTTTATGCCACCAACTCACGCACCATTCCCAATGCAGCCTTTGCCTGTATCGGTACCCGCGCCAGGCTGGTTGTTTATCGCGGCACTACCGGTGGGCTGTACCGCAGAGACCCCAGCACATACATGACGATTCTGCATCCACGGGTCAATGGTGTAATCTGTGTTTCACATGCAGTAGAAAATTATGTACGCAAGCGTGTATGGTCGCATGCAAAAAATAATGTGGTAACTATTTACAAGGGCCACGACCTGGCCTGGTACGACCAGCCAGAGGCGGACCTCAGCCAGTTTGACACCAGCAAAAATAATTTCAATGTCGCCTGTGTTGCCAATGCACGACCGCATAAAGGATTAATCTACGTGATCAAGGCCGCGCGCGAGCTGGCCGACCTGAAGGATCTGCATATCATTCTGGTGGGTGAAAAAATCTCCAGGGAACCCTATGTGTCACAAATTGAAAAGAGCGGCATGAAAGACAGAATACACATCACCGGTTACCGTAACGATGCGCCGGAAATCATTGCCGCCTGTGATGTACTGGTGCTGCCATCAATTCGTGAAGGTCTGCCAAGAGTGATTCTTGAATCACTGGCCTATGGCACGCCGGTGATCACCTCTGCCAATGAAGGCAGCATGGAAATTATTGAAGACGGAGTAAATGGTTATGTGGTGCCACTACGAGATGCCAGCGGTATTGCGCATCGCATACGCCGACTGTACAACCACCCTGAAATTCTGCAAAAACTGTCAGCTAACACCCGCAACAAACTGAAAAACGAGCTGTCTTCCCAGACCACGATCCAGAACCACATAGACTATTTCGAATCACTGCTAAAAAAATAGTCTTTAAGCGTCGCGCTTATAGTTTAATGGCAGCGATTTATCCGCAACCAGTTTATCCAGCTGTTGACACACTTCCTCGACACTAATCAGATCCATCACACCAGGCTTTTCAATTTTTGTTCCCCAGAAAAGTTCCTCGGCTTTTTTCCCCAGAAACTGCTCGGCTGCCTGCTCGAATTTATCAACACAGTAGTTCAGTGAATTATAAGGGCCACTGCGCCTGCTCCAGGTGCAGGCATATAAACCTATCACCGGCACCGCCAGCGCATTAGCCAGATGCGCTGGCCCTGAATCCGGCGAGATCACAACATCCGCCGCCTGTAACAGCCCCAGCAGCTCTTCCAGCGTATCCTTCGCAACCAGATTAAGCACCGGCTGTTTCATCTGCTGCTGTATTGCCTTCGCCATCTCAACTTCTATATCTGCAGGACCACCGCTTAAAATCGCCTGAAAACTATAACGTTCGACGGCATAGTCGGCGACCTGTGCATAAGCCTCCGCTCGCCAGTTACGTAATGCATGACTGGAACAGGCAGAGATCACCAGTAACGGTTTATCAGCTTGCACATGGGTGCGTGCAAATGTACGAGCTTTTTGTGTCAGTGGCAGATTCCATTGCGGCGAAGCAGATTGCAGGCCCAATGTTTTTCCGAATGACATAAAGCCATCCACCTGATGCTGCATCAGCGCTGTGGGCACCGCATGGTTTATAAACAGCTGATGCAGATCACGGGAACGCTGTTTGTCCCAGCCCAGTCGGATTTTTGCGCTGATCATGCGACTGGCAATATTCGCCCGTGCCGCCACCTGCATATGCAGCAACACATCAAAACGTTGTTTACGCAGACTTTTCCACAGCGAATAGTAGGCTTTCCAGCCCGCCTTTTTATCAAACACCACAAAGTTAATATCCGGCAGCAGTTGTAATAATTTATGCTCAAATTTACCGCATACCCAGGTGATCTCACAATCGGGCCACTGTGCCTGAACTTGCCTGACAAGCGGAATCACATGGCTCACATCACCCAGCGCAGACAGTCGCAGGATACAGATGTTTTTCGGTGGCGTTGACAGAGGCAGCTTTGCTGACATGGCTCAGCTGGCTATTTCAGGATTATCAGTTTCAGGCATTTCCGCGATACCGTAAGCAGTACGGGTAATTTTCTGCTTGCGCGTCTGTTTACGTATCTGGCGGTTTTTATCAATGCTTTCCTGCTTTGCATAGCCGCGCTTGTGATCCAGGTGTATACAGCTGCAGCGATAACGCACCTGTTTGTTTTTTACACCCATATTCATCAGACGTTCACCAAACTCCCGATCCTGGCCGCCATACTGCATGCGCTCATCGAAGCCATTGGTTTGCAGGATCAACTGCTTCCAGGTGGAGGCACTGTGACCATTCCATGTGGCACGGGTAATGGTGAGCTTATCCAGCAAGGCGCCCCAGAGTCGATGTGAAAACAGTTTGGAAATTTTATAGGTAAACGGCACACCCTGCTGCAGCAACCAGCCGGGCCTGGTCGCCCTGTGTTCCACTATATCCTGTATGCTGATTTTCTCCGACACATCCATTGGCAATTTGAAATAACCACCGGAGAGGAAGCTATTCGGCGCCGCCAGTTCGACATGGTTCTTGACGAAATCCGGGTGTGGAATACAGTCTCCGTCGGTGAAGATCAGGTACTCTGACTCACTGGCAACAATTGCACGATTCAGAATACGACACTTCTGGAAGCCGTTATCCTCATGCCAGATATGTTTAACCGGAATCTCGGTTTCCTCGACAAAATCATTGATCACTGCACGGGTTCGCTCATCTGAACCATCATCGGCGACAATAATCTCGAAATCCTTTTCCGATTGCACTGCAAAACCCCACAGCACTTTTTTCAGCCATTCCGGGTGATTGTAGGTAGTAAATATAACCGAGGCTTTCATAAACTATAACTCTTAACGAACACTGTCGTAAATTTCTTCCAGCAAAACACATTGCTTTCTGACATCGAATTTATCTTCCACACGCAGTCGACCCTGCTGACCATATTGACGCCGAGCTGTTTCATTATCGAGAAAATACTCGATGTGCTCAACCAGCGCAGAGACATCCTTTTCCGCAGATAACAGGCCGGTGCGTTCATGATCTACGGCTTCAACCACACCACCACTGGCAAAACTGACCACTGGCGTCTGCAGCGCCTGGGCTTCAAGAAACACCATACCCAGACCTTCTGCGTCACCATTATCCGCGGTGATACTGGGCGCAACAAACACCCATGCTTTTGACAGGTGATCACGAATGGCCTGTGCTGACTGTTTGCCGACAAACTCGACATTCAGATTATCCGCAGCTGCCTGCTGCTGTAACGTGGTTTTGAGCGGGCCATCACCCACGATAACCAGCTTTAATTCTTTAAACTGCTGCACCAGTCGTTTCATCGCCTGCAGCAAATACACACAACCTTTCTTCTCTACCAGACGCCCCACAAACAGTAATTCGGGTGTTTCAGATTCAGCCTTGGGCTGTGAAAAGAGCTCAAGGTTGATACCAATCGAATGTTTCAGCAAACGTTCTTGCGGGCAGCCACTGGCCAGTGCACGCTGATAAATATAATCGGACACTGCAATAAATCGGTCACCCTGCGCGAATAACTGGCTTCGGCTGCTTTTGAAAAACGATTTTTTTTCACGCTTGGTAATATCATGGCCATGCAGGGTGGTAATCAGTGGCAGCTGCAGACGTTTTTTTAACTGCAGCGCATCCAGGCCATCATTAAGAAAATGCGCATGTAGCACACTTGCCCCCTGACCTTCTATGGCCGATAACCATTTCTTTGCCGGCAAGCCAGAACGATAGGCCAGCTTGGCAAGCCCGGTATGCGCAACGTAATCATCAAGGATATAGAACGGCATATTCTGCAGCAGTTGCAAACCACTGCTGTCATGACTGAAACCGGCATAAGCAGGCTGGTAACGGGTAAGAAATCGTCCCTGATCCGCAATAAAGGTTTCCGAGTAGGCCAGAAGATACTTACGAAATATCAGCACCGAGTCTGCGGCTGTCATGGACATCAAACCAGACCCGACTTTGACAGAGATGTTCGAGTAAACAACGACCTTAACCAGTAACTGGCCATACGGCGAAAACTGCGTATACGCAAAGGCTGTATCTGCCAGGCATGGTGCGCCACATCAATCGCCTTTTCCTGTTCGCCCCCTTCAAAATAATGACGTGCCCGCAAGTCCAGTAAGCGCAGGCGCAATTCCGGGTACTGTAGAATAAAGTGGAGATGTTCGTAATACAATTTGTAATCGTGCTCCGCCTCTTCCAGCGAGTGCAGGCTCTGGCTCAGACGTTCACCGCAATGGTAGTAGCGCTTGTATAAAAACTCATTCAGTGGACGATAGTGCTTGCCTGCCTTAATCAGTTTGATCAGAAGATCTCGATCTTCGGATAATTTATAGTCCTCATCAAAACCGCCCACTTCCAGCAGGGCGTCTTTCCTGACGCAGAGGCCGCAACCTGTACCGATCTTCACCAGAAAGGTCATATCCTGAATATCCTGGTCAGTCACAAGGAATCGTTTTTCCTGCTTAATTCGACCACTTTCTTCAAACAGCTTGATCACACCACACCAGGTAAAACTAATATCCGACTGATCTGACTGCCGCATAAAATCCAGCAACTTCTGCAGCATTTCCGGCACAATTTCGTCATCGTCATCGACAAATAATACCAGCTCACCCTGTGCCTGCTGCAACCCACGATTTCTGGCCGCAGAGACACCCGGTGTCAACTCATTCATATAAATAAAGCGTGGATCATTTATTTTTTCAACAACACCCCGAGCTTCCTGACTGTCCCTGGCATTATCAACCACCAGCACTTCAAAATCGGTATACGTCTGCCGGTAAATACTCGACAGACAACGTGCCAGCAACTCAGGCCGTTTATAGGTAGGGACAATTACACTGATCGCGACACTCACTCAGTTCTTTCCTCTAATCTTTTTTTACCACTGTCCCTGTCAATTTCTGACAACAGCCAGGCGATAAATACCACGTAAAAAACAATCGTTGCCTTACCTTCCAGTGGCACATCCGACAGGCCGAATATGACATAAGCCAAACAAGTCACATAAATTATAGTCGCTGATAATTGATTGTCTCGCCAGCCATGCTTTCTAACAAAAGCATAGGTAACGGGCAAAGCCAATAGACAAATTAACAGAATAAAACCCGGAAGACCTTTTGTTGACAGTTCGGAAATATACTGATTGTGGGGATGATAATGAGAATAGGCAGATGTATTTACATTGAAACGCTCTTGCCCTTCTTTTGCTGCCGCATCATATGCACCTATACCCACACCGAACACAGGATTCTCCAGAAAAATTTGCCATCCTGCCCGCCACATTTCAAGACGAGTGCCCAATGAGGTCTGCCGACTCCAGTGATTCACATCATCCTGAGACATGTAGACATCAAGACTCTTAACAGTAGTATTAATTCGCTCTTTAACCATAGGGTGCAGCCAGCTCATTGAAATTATCCCCATTAGCAAAGCTAACGATAATATACGCACACCCACTCTATATCTTTTCAAAACCATTGCCGCCACGATCACCAGCAAAACAGGGTAAGCCGCCCAGACCCCCCTGGACTGACTCCAGATTACAACAAGGGTGGCCAACGAGAAGCCAGCCAGTGAAACTGTTCTAATCCATATCTGCTTGCTCTTTATTGCGACTACTAACAGATAAAATGCTTCACACAGTAGAATCGAACCAAACAATATCCAGTGATTAGTACCGCCTTTTGCTCGACCAGCCCCAACCAATGTATCTTGATAACCAACATAGGCCGCCAGTATTACGCTTAGCAATACACTTGGCCACACCACATAGAAAGGAATTTTCGCAGCGCGGAACAGCAAATATAACGAGGGGATAAACAACAGAAACACCTGACGTGACCATATGAAACCCTTACCACGCCCTGGCGGACTACCATTAATATAAAAAGTTAACACCGCCCACAGAAAATACAAAACAACTACGATAAAGAAAAACTTCAATACCTTATCAAGCCGCTTTAATTGATGCAGGTTTGTAAATAGATAATAAAGAGACAGTAAAGCCAGCAGGTAAAATGCATTTTTACCGGTATCGGTATAAGCAGGCAATGTAATAATACATAAGGCCAGTAGCAGGTTGGTAACAAGCTGTAACCAGTGTTCTCGTACTTCTCTGAACCAGCTCATTTAATTAATTGATACTCCGCCCCGCAATACGGGCACTTACCATGACCATCCTCATCCAGCGGAATAAACACCCGCGGGTGTGAGTTCCACAGGCTACTGCCTGGCATTGGGCAATGCACGGGAATATCTGCAGCCGTCACCTGGTAGTGACTTTCAGCGTTTGGTCGGGTGGGCTTAATCTCGTCCACATGGGTAGTGCCGTTCATTGAAACTCCTTTAGCTATGCAGCTATTCACTGGTACTGCGAAAATGCCTGCAGCTGATTAACTGACTGTGGTTAACCAGTCTGCTTCAATCGTCGTGCGACCATGCACCACATCGAAATACAGGGTCTGCAGCTTTTCGGTAATCGGTCCGCGGCTGCCGCAACCGATTTTACGGTTATCAACTTCACGAATCGGTGTGACTTCTGCAGCGGTACCGGTAAAAAAGGCTTCGTCGGCAATATACACTTCATCACGGGTGATGCGCTTTTCAACGATTTCAATGCCCAGTTCCTTACACAGTCTGAAGATGGTATTACGGGTAATACCATTCAGTGCCGAGGTCAGGTCCGGTGTATAAATGATGCCGTTTTTCACAATAAAAATATTCTCACCACTGCCTTCAGCCACATAACCTTCGTTATCCAGCAGCATGGCTTCGTCATAACCATCACTCACCGCCTGCTGTAAGGCCAGCATCGAGTTGATGTAATGACCATTGGCCTTGGCCTTGGTCATGCTGATATTAACGTGATGACGGGTAAAGGATGAGGTACAGATTCGTAAACCATTTTTCAGGTTATCTTCACCCAGGTAGGCGCCCCATTCCCAGGCAGCGACAATAATGTGGGTTTTTAAATTATCCGCACGCAGGCCCATGCCTTCCGAACCATAAAATGCCATGGGGCGCAGGTAGGCAGATTGCAGGTTATTTTCACGTACCACCATGCGCTGCGCTTCATTCAGCTCATCTTTGCTATAGGGCATATCCATACGCATAATATGCGCCGAATCAAACAGGCGATCGGTGTGTGCCTGCAGGCGAAATATCGCTGTACCCTGCTCTGCCTTGTAAGCACGCACGCCTTCAAACACACCCATGCCATAATGCAGTGTATGGGTTAACACATGTACCTTGGCTTCGCGCCAGGGAACCAGCTCCCCGTCAAACCAGATTACACCATCGCGATCGGCCATGGTTTGCATATTACTTTACTCCTAACGTCTTGTGCTATGCACGGTCAGTGGCGGCGTGCTGTTGCAGCACATCCTGCCATATGGTTTGTACCTGCTGCCGGGTCTCCGTCAGCCTGTTTTCGTCTATCTTTGATGAGAGTTCCTGCAGCGCCAGCTGATGGCTCAGCTCGCGGTATTTGCGGTAGGCCTGGAACAGTATGTCCGCCTGCTGTGCACTTAACACGCCACAGTCGGCCAGCTTTAACAGGATCTTGCGCGTGGCAGTGCTGTGCAATACCGACTCATGCTCCGCGGCACACAGCAGTGCGCCATACTGGGCGATAAATTCGATATCCACCAGGCCTCCGGCATCCTGCTTGAGATGGAACTGCCCCGCCCCCGGTTTGCTGCCCAGGGTCTCGCGCATTTTATTGCGCATTTCCACCACTTCACTGGCCAGCTGCTGTCGTTCTCTGTGCCTCATCAGCACAGAACGACGAATTCTATCAAATTCTTCTTTCAAATGGGCACTGGAACAGACCATTCGCGCACGAATTAATGCCTGGTGTTCCCAGGTCCAGGCTTTCTGGTGCTGGTAAATATCATAGGCAGTGGTACTGCTCACCAGCATGCCCGCATTGCCATCGGGACGCAGCCGCATATCCACTTCATACAATCGACCATTGGCGGTCTGCACGCTGAGCAGGTGAATTACCCGCTGCGCCAGCCGCGCAAAGAAGGTGGTATTGTCCAGGCATCGTGCGCCATCGGCCTGTTGCTGCTCGCCCTGGCTGTCATGTACAAACACCAGGTCCAGGTCCGAACTGTAACTCAGCTCCTTGCCACCCAGCTTGCCATAGGCGATTACCCCCAGCGAAGGGTGATAGTTCTCACCGTCAATCACACACAGCGGTTTGCCATGCTTGGCCAGCATCCAGCCCCAGGCCAGATCAATCACCTTGTCCAGCAAAACCTCGGCAATGGTACTGAGCTGTTCACTCACGGCAAACACGTCCAGCACACCGGCAATGTCCATCGCAGCGATTTTCAGTACCTGTGCCTGCTTGAATTTACGCAACCGCTCGATTTGCTGTTCCTCGTCATCGGCCACCTGGCGCAACAGGTCGTCCAGCTCCTGACGCAATTGCAGGCGACTGGGGTTTTCATACAGGCTACGTGAGTCGAGCAATTCATCCAGCAACACCGGGTAGCGGCTCAACAGGTGCGCAATCCACGGGCTGGCGGCACACAGTGTTACCAGCTGCTGGGTGACATGGGGGTATTCATTTAGTAGTGACAGGTACACACTGCGGCGCAACACTGACTGCACCAGTGCCAGCACCCGTTTCAGCACTTCCGCAGGATCTTTTTCCTTTACCAGCAATGACAGCAACACCGGCATCAGGGTATCCAGCCGCTGTCGCCCGTTGGCGGTCACCGACTTGATCTGGCTGGCGTGCTTGAACTGCTGTAGCTGCTCGTATACCGCCTCGGCCTGCGCCATGCCTTCCGCCTGCAGGCTCTGCATGGCATCTGCCTGATCCAGCTCATGCAGCCAGACATTTTTCAGCGACTGGGTGGGCTTATCCGCCGCCTCATCGCCGGACTCTTCATGCAGCAGCTGGGCAAAGGAGGCATGCACCGAACGCCGGTGCTGATCACAATCCTGCAGCAGACCGGCCCAGTCGTCATAGCCCATGGCCAGCGCGATGCTTAGCCGGCGTTCTTCGGTTTCCGGTAATAGATGGGTCTGTTCATCGGCATACATCTGCAGGCGATTTTCCAGGCGGCGCAAAAAATGATAACTGGCCACCAGCGATTCGGCTTCGTCACCTTGCAGATAGCCCTTTTCGGCGAGTAATGGCAGCACATCCAGAATACCGCGAATTTGCAGATCCGGTTCATTGCCACCACGAATCAGCTGGAAGGTCTGGCCGACAAATTCGATTTCACGAATGCCCCCCAGCCCCAGTTTGATATTGTGCTGATTGCCCTTGCGACGAATTTCGGTATCAATCAGCGCCTTCATTTCACGAATCGATTCAAATGCACCGAAGTCCAGGTAGCGCCGATACACAAACGGCTTAAGCATATCCAGCAGGTCCCGCCCCTCGGCACGGTCACCACCGATCACCCGTGCCTTGACCATGGCATAACGCTCCCAGTCGCGGCCCTGTGTCTGGTAATAGGCTTCCATACCGGCATAGCTCATCACCAGCGGGCCGCTGTCACCATAGGGGCGCAGGCGCATGTCGACGCGAAATACAAAACCATCGCCGGTAATTTCATCCAGCACTTTAATCAGACGTTGCCCCAGGCGAATAAAAAACTGGCTCGCCGCCATTGAGCGCGCACCCCGGGTTTCACCTTCTTCCGGGTAATAGAAAATCAGGTCGATATCCGATGAATAATTGAGTTCATGGCCACCCAGCTTACCCATGCCCAGCACCACCATGCGCTGTGGTTTGCCCGCTTCATCACAGGGCTCCCCCAGCTGTCGGCACTGATCCTGGTACAGCAGTTCCAGCGTGCTGTCGACACAGGCTTCCGCCATATCGGTGAGGTTACGGAAAGTTTCAACATTGCCTGCCAGCCCGGCCAGGTCACGCCAGGCAATGCGCAGCATCTGCTGCTGGCGAAACAGCCGCAGTTGACGCATCAGCTCCGCATCATTAAGCGGCTCGCCCAGCGAAGCAAAACGCTGCTGCAACATCTGTTGGTAGGTTTTTAGTGAAAAGCTGCGCTGCAACGAACCCTGCTCAAGCAGCTCAAACCACAGCTCGGGATGGCGAATCATGGTATCGGCGATAAACTCGCTACAGGCCCAGATTTTTCCCAGCAGGGGCAGATCCGCGGTGTCGTCGGGTGGCAGTGGATCACCCTGTATCGCCCCGCAACTGGCCTGCCAGTCCTGCCAGTGACGGTCGACCCGCGACGCCAGTAACGGCGGCAGGCTTTGAGTCAGGGGTTCACTTGAGGTCACGGTCACAGGTCAGGTCTGGAGAAGTTTAAATAACACATGGCTGGCATATTATCTTATGTACAGCAGAATGCCACCGGCTTGCACTGGCGAATGTTTTTTTTGTTAACGACGGCTTATTTACGCGGTTTTTTAAGGCGGCTCAGCAGCTCATAG
>DATCTK010000052.1:0-8955 GCA_036567985.1 Gammaproteobacteria bacterium | reverse complement strand
CTGGCGGTGTGGATGCTGCTCACCACCGCGCTACTGGCCAGTTTCGCGCTGCTATATGCGGTGCGCGGCAGCGATACCCGCGGCCGGCATTTCCATGTGCTGTTCCAGCTGCAACTGTTTGGCCTGAACGGCGCCTTTCTTACCGGCGACCTGTTTAACCTGTTTGTGTTTTTCGAGGTGCTACTACTTGCCTCCTATGGTCTGCTGGTACATGGTGGCGGACGCCTGCGTACCCGCGCCGGGCTGCACTTTGTGGTGATCAACCTGGCGGGCTCCACCCTGTTCCTGTTCGCCGCCGGCACCTTTTACGGCGTGCTGGGCACACTGAATATGGCGGATATGGCGCAAAAGATTGCGCTGTTGCCGCTGGAGCACCAGGGCCCGGTGAAAACCGCGGGGCTGTTACTGTTTGCGGTGTTTGCGCTGAAAGGCGCGCTGCTGCCATTGCACCTGTGGCTGCCCGCCGCCTACGCCAATACCAGTGCTGCGGTGGCGGCGCTGTTTGCGATTATGACCAAGGTGGGTGCCTACAGCATTCTGCGCCTGGAAACCCTGCTGTTCGGCAGCAGTGCCGGTGCGTTGGCGGGCATGCTCAACCACTGGTTGCTGCCGCTGGCCCTGCTCACCCTGCTGGTGGGCATGCTGGGAGCCATCGCCGCCAGCGCATTACGCCAGCAGATTGCCTACCTGGTGGTGGCCTCGGTGGGTTCATTGCTCACCGCCTTTGCCCTGGGCAACAGTGAAGGCATTGCCGCCGGACTCTATTATTTACCCCATGCCACCTTTGCCGCCGGTGCCTTCTTCCTGCTGGCGGATTCCATTGCGCAGCGCCGCGGCGAAATGGATGATCGTTTCGAAGCCGGTGTCCAGCTCACTGATGGCCGCCTGCTGGGGGGGCTGTTCTTTCTGGTGGCGGTTTTAATTGGTGGCCTGCCGCCATTGTCCGGCTTTGTCGGCAAGTGGCTGACCCTGCAGGCCAGCATGACACACCCCTGGATGCCGTGGATTATGACAGTGATTCTGTTCGGCAGCCTGCTGGGTATTATTGCGCTGGCCCGAGCCGGCAGTGTACTGTTTTACCGTGCCGAGCTGGTTCGTCCCTCAGCCAGCCGCGCGGGCACACTCGGCCTTGAGGTGCTGCCGGTGATCGCGCTGCTGCTACTGTGCAGCGCACTGGTTATTCGCGGCGCGGCGGTGGACGACTATACCCGTGCCACGGCGACCCAGTTACTGCAACCCGATGTGTATATCGATGCGGTGCTGGGCAGTGATCACAACCGGCAGACCGCACTTTCCCTGAATTCCACTGGAGACACACAGCCATGATGCGCCGCCTGTTTCCCCACCCCATACTGACCCTGAACCTTGCCCTGGTGTGGATGTTGCTGTCCAATGAACTGAGTGGCGCCAGCCTGATCATGGGGCTGCTGCTGGGCTGGCTGATTCCGCTGTTCAGCGTACGCTTCTGGCCCGAGCCGGTGGTGATTCGCCATCCCCTGACCCTGCTGCGTTTTATTGCCACGGTGCTGTATGACATACTGCTGGCCAACTTTATTGTGGCCGCACTGATTGTGCGCGGCCCGCGTCGCCTCAAGCCCGCCTTTGTGCGGGTGCCACTGGCGCTGAAATCGGAACTGGCAATCAGCCTGCTGTCCAATACCATCTGCCTGACGCCGGGTACGGTGTCTGCCGAGCTGGCAGCGGATCAGCGCAGCCTGCTGGTGCATTCACTCAGCACCGATGACCCCCAGGCGCTGGTTGACACCATCAAGCAACGTTATGAAGCACCGCTGAAACAGGTATTTGAATCATGATCGAACTTGCACTCAAGATTGCCTTCAGCCTGGTCGGACTGGCGGTGATTTTTGCCTTCTGGCGTCTGCTGCTGGGGCCCAGCGCAGCGGATCGCGTACTGGCGCTGGATACCCTGTATGTCAACACCATTGCCCTGCTGGTGCTGTTCGGCATTTATCTGGGTAATAATATCTACTTTGAAGCCGCCCTGCTGATCGCACTGATGGGCTTTGTCGGCACAGTGGCGCTGTGCAAATACCTGTTGCGCGGCGATATTATCGAATAGGCCTGGTTTATGGATGTTCTGCTTTCACTGTTAATTATTACCGGCGCGGCTTTTACCTTTATCGGTTCGCTGGGGCTGCTGCGACTGAAGGATTTCTACACCCGCCTGCATGGCCCTACCAAGGCGACTACCCTGGGGGTGGGCTGTATTCTGCTGGCCTCGGCGGTGTATTTTTCCTTCCATGACGAGGCCCTGAGTCTGCATGAGATTCTGGTAACCCTGTTCCTGTTTGTGACTGCACCGGTCAGCGCCCACCTGCTGGCCAAGGCGGCGCTTTATCTGCAACTCAAACCCCAGCCAGGGACGCGGACAGATCCACTTGCCGATGACCAGGCCGCTCAAACTAAATTCTCTGAGCAAGCTGACAGGTAAACTGTTCAGAACAGATAATCACACAGCCATCGTCGATTAAACCGACGCACTTCACATCACGCTATTAAATAAACCTGTGTGCTTTGCCTGCATCTGGTATACTCCACCCAACTTTCTGGCGCACTTCGGTCTGCGCCTGTATTCACCGTGGTAATCCTTTCCCTTTTCCCACACATCACAAAACAGTTTCAGCCTGGACCGAGCCAAACCTCACGTGTTTTGCATAGGCCGATTCTGGAGAAAATCTTACAATGTCATTTGAATCCCTCGGCCTGCGGGCTGAATTACTCCGTGCTGTTGCCGAAGCTGGCTACAGTACACCTACTCCCATCCAGCAACAGGCGATTCCATCCGTACTGGAAGGTCGCGATATTATGGGCGGCGCACAAACCGGCACCGGTAAAACCGCGGGCTTTACCCTGCCCTTATTGCAACGCCTGATGGAACAGTCACCTTCAACTGCAAAAGCATCGGGCAATAAGCCACGGGCAATTCGCGCACTGGTGCTCACCCCCACCCGCGAACTGGCCGCCCAGGTGGCGGACAGTGTCGCCACCTACGGTAAATACCTGCCATTAAGTTCTGCGGTGATGTTTGGTGGCGTCAGTATTAACCCGCAGATCAAGCAGCTGCGTAAGGGGGTGGATATCCTGGTCGCCACACCGGGTCGTTTACTCGACCACGTCAGCCAGAAAACGGTCGATCTGTCGCAACTGGAAATCCTCGTGCTGGATGAAGCGGACCGCATGCTCGACATGGGTTTTATTCGCGATATCCGCAAGGTGCTTGCACTGCTACCCAAACAGAAACAGACGCTGTTTTTCTCAGCGACTTTTTCAGATGAGATAAAACAGCTGGCGAATAACCTGCTTAATTCACCGGTGCTGGTGGAAGTGGCACGTCGTAATACCACTGCAGAAAGTGTCAGCCAGCTGGTGCATCCGGTGGACAAGAGTCGCAAGCGCGAGCTGCTTTCATATCTGATTGGCAGCAATAACTGGCAGCAGGTGCTGGTATTTAACCGCACCAAACACGGCGCCAATCGTCTGGCGGAACAACTGAACACCGATGGCATCAGCAGCGCGGCGATTCATGGCAATAAAAGCCAGGGCGCGCGCACCAAAGCACTGGCCGACTTTAAATCCGGCAAGGTTCGCGTACTGGTTGCTACCGATATTGCCGCACGAGGACTGGACATCGACCAGCTGCCACACGTAGTGAATTATGACCTGCCCAATGTGGCGGAAGATTATGTGCACCGTATTGGTCGCACCGGTCGTGCCGGTAATGAAGGCAGCGCTATTTCACTGGTGTGTGTGGACGAACATAAATTGCTTAAGGACATAGAGCGCCTGATCAAACGGGAAATTCCCAAACAGGTGTTTGATGATTTCAAGCCGGATGCCTCGATCAAGGCGGAGCCGATTAATCAGGGCAGGGGCAAACCGGCTAATGGATCACGTAAACCCGCGGGCAATAATAACTCCCGCAAGCGTAACCCGCCTCGCGACCAGTCCAGAGGTCATTCCGGTCGTGGCAATAGCCCTCGCAATAACGAACGCAATAGCCAGCGGGCACAAAGCACCAGTTAACACTGGAATTAAACCGCTGTTTGCCCGAACCGGCAATAATACATAATGCTTTTGATGCAGCGCTGCCGTGTAAATACGCCAGCGCTGTTTTTTTACATGGCATCAGCAGCCATCACACAAGGATCACCATGAAACTATTAGTTCGCAACCTGGCGCGCACCACCACGGAAAATGAATTACGTTCTTTGTTTGAACAGTATGGCCAGGTGCAGTCATGCAACCTGGTAATGGACCCGGTTAGTGGCAAATCAAAAGGTTTTGGCTTTATTGAAATACCCAAACCGGCGGAAGCCAGAACCGCCATGCGCGAGCTCAACCAGACGTCACTGGACGGCAATTCAATTCGAGTCAAGGCTGCGGACTAGCAGGGTACCTGCGGGACTAGTAAAACAGCGCCGGCGAGACTTCGTATTTCTGTACCCGGCTGCTGCCACCCTGAATTTTTATACCGCGCAATACCGGCGCATTGCCACGACAGAATTCGACCATTGACTTATCTGCCAGCAATTCTTCGCTGCCTTTATAGATACTGATAATCACCGACAGGCGATCACCACAGCTACCATTAAAGTCGCTATTGAATATTTTCGGCTTGAGTATAATGCTGTATTCAAAACCGCTCAGGTTACAGCGTAAATCCCAGCTGGCTTTTTCCACCACTATCTGGCTGCCATGTCGATCTTCTATAGCGACCAGTTGCCACGGATTATAGGTGCCCTGCGCCTCATTGAAGGGAAAGTTTTTACCTGCATCGCCCCACTTCACCTCGTTTTTCAGTTTCAGCACATTGTTCTGCTGATCACAGACAAAACTGATAATGGGCCAGACGCGTTGTTCACTGGCCTTCACCGGCGCCAATAACGTAATAAAAATAGCTACGATACTGAGCAGTTTGCAAAAGACTTTCATAGCGAGTCACACTCGAATCATGAACGAAATTGATGGTTATGTTGAAAAATTAAAATTGTCTTAATGCCGTATATAGTTCATCTCGGCATCAAAAACCTATAAAATAACGCTAATTTTTTATTTATCCAGACTTTACTGACAAACGTAAGTTTTTAGCCGGAATCTCTCACCCATTCGTATGACCCAGACGCCAGTCAAGCAGCAACTCAATCAACTGCAACAACAGATTCAGCACGCCATGCTGAAAGATCAACAGCGTCTGCAGCGCCAGTTAAACAGACTGCGTTCCTCACTCAAAGCTAAAACTGATGCACAGCTGACAAGCCATGGCACAGTGGAGAAACTGACCCAGGCAATTGAAGATTCCTGCCAACTGTATCAATTACGCCAACAGCAACTGCCGAAATTCAACTACCCTGAAGAACTGCCAGTCAGCCAGAAACGTGAGCAGATTGTCAAGGCCATTCAACAGCACCAGGTGATTGTGGTTTGCGGTGAAACCGGCTCCGGCAAAACCACCCAGCTGCCCAAAATGTGCCTGCAGGCCGGACTGGGGATTCGTGGCATGATCGGTCATACCCAGCCACGCCGCCTGGCGGCACGTTCGGTTGCCAGTCGCATTGCCGAGGAACTGAACTGCGAGGTCGGTGACAGTGTCGGCTACAAGGTTCGCTTTACCGATACCCTGAGCAAACTCAGCCATATCAAACTTATGACCGATGGCATTCTGCTGTCCGAAATTCACCATGACCCTTACCTTAATCAGTACGACTGCATTATTGTTGACGAGGCCCATGAGCGCAGTCTGAATATTGATTTTCTGCTGGGATACTTAAAACAGCTCAGCGCGAAGCGCCGTGATTTAAAAATAATCATCACCTCCGCCACCATTGACCCGCAACGTTTTTCACGGCATTTCGATAATGCACCCATTATCGAGGTTTCCGGTCGCACCTATCCGGTTGATGTTGAATACCGCGACACACAGCGTGACGATGGTTCGAGCATTGAACTTAAACAGGCGATAGCGGATTGTGTCGATGAAATTTCACGTCGCGATCGCGGCGATATTCTGGTATTTCTCAGTGGTGAACGGGATATCCGCGAGGTGGCTGATTACCTGGGCAAGCAACATTACCAGAACACCGAAATCCTGCCGCTGCTGGCGCGCCTGTCCGCTGCCGAACAGAACCGGATTTTTCACACTTCATCGAAGCGACGCATTGTGCTGTCCACCAATGTGGCGGAAACCTCACTCACTGTGCCGGGTATTAAATATGTGATCGACAGTGGACTGGCTCGCATCTCCCGTTATTCATGGCGCAGCAAGATCCAGCGCCTGCCAATTGAAAAAATCTCACAGGCTTCGGCCAATCAACGCAAGGGACGTTGTGGGCGTATCAGCGCCGGCGTCTGTTATCGCCTGTATTCGGAAGATGATTTTAATTTACGCGACGAGTTTACTGCACCTGAAATTCAGCGCACCAATCTTGCCGCTGTTATTTTACAAATGGAAAATATGCAACTCGGTCATATTGATAATTTTCCATTTGTTGAGGCACCGGATGAGCGACTGGTCAGTGATGGCTATAAACTGCTGTATGAACTGGGGGCAATTGATAAACGCCAGCGAGTTACCGCTATCGGCAAACAGCTGGCCAAACTGCCACTGGACCCGAAACTCGGCCGCATACTGATTGAAGCACAACAGGAAAACTGCCTGCAGGATGCGCTGGTGATTGTGTCTGCACTGGCGGTTCAGGACCCCCGTGAACGCCCGGTGGATAAACAGCAGGCGGCGGATGAAGCACACCGCGCATTTGTCGATAACCGTTCTGACTTTATCAGCTGGCTGAATATCTGGAACGCCTATCACCAGGCAAAGAAAACCCTGTCGTCGAATAAGCTACGCAAATGGTGCCAGAGCCATTTTATTTCCTGGCTGCGCATGCGCGAATGGCTGGACACCCAGCGACAGGTCAAGCAGTTGCTGTCGGAACTCAAGTTCGATATGAAACACCACGATCAGCAACATGAAATCAATTATGCGGCCCTGCACCGTGCACTGCTCAGCGGTTTTCTCAGCCAGGTTGGTTTTAAGGACGAGGGACACGAGTACCAGTCATGCCGTCAGCGACGTTTTCATATCTTTCCCGGTTCCGGCCTGTTTAACAAGGGGCCAAAGTGGGTGGTGGCATCGGAAATTGTTGAAACACAGAAAGTCTATGCACGGCATCTGGCGAAAATAGAGCCGCAATGGATCGAGGAAAAGGCCGCGCATCTGTTAAAGCACAGCTACACCGAAGCCCACTGGGAAAAGAAATCCGCACAGGTCGCGGCAACACGTAAATCAACCCTGTTTGGTCTGCTGGTCAATCCCGGTAAAAAAGTCAACTACGGCCCGATTAAACCAGACGAGGCACGCGAAATTTTTATCCGCAGCGCATTAACCCAGGGAGATTTCGACTGTCGCCATGATTTCTATGTACATAACCGCAAGCTGGTGGAAGATATCGAGAACCTGGAAGCCAAGTCACGGCGCCAGGATATACTGGTGGATGAAAATGCGGTCTATGATTTTTATGACCGGCACCTGCCGGAACAGATGTACAGTGGCGCGCAACTCAATCGCTGGCTTAAACAGAATGACAGCAGCGCACTGTTCCTGACCACCGAAGACCTGATGCAACAGGATGCGGCCCATGTATCGGACGAGCTGTTTCCCGACAGCATTCGCATTAACTCGGTAAGCTTTCCACTGGAGTATCACTTTGACCCCAGCCATCACTGCGATGGTATTACCTTAATTACACCCGCCAGTGGTCTCGCCGCATTAAGCCCGGAATATTGCGACTGGCTGGTGCCCGGTTTACTGCAGCAAAAAATTACCGAGCTGATCCGTTCCCTGCCCAAACAGTTACGCAAAAATTTTGTGCCCGCGCCTGACTTTGCCGCCGCCTGCGTCGAGGCACTGTCGCCGGGTGATCTGCCATTAACCAGTGCACTCACCGCACAGCTGCGAAAAATGACCGGCGTGGAGATTCCCTATGACGCCTGGCAGGAAAAAAACCTGGCGGATTACCTGTTCTTTAATTACCGGGTCATTGCCGCCGATGGCAAGCTGCTCAGGGAAAGCCGTGACCTTGCTGGTTTACAGACATCACTGGCTGACTTTGTCGATGAAAGCCCGGTCAGTCATCAGGCGCATTCGCTTGAACAGGACAATGTAGATGCCAGCGCACTGGACCCGTTACCGGATCATATTGAAGTGAATAACCACGGCATTATTACCAAAGCCTATCCTGCCCTCAGTGTTGCGGATAAACAGGTTAATATCCGCATTTACTACAGTGCGGATGAGGCCGCTGCCGCGCATTTTGCCGGTTTGCGCCAGCTGTTTATCAATGCCCTGTCGCAGCCATTGCGGCACATAAAATCGTCGATGAAAAACATTCAGCTGCTGTGTGCCCAGTATGCGCCGATTGGTTCCTGTGAGCACATGAAAACCCAGCTGTTGCAGCGGGTTATCGATCAATTGTTTACCCATCATCTGCCCCGTCAGCAGAGTGAATTCCAGTACCTGCTGGATCTGCATCGCAGCGACATCAGCCCATTGCTGGATCAATTACTGGATCAGCTGGGAGAGATTCTGAAAATTTATCACGCCCTGCAGAAGCAGCTGAAACGTCCACCGCTGGCCTGGCTGGATGCCATGGCAGATATCCAGGACCAGCTCAATCACCTGCTGCACAGGGATTTTATTCTCGACACCGAGCAGGAACATTTCGATAGTCTGGCACGTTATCTCCGTGCGATTGAAAAACGCCTGCAGAAAATCCAGGACAACCCGCAGCGGGATCGCAGCGCGCGTCTGGAAATTTCCCATCTGTGGGAGGAGTACAAAAAACGCGCTGCGCTGCTACGCAGGCATAACCGCCACTCGGCGCAGCTTGAGGCCTATCGCTGGATGCTGGAGGAATACCGGATCTCGCTGTTCGCCCA
>DATCTK010000051.1:0-12422 GCA_036567985.1 Gammaproteobacteria bacterium | reverse complement strand
CTGATTCAGGAAATGCCTGCCAGCGAAACCTCAATGACTGAACCGGAGCAGGCACAGAAAGACTGGGAACACGCCGAGCATCTGGCCAGTACCCTGAGCAAGGACGAACTGCTGTCACTGAGCACCGTGGAAATATTGCACCGCCTGTTTCACCAGGAAGACATTCGTTTATTTGAACCCAGCCTGATGAGCTTCCGCTGCGGCTGCTCCACTGAGCGGATTGAACAGATGGTGCTTGCACTGGGTCTGCAGGAAGCCCGTGAACTGCTTGAAGAACAGGGTGAAATCAAGGTAGATTGTGAATTCTGTAATGCGCAGTACCGCTTTGATAATATCGACATTGAAACCCTGTTTGCCGATAACAGCCAGCCTGACTCAACCACCCAACATTAGAGGGCCGATCAGCCATGCCTGTCCAGCACACCTACGACAGCACCAGTAAAACCCTGCAAATCAGCATTAGCGACCATTTTAATTTTGATGTGCACTCTGAATTTCGTGAGGCTTACCGCAATATTCCAGCGAATGGCGCCAGTAGCGTAGTGGTTGATTTACGCCGCACTGAATACATGGACTCATCCGCACTGGGCATGCTGTTGTTACTGGATGAACACTTCCCATCGGTTAAAATCCAGCTGGTGAACTGTTCGGACTACATCAAACAGGTGCTGGAAATTTCCAACTTCGACCAGAAATTTACGGTTGCCTGAAGCCGGGTGCAGAGTAAAACATCACACCAGTATTTTCTGCAACGAGCGATTGCACTGGCCACTGATTCTGCACAGACTGATGGTGGCCCCTTCGGTGCAATCCTGGTGCGCCAGGGTGAGATAATTGGAAAGGGACACAACCAGGTCACCCGCAATTGCGACCCATCGGCCCATGCAGAAATCATTGCCATACGGGATGCCTGTAAACACCTGGGCACACACCACCTTGCTGATTGCGTTATCTACGCCAGCTGCGAACCCTGCCCGATGTGCATGTCGGCGATTTACTGGGCACGCATCCCGACACTGATTTATGCTGCCTCCTCAGCCGATGCGGCGGGTGCCGGTTTTGATGACCAGTTTATTTACGATGAGCTGGAAAAACCCTACGCCGAACGCCGCATACATATTCAGCAACTAGAACGGGATGCTGCGCAACAAAGCTTTATAGCCTGGAAAAACAACCAGCAGCGCACCGACTATTAGTTCTTGCTCGGCGCTGTTAAACCCCGTTTAGCCCAGCTTTTTTAATCAGCCTGTTTATCGTGATACAGCGGAATTTTCAGGTAATGCTTGCCATTGGATTCCGCTTTGGGCAATTGACCTGCAGTTAAGTTTACCTGCACACTTTGATAGATGAGCCGTGGTAAGGCCAGGGTGGCATCACGATCATTCATAAACTTCACGTACTCCTCTTCTGATCTTGAGGCGGGTAAATCCACATTCGATGCCTTGCTTTCGCCAATGGTAGTGAAGGTCTGCAGTTCACGGCCATCAGGGTAGTCATGTCCGGGATGCACTTTGGTCTCATCCGGCAGGGTATAGAGTTTTTGCGTGACCGAATGATACAGGTCACGGGCACTGCCTTTGGGAAAATCACAGCGCCCCGTACCCACACTGGGATTAAACAGTGCATCGCCGGTAAATACATGGTCTGCAATTTTATAACTGGTGCAAGCCGGAGTATGACCCGGGGTATGTAACACTTCGATTTCAATGCTACCGGCACTGAACCGCTCACCGTCTTTCACCAACAGATCAAAGTCCGCACCACTGGTGTCAAAGTCATCGGGAAAATTAAAGACCTCTTTAAAGGTACTCTGCACCAGGGTTATCGCCTGGTTAATGACCAGTGGCACCCCGTACTTCTGCTTGAGAAACTGCATGCCACTCAGGTGATCCGCATGGATATGCGTGTCCAGCACATAGTGCAGTTTCAGCTGATTGTCGCTAATAAATTGATCCAGAACCTGCAGGCTGTTGGTCATGGTGCGCCAGCCAATGGTGTCCAGATCCAGTACCGGATCAAATACCACCGCATCTTTCGTTGCACTGTCATACACCAGATGGGTCAGGGTGCCTGTGTCGTCATCATGAAATGTTTTTACTTGCAGCATCGGTCAACCTTTTTAGTCTTGAATGTATATTCTGTGATGGTAACAGCTTGTAATGGTTCCTTGCTGTGGCGCTTAATGTCTCTGCAGCCAGTCGAGCACTGTATCTGCCAGCTGCTGCGCATGGGCACGGTCACTGAACAGATGATCTGCGGATTCGATCTGTATGAGCTCATGCTCCGCCTGCGTATAGGTGACAATCGCCTGTGCGGCATCGGCGGCCACCAACTGGTCATTAGTGGCACTGAGCGCAAGAATCGGCAGGCGGCAGTTTTGCATCTTCGCCCGCATGTCACAAGACTCCACGTCCTCTACAAACGCCGGCTTCACCGGGTATAGTTGCCCCGCCACCTCGATCTGCGCCATCTCTCCCTGCCTGAGCAAGGGCATGGCCTCACCGAAATGATGCAGCACATGCTGCGGCTCTGCCGGTGATGCCAGGGTAACCAGGCTGCGCAATGCGGACAATGAGTCGCGAGCCAGCTGACTCGCCATCAGGCTGGCGGTACCCCCCATACTGTGACCGATCAGGGCCTGTGCAGGCTGGTAATGCTGCGCAAGAAAATCCGCCGCACAGGCCACATCCTCCACCATGCTGTGGAAGGTCGAATCGGCAAACGAGCCTTCGCTGTCTCCCAGGCCGGTGAAATCAAAACGCAGACAGGCAATCCCGCCCTGTGCCAACGCCCGCGCCAGCCGCGCGGTGGTCAGGGTCTGTTTACTGCAGGTAAAGCAGTGGCTGATAATCACATAGCGGCTCTGCGCTGCGTCGGCCTGCGTATCCAGTGGGAAATCCAGCTGCCCTGCCAGCATCGAGCCCTGGCTACCGGGAAAACTCACTGTCCGTGACTGCACCTTATAGGCCATGGTCAGATCCCGCCCCGGTAATACAGGTATTTTGTTGCCCCGGTTTAATATTCATGTAAAAAACAGCCCCTGGAATACGCGCAACTGACCGCTGGGTCAGTTAAAAAATCCTAATATTTCATAATGTTATGCTTTATCACCAGCCACGGGAAGAGTCTGGCGTTAATTCGCGCACTATTTCACAAAATAACCTGATCAGGGGTTTAACAAAATCAGAATATTAGGATATAATGCCGCCCACTTGAGGTGGATCAAATTTATGACTACCCAAGTGGAATTTATAAAGCGCATGCTAAATGCGCAAAATTCTATATCTGTAAACGCCCATAGAAAAAAAACGACAAGGGGCGATTAGAAATACAGAATTTTATTACTCTTAAGGAAACCCACATGTCTAACTCAGCAAAAGATAACAATTGCGGCAAATACGCCTATGCAATTACCCAGACCGGCTTTAAAGGCGGCATGATCATTGATGATAACGGTGACGCGATCCAGATCACCGAAACCCATATCACCAATGCGGTAAACCAGGTACACGAAGCCTGGGACGCAAATCGCGAGACCAAGCAGTCGATTCTGCGTTAAGCGATTACTGGCCAATACACGGCCAGAAACAATTTTCACCTCCCCGTGAAGTCTGAAAGCCTCCCTCTAATGGGAGGTTTTTTTATGCCTGGATGACTAAAGACAAACGACTAAGGACTAAGGACTAAGGACTAAGGACTAAGGACTAAGGACTATCAATCCCCAGCTCCTCCATCACCCGAAGCTTTGTCTGCAGATAATCCCTGTGTGGTACATAAATCAGATCGCAGATTTTTCGCACCATCTGCTCTTCGTATTTATCCAGCTCGGCATCGGCAAAAGCCACGCGCCATAATAATTCAACCAGATGCACTTTTTTATCCTGATCGTAATGCTCGGCTATCAGGCGAGTGAACTGATGATAATCCGTAGCCTCCTGCTTTTCTTCCTGGGCCAGCTGGTAAAGCTCATCCAGTTCATGTTCGGATACATCCAGATGCGCCAGTAAGGCCTGACGGACCGTGGCAATTTCCTGCTCGCTGACCTTTTGATCCTGTGCACTCATTTCCAGCAACAGTGCAGCAGCCGCCAGGTTCAGCTGATGTTCGACACTCGCTGTCGCCTCATCACTTGCGGCAAAAAAGGTATCAAAAAATGTTTTTATTTTATCCAGCATAAACACACCTCCAGCAAGTCACTGATTAATCCGTAAACACCTTCCGCCGCACCGCCTGCCATGTCTCATCACCAAAGCGGGATTTTATGACCAGCGGCAAGGCACAGGATCCGGCAGACAGCAGACGATCGTGGAATGCCTGTAAATTAAAGTCGGCTTTCCGCATTTCTTCTTCACGCAACGCCTTGATCATCGCCCAGCCAAGTGCATAACTCATGGGCACCGTAGGCGCCTGGGTATACCAGCTCAGATCTGCCCTGGCCTGTTGCATATCAAAACCCAGCGCATCACACATCCGCCGGGCGGCACTGTCCACATCAAGTCCACGGGTATGCAGCTCAACATCCAGCATCACGCGCAGTGCGCGCCACAGGCGATCACGCAACATCATAAAACGGTGTTCCGGGCGATGCAGAAACCCCTGCTCCTGCATCAGTTCTTCACAGTACAGTGCCCAGCCTTCATACAGGGTCGCCGACGCATTCAGCATGCGCGGCAGACTGTTTTCAGGGCTCTGGTTGGCACTGACAAACTGCAGATGATGACCGGGAAAGGCTTCATGCACACAGGTTAAATCGATGGATGTCCAGTTATGCTCCAGCAACTGTGCATCCGAACTGACCGGCGTGACATAGTAATAACCCTGCTGCTGCACATCTTTACAGGCCGGTTCTTCGTAGGCTGCAAATGGAATTTCATGACGCAGAAACAGCGGTGTTTCCATCACTTTCAATGCCTGGTTCTCCGGCAATGTCAGTAGATTATTGTTCTGCACAAACTGGTAGGCCGCCTGCATTCGCGTGCGATAGGCATCCAGCAGGGATTTGCCTGAATTTTGCGGATGTTGCTGGCGTATATCCGCCATCACTTCATCGATGGTTTTGTCCGGCCACTGCTCATGCACCATCTGTTGCAGTTCCTGCTGTGTGCGTAAAAACAGCTGCTCGCCAAAGCGGTATAACTGATCTGCATCTATGTCCAGACCATGCCAGTTTTGCAGCAACATATTAAAGTGTGTTTCGCCACAGGCAAATTCACCGGCGGCCCTGGGCAAAATATCCTGCCGCAGGAATTTCTCGAATTGCTCCATCGCTACCGCGGCTGTATCGCAAATGGTTTGCAGCCGCGACGGGTTCTGGAATTCACGGGCAACCACTGGCTCCCTGAGCAGTCCACGTAAATACACCACGCCTGCTGCGGCACTGCTGATTGCATCCATCACCCAATCGGCGGGAATGTTTTGCGGCGACTGCGCCAGGTAGGTTTTGGCTGCACGCAAATGTTCCGGAATTGCTTCCAGACGGTGCTTTAGTGCCTTGTGAATATGCTGTACCGGGCGGTTGATCAGCTGGTGAATGGCATCCAGCGGTAGAAATTTCTGCGGTGACAGAAAACGCCAGTCACGCTCCAGTAATTCATGCAGTTCAATGCTCGCTGCATTATATAGAATAGTAAAATCAATCTGCTGTGCCGGTGACAGCTCGGAGAGCTTCAACTCTTCCAGCGATGACAGTATTTTCTGATTCAATGAAATCAGTGCACCTATGTCTTCATCATCGAATGGCGTCAACTGCTCTTCATAGCCTCCCACGCCCACATGCACCGCCATCTCGGGGTGAAAACGGAACCAGGCACTGTAATACTGTTTGAGCAGCTGATCAAAAGCTTGCCGCGTGGTCGTCTGTGCCATATTTACTCTTCAACAATCTCGAAATCGTGGGTCACTTCTGCGGTTGCCGCCAGCATAATCGAGACCGAGCAATATTTCTCCGCCGTCAGCTGGATGGCTTTTTCCACCTGCTTTTCACTCAGCCCTCGCCCTTTAACGATATAGTGCACATGTATCTTTGTGAACACTTTAGGGATTTCCTCCGAGCGCTCCGCCTGGATTTCCACAATACAGTCATCAATTGGCTGGCGCGCTTTCTGCAGTATCATCACCACATCAAAGGCGGTGCAACCACCCATGCCGATCAGTACCATTTCCATGGGACGTGCCGCCAGATTACGCCCTCCCGCCTCGGGCGAGCCGTCCATTACCACAGAATGCCCGCTGCCGGACTCCCCCACAAAAGACATATGATCTAACCATTTCACTCGGGCTTGCATAATTGATACCTGAATCACTGATGTTTAATTAAAATTTTGTGCTAAATAACGTAGACTACACGGAATACTGAAAAGTCACTATAATCAAGTGTCCACACTGAAAATGAAATTTATACCATGAGTCTGCTACCTAAAGTCGATAAGTCCAATCCTTCACTGGAACTGCTGCTAAATCATTGCCACAAAAAGACCTACCCGGCAAAGAAGAAGATCATCCACGAAGGCGACCAGCCGCACAGCCTGTACTATATCATCAAGGGCTCGGTTAGCGTACAAACCGAAAACGAAGAGGGCGCGGAAATTATTCTGGCCTATCTCAACAGTGGCGATTTTTTCGGTGAAGCCGGATTATTCAAGGAAGACCTGGACCGCAGCGCGATGATCGTTGCCAAAACTGCCTGTGAAATTGCCGAAATCTCCTATACCCAGTTTCGCAAACTGGTTAAGGAAGATCCTGAAATCCTGTTTCTGCTATCGTCCCAGGTGTTCGATCGCCTGATAAAGACCAGCCAGAAAGTCAGGGATCTGATTTTCCTCGACGTATCAGGACGTATCGCCCGCACCCTGCTGGAACTCAGCCAGCAACCGGATGCCATGACACACCCGGATGGCATGCAGATAAAGATCACCCGTCAGGACATTGCAAAAATTGTCGGCTGTTCCAGGGAAATGGCGGGGCGTGTATTAAAAGAACTGGAAGAAGACGGGCTGATCAGCGCACACGGCAAAACCATTGTGGTGATTCAGCCACGCTGAAGCCATCGGCATCCGCGAGCATCGCTGCAACTGAAACCTGATTCAGGAAAATAATGCAGCGAGTTTTTCCCCTGGCACCTCGGCCCGCATAAAGGCCTCGCCCACCAGAAACGTATTCACATTGTGCTCCCGCATCAGCTTCACATCCTGTGGCTGGTGTATACCACTCTCGGTCACCAGAATTCGATCTTGCGGAAGCATATCCAGCATACCCAGGGTGTTATCCAGGCTCACCTCAAAGGTTCGCAGGTTGCGATTGTTTACACCGATCAAACGCGCGCCTGTGTGCAGTGCACGCTGCATTTCATCACGGTCATGCACTTCCATTAACACATCCATATTCAGGTGATGCGCCAGCCCCAGTAATTCATTTAACATGGCATCACCCAGCGCAGACACGATCAGCAGAATGCAGTCGGCATTCATCGCCCGTGCTTCGTATACCTGGTAAGGATCAATAATAAAATCCTTGCGAATCACCGGCAGGCTGGTGGCTTCTCGTGCCTGCATTAAATACTCGGGGGCACCCTGGAAAAAATCCCTGTCGGTCAACACCGACAGGCAGGCGGCACCGGCGGCTTCATAGCTTCTGGCAATCTCCGCCGGTTGAAAATCCTCACGAATCACGCCCTGACTGGGTGAGGCTTTTTTAATTTCCGCAATCACCGCCGGCTCGGACGCTGCCAGTTTATTTTCAATCGCCTGGATAAAACCACGCACCGGCAAGGCGGCCTCGGCACGTTTGCTTAAATCCTGCATGGATTCATTTACCGCGGCGGCAGTTATTTCCTCTGCTTTGCGTCGAAGAATTTTCTGAAGAATATCCGCTGCATTACCCATAATAGTTTTTTACCCGGCTCAATTATTCTACTTACGCGTTTTTAAAACGGTTACTGTATTCAACCAGTGCACTGAATTTTTCACGGGCGCGGCCATTGGCAATCACTGCTTTCGCCTGCTCAACACCCTGCGCCAGGCTATCCGCCAGCCCGGCCACATAAATCGCCGCACCTGCATTCAGGCACACAATATCTGTGGCAGGCCCCGGCTGGTTATCCAGTACCGACTGGATAATCAGCAAACTGTCGGCCGAATCTTCTGCCCTGATGGCCGTAAGCTCGGCTCTCTGCAGATTAAAATCTTCCGGCTGAATACTGTAACAACTGATTTCGCCATTCTTTAATTCCGCCACCGAGGTTGCGCTGCCGATGCTGATTTCATCCATGCCGTCATCTGCATGCACCACCATCACATGGCGACTGCCCAGCTGTTTTAATACTTCTGCCAGCGGTTGCAGCCAGTCCTTGCTGAACACACCAATCACCTGGTTAGGCGCACCCGCAGGATTGGTTAAAGGGCCCAGCACATTAAAAATGGTACGCACTGCCATTTCCTTGCGCGGACCAATCGCATGTTTCATTGCACCGTGGTGTTTGGTGGCAAACAGAAAACCCGCACCCACATTCTGGATGCACTCGGCCACCTGTTGCGGTGTAATATCCAGATTCACACCGGCGGTTTCCAGCACATCAGCACTGCCGGATTTACTCGATACCGAACGGTTACCGTGCTTGGCCACATGGGCGCCGGCAGCCGCCGCCACAAACACCGAGGCGGTGGAAATATTGAAGCTGCCGGAGGCATCCCCCCCGGTACCGCAGGTATCCACCAGGTGTTCAACCGGCACATCAACTTTGGTCGACAGCTCACGCATAACAGCCGCAGCCGCCGCCACTTCATCAACCGTTTCACCTTTCATGCGCAGCCCGATCAGAAAACCACCAATCTGTGAGTCGGTTGCCTGCCCGGTCATAATCAACTGCATCACCTCGGTCATCTGTTGACGACTCAGGTCCTGCTTTGCTGTCACCATTTTAATTGCTGATTGCATATCCATCGTTGATTCCCGTTTTAAATATTTTTCTGCGCTGTATGTCTGGCCGCTGTTATTTCATCTCAAGAAAGTTTTTCAGTAGGGCATGACCATGCTGGGTCAGGATTGACTCGGGATGAAACTGAACCCCTTCTATCGCCATTTCTTTATGGCGCACACCCATAATCTCGTCAAAGCTGCCGTCCTCATGCTGGGTCCAGGCAGTAATTTCCAGACAGTCCGGCAGACTGTCTTTTTCAATTACCAGTGAGTGATAGCGGGTTGCTTCATAGGGATTTTCCAGCCCTTCAAACACACCCTGGTCGGTATGATAAATCATAGAGGTTTTACCGTGCATGATCTGACGCGCATGCACAATTTTTCCGCCAAATACCTGGCCGATACTCTGGTGCCCAAGACACACGCCGAGAATCGGCAACTTTCCGGCAAAATGCCGAATCACATCCATCGATACCCCGGCTTCATTGGGTGTGCAGGGGCCGGGGGAAATCATAATGCGTTCCGGTTGCAGCTGCTCAATTTGTGCCAGGCTAATCTGATCATTTCGATGCACCTGCACATCGGCACCCAGCTCCCCCAGGTATTGCACCAGGTTGTAGGTGAACGAATCATAGTTGTCGATCATGATCATCATAGGGTGGTTTGCTCCACTTTTTCCTGCAGTCGCCGCAGCATTTTCTATGGCTGCCGCAATTCTTTTGATAGCTTGTCTTTAACGATTAACGATGTGAACCATCCAGTCCAGCTTCTGCCATGGCCACGGCACGGAAAATTGCCCGCCCCTTGTTCATGGTTTCTGCCCATTCATTCTCCGGCACAGAATCATATACAATTCCCGCGCCTGCCTGAATATGTAATGTCTTGTCTTTTATAACTGCGGTACGAATCGCAATGGCGGTGTCCATATTGCCGTTCCATGACAAATAGCCCACTGCACCGGAATAGATACCCCGCTTCACCGGCTCCAGCTCGTCAATGATTTCCATTGCCCGCACCTTGGGCGCACCACTGACCGTACCCGCCGGGAAGGTGGCGCGTAATACATCCATTGCATTCATACCGGATTTGAGTTCCCCCACCACATTGGAAACAATGTGCATCACATGGGAGTAGCGTTCGATAATCATTTTATCGGTTAATTCAACGCTGCCGATTTCACTCACCCGGCCCGCATCATTGCGTCCCAGGTCAATCAGCATTAAGTGCTCGGCCAGTTCCTTGGGGTCCGCCAGCAATTCTTTTTCCAGGGCAATATCTTCTGCTTCATTTGCGCCCCTGGGACGTGTACCGGCAATCGGCCGCACTGTCACCTGCTCATCTTCCAGGCGCACCAGAATTTCTGGCGACGACCCAACCACATGGTGGTCGGCCAGATTCAGATAATACATATAGGGTGAAGGGTTCAGACTGCGCAGTGAACGATACAGGTCCAGCGGCTCGGCGTTAAACGGAATCGACATGCGCTGTGACAATACCACCTGCATTACATCGCCATCGATAATATATTGCCTTGCCTTGGCGACCGCCTGCTTGAAACCGTCTTCGGTAAAGCCGGAAATAAAATCACCTTCATTAACTTCAACACGTTTTGCCGAGGGCTGGTAACTGGGCACATTCTGCCGCAACTGCTGTTCCAGTTGTGCAATCCGCTTTTTACCACTGGCATAGGCATCTTCGTCCTGCGGCTTCACCATCACAATAAAATACAGCTTACCGCTGAGGTTATCGAACACCACCACTTCTTCCGACAGCATCAGCAGAATATCCGGGGTGTTTATCGCATCCGGTTTTTCTGTGCCCGCCAGTTTTGGCTCGATATAACGAATGGTGTCATAACCAAAATAGCCCACCAGCCCGCCGGTAAATCGCGGCAGTCCTTCAATATCCGGCACATTGAACTGTGCCTGATAGTCTTCGATCCAGGCCAGTGGATCCTCCACCTCGAACTGTTGTGTCTCCGCCCCATCCTGCTCGATAACAATGCGTTTGCCATACACTTTTATACGCTTTTCACAGGGCAGGCCGATAATCGAATAACGTCCCCATTTTTCGCCACCGTGTACCGATTCGAATAAATAGGAATAAGGCGCATTGGCCAGTTTAAGGTAGGTGCTTAAGGGGGTGTCCAGATCTGCCAGTACTTCATGCACCAGCGGAATATGGCTGTAGTTTTGCTGTTTCAGTTGTTCAAATGTTTCTTGGCTTAAATGCAGTGGTGTCATGATTTTTTCCACACAGGTTTAGATACTCGGCGATTGTTCAGGTAAATAATTACCATCGCCAGTGGGTATATAAACGCAGGTCTGTTTTGCGGAAAAAAGTCATAGATTTTCTATTTACTCAAGCTGTATCAGTTTCAGGCTGTATCAGTTTTCGACTATCAGGGTCAGTTGATCAATTCCGGGCTCAGCCCCAGTCAATCAGCTGTTTAATTTCGTCCATGCGATCCACGACCGCATCCGGATGGTAGTCACGGATATCCTCGCCGTGATTATACCCATAGGACATGCAGATAATCGAAAAGCCCGCCGCCCGTGCGGCTTTTACATCGGACATGGAGTCTCCGAGCATCAACGAATTCTGCGGCTGCACTGCCAGCTGTTCAGCGGCATGCAGTAATGGCAATGGATCCGGTTTCTTCTTCGCCAGTGTATCGCCACAGATAACAATTTCAAAGTAATCCGCTATGCCCAGATCCTTTAGAATCGGCAGGGTAAACTGGGCCGCCTTATTGGTCACACAGCCGATTTTCACATCGGTTGTACGCAGAAAGTCCAGCGCTTCCTTTACCCCGGGATACAGACAACTGCGTTTCGAGGTGTTTTCTGCATAGAGCGCATTGAAAATCGGCATGGCTTTTTCAAACAGTGCTTCATCCGGCTCGCCATTCAGGTCATTCACCAGGCCACGGCGCACCAGACGCTCAACACCATTGCCAACCCAGTGGCGCACACGTTCTTCACCACGCACCGGCAACCCCAGTGCTTTCAACATCTCATCAACACAGTAGGCCAGGTCCGGCACACTGTCGACCAGGGTGCCGTCAACATCAATCAGCACCATCTCGGGTTTTTTCATCATTCGCTTAAAATCTCTGGGGATGCCGCTGTGCTACGGCCATAAACACAGCGCACATTAACTTATGCCCTGAACTCAGGCTTTCGCCAGCTCATCACGCATCTTGCCAATCACTGTGTCATACACATTGGCATCCGCATCATTTTTAGCATTGAAAATTGCCGAACCTGCTACAAAGGTATCTGCACCTGCTGCGGCAATCTCGCGAATATTATCCACCTTAACACCGCCATCGATTTCCAGGCGAATGTCATAACCCGACTCATCGATCAGTTTGCGCGCTTCACGCAGTTTGTCCAGTGTGCCGGGAATAAATGACTGGCCACCAAAACCGGGGTTAACCGACATCAGTAGAATCATATCCACCTTGTCCATCACATATTTCAGGCAGTCCAGCGGAGTGGCGGGGG
>DATCTK010000050.1:0-7672 GCA_036567985.1 Gammaproteobacteria bacterium | reverse complement strand
GATCAGTGTCTGCGCCTTTTCCAGGTAGACCTTGCCCCGTGTGCTCACCGTGTCGCCATCGGCACGTTCAGACGCCTTGTGTACTTCTTCCAGTACCTCTTCCAGTGCTTCCACCTCATCCTCGATTTTATGCAGTGCATTTTCCAGGGTGTAGGTGAGGTTGTGAATCTTGTATATATCTTCCGCGCTCAGGTTTTGTTGTTGCAGCATGCCGGCCAGCTTCTGGTTGTACTCGGAAAAATTACGCACGGCCTGTTCAAGGGTTTCTGAGGGCTCACCTTCAAAGTGGTCGGGGCGGTCATCATCGCTGGCAAACACTGCGCCCGGTGTGGCAAAGGCGAGACTGGCAGTGAGCAATAGGGCAGAAAATTTCATATTGAAGTCCTGTTGGTTTAAGCGGTTGTGTGAGGTGCAGAGGCATACTCACTGTTGGTAAACAGTGTTGCATGTTAATGTAACTGATAATTATTCGCAATAGCGTTTTGGTGCTGAGCAGGCATTTTCGTTGCACAAGGAACAGCGCAGGATTTGTGACAAATCATTGGTTGCGGGGTTCGATCGGCGTAGTATGGATAATGATTAAACCACTGTGAGTACAGGGCTTTTACAGACGGATAAATGATGTATCAAATGATATGCAATCAGGAGGATGGATCATGCAACAGGCATTTAAAAACAAAGTGGCACTGGTTACCGGTGGCAGTCTGGGCATTGGCTTTGCCACGGCAATAGCCTTTGCAGAGCAGGGAGCAAAGGTGGTGATTGCCGATGTCAAACAGGCAGAAGGCGAGTCTGCGGTCGACAAAATTAAACAGGCAGGCGGTGATGCGCTGTTTATTAAGGCCGATGTGTCGAGCAATGCCGATGTTGAGGCCATGCTGGCTAAAACCGTGGCACACTACGGTCGGCTCGATTGTGCGGTGAACAATGCCGGCATTGACGGTGAGCATGCGCCCACCGCCGAGTGCAGCGAGGATAACTGGGATCGCACCATTGCCATCAATCTGAAAGGCGTCTGGTTGTGCATGAAATATGAAATCCAGCAGATGCTCAGGCAGGGCAGTGGCGCGATTGTGAACCTGGCCTCGGTGGCGGGGGTGATCGGTTTTCAGGGGCTGCCCGCCTATTGCGCCTCCAAGGGTGGGGTGATTCAGCTGACCCGCACTGCGGCACTGGAGTATGCAAAGCAGGGCATCCGGGTGAACGCGGTCTGCCCCGGGGTGATTCGCACGCCGATGGTGGAAAACATGTTAAAAGATGCACCGGATCTGGAGCCGGTACTGTTGCAGAACGAACCGGTGGGGCGCATGGGCACGCCGGAGGAAATGGCCGACGCCATTCTCTGGCTGTGTTCCGAACAATCCAGTTTTGTCACCGGCCATCCTTTGCTGGCTGATGGTGGCTGGACGGCCCAGTAAGCTGCCTGAATCTTTCACCTGCAGCGCAGGGCTTTATACCAGCATCAGCAAACAGGTCACTTCTTCGCGGTCGTGGTACAGGTGCTTGATGCGCAGGCGATAGTGCAGCTGCTGTTCGTCCAGCGCATCCTGTATAAACTGCTTGCACTCCATCACCATGTCGTAGCGTTTTTTCATTGGCAGCTTGAGGTTAAACAGCGCGTATTTGCAGTCACCGTCGAGCAGCCAGCGGCAGATCAGGCGGGTGATGCGCATTGGCCGTTCCACCATATCGCACACCAGCCAGTCCACCGGTTTGTCGGGGCGGTACTTAAATCCATCCGCCTTGATTTCTTCCACCATGCCGCTGGCCATCAGCTTGCTGTCCATGGGGCCGTTGTCCACCGCATTCACGCGGATATCCCGCTGTACCAGCTGCCAGGTCCAGCCACCGGGGCAGGCGCCCAGATCCACCGCGGTCATACCATTAGCCAGGTATCGGGCCTGTTCTGCGTCGCTGAGCAGGGTTTTAATCGCTTCTTCCAGTTTCAAAGTCGAACGGCTCGGCGCCGCGCCGGGCATGCGTAAACGCAGTATGCCCATCGGGTTGGGCGAGCTGTTATCAATATGCGTGAGGCCGATATATACATGGGATGAATCCAGGAAAAACAGGTGCAAACGCCATGCACTGCGCGGATCAATTAGCCCGGCTTTTTCCAGCTCGCGATTGAGTGGCGTGGCAAATTTCTTACAGAAACCGCTGAGCTGTTTGCCGTCGTTGGTGTCAGGGGTTTCCAGCCAGACATCGCAGAATGTCAGTTGCAGTGACTCAATCGCCTGCAGCAGCGGCGCCACACGGTTCTGCTGTGGCAGGTCCTGGATAATCTGGCACACATGTACACATTGCCGTGCAAACATCAGTTTGCTGAAGTCGATTGCCTGATTCAGTGCCAGCAGGCCCTGGCCGTCGGTGGGATAAAAACCCGCATAGCCGCTGTCGGCTCGAGCCTTGATATAGCCGTTAATGCCGCGCTTCTGCGTCAGTTGCATGATTTCCGAGGCGGTTTCCTTTTCAAAGCCGGGGCGGCAATACAGCAGGCTGCAAACGGGGGTGATCGAGGCGTCGCGGCTGGAATCGTACATGAATGATGGCTTAAGTGAAAACGATGGGGGGCTAATGCTAACGTGAATTACCGCGCTTGTCGCCCGTGTTACCAGGGTGCCGTGAATTATTGTGGAGAGGTGGTTAACGGATTGCCCAATTCCACAGGGAATGGCGGTTGAAAATCGATGCTGGCGGTGTAACATTCAGCTTCTGTTAATTATTACTAGAGAATCCCATGTCCCCGGAAGATGTAAAGAAGCTGATAGAAGACGGTGTCGAAGGCGCGGAAGCGATTATCACAGGCGAAGGCTGCAACCTGGAAGCGACGGTCATCAGTGATGCGTTTGAGGGCAAAAGCATGCTGGCGGAACAGAAAATGGTATATGCCACGGTGAATCACCTGATCCAGACCGGTGAACTGCATGCGCTGGGTATTAAGGCGTTTACCAAAGCGGAATGGGCGGAAAAGCAGGCGTAGGCTGGTTAGCGTCGGAGTCTGTCGACTCACACTGCCTGGCGTAGGGTGGTATCAAGCGAAGCGGATTTACGGGACTGTAAATTATGCTGGTTCCCATGCTCCTGCGTGGGAACCCTTTTCAAAGGGCGCAACCCTTTATCTCTATATTTGGTATGCGTTCCCACGCGGGAGCGTGGGAACCAGTCAAAAAATTCTCACCCTACATCTAACCTCCACTGCGTACGGTGGATCAAGCGAAGCGGATCCACCTTATTCCCGTACAATTGCGCGGATATTGTCGGGTTCTATTGAGCCCCAGTCTGTATCATACCAGCCACGCTTTAGCGCCAGTTTGAACGAGCTGTATGCCCATTCACATGGATGTTTTACGTAGCCGTGTTTTACCGGGTTGTAATGGATATAATCCATGTGGTTGTGCCAGTCCTTTTTGCTGTGGATAGTATGTTCCCAGTAGCGTCTCTGCCAGACCCGTTTTTCCTGTCGGTGGTTACGCCACGTTTCGATTTTTGTGGCGACATAGTGTTTGATCAATCGCCAGCGTAATGCGTAATTAGTGCTGTCTTCTGGAAGTCGCCAGATGGTGTGCAGGTGGTCTGGCAGGACAACGATGGCTTCTATGTTGAATGGGTGCTGTTGTTTAACGTGCCTGAAGGCAGAGCGCAGGTGTTTGATATTGGTTTCATCGGCGAAGTAGGGAAAGCGTTGCCAGGTAACCAGGGTGAAAAAATAACAGCCGCCATAGACATAGCTTCTGTGGTAATTGCTCATTATAAACAGTCCGTTGTTTTATGATTTTTTATTGGGGTAAAGGTGGATCCACTTCGTTTGATCCACCCTACGGTGAGTATAGTCGTTTGGCGTAGGGTGGATCAAGCGCTAGCGGATCCACCATCTTTTGGCATTAAATCTTTCGCATCTGTTCCAATGCATTGTCTATGTAATTCACCGATGCCATATTAATTAACAGATCCTTGCCTTCCTATGGCATGTCCAGTTGTGGCAAGCGGTGGATCCACTTCGTTTGATCCACCCTACGTGAGACGTTGTTGTAGGGTGGTATCAAGCGCCAGCGGATCCACCATCATTTCGTTTTAAATCTTACGCGCCTGCTCTATCGCATTGCCGATATAGTTCATCGGCGTCATGTTAATTAACAGCTCCTTGCCCTCCTGGGGCATGTCCAGGTTTTCAACAAACTCGCGCATGATCTGCTGGTTCACTTTTTTACCCCGGGTGAGTTCCTTGAGTTTTTCGTAGGGCTTTTCAATGCCGTAACGGCGCATCACGGTCTGGATCGGCTCCGCGAGTACTTCCCAGTTGGCATCCAGCTCTGTTTCAAGTGCGGCGGGATTGATTTCCAGTTTATTCAGGCCGCGCAGCATCGAGTTATAGGCGATGCTGGAGTGGGCAAAGCCCACCCCCAGTGTGCGTAATACGGTGGAGTCGGTGAGGTCCCGCTGCCAGCGGGAAATCGGCAGCTTCATACTGAGGTGGCCAAACAGTGCGTTGGCTATGCCCAGGTTACCTTCGGCATTTTCAAAGTCGATGGGGTTAACCTTGTGCGGCATGGTGGACGAGCCAATCTCGCCGGCCACGGTTTTCTGTTTGAAGTAACCCACCGAGATATAGCCCCAGATGTCACGGCTGATATCAATCAGAATGGTATTGAAGCGGGAGATCGCATCAAACAGCTCCGCCATATAGTCATGTGGCTCGATCTGGATGGTGTAGGGGTTAAAATCAATGCCCAGGGATTCAATAAACTTCTGCGAGAAAGTCGCCCAGTCCAGCTTGGGGTAGGCAGACAGGTGTGCGTTGTAGTTACCGACCGCGCCATTGGCCTTGCCCAGTAACTTTACCTCTGCAACCGCGCTACGCTGTTTCTGCAAACGGTACACCACATTCGCCAGTTCCTTACCCATGGTGGTGGGAGAGGCCGGCTGGCCGTGGGTTTTGCTGAGCATGGGCTGCTCGGCATATTCCAGCGCCAGCGCTTTCATCTTTTCGATGATTTCGTCCATCTGCTTCAGCAGTACCTGGTCTCGACCCGCTTTTAGCATCAGCGCATGGGACAGATTATTAATGTCTTCCGAGGTGCAGGCAAAATGAATGAACTCAGAGATCGCTTCGAGCTCGGTATTGCCGGCGATTTTTTCCTTGAGGAAATACTCAACCGCTTTCACATCGTGGTTGGTGGTGCGCTCGATATCCTTAACCCGCTGTGCATCGTCCACACTGAAGCCGGTTTCGATGTTATCCAGCAACTCACTGGCCCCGGCGCTGAGGGCAGGGACTTCGGCAATCGCCGCTTCACTGGCCAGCGCCTTGAGCCAGCGGATTTCCACCAGCACGCGATGGCGAATCAAACCGTATTCGCTAAAGATGGGCTGGTATTCGGTGGTCTTGCTGCCATAGCGGCCATCAACCGGAGAAATTGCGGTGAGTTCAGTGAGTTGCATAAAATTCAGTCTTTATCGTCTTTAATATAGGAAAAATCGTCGGCTAAATCGGGTAAAATCTGCTGTTGATTCGAGCCACGGGCCTCACGGCGGTGCAATTATACCGTCACAGCGGAACTTGAGCCAACGGCACAGCCGTTATTTTATCGCGGCCTTTGATTACGGGAGTTAAGCATGAGCGAATTTCGCATCGAGAAAGACAGCATGGGCGAGCTACAGGTGCCTGCCAATGCCCGCTACGGGGCGCAGACACAGCGCGCGATCAATAACTTCCCGGTGAGCGGGCTGGTGGTGCCACGGGGCTTTATCCAGGCGTTGGGGCAGATCAAGGCGGCCTGTGCCCAGGTGAACTGTGATCTGGGGGAAATGCCCAGGGAGCAGGCGGATGCGATTATTGCGGCGGCGAAGCGGGTCAGCGATGGCGAGTTTGATGCGCAGTTTCCCATCGATATCTTCCAGACCGGCTCCGGTACCAGCACCAATATGAATGCCAACGAGGTTATTGCCAACCTGGCGTCTGAGGCGTCAGGCCTGACGATTCATCCCAATGATCACGTCAATATGGGGCAGAGCTCCAATGACGTGATCCCCACGGCGATCCATGTCAGTGCCAGCCTGCAGCTGGTGAACCATCTGTTGCCGGCACTGAACCAGCTTAAACAGAGCATCGATCACCGTGCGGCGGAGCTGAAACAGGTGATCAAGACCGGGCGCACCCACCTGATGGATGCCATGCCGGTGAGCCTGGGACAGGAGCTGGGCGGCTGGTCGGCGCAGGTCGGGCTGGGTATTGATCGCCTGAATGATTGCCTGCCGCGCATCTCGGCGCTGGTGCAGGGGGGTACGGCAGTGGGTACCGGTATTAATGCGCATGCGGAGTTTTCGCAGCGCTTTGCCAAGCAGATCAGCAAGCAGACAGGTCATGCCTTCAGCAGCAACCCGGACAAGTTCGAGGGCCTGAGCACACAGGACGCAGCGGTGGAGCTGAGTGGCCAGCTAAAAACCGTGGCGGTGAGCCTGATGAAAATCTCCAATGACCTGCGCTGGATGAATTCCGGCCCACTGGCGGGGCTGGGTGAAATCGCGCTGCCCGCACTGCAGCCGGGCAGCAGTATTATGCCGGGCAAGGTGAATCCGGTGATTCCCGAATCCATGGCCATGGTCTGCGCACAGGTGATTGGCAACGATACCACCATTACCATCGGTGGCCAGTCGGGTAATTTCCAGCTGAATGTGATGCTGCCGGTGATTGCCTACAACCTGCTGCAGAGCCTGGAAATCCTCGCCAATGGCGCGCAGATGCTGGCGGAAAAAGCCATCGATGGCTTTAGCGTGAACCAGCAGAATATCGAACGGGCGCTGGGTAAAAACCCGATTCTGGTGACTGCACTCAACCCGGTAATTGGTTACGAGCTGGGCGCGAAAATCGCCAAAACCGCCTACGCCGAAGGCCGTGCCGTACTGGATGTGGCAGAGGAAATGACCGAGCTTTCCCGTGATGAACTGCAGGCCTTACTGGATCCTGCCAGGCTTACCGAAGGTGGCATTACTAAATGAGTGTGCTGCGTAATGTGCTGGCCGTTATCGGCCTGCTGAGTTTAGTGGTGGTGGTGGTGCTGGGGCTGAAGATCCAGTCGGTGATTAATGAAATCGAAAGTTTTGATGATCGGGCGGTAGATATCTACACAGACTTTATCAAAAAAGCCTACCAGTCGGGTTCGGCGATTGATGCCATGGTGTACAAGGTGCAGGTGCTGCAGGGGGTAAGTGCTGCTGATCTGGATAATTCCATCAAAAGTATAGCCACCGAGCTGAATATAAAAAATGTTGGTGAGATGTTTCTCTCCGAACAGGTGGAAATGCTCTCCGGTAATGGCTACCGCCATGTGAAAATCTATCAGCTGTGCAATGCCATGACCGCCGCCAGTATTCTGAATTACAACGATGCCATTTCCAGTTTTCTTCCCTGCCGAATTTCCGTGGTGGAAAATGCTGAAGGTGAATTGTGGATGTATACGCTGGATCTGGATTTGCTGATTCACGGTGGTAAATCGATTCCACCGGCATTGAAAAACGAGATTATAAAAGTGCGGGATACGATTACGCAGATTATGCAGCGGGCGGCGATTGGGGATTTTTAGTGCTTGTTAGTCGTCCGCAAATGAACGCGAATAACAGCTCCTGCACATCCATGCACGTCAACGCAAATTTATAAATACTATAGACATGTAGA
>DATCTK010000049.1:0-146235 GCA_036567985.1 Gammaproteobacteria bacterium | reverse complement strand
TTATTAGCTGGGACAGCAGTGGGTCAGAGCCCTTTTCGTTCATGTTGGTGTGGTGCAGCGAATTTGTTCCAGCTAAAAGGGGTCCAGCTAAAAGGGGTCAGAGCCCTTTTCGTTAGGCATGAAACAATTTGCGTTCATTTGCGGACTTTTCTTCATAAGTACGAAAAAGTACGAAAAAGGGCTCTGACCCCTTTTAGAAGCAATCAGTCGATGAACTGATCGCGCAGCTCGCGGCGCAGAATTTTGCCCACATTGGTTTTGGGTACTTCGTCGACAAACTCGATGCGTTTGGGGATTTTATAGCGGGTGAGTGACAGCTCGCAGTGCATGCGAATGTGTTCGTGGGTGAGCTGCGGGTTGCGGCTGACAATTACCGCCATCACGATTTCACCGCTGGCGTCGTCGGGAATGCCGATCACGCCCACTTCAATCACATCCTCGTGGCTGGCGATTACCGCTTCCACTTCGTTGGGGTAGACATTAAAGCCGGAGACAATAATCATGTCTTTTTTGCGATCGACGATCTGGAAATAACCCTGCTCATCCATAAAGCCGATATCGCCGCTGTGGAACCAGCCGTCCTCATCAAACGCCTGTGCGGTTTCATCGGGACGTTTGTAATAACCCTGGGTGACCTGCGGGCCGCGGATGCAGATTTCACCGATTTCGCCCACGGACAGTACTTGCCCGTCGTCATCCTGAATGCAGACCTCGGTGGAAGGAATCGGCAGGCCGATTTTGCCGTTGTAATCGCTTTGTGTAATCGGGTTGATGCACACCGCCGGTGAGGTTTCGGTGAGGCCGTAGGCTTCCAGCAAGGTGCTGCCGGTGACCTGTTTCCAGCGTTCGGCCACCGATTGCTGGACTGCCATGCCACCGCCCAGGCTGAGTTTCAGTGCGGAGAAATCCACCTCCGCAAAATCCTTATTATTGAGCAGGCCGTTGAACAGGGTATTCACCCCGGTGAAGGCGGTGAATCTGACCCGTTTGATTTCCTTTACAAAACCCTTGATGTCGCGGGGGTTGGTGATTAAATGGTTATAGCCGCCGATTTTCATAAACAGCAGGCAGTTGGCCAGTAGCGAAAAGATATGGTACAGCGGCAGCGCGGTGATAATGCGTTCTTCACCTTTTTTCAGGAAGTCGCCGATCCACGCAGACACCTGTTGTAGATTGGCGATGATATTGCGGTGGGTGAGAATCGCACCCTTGGCCACGCCCGTGGTGCCGCCGGTGTATTGCAGAAAGGCGTAATCATCCGCGCCGATGTCGGGGCGCTGGTAGTGATTTACATCGCCTTTCTGCAGGCAATGTTTGAAGCTGTAGTGCTCCGGCAGTGAATAGGCGGGCACCATTTTTTTAACGTGTTTCACCACCAGGTTAATCAGGCACGATTTGGGAAAAGGCAGCATGTCGCCCATGCGGGTGACAATGACATGCTTGATCGGTGTGTCATGAATAATGCCTTCCAGTGTGTGGGCAAAATTTTCCAGCACAATAATCGTGGTGGCTTCGGCGTCAGTTAACTGGTGTCGCAGTTCCTCGCCGGTGTATAGCGGGTTGGTGTTGACAATGGTGAGCCCGGCGCGCAGGCCGGCAAAAATTGCAATCGGGTTCTGCAGCAGATTGGGCATCATAATCGCCAGCCGCTCCCCCTTGTGCATATTCAGCTGGTTCTGTAAGAACGAGGCCAGTTGCTTGCTGTAGTGATCCAGCTCGGCGTAGCTGATGGTTTTGCCGAAATTGTGAAAGGCCGGTTTGCTGGCGAATTCACTGGTGGCTTCTTCAAATACATCCACCACCGAGGTATAGGCATCAATATCGACTTCGTGGGGAACACCGTCTGGGTAGCTGTTAAACCAGGGGGTGGGAATTGGCTGAGGCATCGTCTGCTCCATTCACTGAGGCTGAATCATTTATTGTACTCCTTACCAGTATAGTTCAGCCGGTGGCGCTTTTGCAGGTGGTCGAAACTCAGAAAATCAGCGGAGTATCACCCGCCTGCCAGGGCGTGGTTTTCATCATCACCGACTGAAACAGCGCAGAATCCATCCACTGGTAAAGCCAGTTACGCAACTGGGGATAGGGCGCCTGCTCGAACCAGCGAATATCCACATGGGCAAACTGGCGGATAAACGGGAAGATGGCGACATCGACAAGACTGATGCGATCAGAAATTAAATACGCCTGTTGACCGAGGCGTTGCTCCAGCTGCTGCAGAAACAACTCGCCCTGCTGGCGGTATTCGAGCTGGCTGAATTCAGGATGGCGGTCCGCGTATTTATAGTGATCCAGATGGTGCTTGAAAACCGTGTCATTGTGTTCAATCAGCTCTGTTATTTCCGACTGGTGTTGTGCCTGCAGCCAGTGGTCTGGGTCATTCTGCTGCAGCGCCCAGTACATAATATCCATGCTTTCATCAATCACCTGGCCATCATGGCATAACAGCACGGGTACCGTGGCTTTGGCAGAGATGTCGAGTAGTGCTGCGGGTTTATGTTTAAGCTCAACTTCCCTTAGCTCTACCCGGCAATCGCTGTAACGAAGGGCCATACGGGCACGCATCGCATAGGGGCAGCGGCGAAAGCTGTAGAGAATATGGTCAGTTGAGGGAAGGTTGGTTGGCATAAATAACAGTGTTTTCGAAGTGTTTGCAGGTGCCTGGCGCAATGCTTAAGGTGCACGCATTATGCACTTTTGTGGATATGAAGGCCAAACGTGAGTATGGACTGACAAGGAGCTGGCTGCCTGAAAGAGCGTCGTTGTAGTTGCACCGCCCTGGTGCAAAAAGTAGTTGTGCTGTATAGCGATATACCCGATGCCAGCCTGAAAACCCTTGCCATGTCGGTCTTTCAAGCCTTGCTATGGAAGCGGCATTGATCTTGCTTCAAGCCCATAACCCACTTCTCCCCTGTTGCTGGAATGACCCGATTCACAGGGGTGGAGCAGATAAGGGCCGTGCCGTGAATCCATGCTGCCCTGGCTAAGCAGTTAATTATTGAAATAAGCATTTATGAAAAAACTACGTGTCTCGATTGTCGATGATGATAAAGGACGTTCGATTATTCTCAATGCCGCATTACAAAATGCGGGGTATGAGGTTGTTGCTGTTTTAGGCTCCGATGACAACCTGCTGAAGCACATAGAGTGCGAGCAGCCGGATATGATTATTGTTGATCTGGAAATGCCAGGCCGGGATTCACTTGAGTCGATGCGCATTGTTAATCGTTACAATCCAAAGCCGATTGTGATGTTTACCAATAATGCAGATCACGAAATGATCAGTGAGGCGATTAATGCCGGGGTCAGTGCCTATGTGGTTGACGGATTTAATGAAGCCAGAATAAAGCCGATTATGGATGTGGCCATCGCGCGCTTCAAGGAAATGCAGGCGCTGCGCAGTGAGCTGGAGAAAACAAAAAATACGCTGGAAGAAAGAAAGCTGATAGACAGGGCCAAATTGATTGTGATGGAACAGCGAAAATGCAGTGAGGATGAGGCATACAAAGTGCTGAGGAGCCTGGCGATGGATAAGAACAGGCGCATTGCAGAAGTGGCAGAACAATTGATCTCAATTACCAGTATATTGAAAAAGTAGGTGGAACCGCATGTCATTAGATAAGTCGGCTGAAATAACCGGGCCGGAAAAAACGAGACTGAAAATTGGCTTTATCCCTTTAACCGATTGTGTAACCCTGGCTGTTGCAAAGGAAATGGGGTTTTTCCGTGAAAACGGACTCGAGGTTAGCTTAAGTAAGGAAATGTCATGGGCGAACATACGTGACAAGCTGGCCTACGGTGTGCTCGACTGTGCGCAGATGCTGGCCACCATGCCGATTACCAGTACGCTGGGGACTGCCGGCTGGAAGCAGCATACGGTGACATCACTGGTGCTTGGGGTGAATGGTAATGCCATTACAGTATCGGACGAGTTATACCAGCAGTTAAAATCCATAAGTGAGGATTTTGACCAGGCTCGGCCTGTAAGCGCGGATACGCTGAAAAAACTGATAGAAATAAGAAAGTCCAGGGGTGAAGAACTGCTCAGTTTTGCCCATGTGTTTCCAACTTCAACGCATAATTATTTTCTACGATACTGGATGGCTTCGGCGGGTATTGACCCTGACCGCGATGTGCGCCTGATTGTGATTCCACCGCAGCAGATGGTTATGCACCTTGAAGAAGGTAATATCGATGGTTTCTGCGCGGGTGAGCCATGGAATCAATATGCTGTCAGTCGTGGTAAGGCCCATGTGCTTATTACCAGCTATGAAATATGGAATAACGCGCCAGACAAAGTGCTGGGTGTAAACAGGGAATGGATGGATAGCAATCCGCGCACCCATATTGCAGTTATAAAATCGCTGTTGCAGGCGGCGATCTGGCTTGAAGACAGGGGTCATCGTGAACAGGCCGCGAAAATCATAGCCCATGAAGACTATGTCGGTATACCTGAAGAGATTATATTGCCGCCGCTGCTGGGTAAATATAAATACCATAATCAGGCTGGTAGCCAGGCCATTGAAAATTTCAATATGTTCTTTAATTACACTGCGGCGTTTCCCTGGCACTCCCATGCGGCCTGGTATATTGAACAGATGAAACGCTGGCATGACCTGCCTGAGAAACTGAATACAGAGGAGTTGATTGAAGCAGTTTTTCTGGTTGATCACTACCGACAGGTTGCACCAGAGATGGGCATAGATTGCCCGTTAGCTAATAGCAAGCAGGAAGGCGTGCATGCAGATGTATGGGAAATAGAGTCTTCCCAGGGGAGTATCCAGCTGGCGGAAGACATGTTTTTTGATGCTGACAAGCTGTAAGGCAGCGTGCGGTGTGCATCATTCAGGAGCAGAGATATGCAGATAAATCAGATTATGCACCATTAGAAAACAGGCGTTGCTATTCTGTTGAACGTTAATAAATCTGTAAATAGATGTTTTATTTTCAAAATCATAGGCTTAACAAAAAACACAGGAATCTGGCACAAACTGTGCTGTACCTACTGCAGGTAAACAGATGCATGGCCAACGGCGGTCATACATAATCTTTGGTTTGGACAACGGTGTCCATCACGGTAGAGATATTCTCTATGCGTGGTGGACGCCGTTTTTTTTGGAGTTAAAAAATAATGTTCTGTTACAAAAAGGGTAAAAGCAAAAATCCAGTTGCTAGTTACAGGGTAATGGCAGTCAGCCTGGGGACCATACTAATGGCATTAACAACAGCTGTTCAGGCAGCGACCGGTTATGCAGAAAAAGATGAGCTGAAGTTTGGTTTTATCAAGCTAACGGATATGGCGCCCCTCGCAATCGCATACGAGAAACGTTTTTTTGAGGATGAAGGGCTGTATGTGACGCTGGAGCCACAGGCTAACTGGAAGGTATTGCTTGATCGGGTCATTGATGGCGAGCTGGATGGTGCGCATATGCTTGCAGGGCAGCCACTGGCCGCAACCATAGGTTATGGCACAGAGGCGCATATTGTAACGGCATTTAGTATGGATCTTAATGGTAATGCAATTACGGTATCAAACAATGTATGGGATGAAATGAAGCAATACGTGCCGCATAAAGAGGGTAAGCCGGTACATCCCATTAAGGCAGATGCACTAAAGCCGGTGGTTGAAAAATACAAGGCGGCAGGAAAACCGTTCAAGATGGGCATGGTGTTTCCTGTGTCAACGCACAATTATGAACTGCGCTACTGGTTAGCTGCCGGTGGTATCCATCCGGGCTATTACGCGCCACATAAAGGCGATAACAGTGGAAATATTGAGGCGGATACGCTGTTGTCGGTAACCCCTCCGCCGCAAATGCCAACAACCATGCAGGCGGGCACCATTCACGGTTATTGCGTTGGCGAGCCATGGAATCAGCAGGCGGTGTTCAAGGGTATAGGTGTGCCTGTGATCACAGATTACGAAATATGGAAAAATAATCCAGAAAAAGTCTTTGGTGTAAGCAATGCCTGGGCGGAAGCGAATCCGAATACGCATATTCGTGTAGTAAAAGCCCTGCTAAGAGCCGCAAAGTGGCTGGATGAAGATAACAACAAAAACAGACCTGAAGCTGTAAAAATACTGTCCAGATCACAATATGTTGGCGCGGACTACGAGGTTATTGCAAATTCAATGACCGGCAGCTTTGAGTATGAAAAGGGAGATAAGCGCTCTGTGCCAGATTTCAATGTGTTCTTCAGATATAACGCCACCTATCCCTATTATTCCGATGCAGTCTGGTACCTGACGCAAATGAGACGTTGGGGACAGATTGCAGAGTACAGGGATGATAACTGGTACAGGGAAATGGCGAAAAAAGTCTATAAGCCGGAAATCTATGCGGTCGCAGCAAAAGAGCTGATTGCGGAAGGCAAAATGAAGGCAGAGGACTTTCCGGACTTCGCAAATGAAACAGGCTACAGAGCGCCACAGAGTGAATTTATTGATGATGTGACCTATGACGGTACGAAACCGAATGACTATCTGGATAAATTCAAAATCGGCATAAAACAGAAGGAAAAGATCTGAGTTATATGAATGTCGATGCTTATTAATTACAAGCTTATAAAACCTGGGGAAAAATATGAAAAAAACAACATTGTTAGTGATTGCTGGCACATTGGCAGGGCAGAGTGTTTATGCAGCGGGAAACATTACAGAGGCCATCATCAATGGTAAAGCAAGTGCAGATATGAACCTGCGCTATGAAGGTGTAGAACAGGATAATGCCTTGCAGGATGCAACGGCGCTTACCCTGCGCAGCCGGCTTGGCTATACCACGGATTCATATAATAGCTTCTCTGCAATGATCGAGATGGAAGATGTGCGTATTGTTGGCGGGCAGGACGAGTATTCAGTTGGCCCGACTGGATTCAATCCGGGAGTCTATTCCGTCATTGCTGATCCCGAGATTACCGAGCTGGAGCAGGCTTTTGTCAAATATAGCGATGCAGGATTGAGCGCAAAACTTGGCCGCCAGGTGATTACCTATGATGGACACAGGTTCGTGGGCCATGTTGGCTGGCGGCAGGATCGACAAACCTTTGATGCATTCAAAGTTGATTATGCGGCATCAAAAGACTTAAAGCTCAGTTATAGCTATCTATGGAAACGTAATCGGATATTCGCGGAAGCGGCAGATATCGATTCGAAAGATTCATTAATCAATGGATCTTATAAAGCCGGGTTCGGAACAATAACTGCCTATGCTTATCTGCTTGAGGTAGATAACAATACGGATAATGGTCTGGATACATTTGGATTGAGCTATAAAGGTGTATCGGGTGAAGAAAAGCAGTTTGACTATACGCTTGAGTATGCAACTCAAACAAATGAAAGTGGTGCGACAGAATATGATACCGATTACCTGTTTCTTGAAGGTGGCCTGAAGACAGGTGATGTTGCGCTTAAACTGGGCTACGAAGTGCTGGGTTCTGATAATGGCGCCAGTGGATTCGCAACACCCCTGGCGACCTTGCATAAGTTCAATGGCTTTGCCGATATGTTTCTGACTACACCCGCAGAAGGCCTGGTGGATATGTATGTATCTGCAGCCTCTAAAGTTAGCGGAGGTAATATGGTGATTGTTTATCATGACTACAGTGCAGATAAACAATCCGCTGCAGTTGATGACATGGGTAATGAAATAGATCTGGTCTATGGGAAACAGTTTTCTAAAAACTATTCCGCAGGTATTAAGTATGCGAGCTATTCTGCCGGAGACATTAACGTAGATACCGATAAGCTCTGGGTCTGGGGTGGCCTTAAGTTTTAGTAACAGAGGCTACAGGCTATAAATGACAGGTCGCCTGGTGCTTCATTTAAGTGCGGGCGATCGGTTAAAAGCTGAAATCTGCACCATTTTAGGACATTGTCGGCTAATGTCCTGAAGAGCTTTAAAGCCGCTTAATATAATCAAATCAATATATTAGGTCGCTGCAAGGTATCTGGCACAAACTGTGCAATAGCTGATACAGGTAAACTTATACCTGGCCAACGCTGGCCAGACATAATCAATAGAACGGACAACGGCGTCCATTACAGTAGAGAGAGTCTCTATGTGTGATGGATGCCGTTTTTTTTTGTGAGTAGAAAATGACCAGTAGCATGAAGATCAAAGCATAAGCCCAGTCGTATGCATACTGACAAATAGTTTTATATTTTAGTTATTAAGGTTTTTTAAGCGGAATAATTGTGATGCAAGATAAAGTTAAATTAGAGCGATACGTTCGCGTCAATGCAGGATTGATAAGGCTGTGGCAGCTAGTGGATGACCTTTATACCCGGCTAGGTGTGCCGCTTATCGCTACCATTATATTTATGGGTTTATGGTCGGTTACGGCCGCACAAATCGAGACGTCACTGGGCTCGGTGCCGGGGCCCGTTAAGGTGTGGGAGCAGGCACGAGTGTTGTATGCAGAGCACCAGACTGAAAGGCAGAGAGAGTCAGCATTTTATGATCGACAGGAGAAAAGGAACAGTGAGCGCCTGCTTATTGAGCCGGATGCAGACATAAAGATTCGTGCCTATACAGGTAAGCCAACCTTCGTTGACCAGATAATAACCAGTATTGTTACTGTTTTAAGCGGGTTTATGGTTGCAGCAGTGATAGCGATTCCCATAGGTATAGTCTCAGGGCTTAACTCAACAGTTTATAGCGCGATAAATCCGCTAATCCAGACATTTAAACCGGTTTCTCCCCTCGCCTGGTTACCCATTGTCACCATGGTGGTGAGCGCGGTGTATGTTTCAGACGATCCGATGTTTTCGAAATCATTTATCAACTCGGCGATTACCGTCACCCTGTGTACGCTCTGGCCAATTATTATCAATACAACCGTCGGTGTGTCCTCTGTAGATAAAGACCTGCATAACGTGAGTCGGGTTCTGCAATTGAGCTGGCCAACACATATCACAAAAATTGTATTGCCGTCATCGGTGCCGATGATTTTTGCAGGTCTCAGGGTCTCATTGGGTATTGGCTGGATGGTATTGATTGCCGCAGAAATGCTGGCTCAGAACCCGGGGCTGGGTAAATTTGTATGGGATGAATTCCAGAATGGCAGTTCCGATTCAATGGCGAGAATAATGGTTGCTGTTGTAGTTATAGGCCTGATTGGCTTTGCCCTGGACAGAGTCATGCTGATGCTGCAGCGAATGGTGTCCTGGGATAAAAGTGCAGTTTTGCGATAAGCATAAAGTAACAAGACTATTGAGAATATAAAGATGTTAATGATGGCTAAAGAACATTTGAAGTTAAGCAGGATGTCAATCGAATTTGCTGGTGCTGCTGGCAGTTTTAAAGCACTCGAAGATGTGGATATAACGATTCATAAAGGTGAGTTTGTTTCATTGATTGGGCATTCAGGCTGTGGCAAATCGACGGTGCTGAATATCATCGCGGGCCTGTATAAGGCGACCAGTGGCGGAGTGATACTGGATGGCAGGGAAGTAAACACGCCTGGTTCTGACAGGGCTGTGGTGTTCCAGAATCATTCATTGTTGCCCTGGTTAAGTGCGTTTGAAAATGTAGAGCTCGCAGTGAAACAGGTATTCAAGGGCAGGAAAACGAAAGCGGAAATAAAGGAATGGGTAGAGCATAACCTTGAACTTGTGCATATGAAGCATGCCATGCACAAACGCCCCGCTGAAATATCCGGTGGTATGAAACAACGGGTGGGGATTGCCCGCGCACTGTCAATGGAGCCGGAAGTTCTGTTAATGGATGAGCCATTCGGTGCGCTGGATGCTTTAACCCGTGCGCATATGCAGGACTCATTAATAGAAATACAGGCGTCACTTAATAATACGGTGGTTATGGTGACCCATGATGTTGACGAGGCGGTATTGCTTTCGGACAGGATCATCATGATGACCAATGGTCCCGCTGCAACCATCGGAGAAGTGCTGGATGTGAACCTGAGCAGACCAAGAAACCGAGTCGAGCTGGCGGATAATGCTGAATACAGCCGTTTACGCGCACAGGTGCTCAAGTTTCTCTACCAACGTCAGTACCGATCGGGTGAGAGTTGAAGCGCGATTCAAATTTAAAAATATAAATAATCGTTTGTAAGATGAAGGAATACAGGTGATGAAGATGAAAGAAAAACTGGTTGTTATTGGTAACGGCATGGCGGCGATGCGCACCGTTGAGGAAATACTCAAAATCGACGCGGACATGTATGAAATTAGTGTGTTTGGTGCAGAGCCATACGGTAATTATAACCGCATTATGCTGTCGCCGCTGCTGGCAGGTGAGAAAACCCTGGAGCAGATTATGCTGAATGATGAGCAGTGGTACATCGATAATGGCATTAAATTACACAAGGGCTGCAAGGTAAGCCAGATTGATCGAGTCAAGCGCAAAGTGGTGGCTGATAATGGGGTAGAAGCACCCTATGACCGCTTGCTGATAGCAACCGGTTCTGAACCCATTATGATTCCGGTTCCCGGTCATGGTCTGGAGGGTGTTATCAGCTTTCGTGATATGCACGATGTCGATGCCATGCTGCTGGCCGCCAGGCAGTACAAAAAGGCGGTGGTTATTGGCGGTGGCCTGTTGGGGCTGGAAGCGGCGAACGGATTATTGCAACAGGGTATGCAGGTAACAGTCGTTCATTTAATGGATCGATTAATGGAACGTCAACTGGATTTACCCGCAGCCACTATGCTGCAGGAGTCGCTGCAACAGAAAGGCATTGAGTTTTTAATGCAGGCGCAAACGGATTCTATCGTCGGTGACAATAGAGTTGAAAAGGTCCGCTTTAAGGATGGCTCGGAAATCGAAGCCGACCTGGTGGTTATGGCTGTGGGTATACGGCCGAATATCGAACTGGCGAAAGCGTCGGGTATTTATTGCCAACGTGGCATAGTCGTGAATGACACATTGCAGACCTACGATCCGGTAGTCTATGCCGTTGGTGAATGTGTGGAACACAGAGGCCATACCTACGGTCTGGTCGCGCCCTTGTTTGAAATGGCAAAAGTCTGTGCCAATCACCTGGTGAAAATGGGCATAGGCCGTTACCCGGGCACATTGACCTCAACCAAGTTAAAAGTCACCGGCATAGACCTGTTTTCCGCGGGTGATTTTACCGGCGATGAAACCACTGATGAGCTGGTATTCCAGGACAAGGCACGGGGTGTGTATCGAAAGATTATTGTTAAGGATAACAAGGTGCAGGGTGCTGTGATGTATGGGGAAACCATTGATGGCAGCTGGTATTTCGACCTGATGCGGGATGGTAATGATATATCGGAGTTTCGTGAGAACCTGCTGTTTGGTCAGGCGCATCTGGGTGATTCCGGTTATGGCGAGGAAAATCGTATTTCAGCGATGAGTGATTGTGCAGAGATATGCGGTTGCAATGGTGTGAGCAAGGGACAGATTGTTAACGCGATCACCGAACAGAAGCTGTTTACCCTGGATGAGGTGCGCGCACACACCAAGGCATCCAGTTCCTGTGGGTCCTGTACTGCACTGGTTGAGTCGCTGATGGCGCATACCCTGGGTGGCGATTACTCGACCGCGCCCAATGCAAAGCCGGTGTGTGGCTGTACCGAGCATACCCATGATGAGCTACGGCAGGCGATTAACCAGCAGGAGTTAAAGTCGATCCGTGAAGTCATGGATGTAATGCAGTGGAAAACTGAAGATGGCTGCAGTAAATGCCGTCCGGCGATAAATTATTACCTGGTATGCAAGTGGCCCGCGCTGAATCTAGATGATGGTCAATCGCGATTTATTAATGAACGTGCCCATGCAAATATCCAGAAAGATGGTACCTATTCGGTGATTCCGCGGATGTGGGGTGGTATGACAACCCCGGGTGAACTGCGAGCGATTGCGGATGCGGCAGAAAAATTTAATTTGCAAACGGTGCATGTAACCGGCGGTCAGAGAATCGGTCTGTACGGGCTTAAGAAAGACCAGTTGCCGGAAATATGGGGTGATTTAAATGATGCGGGCCTGATGTCTGGCCACGCCTACGGCAAGGCATTGCGTACCGTTAAAACCTGTGTGGGTCGTGAATGGTGCCGCTTTGGCACGCAGGACTCAACCGGCCTGGGCATCAAGCTTGAAAAAATGAGCTGGGGTTCCTGGATGCCACATAAGTTCAAAATGGCGGTGTCGGGCTGTCCGCGTAATTGTGCTGAAGCCACGATTAAGGATTATGGTGTGGTGTGTGTTGATTCCGGTTATGAAATCCATGTGGGTGGCAACGGCGGGATCAAGGTGAGAGCGACAGACCTTCTGTGTAATGTGCAAACCGAGGAAGAGGTGCTGCAATACAGCGCCGCTTTTATACAACTGTACCGCGAAGAAGCCCATTACCTTGAGCGAACCGCGCCCTGGATAGAGCGAGTTGGGCTCAGGCACATTAAACAGCGCCTGAATGAAGACTGTGAAAATAGAAAAGTACTGGCAGACCGTTTTAATTATTCCCAGCAGTTTATGCAAAATGACCCATGGGAATTCAGAGCCAGGGGCGGTGACGCAAACGAATTTATGCCGATTAAGGTCATTGCCTGAGGTTTAGCGGGTAAAGATAAATAGATTAAGATTATTTGAGTGGTAGAGATAATGGATAACTGGGTTGAAATAGGTGGTATTAACGATATTCCTAAACTGGGCTCACGTGTGGTGCAGCGGGAGCAGGGTAATATTGCGGTGTTTAGAACAGCTGATGATAAAATATTCGCATTGCGGGACAGCTGTCCGCATAAAGGCGGGTATTTGTCACAGGGGATAGTGCATGGTGATCGGGTGAGCTGCCCATTGCATGACTGGAAAATCAGTTTGCAGGACGGCCATGCAGTTGCGCCAGATGAGGGCTGTGCGGCCCGTTTTCCGGTGCGTATAGAAAACGGCAGAATACTGCTGTCGCTGCTGGAAGACAGTGGCATTTGATGTTTCGTTAAAAATGCTTGAGTGGAATGGTTAATCAATGGCAGAGAAAATAAAAACAACCTGCCCCTATTGCGGGGTCGGCTGCGGGGTGATCGCTGCTGTTGATGATGCTGGTCATGTTAGCGTGACGGGTGACAAAGATCACCCTGCTAATTTTGGCCGTCTGTGCTCCAAAGGCGCGGCCTTAGCCGACACGCTGGATATAGAAGGACGTCTGTTAAAACCGCAGGTTTACGGTGAAGCGCAGAACTGGGATGTCGCGCTGGATACAGTGGCGACTCGCTTACAGAAAATCATTGATGAGCACGGCGCTGATGCGGTTGCCTTTTATGTCTCCGGGCAACTGTTAACCGAAGATTATTATGTGGCCAATAAGCTGATGAAAGGTTTTATTGGCAGTGCAAATATCGATACCAATTCCAGGCTCTGTATGTCCTCTGCGGTTGCCGGGCAAAAACGCGCATTTGGCAGTGATACGGTGCCCGGATGTTACGAGGATCTGGAACGGGCCAAACTGATTGTGCTGACCGGCTCCAATCTTTCCTGGTGTCATCCGGTGCTGTATCAACGCATCGTTAAAGCAAAGCGGGATAACTCGGATCTTATGGTGGTGGTTATTGATCCCCGTAAAACCGCGAGCTGCGATATTGCGGATCTGCATCTGGCGATTGAACCGGGGTCGGATCATGTGCTGTTTAATGGACTGCTGGTTTATCTGCATGACCAGGATGAAATCAACCCGCTATTTGTCAATCAGTTTACACAGGGTGCTGAGGCAGCAATCGCCGCTGCAGGGCAGGTGGCGCCATCAATCGAGTCGGTGGCTGACAGCTGCAAGCTGGATAAAACGGATATTGAAAACTTCTATAGACTGTTTGCCCGTTCCGAGCGTGTGGTCAGCGTCTACTCCCAGGGCATTAACCAATGGTCAAATGGCACAGATCGGGTTAATGCAATTATTAACTGCCATTTATTAACTGGACGTATTGGCCGCCCGGGTATGGGGCCGTTTTCAATTACCGGGCAGCCCAATGCGATGGGTGGGCGCGAGGTGGGTGGCCTGTCCAACCAGCTGGCGGCGCATATGGATATAGATAATGCAGCGCATCGTCAGCTGGTGCAGGATTTCTGGCAGTCGCCACGCATTGCCGACACCCAGGGCCTTAAAGCGGTTGAGCTGTTTGATGCGATTGACCAGGGCCAGGTGAAAGCGGTGTGGATTATGGCAACCAACCCGGCGGTTTCCTTACCACAGAGTAAAAAAATTCAACAGGCACTGGAAAAATGCGAGTTTGTGGTGGTCTCGGATTGTGTGCAGCAGACCGATACAACCCGCTATGCCCATGTGCTGTTACCTGCGCAAACCTGGGGTGAGCGGGATGGCACCGTGACCAATTCGGAACGACGGATTTCGCGACAACGCGCATTTTTCAAAGCGCCGGCAGAGGCACAGCCGGACTGGTGGATTATTTCCCAGGTGGCAGCGCGCATGGGCTATGCTGAGTCGTTTGCATATACGCAGTCGGTTGATGTTTTTAATGAGCATGCGGCTCTGTCCGGGTATAAAAACAGTGATGCATTGAATGACCCCTGTCGCCGTGATTTTAATATCTCTGCATTAAGCGAATTGTCATTGCAGGAATATAACGATTTGCAACCGGTACAATGGCCGGTTATAAAAAACTCGTCAGTGGCCTCGGGTTGTTGGGGCACAAAACGCATGTTCGCGGATGGCCAGTTTTTTACCGACAATGGTAAGGCTAAATTTATTGCGGTTAATAACCCGCCCCGGCTTAATTCATTGTCAGAGCAATACCCTCTACGTCTGAATAGCGGGCGCATTCGTGACCAGTGGCATACGATGACGCGCACCGGACAGGTGCCGCGATTGACCCGGCATATCGATGAGCCCTTTGTAGAAATACATTCGCAGGATGCGTTGCGTATAAATTTGCAACACAATGCGCTGGCAGAAGTCAGCAGTTCACAGGGCAGGGTTATCTGTCGCGTGGTCATTACAGATGCGCAAAAACCGGGTAATCTGTTTATGCCTATTCACTGGAGTGAGCAGTTTTCTGCGTGTGCGCTGGTGGACAGTCTTGTAGATTCGGTTGTTGACCCGGTTTCAGGTCAGCCCGAGTTCAAGTCGACACCGGTCACAATCAAACCCTGCCCGGTGCAATGGTACGGTTTTATTATTTCCAGGCGCAAACTGGGTGAGCTGGATACAGACTACTGGACATGCAGTCGTGGCGAGGGCGGTGTATGGCGTTACGAACTGGCGGCGCAACAGTTGCCGGAAAACTGGTCGGACTATGCGCGCAGTCTGCTCTGTCATACGGCAGAGAAAACCGAATGGAGTGAGTACCATGATGTGGCCATGCATCGTTACCGGGCCGCGCGCTTTGAAAACGGCCGGCTGCAGAGTTGTATGTTTGTGGGTTCAGAGCAGTCATTGCCAGAGCGCGGCTGGTTGCAGGGATTGTTTGCGCAACAGCAGCTCGATTCTGTCGAGCGGGCCTCTATTCTGGCGGGCCGGCCGGTAGGCCCGCAGCAGGATGCAGGCAGGGTTGTCTGCTCCTGTTTTAATGTCGGCATCAACACCCTGCTTGAGGCGATTCAGACAAACCGGCTGGTGAGCACGGATGAAGTGGGCCAGCTGCTGCGAGCAGGAACCAACTGTGGTTCCTGTCTGCCGGAAATCAGTGCGGTTTTACAGTCGTCTACACATTAGTCGTTATTGTCGATAATGGCTAATTAGCCAGGGGCTTAACTCTTTGCCGTGGTTTCATTGGCCAGTTCGTCACAGGGCGAGCTGTTTTCACCAAAGCGTTTTTCCAGGTAGGCGATAATATCGTCGGATTCATATAGCCAGCGGGTTTCACCTGCTTCATCAATGCGCAGGCAGGGCACTTTTATCTGCCCACCGCCGGCGTTGAGTTCACTGCGCCCCGGGTTTTTCTGTGCATCGCGGGTTTCGATTTTAAGATTCAGGCGCTTGATTGCGCGGCGTGCTTTAAGGCAGAAGGGGCAGGCGTAAAACTGGTACAGCGACAGGCTCTGCGTGGCGCGGTCGGCACAGGCCTGCTGTTGCGCATCGCGTTTCTGTTTGTTGCTGAGGGGAATAAAAAAGCTGATCAGAATGACCAGTCGGCCGAGGCCTTCTCGCAGTAATTTTAAAAACATAGTTGCTCGCTTATGGCTGGCGGGTGGTGAATTTTAACAGCTGACGAGGCGGATGCAAAACCGTCGGTAAGGGCATTGTTCAATCTGTTGTGCCCTGCTGCAGAATGTCCTGCTGGGTCAGCGCCTGGCGAATCTCCTCGAGGCGCTGCGCTGTATAGTCGGCGCGCTCGGTCTGGCCCCACACAGGTGCCGGCCAGCAGAAGTCATTGTGAAAGCGGCCGATAACATGAATATGCAGCTGGGGCACGATATTGCCAATGGTGGCGATATTCAGCTTGTCGGTGTTGAAATAATCATTAACAAAGGCCGCCATGCGGTTGATCTCGCCGTGCACCTGCAGTTGCAAAGTGGCGTCCAGCTGATAGAGCTCTTGCTGTTCAGTGGTTGGTAACAGAATAAACCAGGGTAGCAGCGCATTTTTGTGCAGCAGCAGGGTGCAGGCCTGCATTTGGCCCAGTAGGTGGCAGTCCTGCTGCAGTTGCGGGTGGATCTGCATCAGGCGTCGCCCTTCATGGCGTAGTTCAGTTCGAGCAGGGGCAGGGATTGATTGTCGGGCCATTCAGCCTGATCGCAGAGCAGTCCCAGGCTGACCATAATATGAATGCCTTCAATATCGGCGTATTCCATCAGGTTCTTGCGCAGTTCCTCGAACACCCCGCGATCCACGGCTATCTCGCAGTTCAGGCCATCCGGCTTGCGCTGCATTTCGGCCAGTACCAGCTGGCCCTGTTCACGGGCATATTCCGGTGGCTGATCACTTTGCACAAAACGGATGCTCACCGGGGTGTCCTGGTGCTGCAGTAAGGCCTGGTTGAGCAGGCGCCCCTGGATAGTGAGGCTGCGCCCTGTCGCCTGCTGGTTGTGCTGTACCGCGGCCTGCAGCGAGTACAGGTGGTTCCAGTTATTCACTGAAAATGACAGGGTTTTCAGCTGTGGCGGGCTGTCGGCCTGGGAGGTCTGTTGTGCCATGTTCTGCAGTAGGCTCCGTTCGGGCAGTGTGATCAGTTTCAGGATAATAACAATAAACCGCCTGACGGGCATGTTTTTGCTGATTTTACGGCGTTATACTGAAGAGCCAGAACGGTCATTTCACAGGAGGTGTGTTATGTCAGTTTCCCATGAAAAGGTTGCCTACCATGGGCTGGATCGCAGGTCGTCCTGTGATCGGCGTAGCGGTGGCGAACGCCGTAATCTGCTGCGCTTCGAGGCGCTGGGTAGTGAGCGTCGAGAGCGGATGTTGCGCCGCAGGGAGGATAAACTCTGGCTTGAGTCACATAAAGCGGTCCGGGATGACGGTGCCGACAAGCAGGATTAGCCGAATCAGCCTGTCTAGTTGGTGTTGTAGGCCTCGATAAAATAGATGTATTTGCTCGGGTCGAACTGGTGCGCAATATAGGGCTGCAGGTACGGCATGTGTTTCAGTTCGATTTCCCAGCAATGGTAAATATGGTTCCAGATGGGGTTGCCCAGCACCTTCATCAGGTTGCTGATGTGCAGCCCCTGTATGATTTCCTCTCCCACCAGCCCGCGGGCACTGCGCTTGTACCAGTTCAGCACCAGCTGGAAATGGTCGCCCAGCTTGACCGGCGTGCGCGCAGTGGCGACGCTGGAGGCTGGTTTGCTATGCCGGCTGTGTGTTTTCATTGGCCTGATACCAGGGGTCTGCACGCTTGTGAATAGAGCTTGCAGATTAGTCAAACTGAGCAGTGACTGCATTGATGCTCATCAACTAAGGCGCTTTGCCGTGCGGTGCCCTGACAGGGCTAAATCACCAATTATTGTTGACTGCTTATTGAGTGATGCTGCGGCTTGATATAAGCTGCTCGTCTTAGAAAATTATTAAATGCTGAGATAGGCGATTGTTCAAACTTGTCGAAACACGGGTAAAGCAGCTCATCGAGAATGACTGCCACAGCCTGCTAAACCAGCGCCTGATCGGCGTTGAAAAGGAAAGTCTGAGGGTGTCCGCCGAAGGTGGCATTTCGCAATTGCCGCATCCTGCTGCGCTTGGCTCTGCGCTCACCAATCCCTATATCACCACCGATTATTCCGAAGCCCTGCTGGAATTTATTACTCCGCCCTCCGGGCATATTGAGAGTGTGCTGGAGTTTCTGCGTGACTCACAGGCCTATGTGTACCAGAAGCTGCCAGCGGATGAAATTATCTGGGCCACCAGCATGCCCTGTGTCGTCGCAGGGGAAAGCAGTATTCCTATCGCCCAGTATGGTTCATCCAATGCCGGACAAATGAAATCAATTTACCGCGTCGGCCTGGGTAACCGTTATGGCCGGGTGATGCAGGTGATTGCCGGGGTGCATTTTAATTACTCATTGCCCGATGAATTCTGGCCGATGTACCAGTCGCTGCTGCAGGATAACGAACAGAGTCTGCTGGATTTTAAATCGGAACAGTATTTTGCCATGCTGCGAAACCTGCAACGCTATGGCTGGCTGATTCCCTATCTGTTTGGCGCATCGCCTGCGGTGTGTAAGTCGTTTCTGGGTAATGCCGATTCCACACTGCAGGAATTTGATAAAACCACCTATTACGAACCCTACGCCACTTCGTTGCGCATGGGGGACATTGGTTACCAGAATAACAAGGAAAACGAAACCGGGGTAAAAGCCTGTTACCGTAACCTTGATGCCTATGTAAAAAGTCTGCAATGCGCGATTGAAACACCCTATGAAGGCTATGAGGCGATCGGCGTAAAAGTGGATGGTGAATATCGCCAGCTCAATGCCAACCTGCTGCAGATTGAAAATGAATACTACAGTACGGTGCGCCCCAAGCAGATTCTGCAGGGCAATGAAAAGCCCACCATCGCCCTGAGAAAACGCGGTGTGCGTTATGTTGAATTGCGCTCACTGGATGTGAATGCATTTGATCCACTGGGTATCAATGAAACTCAGCTGCGCTTTATTGAAATATTTATGCTGTTCTGTCTGCTCCGGGAAAGCGAACAGATCTGTTTCAGTGAACGGGAAGAAATTGACCAGAACGAGCTGGATGTGGCACACAGGGGTCGAGACCCGAAACTCAAGCTGAAATACAATAGTTCGTCAATTACATTAAAAGACTGGGCCGCGCAAACCCTGGATGGCATGGCCTCAGTAGCTGAACTGCTGGATACCAACAAACAGGGACATCCCTACCGTGCAGCGTTAGAGCAGCAGATTGCCAAGGTTAAGGACCCCGAGCTGACGCCTTCGGCGCTGATGCTGAATGAAATGCGTGAACGCAAGGAAGGTTTTTACCATTTTGCCAAACGCATGTCGGAACAGCATTACCGCTATTTCACCCAGCTTCAATTATCCGCGGAACGGGAAGCCTTTTTCGATCAGGCGGCAGCGGAATCACTGTTAAAACAGCAGGCAATTGAGGCCGCTGATACGCTCACCCTGGATGAGTATCTGCAGGCGTATTTTGCACAGAAATAAGCGGCGTAAAATTTTCTCTATATAATCAGGTGCGTAAACAGCCTTTTGCCTGACAGTTTGCTTTACCATTCAATAACCCTGTAGAACAAGCCATGAGCCAGCGAGAGCAAAAGCAGATTCAGCTTAGTCAGCCCCAGCTGGCCATTGACTGCCTGGCCGGGCAGTTTTCACTCAGTCGACAGAAACTTAAACAGCTGATGCAGAACGGTGCAGTGTGGCTGGAAAACGCCCAGGGCATTCATCGTTTGCGGCGTGCGAAAAAAATGCTGCAGCCGGGGGATTGTCTGCATGTGTATTATGATGAGGCGATTCAGCAGGCGCAGCCACTGTCAGCGCAATTGATTGCCGATGAAGGGGATTACTCGGTATGGAATAAACCCTCGGGTATGTATTCCCAGGGAACCCGCTGGGGTGATCATTGCAGTATCTATCGCTATGCGGAAAGCCATCTGCAGCCACAGCGTCCGGCCTTTATTGTGCACCGGCTGGACCGTGCGGCGAGCGGACTGATATTGCTGGCGCACAGCAAGCAGTGTGCAGCCGCATTGAGCCGGTTATTTGAACAGCATGCAATCTATAAAAAATACATGGCGACGGTTGAAGGCGATTTCAGCCAGCGGGATTTTCCGTATTTTATCGATACACCGGTTGATGGTAAAAATGCATTAACCGAAGTGCTTGTTGCCCGTTATGACCAGGCATTGGATAGCAGTCACGTGGAGGTGCGTATACACAGCGGTCGTAAGCACCAGATACGCTATCACCTGTCGACATCGGGTTTTCCGATTGTGGGGGATCGACTGTACGGCAGCACGCGCTTGCAGGATAATTTGCAACTGAGTTCGGTGCAGATTAAATTCATCAGCCCGCTGGATGGTGAAGAAAAAAATTATCTATTGCCAGCTAATGATTCGCACGAATAACAGCCGGTTTTATTTGTCCCAGCGTTTGAAACGTTTCTTGCAGTAGGCGCGTAAGGCGTCATAATCCTTGAAGTAAAGCTCAAAGCCATCCTCCGAAGGTGCGTCAAATTCGCAGTAGTCATTGGTGTGTTCACGGCAGATGGTGGGGCGGTTTTCATAAATACCGCAGTCGCCGTTAATCTGTAAATGGGTGCAACGGGTTTCCACCAGCAGGGTCCAGCCATCCTCATCCTTATAGATGCGAACATTCTCATGGGAAATTTGCCATAGCAGGTGTTCGAAATCGGTTTTTGAACGGGGCGTGTCTATATGCTGGGTAATATAGGTACAGCAGATAGAGCCGGTGCAGAAGCTGCATTTATTTTCCGAGGTAATTTCAATCTCTGGCTTGATCGGGATGTGCGTGCTCATAATTAGAATCCAAATTCGCGAAGATTGCCCTTGCGGCTGAGAAGGTAACTGCCATCGGCCTGGCGACGTGCAAACATGCCCAGGCTCTGGATAATGTTTCTGGCGGTGTTGGGCTGTGGTGTCATGCGCAGGTCAATGCTGTAGTTTTTGCTGGCATCCACCGTGGCATCACCACTCAATTGTAGATCACCCTGCTTGTTGCTGATACTGGCCAGCAGTCGTCCGTCGTCCTGGGGTGTAATCAGCAGATCGATAGTTCCAAGGTTAACCGTGTCCATTAATGTCAAACTGGCATTTTTCCAGTTCAGGCTGGCGTCCAGGATCGGCAGTGCAGTCTGCTGTAATTCAACCGAGCGCACATTAAAATTAAAAACACCGCCCAGTTCGCCCATGGGCAGGCGCAGCAATTGTTGCATCACTGCGCCGTCAATGCGCGCGCGTATATCCGAACCCTGTAACTGGCCCAGCGCATTCACACTCAGATTGCCGGTGACGTTCTGGTTTTTAATGCTGGCATTAAAGTCAGTATCCAGGCGTGCCAGTAAAAGTCCCAGCGGGTTGATGCTCCACTGCAGATTATCGATGGCGGGCTGGCCAGGTGCCATGACCTGTTGCGCGCGACCCTTCCACAGGTTGCCGCTGACGCCGTAGATTTTAACCGGCAGCGGTCCGATGGAACTGGCAAGGCTCAGTACCTTGCTTGCCGGTACCATGCTCAGGGTAAACAGCAGGTAGGAGCCAACAGCAAGCAGAATAATGTAACGTTTTTTAATGGGCATAATAAATGTAATAAACGCTGTGCGTTCAGGGCTGCTTATAGTGTACGTTCCAGCGTAATGTGGGCATTGACCGCGCCAGATATTTTTGTTCTTTCAATTTTAACCGAGGTGGAGCTGATGGCGTATTTGTCCTGCAGGTCCGCCAGCCAGTGAATGATGCGGTCGAAGTCGGCTTCGCCGAGAGTGACGCTAACATCGTTCTGATTTTGTTCAATTTTGGTGATAAAGGCTTTTACCCCGGTTGTGCGTGCACTGCGATCCGCCAGCGTGGAAATTGACTGGTTCTGGTACCTTGCGGCAGAGCCTGCGGAGGAGCCACTCAGCTGGCTCACTTCCTGTGCGGCATTTTTCATCCAGCTATACAATTGCTGTTGCGATTGCAGGCGCAGCTGTTGTTCTTCGTGGTATTCGGTAATCGGTGCCCACACCAGTAAATACAGCAGTATAAACACCAGCGCGATACCACCGGCAATTACACTGAGTCGTTCCCGTGCCTGTAAACTGTCCAGCCATTGTTGCGCGGGTTGTAAAAGCCGTTGCAGGGCGTTCATCCTTTCGCCTCCAGTCTCAGTCGTCCATTGACCGTGTCTTTTTCCACGGTGGTGGAGAGCACGGTTTTAATGTCTGGCAGTTTTAACAGCTGTGATTTTACCTGCTCAATATTCTGCAGCGAGTTGGTGCTGATATCCAGGTCCAGGTAGTTGCTGCGAAACACCGCCGCATTAATGGTGATTTTGCTAGCCTGTGACAGGGCTGGTGTGGCGCTGGATAACAGGTACAGAAAACGGTTGTTATTATCGCGGCTACTGGCGGATTTTAATTCCTGCAGCTGCCGTTCAACCCGCTTCTGCATATTGCTCAGGCTGCGCGCTTCAGGCATGGCGCGCCTGAACTCGGTTTCTATGTTCTTACTAAGTAGAATATTTTCCGCTTCAAGCTGTTTGCTCTGAATGCTCAGCAGGCCCAGGTAGAGTGCAATAAACAGGCTGGCCGCAATGGCGGTGTATTTCCAGGGCTGTAACCAGTTATTGGTGGATTTACGTTTCTGTGCGAATGCGCCCTGTAACAGGTTGAGTGAAGATAACTGTTCCAGCTGGCCGACAAAAATTTCCAGCGGATGGCTTTTGATCGGTTGCAGAATAACTTCCGTGTCCAGTTGTTGCAGAAATGCCAGTTGCGTCTGATCCGCCTCGGTGCTGAAGCATTTGATCTGTGCCGGTTTTTCACTGGCCTGTTCCAGCAGTGCACTGAAGATGGCTTCCAGGTTTTCACGTTCGCAGCTTTGTGCATCCACCGAGCTGGTGCTGATGATTGCGCTTTGCTCGAATAGCAGCAGGCTCCAGGTATTGGCACTGATGGGCAGTGCGGTGCAGTCTGCGCTCATGTAATCGATATGCACACCGGCGTTGGAAAACAGTGCAAGCGTGTCCTGTATCAGGCTGCGTTTGATGGCGATGACCGGAATCTGGTTCTGGGCATCGGCCTTACCAATAGCAAAATGGATGTCTTCCAGGTCTTCTGCCAGGTGGTCTTCCATGGCATAGGGAATGGCCTGTAACTGTTTGCTGCGATTTTTGCTCGGCACCTTGACCGACATCACCGTGGTGTAGCGTGAATCGATCAGCAGGCTGACTTTTTTTCCACGGGCAATACTGGCCATTTCCTCAGGCGAACTTTTGCCCAGGGTAATTGAGGCATGCTGTTCGCCGCCGGACGCCCAGTAATGCTGGCCATCCGCCGAGTCGGGTCGATAGTGAATAACAAAAAACTCACGCATTACAGGGTGCCCCGTGACTGGTAAATAACTTCACTGCTGCCATCGCTCTGGTTACGGTATATCAGGCTGAAAAGCCGTATATTTCCAGCACCGAGATTGGTATAGGACTCCATCATAAAGTATTCCGAGTAAACCTGTAATCCCTGGGTGTTAATGTTCTGTATCTGCAAGGTTTGTTGTGCATAGCGCTGGAAATCATTCATGCTGGCAAAGGGCGCATCATCGTCGGTGGTGTCCGCTCTGCCATCACGGTCCTGTATGATCTGTGCGCCATGCCCGGCCAGTACTGGAATAGATTCTAGCATTTCAAGACTGGCGGTGTTGATATTGATTGCGGTGTTAATTGCCGGAATCACACACACATGGGGGCTGAGTTTTTTAATCACCTCCGGGGTGTAACCCTTTACCATGCGTAACTCAGTGGGAGTGATCATCAACTGGTTGGCACTGCGATAGGGTTGCTCCAGGCCGATATAATAATCAAACTCTGCACCCATGGGTTCGCTGATGTCATTTTCATCGAGCCAGTCAAGCAGGCTGTCGATCAGTGTGCTGTGCAGATTGCTGTCAATTTCTGCCAGCTGCAATAAATTTCGGTAGATAATTCTCTGTTGCGCGATAGTGGAATTGCTGGCGGACAGGTTATTGAGATTAAAACAGCGTTGCTGATCCAGCAGTGTTGCGGATACGCCACCGCCGGGTACGGGGAACAGCTGTTCATTCTGCGGGCTGTATTCCTGCAGTGTGTCATATTCATTATTCAGAGTGCGATCCATGCGCAACAGGCCGCGGGCAAATTGCACTGCATTGGCATTGTAGAGTTGAGCCTGGTCGGCGCGAATAATGTTTTCCGTGCGTCGCAGGTCATAATGCAGGTGTTCCAGCAGTGACACTGCTAGGATGCTTGCCAGTGATACCACCAGCAGGGCGGTAATCAGGGCAACGCCGCTTTGTTTAGGCAGCGCCGGCATCAGTAGCCGACCCGCAGCAGACGAGTGATTTCGCCCCAGTCATGGGTGTCGAGTGTGGCTTCTATGGCCAGCGGCACTGGGCTCTCATTGCTGCTGGTGAGCACTGCGGCCTCGGGCCAGTCTTCGGTCCACTCCTGCTGTTCATTCAGAAAACGCAGTTGCAGTGATTCGATATTGTCGATCAGCACCCGCTCGACCCGGCGTTCTTCATCGGCGCGATCCACATGGCTCCAGTAGATGCGAATCAGCCGGTCTTCATCCAGTTTATAGGCTACCCGTTGCAGGCTGCTGCGCGGACTCTCGGCAGGGTTGCGCCAGCCACTGCGGGTAAATTCCACCAGGTATTCACTGCTCTGGGTGGAGAGCTTGTGCAGATTGCCGCCCAGTGCATCCTGGGCAGCCCGGGGCGCGATCTGTTGCAGGTCGTTGCTCAGGGTAAGCATGCTCATCTGCACCGCCTGTAAACGCTCCAGTCCGGCTTCGGTGTGGGATTTACTGTCGATTACCGATTGCAGGCCACTGTAGGCCAGCGCCGACAGAATGGCAAAAATCGCCATGGCTATCACCACTTCAATCAGGGTGAAGCCGCGGGATGCCGTGGGGTGTAAGGGGTTTATGCGCAGCTTGTTCACGGGCTGGCGGTTCCACTGCCGGTGCCGGGCGCATCTATCCCGCTCGCCGGGTTGGCAATAAAGGCCTGCACCTGTGCCAGGTTCTGCGTGCGTTTATCGTCCTGGTAAATGGTGAATTTTACGCCGCGGATATTGCCGCTTTCATCGCCGGTTTTTTCAACTTCACGGATCCAGTACCATTCGATGCCGGCCATTTCAGTGGAGTCGCTGCTGCTGCCCAGATCGGGCCATTCGTTTGAAATCTGCAGCCGGGTGACTTCATTCATTGCCACGTAATGTGCCAGGGTTTTGGCTTTCAGGTAGGCGGCAGAGTGGGTGTGGTTGCCTGAGGCTTTCATTAGCGAGGCCAGGGCGATGGCTATAATCGCCATCGCCACCATGATTTCGATCAGGGTAAAGCCGCTAGTCTTTGGGTGCATGGTAGTACTCGCCCTGTGGCAGGCCATTCAGTTGTTCCTGTGTCTCACTGCCGGGTACGCGGATAATCAGTTCAAAGGCGGGGGCCAGCTCGGCACTGGAGAGCAGAAATACATGGGGCTTGAGTGTGTCCTGCTGATTAAGCAGGTCATCCGATGGCAATACCGAGTCTGTTGTACGTGGCTCCGGGTCGTCGTCAAAGGATTCGGGAATACTGGTTTTGACCTGTTCGATATAGAGTTCGATTTCCAGTGGTGATGACAGCAGGTAGCGTTTCAGAATTTTATCATTACGCGGATCGATCCAGTCTTCGTTGTCTTCATCGAAACGCAGAAAACGGTAGCCGCCGCTGTAAAAGCGGATGCCGTATTCTTCCGCGCGCACCACGGACTGTTGATGTGCAAAACGCAGGCGTTGCTGCAGGCGAATAATTTCCAGCTTGGCCGCTTCGGCATTGCTGTCGCCGCTGAAGTTGACCACCACCACGCCCACGCTGATGGCAATGATGACAATCACCACCAGTATTTCGATCAGGGTAAAGCCTCGACTTCTGTACGCTGCCACCTGCATCATGGGTAGTCTGTTTAGTTCCAGTTACCTATATCGGCATTGGGACCCTCGCCGCCTTCCACGCCATCGGCACCCAGTGAATAAATATCAACCTCACCGTGTTCGCCTGGGCTGAGGTAGAGGTAGTCGCGCTGCCAGGGATCTTTCTGCAGCTTCTTGATATAACCGCCGGCCTTCCAGTTGCTGGGCACCGGGTCACTGGTGGGTTGTGCAACCAGCGCGTCCAGACCCTGGTCGGTGGTGGGATAGTTATAGTTATCCAGCTTGTAGAGCTCCAGTGCACTTTCCAGCGCCTGTATGTCGTTTTTGGCTTTGGTAATGCGGGCATCGTCGGTACGGCCCAGGAACTTGGGGGCAACAAAGGTGGCGAGGATGCCGATAATCACGACCACTACAATAATTTCAATCAGGGTAAAACCCTGCTGTCTTGACGCTGCTGTTTTCACTGATAGCTCCACTGGGAATTGTTGGTTAAACTGATGGCGACCCTGAACCATGATCACATATCTGCATTGTTCAGGGATGCCGGGCAATATCATACCAGATGGTTAAATATTCTTATATGACAGACATTTTACATCGACTGAAGTGCCATGGCCTGCACAATGGCTTATGGCTGCTGGTGCTCGGGCTGTGTTTTGTGCTGCAACTTGTTCCAGCGGAGGCGGTGTATTTCGAGCGGCAGGCCATTGCCCAGGGTGAGCTGTGGCGATTACTCAGCGGACATTTTGTGCACCTTAACTGGTCGCACTTCGGGCTGAATATGGCGGGGCTGTTTATGCTGTGGCTGTTTTTCAGGCATTACCAGCGGCAAATTGACTGGTTGCGGGCGATTCTGCTGATCGCCCTGCTGTGCAGTGCCGGTTTATATGCCGATGGGCAACTGACGTCCTATGTGGGGTTTTCCGGTGTATTGCATGGTCTGTTTGTGCTGGGTGCGCTCTACGAGCGCAGGCGTTATCCACTGAGTGGATGGGTGTTGCTGGGGCTGTTGCTGGGCAAGCTGCTGTGGGAACAGTGGCAGGGGGCATTGCCCGGTTCCGAGGCAATGAGTGGTGGTCGTGTGGCGGTGAATGCACATCTGTATGGTGCGCTGGCGGGGTTGCTGTATTACCTGCTGAAAAATCAGCAGCAAAAGCACAGGAAAACGCAAATGAACGCAAATAAACGCAAATGAATGCAAGTTTGTTGTAAGGTGACTCAAGCGTTAGCGGATCCACCGTTTGTCATGGAGTACGATCCCGTTTTAATTAAGGTATTCTGTGTAAACCCATTCCATAGGCTGGGGAAAGGAACGCACCCCAACTTACCTACGTTCAGGGTGTTGGGGTTCCTGCGTCACCCCAACCTACAGGCGAACCACTAATGACGCATACTCGTTCCCACGCAGGAGCGTGGGAACGAGTTATATCCGAACATTTGCGTTTATTTGCGTTTTCTTTTTCGCACATCCTGTGCATCTTCGCTACCGGCATCCCTGCCTCCCGCGAAATACCGCACATCCTGTGCATAAAAAAAGCCCCGACCGGGTGAGGGTCGAGGCTTTAGTTGGCTTGCAGTGCCGGAGTGGCTAGCTGGCCAGTCCAGGGTTGTTGTCGACGTTCTTCAGTTTGGGCGTATTGACCTTCTTGATCTTTACATCGCCTTCAGCGCGAATATAGTCGGCCACCACATCCCAGATGGGTCGACCCGGTGCCTGGGAGTTTACGGTGGCCCAGCCGGCGACCTTGTAGGTCTTGTTGTCCTCAACTTTCTCGCCGTTATCCAGGGTCAGGTTCGAGGTGCGCTTGCCGAATGTCTGGTTGGGGTCGAGCACATAATCCATGCCGCCCACGCGAACCATGTCGCCACCCTGCTGGTAGTAGGGATCCTTGTTAAACAGGTTGTCACACACGTCTTCCAGAATCAGCTTGATGTCCGAGCCTTTCATTTCACGCACATAGGTTTCCGGGTAGGTGGTGGCTGTCTGGTCCATTACGTGTTCCATGGTAATGGGCTGGCCCGGTAGCACCGTGGTGCCCCAGCGGAAACCGGGGGAGAGTGAAATCTGCGCATCACTTTCGGCGCGCAGCGCATCACAGATCACCTGGTCGAAGGTGCCGTTAAAGTTGCCACGACGATACAGCAGGTCATCTGCACGACCCAGTTCTTCGTTCAGCTTACCGATATATGGCTTACGAACCTTGTCGATATAGGCCTGCATTTCGGTGTCTGCTGGCAGCAGGTTGGCGAACACGGGCACCAGGCGGTAACGGTAGCCGCGCAGTTTGCCGCCACGAATATCGAAGTCCATAACCCCGAGGAATTTACCGTTTGAACCGGCATTAGTGACCAGTGTCTTGCCGGACTTGTTCTGCACCACGCTGGGCTTGGGTACCGCGTCATGGGTGTGGCCACCGAAGATCACATCGATGCCGGTGACCTGCGTAGCCATTTTCAGGTCAACGTCCATACCATTGTGGGAAATGACCACCACCAGATCCGGCTTTTCAGTGTCGCGGATCATGTTAACCATCTGCTGCATGTTCTGGTCGTTGATGCCGAAGGTCCAGTCAGGGATAAATCGCGATGGGTTGGCAATCGGTGTATAGGGGAAGGCCTGGCCGATCACTGCTACGCGTGCGCCGCCTACGGTTTTCATGGTATAGGGCTTGAATGCGTGGCCGGTGTCTTCATCGTAGGCGGGTGAGCCTTCGAACAGTGCATCCACTTTTACCTGTACGTTCTGCGCAACAAATTCACCGTTAAAGGCTTCGATGTTTTTCAGTACTTCTTCATCACGGTAGGTGAATTCCCAGTGACCGGTCATTACATCGACACCCAGCTGGTTGGTGGCGCCCACCATGTCCATGCCGCGGGTCCAGAATGCGGTGCCGGAACCCTGCCAGGTGTCACCGCCATCGAGTAGCAGGCAGTTGCTTTCACCGCGCTCGGCGCGAATGCGTTTTACCAGGCTGGCCATGTGTGCAAAACCGCCGACCTTGCCGTATTGCTGTGCCGCTTCGGTGTAGTTGAGATAGGTAAAGGCATGGGCTTCAATGCTATTGGCATCGATATCGAAATGCTTGAGGAAATGTTTACCGACTAAATGGGGAGGCTTGCCATGCGCTTCACCCACGCCAATATTGACACTGGGCTCACGGAAGTAGATAGGCAGTAACTGTGCGTGGCAGTCGGTCATATGCATCAATGTCACATTGCCGTACTTGGGCAGTTCATAGATGTCTGTGGGTCTGCGGCTCATCGCGAACGCCGAGCCAGGCAGTGCCCCGGCGGCCCCGGCCAGACCCATCAGGTGTAAAAATTCACGTCTTGAAATCGACATTGCTAGATTCTCCTCCTGCTGTGTCACAGGTTGTGTCTTTTATTAAATCCGAACTGGAATCTGCGCTGAAAGTTATCCGTAAGGCTTGCGAAGAGTAGCGTGTATCTGGATGGTTTTTTTATTATTCCTGATGAATCAGGCCAGAGTGCTTGTTTTATGGTGCAAAATAATAGCAGCTTCCCCCTCGGGATGTATAACTATTTTTGTCCGTTTTGCCGAGTTTTGGTTCAATTGCCCTGTAGTTTACGCTTTTCACGGTGTATCGGGCTTACTGCATCAGGTCGTTCATATTGATAATCGGCAGCAGTATCGACAGCACAATCAGCAGTACAATGCCGCCCATGGCGACGATCAGCAGTGGTTCGAACAGGCCCATAAAGGTGGCGATCAGCACTTCCAGTTCCCGCTCCTGTTGAACTGCTGCCTTGTCCAGCATGTCCTCCAGGTTGCCCGAGCTTTCGCCACTGGCGATCAGGTGCAGGGTCATGGGCGGGAACAGCTTGCTGCGATCCAGCGCCGCATAAATACTCGAGCCTTCCCGTACCCGTGCGGCGGCGTCAATCACCGCATCGCGCATTGGCAGGTTGGTGACCACCGGTGCCGCCAGCTGCAATGCATCCAGTACCGGCACACCGCTGGAAGAGAGAATGCTCAGGGTGCGGGAAAAGCGCGCGGTATTCAGGCCGCGCACCAGCTTGCCGATGACCGGCAGCTTTAATAACAGCAGGTGATAGCGGCGTTTATTGGCGGGGATGGTGAGAAAGCGTTGTACGCCGAAATACATCGCCACGCCGATCAGTAACAGCAGCCACCACCAGTTCTGCAGAAACTCGCTGATCCAGATCATCGCGCTGGTAATGGCGGGCAATGCCTGGCCCGAGGTGTCAAACACCTCAACGATTTTCGGCACCACAAACATCAGCAGGCCGGTGACCACCAGGAATGCCATCACGGTGAGGATTGCCGGGTAAATGGTTGCCTGGGCGATCTTCTGGCTCATCTGCTGACGGCTTTCGGTGTAGTCGGCGAGGCGGTCCAGTACTATGTCCAGATGGCCAGAGGATTCACCCGCCGCCACCGTGGCATGGTACAGCTCGGGGAATACGCGGGGAAAGTCCTTCAGCCCCGAGGCCAGGGTATGGCCTTCCATGATCTTCGAGCGCAGCGCGAAAATCATGCTTTTGATGCGTGGTTTTTCGGTTTGCTGACCCACGGCCGAGAGGGCCTCATCCAGCGGCAGCGCGGCGCGCACCAGGGTGGCCAGCTGGCGGGTAAACAGCGCCAGTTCGGTGGCGCTGATGCCGCGCCGTGAGGCGCGACTGGGCTGGCTGGTGGTCTGCTGCTTATGCTGGCTGGCGGCAGCTTCAATATGCAGCGGCATCATACCGCGGTCACGCAGCAGCTGGCGCACCTGGCGCGCGCTATCGCCTTCGATCACGCCTTTCTTTTCACGTCCCCGCTCGTCCAGTACTGTGTAGTCAAACGCGGCCATGCTTAATCAGGCATCCTAATCTTCACGGGAAACCCGCAGCACTTCTTCCAGTGAGGTAATGCCTTCCAGCACCAGTCGGCGGCCGTCACTGCGCAGGCTATTGGTATAACTGCGGGCGTGTTTTTCCATCGCCTGCTCGCCGGCGCCGTCATGGATCATCTGCTGCAGGGTGTCATCGATGGGCACCAGTTCATACACCCCGGTACGGCCGATAAAGCCCAGCTGGTTACACTGCTCACAACCTGCGGGGCGGTAGATAAGCGGCGCCTGATCAGGCTTCACACCCAGCCAGTCACATTCAGTGTCGGTGGCTGTGTGCGCCTCCTTGCAGTGGGGGCACAGCTGGCGTACCAGTCGCTGTGCCAGCACGCCGATCAGGCTGGAGGCCAGCAGAAAGGGTTCAACCCCCATGTCGCGCAGGCGGGTCACCGCACCGATGGCGGTGTTGGTGTGCAGGGTGGAAAGCACCAGGTGACCGGTCAAACTGGCCTGCACCGCGATCGAGGCGGTTTCAATATCACGGATCTCGCCGATCATCACCACATCCGGATCCTGGCGCAGAATCGCGCGCAGTCCCTTGGCGAAGGTCATTTCCACCTTGCTGTTGACCTGGGTCTGGCCAATGCCATCCAGGTAATATTCGATCGGGTCTTCCACGGTGAGGATATTGCGACTCTTGTCATTGAGTCGGGTCAGGCCGGCGTAGAGGGTGGTGGTTTTACCGGAGCCGGTGGGGCCGGTGACCAGGATAATACCGTGTGGATGGTGTAGCAGGTCATTAAGTCGATCACGGTCTACGGAGGACATGCCCAGGTGTTGCAGGTCCATGCGTCCCGCCTGCTTGTCCAGCAGACGCAGTACAATGCGTTCGCCGTGGCCGGAGGGCAGGGTGGAGACACGCACATCCACCGAGCGGCCGGCGATTTTCAGCGAGATGCGGCCATCCTGGGGCAGGCGCTTTTCAGCGATATCCAGCTTGGCCATGACCTTGATGCGCGAAATCACCAGCGGTGCGATATTTTTCGGTGGCTGCAGGATTTCCCGCAGTACGCCATCGACGCGGAAACGGATGCGCATGCGGTTTTCAAAGGCTTCAATATGAACATCCGATGCGCCGATCTTGATGGCTTCGCTGAGCACAGCATTGATCAGCTTGATAATCGGTGCGTGGTCTTCCGAGTCCAGCAGGTCTTCCGGTTCGATGGTTTCTGCCAGCTGATCCAGGTCCAGTTCATCGCTGACCCCGGCCATCATCGCCATCGCCTGGTCTGAATTCTGCTCATAGGTTTGTGCCAGCAGGGCTTCAAACTGTTCATCGCTGACCGCGGCAAGTGTTAGCGGGCGATTGATAATGCGGCGCGCTTCGGCCACTGCCTGTGGATTCAGCTGGCCACGGTAGAACAGCTGGGCTGCCTGTTCGCTGATATCCCCCAGCAAAATGCCATGACGTTTGGCGAAGGCATAGGAAATCGATTGCGCAGTGCCGGGTGCTGCTGTGTGATTTTCCTCCAGTGGACTCTGGCTGGCGCTGTTAGAAATCATCGGCTTCGAAATCCAGCGGGTCTTTTCTGTTGTCGTCGGTGTTGTCTTCGTCCGGTGTGGCCTCGTTCTTCTTTTCTACATAGGGAGGAAGCTCAGGTAGCAGTGGTGGGGTTTGTTCCCGTAACAGGCCAAAGCCCTGTTCGCTGGCATCGATCTGCTGCGCACGTAGATAATTGTATTTTTCATTGGTGTGGTGATAGGCGGCGGCACCGTCACGCATAATGCTGGGGCGCATAAATATCATCAGGTTCTGTTTTTCCTTGGTGGTGCTGTGGGAGCGGAACAGCCAGCCCAGCAGTGGAATATCGCCCAGCAGGGGCACCTTGGATACCTGGTCGCGCATGGTGTCATCAATCAGCCCACCGAGCACCAGGATTTCACCGTCTTCAACCAGCACCGAGGTGTTGATGGAGCGCTTATTGGTGATGATGTCGCCATTGGCCGAGGTGGAGGCGGAGACATTGGAAACTTCCTGGGCGATTTCCAGTTTGATGGTGTTGCCGTCATTTATCTGCGGGGTGACTTTCAGGGTAATACCCACATCCTGACGTTCCACGGTCTGGAAGGGATTGGATGCACCGTCCGCAGCAGTGGTGAAAGAGCCGGTAATAAACGGCACATTCTGTGCCACCACAATTTCTGCTTCCTCATTGTCCATGGTGACCACGCTGGGTGTGGAGAGAATATTGGTGGCGGCATCGGCGGTGAGTGCTTTCAATAGAAAGGCAAAACGGTTGTTCTGGTCACTGCCAAAACCAAAGGTCATGCCATCGCCCAGTGAGCCGGCAATGGTTTGTGGGTCGCCACTGAATAAACCAATAATGCCGCCGCTGCCACCAAAGTTACTGACACCTACGGGTACCTTATTGTTATCGCCTTCCTTACCACCCAGTACAAACTGCGAGGAGAAGTCTTTGCCGCGGCTATTGGATATTTCCGCAATAATCGATTCCACCAGCACCTGGGCGCGGCGGATATCCAGCTGGCGGATAATCGACTTCATACGACGCACCACATCGGGGCCCGCAGTGATAATCAGCGCATTGGTGTTTTCATCCGCCTGAATATCCACCTCACTTTCGCTGCGCCCCGGTGTTGTTGCCGGTGCGGCTTTTTTGTCCACCTGCTCCTGCTTTTTCTGCACGCCGGTAAGGATGCTGACAATGTCTTCCGCCTTGGCATACTTCAGGTAAATCACATGGGTGTTGCCCGCTTCATTCTGCAGTGGTGTATCCAGGTGGGCGATGGTGGCGCGAATTTTCAGCCGTGCTGAACGTTCACCGCTCATTAAAATGCTGTTGGTTCGGTCATCTGAGGCCAGGGTGATCTGGCTGGATTCAGGCTTCTTGGCATTGCCGCTGGCCTGCAGTGAGTTGAGAATGCGTACCAGCTCCGAGGCAGAGGCGTGTTTCAGTGGAATAATTTCCAGTTCGTCACTTTCCGGGCGATCCACGCCCTTGATGATTTCACCGAGGCGGCGGATATTGGCGGCGTGGTCGGTAATGATCAGGGTGTTGGTGGGATTGTAGGCCGCCAGGTGCCCCTGTTGCGGTACCAGTGGACGCAGTATGGGCACCAGTTGCGCCGCAGGCACATGATCCAGTGTGACTACCTGGGTGATCAGTTCATCTCCCGCCAGCTGATTATCGTTGGTAACCGGCAGGGGGCCCTGTTTGGCGTTCACTTCCGGCACAATTTTAATAATGCTGCCCACGGGTACCGCGGCGTAGCCGTGCACCTGCAGTACCGAGAGGAAAACTTCATAGACTTCGCTTTCCGACATGGCTCTGGAGGACACCACGCTGACCCGTGCCTTGACCCGTGGGTCGACGACAAAATTCTTGCCGGTGAATTTGGAAACCGTTGCAATCAGTGCGCGAATGTCTGCTTCTTTCAGATTCAGGGTGATCTGGTTTTCTTCGGCAAAACCGGCTGCCGGTGTCAACAATGCCAGATTCAGTAACAGCAGGCCCAGTAAATGGCGAGTGGAGTGGCGTAAGCGGCTAAGCGGATGTGTAAACCACAGCAGGTGTTGATGTTGTTTATTCAAAATAATTGTCTCGGGTTTATCTGTCTGGTTATGGTATATCAAATTGCAGCGGTATTTCTGCTCCATTGCGCAGCACGGTTATATTAACCTGGCTGGCGCTTTGCAATTCGCGCAGTGCCTTGAGGCCTTCGGCCGGATCATCCAGTTTTACACCATTGACGGCGATGACGACATCCTGCGGGTCCAGTCCGACTACGTCAAACAGGGTGCGATCCCCCTGGGGAGTGAGGCGATAGCCTAATAGGCGTCCATTTTCCTTGTAGGGAACCGGAATTGCGTACTTGCCGAATGAAGTGGGATTTTTCAGTATTTCCTCGCGAATATCCGAAAGTGCGGCACCGGGGGTCGAGGTGTCTATCTGTGTATTGTCCTGGTCAGGCAGGTCGTTGCCCGGTGAGTTGGTGATAAAGTCATCATTAAACTCTTCCGGCATGCGCAGGGTTTCCAGCTGGCCGCTGCGTTGCAGAATTACCCGATCTGCGTAGATTTCCTTCAGGGTGGCGCTGGCGACCTGATCACCAACGCTGTACATGTCTTCTTTGCCGTTCTTGCCCAGGGAAATAATCACGCTGGCCTTGCTCATTGGCTCAGCCGAGAGTACGCCTTTCAAAACCAGGTTTAGCCGGGTATCGGGAGCATCCTGGGTCTGCGGGCTGGCCGTGCTCTGCTGGTAAATGCCGAACAGGTGGGCCTGACTGATATGGCTGTAGTCGGTGCGCTGTTGCTGTGCATTCGCAGTGTCTAGGCGCGAGTTTTGTACCGGCAGTGTTGAGGTATTGTCGGGGATCAGTGCCCAGGTGATTTTTGACAGCAGGTAACTGCAGCCAATCACCAGTAACAGGGTCAGCAGTACTGGCAAAAATCGGTTGGCCCGAGCCAGTGTCTCGGGTGTCAGGTGAAGCGGGAGTTTGGCAGCCAGTGTTTTCATATCGACATTCTATTATAAGAGAGTCAGGGTGTGCTTTCCAAATGACAAGGTTGTGACAGTCAATTTTGTTATGCCCGCATGCAGATAGCAAACGGGGACATATGGTCCGCCATATATCCCCGTTTTATTTGCGCGACTGCAGACGCAGCTTATACCATGTCTTTCAGACCTTTCAGTGGCAGAACCTTGACCACCTTGCGAGCCGGTTTGGCTTTGAACATCATCTCCTCGCCGGTGAAAGGGTTGGTGCCCTTGCGCGCCTTAACCGCTGGTTTCTTCACAACCTTGATCTTTAACAGGCCAGGCATATTAAAGAAGCCGGGGCCACGTGACTTGAGATTTTTTTCGATCAGGCCAGACAGGCTGTCCAGTACCGCAGTGACTTCCTTGCGGCTTAATTCGGTTTCGCCTGCAATATGGTTTAGTATTTCACTTTTGGTGGGTGGCTTTTTAACCGCCGAGGCTACTGCAACTTTTTTCTTGGCAACTTTTTTCTTCGCTGCCGCTTTCTTTTTCACCGCCATACTCAGGTACTCCTATGGTAAAAGGTTATGTCTGTTATTATGAATAATCCGGGGAATTATCCTGTGTCTGAATTGTTAGTGCTTTTGCACTGTAATACAAGGGGTTTTACAGGAATCTTTAAAGAAAAATGCATGAATTTACTTATATAACAGCGTTTATCGTCGGATTAATGGGTGGTGTGCACTGTGTTGGCATGTGCGGCGGCATTGTTGGTGCGTTGAGTTTCGCAGTGGACAGCTCGGGGACTCAGCACAAACGCAGTCTGTTGACGTTACTATTGTCATATAACCTGGGTCGCTTGAGCAGTTATACACTGGCGGGTGGCATTATGGGTGCACTGGGCTGGCTGGCGCTGGGCTGGACTGATCTGCAGTATATGCAGTTAATATTACAGTTGTTCGCGGGCATCTTTATGTTGCTGATGGGCCTGTACATTTCCGGCTGGTGGATGGGTTTAACCCGGGTCGAAAAGCTGGGTGCATATTTATGGAAGTACCTGCAGCCAGGCGCACAAAAACTGTTACCGGTTACACATGCAGGGCAGGCGTTGTTGCTGGGACTGTTATGGGGCTGGTTGCCCTGCGGGCTGGTGTACAGCGTTTTGATCTGGTCGATTTCCAGCGGTAGTTTTACTGAAGGTGCACTGCTTATGTTGAGTTTTGGGCTGGGCACCCTGCCCAATCTGCTGGCAATGGGGTGGTTTGCAAATCAGCTTAAACACTGGGTGCAAAAGCAGGGTGTGCGTTATTTTTCCGGTGGTCTGGTGATACTGTTTGCCTGCTGGACGCTGTACCTGGCGCTTAATGGTCTGTGGCGTTCGTTGCCGGTTTGATCATTGTTGCGAGCTCTGCCGGTATCTGCCTGGGTGCAACAATCTTAAAACGCTTTTCCCGTGAAGACTCACCGGAAAGCAGGCTAACCTGCGATTTGCTCACCCTGAATTGTTTTGCCAGAAACTGCAGCAGTTGCTGATTCGCCTGACCATCCGTGGGTGCTGCTGTAATGCGTATCTTCAAGCGCTCATCCAGTAATTCGCAGAATGCGTTGTTGCTGGCTCTGGGCTGGACCTTTACGCGCAGTAATAGATTTCCGTCACACCATTCATAAAATGCCGCCATAAGTTAACGGTTTAAAGCTGCACACCAAACACGCCGGCAAACAGGTAGCGAATCGTATACTGGATAAACATCAGTACAATAATCGCGAAGATCGGTGAAATATCCATGCCGCTAATGGGTGGCATCAGTCGGCGAAAATGTTTCATTACAGGGAAGGTCAGGCTGTTGAGCAAACTCACCGCCGGGTTATAGGGGTCGGGATTAACCCAGCTGAGAATGGCCTGAATAATAATGCCGTACAGATAAATGCTGATACAGAGGATCAGTAGCTGACCCAGTGCAACTACAGACACTGCCAGCGGGTTGACGGTTTGATAAACCAGCATGGTCTTTATCGCCAGCACCAGCAGAGTGAGTAATACCGTGGCCAGATCAAGCCCGCCGATACCCGGAATAATACGCCGCAAAGGTAGTACAGGTGGATTGGTGACTTTGACAATAAACTGCGTAATCGGGTTGTAAAAATCCGCCCTGGCCCATTGCAGTAGCACACGTATAAGCAACACCGTTGCATAGAGTTGAAAAATAATATCAATTAAAAAAATAAATGGGTTCATAGTCGTGTCTCTGTTCTGCTTGCGCTGCGGTTATCTTTATTGCTGGCCCAGTTCATCGGCCAGTTCAGTGGCGCGATCCCGTGCCGCGGTGAGTGCCCGCAGAATAATCTCATCCAGCTGGCTGGCCTCAAATGAGGCAATGGCGGCGGCAGTGGTGCCACCTTTTGACGTCACTTTAGCACGTAATGTGGCGGGATCGTCCTCGCCCTCGGTTGCCATGCGGGCTGCACCCAGTGCAGTTTGCCTGGCGAGCCGATCGGCGCTCTGGGCATCCAGCCCCAGCTGTTCCCCGGCACGCTGCATTGCCTGCATAATCAGGAAATAATAGGCAGGTCCCGAACCGGACAGGGCGGTGACCGCATCCAGCAGCTCTTCCTTTTCTACCCACAGGGTGAGGCCTGCGGCCTTAAGAATCTGTTCGGCTATCGTTTTCTGCTCAGCGGAGGTGCGGGCATTGGCATACAGGCCAGTGGCACCTGCCTGGATCAGTGACGGTGTATTGGGCATGGTGCGCACCACCGGCAGGCTGCCACCCAGCCAGCGCTCGATATCGGTGGAACGAATACCCGCGGCAATCGAAATAATCAGCGGCTGCTTTTGCTGCACAGCAGGTTGTAGCTGCTGGCACACCTGCGCCAGTATTTGTGGCTTGACCGCCAGCAGCAGTACATCGGCTGTCTCGACGGCGGGCAGGTTATCTTCACTGGTGCGAATTGAATACAGCTCGGCCAGCTGTTGCAACCGCGATGTGTCCGGGTCGCTGACAATAATGTGCTGGCTGTCATAGCCGTTGTGGATCAGGCCGCCAATCAGGCTTTGTGCCATATTGCCGCCGCCAATAAAGCAGATGGTGTGTGTCATAGGGTTTAGTCTTTGCCTGTTTGGGCGTTCATTATAAGAGTTAGGTTTAGTTTCTGCCCTGATTATTAATCTGGTAATTAATCAGGGGCTGCAATCAGTTTTATTTTCCCTGACTCATGTTCAGTTGCGCGCACCGAAAATGGCGGTGCCGACGCGTAACAGGGTGCTGCCTTCGGCAATCGCCGCTTCTATATCATTGCTCATGCCCATGGATAAGGTGTCCAGTGACGGGTATCTCTGTTGCAGCCGCTGCAGGGCCTGACGCATCTGTGCGAAAATCGTGCGCTGTGCTTCGAGGGTGTGGGCCTGTGCAGGTATCGCCATCAGCCCCCTGAGGCGCAGCCCGGGTAATTGCATGATATCGTCTACCAGTGTGTCCAGCTGTTCCAGGCGGGCGCCGGACTTGCTGGCCTCGTTGCTGATATTTACCTGCACACAGATATTCAGCTCGGCCATACCAGTGGGGCGCTGCTTGCTCAGACGGCGTGCGATTTTAAGTCGATCCACACTGTGCACCCAGTCGAAATGCGCCGCCAGCTCACGGGTTTTATTCGACTGGATGGCGCCGATGTAATGCCACTCAATGGGCAGATCCTGCAGCGAGTCGATTTTCTGCAGCGCCTCCTGCAGGTAGTTTTCCCCGAAACAGTGTTGTCCTGCGGCAAAGGCGGCGCGAATATCCCCCGCGGGTTTGGTTTTGCTCACCGCCAGCAGGCGCACCTCGGATGCCAGTCGTTGATATTGCTGGCAATAGCGTGCAATCTGTTGCTGCAGTGTCTGCAGGTTTTCTGCAATTTTTGCAGAGTGGGTTGCAGAACCGGGGGTCTCGGCTGACATTAATAAGCCACCTTAATTGAAGCATGCTAAATTATTGACTATAAATAGAATACCCGGAATGAAGGGCGCTCCCTGTGGAGTGCGAAAAGCCGCCTGTTCCGGAAAATACATTGTCCTATGAAGGGCTTACCTCTTTCAAGTGAGACCTGACAGCCACGTCAGGGTTTTCATGCAGTTTCCCGGGGAGATTTAATGGATATTGCACAGCTACTGGCCTTTAGCGTAAAAAATGGCGCATCGGATCTGCATCTATCAGCCGGCCTGCCGCCGATGATTCGTGTGGATGGCGATGTACGTCGTATTAATGTGGATGCGATGCCCCATGAAGAAATTCATGCGATGGTGTACGACATCATGAACGACAAGCAGCGTAAAACCTATGAGGAATACTGGGAGGTGGATTTTTCCTTCGAGATCCCCGGCCTGGCGCGTTTTCGTGTTAACGCTTTTAATCATAATCGCGGTGCCGGCGCGGTGTTTCGTACCATCCCTTCAAAAATTCTCACCCTTGAAGAACTGAATGCACCGAAAATATTCGAGGAAATTTCCAATACCCCGCGGGGCATTGTGCTGGTCACCGGGCCCACTGGTTCGGGTAAATCAACCACCCTGGCGGGCATGGTCAATCATGTAAACGAGAATGATTATGGCCACATCCTGACCATTGAAGACCCGATCGAATTCGTGCATGAAAGTAAAAAGTGCCTGGTCAACCAGCGTGAGGTTCACCGTGACACTATGGGCTTTAGTGAGGCGCTGCGTTCAGCTCTGCGGGAAGACCCGGATGTGATACTGGTGGGTGAGATGCGTGACCTGGAAACCATTCGACTGGCATTGTCGGCAGCGGAAACCGGTCACCTGGTATTCGGCACACTGCATACCAGTTCGGCGGCGAAAACCGTTGACCGTATTGTGGATGTGTTCCCGGCCGCGGAAAAAGACATGGTGCGGGCGATGATGTCAGAATCATTGCGTGCGGTTATATCGCAGACCCTGCTGAAAAAGGTCGGCGGTGGCCGGGTTGCAGCCCATGAGATTATGATTGGTACACCGGCGATTCGTAACCTGATTCGTGAAAATAAAATTGCACAGATGTATTCGGCAATTCAGACAGGTCAGTCGGTGGGTATGCAGACACTGGATCAGAACCTGAAAGAGCTGGTTGAACGGGGCGTTATCACTAAGGAAGATGCACGCTCCAAGGCAGCTAACAAGGACTCGTTCTAGACCATGATCACACCAATACCCTCGCCTGGATGGGCTGTACTGATTAACCCTGAAACATTATGGAGTTTGAATAATGGATAGAGATAAGGCCATCCGCTATATGCACGATCTGCTGCGCATGCTGGTGCAGAAAGACGGTTCCGATCTGTTTATTACGGTGGGTGCTGCGCCCTCGATGAAAGTGGATGGAAAAATGACGCCCTTATCCAATCAGGCACTGTCACCTTCCCACACACAGACCCTGGTGCGTTCGATTATGAACGACAAGCAGCTGGGTGAGTTCGAGGCCAGCCAGGAAGTGAACTTTGCCATCAGTTTGCCCGGGGTGTCGCGTTTTCGTGTTAACGCCTTTACCCAGCGCGGCACCATGGGCATGGTGTTGCGGGTGATTCGTTCGGATATCCCGAATTTTGAAGAGCTAAATCTGCCGTCGGTGCTGCAGGACATCGCCATGACCAAACGCGGGCTGGTGGTGTTTGTGGGTGCAACTGGTTCGGGTAAATCCAGTTCGCTGGCTTCGATGATCGGTTACCGTAATGAAAATTCATTCGGGCATATTATTACCATCGAAGACCCGATTGAATTCGTGCATCAGCATAAAAACTGCATTGTCACCCAGCGTGAAGTGGGGGTGGATACCGAGTCCTATGACGTTGCACTGAAAAACACCCTGCGCCAGGCACCGGATGTGATTCTGATCGGCGAAATTCGTGATCGTGAAACCATGGAATACGCGATTGCCTTTGCTGAAACCGGCCACCTGTGTTTAACCACCTTGCACGCCAACAGCACCAACCAGGCACTGGACCGGATTATTAACTTCTTCCCGGAAGAACGTCGTCCGCAATTGTTAATGGACTTATCGCTGAATCTCAAGTCGGTGATTTCGCAGCGCCTGGTGCCCTTAAAAGGTGGTGAAGGCCGGGTGCCGGCAGTTGAGGTTATGCTGAATACGCCATTAATGTCAGACCTGATTTTCAAGGGCAATGTGCATGAGATGAAAGAGCTAATGGCGAAATCCAATGAATATGGCATGATTACTTTCGACCAGGCACTATTCAACCTGTACGAAGAGGGTTATATCACCTATGAAGATGCGTTGCGTAATGCAGATTCGATTAATGACCTGCGCTTGCGCATCAAACTCAAGGGTAAGGATGCACACACCACTGACCTGATGTCTGAGGTGTCTGACCTGAAAATGGAAGAGGACCCTGAAGACAAGAGTCACCGTCTGCGTTAATGGGTGTGCCTGATCTGATTAACCTGCCATTTAAACAACCGAGTTATCTATGAATTTGCAGCCTTATTTAAAACTGATGGCGGAGCGGGGTGGCTCTGATATTTTCTTTACCACCGGTGCGCCGGTGAGTATGAATATCGAAGGGGTGATGCACCCTATTGGCAAAACCCCGTTACAGCCTGGCATGACCCGGGAGATTGCCTACAGCGTGATGGACGAGAACCAGATCATGGGGTTCGAGGCCACCATGGAAATGAACCTGGGTCTGTCGGTTAAGAACCTTGGCCGTTTCCGTATTAATATTTATACCCAGCGCGGCGAAGTGTCGATGGTGATTCGTTATATTAAATCGGATATTCCGTCGATTGAAGAACTAAACCTGCCGCAGAAATTAAAAGACCTGGTGTGTCTGCGCAAGGGGCTGGTGCTGGTGGTGGGTGCAACCGGTTCCGGTAAGTCAACCACACTGGCCTCGATGATTGATCACCGCAGTCATGCGATGCCGGGTCATATTCTGACCATTGAAGACCCGATTGAATTTACCTTTAATCACAACAAGTCGATTGTCGGTCAGCGTGAAGTCGGTCTGGATACACTGTCCTATGAAAACGCGCTGCGTGAGGCAATGCGTGAAGCTCCCAATGTGATTATGATCGGTGAGGTGCGGGACCGTGAAACCATGGAGGCGGCGATTCAGTACGCGGATACCGGTCACCTGTGTCTGACGACACTGCACGCGGTGAATGCCAACCAGACACTGGATCGTATTCTCAGTTTCTTTCCGCCGGACTCGCGTAACCAGATACTGATGGACCTGTCGTTGAATCTGCAGGCGATTGTTTCACAGCGGCTGGTGAGCGGGCTCAAGGGCAAGCGGGTAGCGGCCATCGAAATCCTGATTAACTCGCCGTATATTTCCGACCTGATTCGTCGTGGCGATTTTCACGAGATCAAGGCGATTATGGAAAAAGGCGAAGCCGATGGTATGCAAACCTTCGACCAGTCACTCTACCAGTTATTTTCCGAAGGCAAGATCGATATCAAAACCGCGCTGTCACATGCAGACTCGCGCAGTAACCTGGAATGGAAAATCAACTTTGGTGGCGGCGTAAAGGATGCAAGCAAGGAGCGCAGTAAGGATGCCTTGCAGTACCCGGATGATCCCGATGATTTACCAGAAGTAAATTAATGCGATTCACATGGCCCGGTGTAATCACTGGGCCATGTTGCTTAAGTTCTCATGAAAAATATCTCAGAAAAAATATCTCAGGAAAAATATCTCAGGAAAAATACCAGTAGGTCACACTGACCGCCGCAATAAAGCCGGCAAGGTCAGCGGCCAGCCCCGCCTGTAATGCATATTCTGTACGACGAATATTAATTGCACCAAAATAGACCGCCAGCACATACAGCGTGGTTTCGGTTGAGCCGAACATCACAGCCGCCATTTTAACCACCATCGAATCTTCACCATAGGTTTTGATCAGCTCAGCCAGCACACCCACAGAACCACTGCCGGTGAGCGGGCGAATCAGTCCCATGGAAATAACATCGGCAGGGAAACCCGCAGCATCCGCCAGCGGTTGCAGTAATTGCAGAATGATCTCCATGGCGCCGCTGGCGCGAAAAATACTGATGGCAAACAGCATCGCCACCAGGTAGGGGATAATATTCACCGCAATGCCAAAACCCTGTTTGGCGCCTTCGACAAATTCTTCGTAAACCGCCACGCCTTTAACCAGGCCATGGCTGATAATAAACAGAATAATTAACGGAATAATCAGTGTGCTTAATTGCTGCATGGTGCTCTCCGTCTGGTGGCGTAGAGTTTGGCGACAATGACAGCGGTAATGGTGGAACAGCTGGTGGCCAGAATAATGGGAACCATCAACTCGGAAATCTGTGTGCCCATCAGTGCAATCAAGGTCACCGGTGGCAGTAATTGCACACTGGACGTGTTTAACGCGAGAAACATGCACATTTCATCGCTGGCGGTTTGCCTGTCATGATTCAGTGTCTGCAGTTGTTGCATCGCTTTAATGCCCAGTGGCGTGGCGGCATTGCCCAGGCCGAGTATATTCGCGCTCATATTCATGCTGATGCTGGCAAAGGCGGGATGGTCTCTGGGAATGTTGGGGAACAACCAGCGCAATAGTGGCTGAACAAACCGCACCAGGTAATTGATCAGGCCGCTTTTCTCCACGATCTGCATCAGCCCCAGCCACAGTGCCATAATGCCGATCAGCCCCAGTGCCAGCTTGACTGCAAACTCGGCGGTTTCAAATACCGCATCTGTTACCTGTCGCAGTTTTAACCAGTGTATCTCCGGCAGGCGCAGGGTGAGCTGGCTGCCGGATTGATTGACCAGCTCGGCATCGAGCTGGTTTTTATTGCCGTGGATTTGCGCAATCTGTTTCAGCCTGGCGGGACTTTGCGGGCCAAGGTAAATGCGTACATGCTGCGTCGGCATAAGGCGGGCATCCAGGCGCTGACCATCGAAATCGATAAGCAGTGAGCGGCTATCCGCAGCATTGTTATTCGCGGCATAATAGTCAAGTTGAAGCGGCTGGCCATTATTGTGTCGGTTCGTCATATTGTCATATACATCCTGTATTAATGCATATGACAGGCCCACAATAATTAAACCGGCCCAGATTTTATTTAGCATGCACAGATATTAAGGCAATCGGCGGAAATGTACAGTGCAGCAAGATTGTTGTGCTGTATTGTGAAGGATGGATAAAGGCTAACTAAATGCATAACCCATTATTAATGAATCAGTTATACTGGCTGTTAAATGATTAGTTGACGTTGATGGTGTAATCGCTGGCACACGGCCAGCCATATAATCAAGCATGTGTTCCTGGTTGCATAATTCCATATTGTTACTGAGCCGACAGCAGGATAGCGAATCGCTGCAACGGGCGTTGCTCGGTTCGCTTGCGGCTGTATCTGGTTGTGTTGAGCTCAGCTTGCACCAGGTGCAGACGCGGCTGGATGACATTTCAGTGCAACAGAGCTTGCACCTGGTGTGCGAAGCTGAAACCTCGTTGCCGACGCAGGGTGAAGATTTGTGGCAGGCAATTGATGACACACACCGAATCGAACAGGCGGATGCCTATATGCGCGAAGCCATCAACTCAAGGCATTTTCTGCTGGATGAAACCAGCCTGCCGCATAATCGCCTGTTAATACCTCTGCATTATTCCAGCAAGGTAATTGCACTGCTGGAGCTCATACTGGATCGGCAGGTGACGCTCGAACCACTGCAAGCTGAATTGCGACTGCTGGTGGAAATTTATGACAACCTGTTTGCACTGCTCACCGAGAGTGAGCGTGACTCCCTTACCGGACTGTTTAATCGGCGCACCTTTGATGTGCGCCTGAATAAAATGCTGCGTGCACAGAAAAAGAAAAAACAGGATGCATTGCAGCAGCTGAAAGATCGCGATAAACGCCAGTCATCCATTATGGCGGATGCGTGGCTTGCGGTGATTGATGTGGATTTATTTAAGCGGGTAAATGATGAGCACGGGCATGTGGTGGGGGATGAAGTGCTGCTACGCCTTGCACAGAAAATGCAGAACAGTTTTCGCAGCAGCGATCTGCTGTTTCGCTTTGGCGGTGAGGAATTTGTGGTGGTGCTTGAACCTGTGAGCTTTGCTATGGCGGAGCTGGCGCTGGAACGATTCCGCGCATCTGTCGCCACCCATGCCTTTCCGCTGGTGGGCAAGATTACTATCAGTATCGGCTTTGCCAGGATCTCGGAAAATGACTTTCCCACCACCATACTCGATCATGCGGACAAGGCGCTATATTTCGCCAAGGACCATGGACGAAACCGTGTTTATAATTACGAGAATCTGCTGGCCAGCGGGCGACTGAAGCCGCTGCATGAAGAAGGGACAGTGGACCTGTTCTAATTCACCTGCTCAGCTGGCGTTATAAACACTGCGCCCCTGAACGAAAGTCTGCACCACCTTGCCCTTGAAGTGCCAGCCGGCAAAAGGGGTATTTTTGCCGCTGCTCAGCATGTCTTCGGCGTTGAGCGTCCATTCCTCATCCGGATCGAGTAAACACAGACTGGCTTCGCTACCGACACCGAGGTGACCGCTGTCCAGTCCCAGCAGGCTGGCGGGGTTACAGGTCAGGCTGGCAATCGCGCTGTGTAACGACAGTTGCTTGTTCTCAACCAGTTTCAGGGTCAGTGGTAACAGGGTTTCCAGTGCAGAAATGCCCGGTTCGGTGGCGGGGAAGGGGGCCTGTTTGGCATCGGGCTGGTGTGGCTGATGGTCGGAGCAGATGCAGCTGATAATCCCGTCGGCAAGGCCCTGTTGCAGTGCCTGCATATCGCGCTGGCTGCGCAGTGGCGGCAGCACATGGCACTGGCTATTGAAGCTGCTGATATCCATTTCTGTGAGGTGCAGCTGATGGGCTGCCACATCGGCACTGACTTTCAGCCCACGTTCCCTGGCCTTGTTAATCAGCTCAATACTGCGTGCGCAGGAAATGCGGCCAAAATGTACGCGAATATCGGTGCCGGTCATCAGCTCCAGTATCTGTGCAATGCTGGCGGTTTCCGCGGCATAGGGAATGGGTACCAGGCCCAGGCGGGTGGCGATAGGGCCTTCATGGGCACAACCGTCGGCACTCAGATCCGGGTCATGGGGTTCGATAAATACCGTTATATTATGGGTGGAGGCATACTCAAGCGCACGGCGCATAATCAGCGTGCTTTTCACCGGGTACTTGCCATTGGTCACCCCCAGGCAGCCTGCCTGCTGCAGGGTGGCCATTTCACTCAGGTGCTCACCTTTCAGGCCGGCGGTGAGTGCGCCCAGGGTGTACACCAGGCACTGCTTCGCCCGTTTGGCCTTGTGGTGAATCAACTCAACCACCGCCGGTTCATCAATCACCGGGTCGGTGTCTGCGGGCACACACAGGGTGGTGATGCCAGCACTGGTCGCGGCGCGGGTTTCCGAATCAATACTGGCCTTGTATTCAAGCCCCGGCTCGCGCAGGCGCGCGCTTAAATCCACCAGCCCTGGAATCATCCACAGGCCACTGGCGTCGATGGTCTGTTTGGCGACAAAGGCCTCGGGCGCTGTGCCCATCGCCACAATACGTTGCTGCTTGATATAGACATCGGTGACCTGGTCCAGCTGGTTTTTCGGGTCGATGACACGTGCGTTTTTTATCAGGATGGTATTCATGGGTAATCTGTGTGACTTATCGAGAAGCCGTCTCCTGCGCTGATTTATTGGTGGCGGTGTGTCCGCCCAGGGTCATCGCCATTACCGCCATGCGCACCGCGATGCCATAGGTGACCTGGTCCAGAATGACCGAGCGCGGACCATCCGCCACACTGGAGGCGATTTCAACACCGCGATTGATGGGGCCAGGGTGCATCACGATGGCATCATCTTTTGCCGCCTTCAGGCTGTCATCGGTGAGGCCGTAGAGTTCAAAATATTCCTGTTCGCTGGGCAGCAGTGCACCCTGCATGCGTTCTTTCTGCAGGCGCAGCATAATCACCACATCGGCATCGGCTATGCCCTGCTGCAGGTCGTGATACACGCTGACCCCCATGGCTTCGATGTCCTTAGGGATCAGGGTTTTCGGCCCTACCACCCGCACATCGCCGGTGTTCAGGGTGTTGAGCGCATGAATCTGCGAGCGCGCGACCCGCGAGTGCATAATGTCTCCCACAATCGCCACACGCAGTTTGCCAAAGTCGGCGCCCTTGTTGCGTCGGATGGTGAACATGTCGAGCATCGCCTGGGTCGGATGTGCATGGCGACCATCACCGGCGTTCAGTACATGCACATGGGGCGCCACGTGATTGGCAATAAAATGTGCGGTGCCGGAATCCGCATGGCGCACCACAAACATATCCGCCTGCATCGCCTGCAAATTGCGCAGGGTATCGAGCAGTGATTCGCCCTTGCTGGTGGCGGACAGGCTGATATTCATATTCAGTACGTCGGCGGAGAGACGCTTGGCGGCCAGTTCGAAGGTGGTGCGGGTACGGGTGCTGGCTTCAAAAAATAGATTAACGATGGTTTTGCCGCGCAGCAGAGGGACTTTTTTAATCGATTCATTAACCCCGGCAAAACTCTCTGCGGTGTCGAGTATCTGCGTGAGAATATTCGAGCCCAGACCTTCAATGGTAAGAAAATGTTTCAGCTGGCCCTGTTCATCGAGCTGAATATTCCACAGGTCCTGGCCTATGATCTGGTCAGTGGGGCGTGTGGCTTTGTTTACCATAGTCTTGTCTCTGGTCGTTTCAGCGGTTTATTCGTCAACGGTTTTTACTACCCAGGCCAGTGGTGATGGGCCGGTGAGTTTGATCTGTTCGTTTTCCGCCAGCTCCAGTTGCTGGCCCACTACATCCGCCTGTATTGGCAGTTCGCGTCCGCTGCGCACAATCAGGCAGGCGAGGGTGATGGAGGCGGGACGGCCGTAATCAAAAATTTCATTCATTGCTGCGCGAATGGTGCGCCCGCTTTGCAATACATCGTCCACCAGTACAATGTGCCGGTCTTCGATGGTATGGGGAATATGCGACGGTTTGACCTGCGGGTTCATGCCGATGCGGGAGAAGTCATCGCGGTAAAAACTGATGTCGAGGGTGGCCAGTTCTTCCTGCAATTTAAGTCGCTGTTGCAGTTTTTCTGCCAGCCATACGCCGCCGGTTTGTATGCCGATGACCATCGGGTTTGTGATGGCCCGTTGTTCCAGAAGGTTTTCAAGATCGGTGGCCAGTTTTTCCAGAAGTTGCTCCGGATCGGCAGCATGGGTCATGTGTGTTGCTCCAGCCAGCTTTGTACAATGAGTGCGGCGGCTATTTTATCAATGTCCTGTTTATTGTGCTGCTTTTTTTTAGTCTGTAAAAAAGTCTCGGCTTCAAATGAACTCAGGGCTTCGTTGTGAGTGTACACCGGCAGGTGAAAACGTCCTTCCAGCTGGCGGGAAAATTTTTCCGCGCGCTCGGTCATCTCGCTGCGGCTGCCATCCAGGTAAAATGGCAGGCCGACAATCAGTGCGTCGGGTTTCCATTCCTTAATCAGTTTTTCAATCGCTGCCCAGTCGGGTTTGTTATTTACTGCATGTAATGTGGTCAGCGGGCTGGCACTGCCGGTGATGGTCTGTCCACTGGCTACGCCAATGCGCTGTTCGCCAAAATCAAAACCCAGTACCTGGCGTATGCTCATGCATGGCCCGCATCATTGCTGAGCAGTTGCAGGTCGATGCCGAGCAACAGGGCTGCTGCCTGCCAGCGTTTGTCATAGGGCAGGTCAAACAGAATGTCCTCGGTGGCAGGGCAGCTGAGCCAGCTATTCTGCGCGATTTCATATTCCAGCTGGCCCGGCCCCCAGCCGGCATAGCCCAGGGTAATCAGGCATTTTTCCGGCCCCTGGTTATTGGCGATGGCCTGCATAATATCCTGTGAAGTGGTGACGGCAATGTGATCAGTCACCTTCAGGCTGGAGTCCCAGTCGCCATGTGGTGTGTGCAGAATAAAGCCCCGGTCGGTGAGCACCGGGCCGCCATTGAGCACTGTCTTGTCGAGAATTTCGCTGGCGGTGGCGCGTATCTGCAGCTGGGCAAAAATTTCCCCCAGACCGATTTCCGAAGGTCGGTTAATAATCAGTCCCAGTGCGCCATTTTCATCATGCTCGCAAATATAGGTGACCGATCTGGAAAAATGGCCATCGACCAGGTTGGGCATGGCAATTAAAAAATGATTGGTCAGGTTCGTTTCTTTTGCCATATCGGTTGCCATCTGTGTGCCGGTTTAGTAACTGGTTAGCCGGTTGCTGCTTTTGAATTCCCAGCTGCGCGTGATGTGTATAACATCGGCCTGTTTCTGTAAGCCTGGCGGAAAGGCTTCAAAGGGTGAAGCCATGCGCACAATGCGTTTTGCGGCATCGTCCAGTATCTGGTGGCCGGAAGATCGGCGCAGATTGATTTCCTGCAGGCTGCCATCGGCGCGAATCACCACATCGAGTATCAGTGTGCCGCTGAGTTTATTACGGATTGCTGCATCAGGGTAATCTGCATTGCCCAGTCGTTCAACCTTGTCGATCCAGTTACGCATATAGCCGGCGGCCACATACTCTTTGGTGCGTGAAGTCAGGTATTTTTCCCTGGGTTTCTGTGCGTGCTCCTGTAGCGTCATGCTCAGTTCCTGGGCGATGCGTGCACTGAGCTCGTTCTGCTGCTGTGGTTTGCTGGTGTCTTTTTCCAGCTCTTCGCGGCTGACACGTTTATCGGTTTTAATCTGCTGCTCGGCGTGGTCTGCGGTGACAAATGCCTGCTGCGCATTTTTCGGTTGCTGCGGTTGGGCAGTGCTGGGTTGCTGCTGGGCAATGCCTGCCTGCTCTGACAGGGTTGGCGCAGAGAACACATCGGTGCGGCGCAGTTTCTGTTCGCTATTGCCGCCACCATCCTGCGATACCTGTGCCAGGTAATCAGCTTCATCCGGTTTCTGGTCATTAGAGCTATTCACCAGAATCACATCCAGTGATGGCGGGATTTTCTGCTCCGCCGAGGGGGATGAGACAAAGGTTATTCCCAGGATAATAATGCCGTGGAACAGCAGCGCAAAAAAAATGGTCATGCCCAGTCGGTCGCTGGCGGTGACATTGGGGGCTGCGGTTAGGGGTTGGGCCATAGCGACATTATAGTGCGGCGGTGACCGCGATTGTAGTTTCAATTTGTGGATTGAATACCACCCGTTGCTGCATTGCCGGGGTGATATGAACAACCCCCTGCTGGTCTACCAGCATGGCGTTTTTAATGCCCAGTTTGCGGGCAATTCTGAGCCAGTCCTCTGGCCCTGCGACAAACAGGGCGGTGGCGGCGGCATCTGCCAGCCCGGAATCATGGTGCAATACGGTTACCGACTGTGTTTGCATGGCCGGGTAGCCGGTGCGCGGGTCCAGAATATGGTGATAGTACTGATTGTTGTGGGTATAGCCGCGCTCATAATCGCCGGAGGTGAAAATGCTTTCTTCGCCCCGGGTGTCAATATAGGCGAGCCAGTCGTCGAGGCGCGGGTGGCGAATCGCAACACGCCAGGGTCGATCGCCGTGCTGACCGATCGCCTTCAGGTCGCCGCCGGTGTTGATAATGGCATTGTCTATGCCCATGTCTTTCAGCAGCTGGATTTGCAGGTCAATCGCATAACCCTTGGCAAAGGCACCAAAGTTGAGGGAGACCGTCGGGTTATGGCTGAGCATTTTAATGCCGTCGATTTGTAAATCCGACATTAACGGTTGCTGTGCGACCAGCGCTTCGATGTCTGCAGCTGCAGGTGGTGCAATATCCGGCTCGTCGTGCTTGTGGAACTGCCACAGGTTGATCAGCTCGCCGATGGCCGGGTTGAACAGGTTGTCGGTCTGTTCCGCCAGTTCAGTCGAGCGTTCGATCAATGGCATAATCGAAGGGCCCACCGAGAAGGCGTGGCCGGTTTTGATCAGGCTGTTGGCGCGGCGCAGTGAGCCCGGTTGCCAGGGTGACCAGGCGCTATGCCAGTAGCTGAAATTTTGATCCAGCTGGGCGAAGGCGGTGTCGGCGGTTTTCTGTTCCACATCATACAGGGTGATGTCGATCAGGGTGCCAAAGTGCAGGCTGCTGTGCTGGTGTTCCTGCGCGGGCTGGCTGCAGGCCGTCAGCAGGCCGAGCAGAAGTGCGCCGAAGGGAAATATTTTAAATGGGCTTAGCATTTGATGGCTTCAATCGTATTCATCAGCTGGCTGGCAATATCGAGGTTAAATTGTGCATCAATTTCACGGATGCAGGTAGGGCTGGTGACGTTAATTTCTGTTAGGTAGTCGCCAATTACATCAAGCCCGGCAAATAGAATCCCCATCTGCTTCAGTGTTGGTCCTACCTGGTCGGCAATCCACTGCTCCCGTTCGCTGATTGGCATGGCCACACCGCTGCCACCCGCGGCCAGATTACCGCGGGTCTCGCCTTCTGCGGGAATACGCGCCAGGGTGTAGGGAATGGCTTCTCCATTGACCATGAGGATGCGCTTGTCCCCCTGTTTGATTTCGGGGATAAATTTCTGCGCCATAATGGTGTGTCTATCACCTTCCAGCATGGTTTCCAGAATCACCGACAGGTTGGCGTCAGTGGGTGATACACGAAAAATTGACTGCCCACCCATGCCATCCAGCGGTTTTAGAATCACATCCTGGTGCTCGTGGATAAAGGCGCGTAACTGGCTGGCCTGGCGGCTCACCAGCATATGGGTGCAGCACTGGGGAAAGCGCGCGGTAAACAGCTTTTCATTGGCATCCCGCAGGCTGGCGGGCCTGTTCACCACCAGGCAGCCCTGGGCTTCCAGCATTTCCAGCAGGTAGGTGGTGTAGATATATTCCATATCGAATGGTGGGTCCTTGCGCATCAGCATCACATCCAGATCGCTGGCCCCAAGAATGTGCTGTTCACCCAGTTCATACCAGTGCTGGTTATCATCGAATACCGTCACCGCCTGTGCATTGATGCGCAGTTGCTGGTCCTGCAGGGACAGATCCTGCTGTTGCATATAATAAAGTGTCCAGCCTTTTTTCTGTGCGGCGAGCATCATCGCCAGGGTGCTGTCCTTGTAGGGCTTAATCTGCGAGATGGGGTCCATCAGAATGCCGATTTTCAGTGTCATGGGCGTGTTGTCTCTGTGGTTTAGGGTGTTTATTGCATTTATAGTACATTAATTGCTTAATAATATCTTATTAATCATAATCTTAGTCATGGAACCTTAAGATGCTACTTAATATTTTTGGTGTAACTGGTTTATTTAGAGGGTTTTTATTTGCGTATGTAAAAAACATGAGCTATCTTCCAGTTTACATTGAGAGCACTAAGATAGACCTTTTTGGGGATGAACGGGACGGCTATGGCAGAAGATTCCGCAGGTATTAGTAACCTGAAGGTGATGGTGATTGACGATAGTAAGACAATTCGTCGCACTGCTGAGAACTTACTAAAAAAAGAAGGCTGTGATGTGGTAACTGCGGTAGATGGTTTTGAAGCCCTCTCGAAGATTGCCGAGCACAAGCCAGATATTATCTTTGTTGACATTATGATGCCGCGACTTGACGGTTATCAGACCTGCGCCTTGATAAAACACAATCGCATGTTTAAATCCACGCCGGTGATTATGTTGTCCAGTAAGGACAGTATCTTCGACCGCGCGCGTGGTCGCATTGTGGGTTCTGAACAATATTTAACCAAGCCATTTACCAAAGATGATCTGCTTGGTGCAATTAAACAACATACATCTGTAAAAGAGCATACCCCTAGTGAATAAGCCGTTGCGGCTGTTAGCACGCAGACGGTTGGAGCAAGTAAATGGCAAATATTCTGATAGTTGATGATTCGCCTACAGAAGTGCATGTGTTTAAAACCATGCTGGAAAAAAACGGCCACCAGGTGCATGTGGCTGAAAGTGGTGAAGCGGGAATAGAAAAAGCCAAAGAAGTACAACCTGACCTGATATTAATGGATATTGTGATGCCAGGTATTAATGGCTTCCAGGCAACTCGCCAGCTGGCGACTATTGAGGAGACCTCGCATATCCCGGTGATTATTGTCACCACCAAAGATCAGGAAACCGATAAGGTGTGGGGTATCCGCCAGGGTGCCAAGGATTATATTGTTAAGCCGGTTAAGGAAAGCGATCTGATTGCACGGGTTAAATCAACGCTGGAAGGCAAATAGGCCAGTTTGTAATGGGCATACATCAGACCTTTCAGCGCTTAAAAGAAATTGAGCAAAAGTGCCTGGAAAATGCCAGGGATATGCCATCGGTAGAAGGCGCCTCGGATGAATGGCTGGGGACAGGTTTTTCCGTTGCCGGCACCGAGCTGTTATCTAAAATGGGAGAGGTCACTGAAATCCTGGATGTGCCCAGCTATACCAGGGTTCCCGGCGCTAAGCCCTGGGTAGTGGGTATCGCCAATGTGCGTGGCAGCCTGTTGCCGCTGATGGATCTGCGTGGATTTCTCACCGGCGAATCAATGAAAAAACGTAATACCGGACGCGTTATGGTGGTCGATCATAACGGTCTGCATACCGGCCTGCTGGTTGAAGAGGTGTTTGGTATGCGGCACTTCTCACCAAATGAACAAACCTTCGAACTGCCTGAAATAAGTAATCACCTGAAACCTTATATCAAGCAGGCATTTAATAAAGACAATACCTACTGGCCGGTGTTTAGCATGCATGCACTGGCAGAGGATGAGCGCTTTCTGCACGCCGCCATATAACGTGCAGCCAGTGATAAAACATATACAGACCATCCGTTAACGGAGTAGCTGGGAGATAAAAATAATATGAGTGCAGCAAAGCGAAATCCGTTTGCCTTGAGTGCAATTAGTAAGCCGATTTTGATATTGGGTGTCATTCTGTTTCTGTCAATTATCGGCATGGGCGGCAGCTTATGGTATGCCGATACCCAGCAGAGCAACCAGCAACAATATCTGGAAATTGTGTCGGAACAGAAATTGCTGTCGCAGCGGCTGGCTACGCTGTCACTGGAGTCGGCTGCAGGTCGTGGAACGGCGTTTGCGCAATTGCTGACGTTCCGTGACCGTTACGATGAAACCCTGTACATTTTTGAAAATGGCAATCCGCGTACCGGCTTACCGAAACTGCCAGTGTCAACTCGTGAGCAGTTTGCGGTGGTAAAAACCGTCTGGCTGGGTGAAGACGGTGAGTCCGGTGTGAACAGTTACCGCGGTAATATCAACAGCATCCTGGAAGGTAAGCTGGCGATCTCGGAAGTGGGTGAGTTCGTACTGGTTATCCAGGAATTTATTCCACAGTTACTGTCATTCTCCGAGCAGGTAGTCGACCTGCTGGTAGAGCGTAATGCGCCACCGCGCCAGGTATTTATGGCGTCACGCCAGCTGATGTTGACCCAGCGAATAGAAAACAATATGAACCGTGTGCTCGCCGGTGGTGAAGGTGCGGCGGCAGCGGCGGACCGCTTCGGTCGTGATGCGGCACGTTTCGGTTCGGTGCTGGAAGGCATGTTAAAAGGCTCAAGCGCGCTACGCATTGAAAAAATTGACGATGAAGTGGTACGCATAAAGCTACGTGAAGTGGCAATGCTGTTCAGTTCAGTTTCCGATCATGTTGAAGCGATACTTGAACTGTCACCCGATCTGTTTGACGTTAAATCGGCGGCGGGTGAAGTTGAAGCCTTCGGTGCACAGTTGCTGCAGGAAACTGAAAACCTGGAAAGGCAGATTGTTAAACACGGTGAGTTCCTGGAAATCACTCGCTGGGCCGGGTTTGGTTTCGGTGGTCTTGCAGTGGTAGTCATTATTGTTGCCGGTGTGTTGCTGATTCGCGACTCGGGTGAACGTGAGGATGCGGCACTCGAACAGAACCGTCGAAACCAGCGTGCGATCCTGCGACTGCTGGATGAAATGGCTAACCTCGCGGAAGGTGACCTCACCGTGCATGCCACGGTAACCGAAGAAATTACAGGTGCAATTGCAGACTCGGTTAACTACGCGATTGACGCGTTGCGCTCACTGGTAACCACCATTAATACCACTGCGGTTGAAGTGTCTTCGGCGGCAGAGAAAACCCAGGCGACGGCGACCCGACTCACCGATGCATCGGCGCACCAGGCGCGTGAGATTGCATCGGCATCAGCGGCAATCACCGATATGGCTGACTCGATGAAGGGCGTATCGAAGGATGCGGAAGACTCGGTAGAGGTTGCGCATAAGTCACTGGAAATCGCACAGAAAGGTGCGGGCATTGTACGTCGCAGTATTTCCGGTATGGACACGATTCGTGAGCAGATCCAGGAAACATCGAAACGGATCAAGCGACTGGGTGAGTCATCACAGGAAATCGGCGATATCGTGGGGCTGATCACGGAAATCGCCGACCAGACGAATATTCTGGCATTGAATGCAGCGATACAGGCATCGACCGCCGGTGAGGCAGGTCGAGGTTTCGCGGTGGTAGCGGATGAGGTACAGCGACTGGCGGAACGTGCCGGTAATGCGACCAAGCAGATCGAAGCACTGGTTAAAACCATCCAGGCTGATACCAATGAGGCGGTTAGCTCGATGGAAGCCAGTACCACCAACGTGGTTAACGGCGCGAAAATGGCCGAGGATGCGGGTGGCGCATTGATCGAAATCGAAAATGTATCCGATGAACTGGCGGAGCTGATCCTGGGTATTTCCAACTCGGCAAGTCAGCAGGCATCTGTGGCGATGGACGTATCCAACACCATGAATGTTATCCAGGAAATTACACTGCAAACGTCTGAAGGTACTGAAGAGACATCCGCTTCGATCGGTAACCTGAGTGAACTTGCGAATGAGTTACGTAAATCCGTAGCCGGCTTTAAGCTGCCCGACAGCGATGAGCAGGTTGAAACCGTGATCTTGAATGGTTAACGCGAACGTTTGGCAGAGAGCATGAAAACAGAGGATACTGTTGAATACAATTCTTTACGCTGGGTTAAGAAAGAACTCGACCTGATTCTGATGGAAGCCCAGGCTTCGTTGTCAGCGTATATAGAAGATACAGAAGATACGGCGCGCTTGCGCGAAGCCGTGGAACATTTGCATATGGTGCAGGGCACCTTGCAGATGGTTGAGTTATATGGTGCGGCACAGCTGGCTGAAGAAATGGAAAAAGTTTCTGAAGCATTGCTCGAGGGCAAGATTAAAAAAGTGGATGACGCATACGATGTATTAATGCGTTCCATGCTGCAGTTGCCGGATTACCTGGAAAGCCTGCAGTCAGGTAGCAAGGACGTGCCTATGGTGCTGCTGCCTCTGCTGAATGATTTACGTGCATCACGCAATGCCAGCCTGCTCTCTGAAAATGTACTGTTCTTCCCCGATGTCGACAGCAGTGCCGACGAACAGATTAGTGGCGCCAGCCAGGGCGATTTACAGGCTGCGGCAAAAAAGCTGAGACCTCATTACCAGATCGGCCTGCTGGGCTGGTTTAAAGGCGAAAAAGTTGCTGCCAGCTTAAAGCGAATCCTGGCGGTACTGACCGAGCTGGAAAAAAATTCACCGAGTGCTGCGTCACGTCGTGTATGGTCAATTGCCGCGGCACTGGTCGACGGCCTGAGCACAAACGGCATTGATAGCAATGTCAGTATCAAAACCCTGCTGGGTCAGGTTGATCGCAGCATCAAACAGCTGATTGATGCCGGCGAAGAAAATTTTGTCGACAACGTCCCTGCCGAATTACTCAAAAACCTGCTGTATTATGTGGCGCGCATAAAATCCCAGTCGCCACGTGTGCTGGATATTAAAGCCACCTACCGCCTTGAACAATTACTGCCTGCGGATAACGAGCTGGAAGAAGCCCGCTCCGGTATGGGTGGTTTGAACAGTGAATTGTTATCCACGGTATCGTCCGGTATTCGTGAAGACCTGCTGGAAGTTAAGGACGCGCTGGAAATTTTTGTACACAGTGATGTACAGGACGTGGCGCGACTTAAGTCCCTGCCGGATCTGCTGGCAAAGATTGCCGATACCCTGTCAATGCTGGGTCTGGGTATGCCCCGTGAACAGGTTATTGAGCAGCAGAAAATTGTCAGCAAGATTATTGCCGGTGAACACGAATCATCCGATGAAGTGATTATGGATATGGCAGGTGTACTGCTGTCGGTTGAATCTCAGCTGAACAGTTTTATTGCCAATCGCTCAACCAGTGGTGCGGATAGCAGTAAGGATGATCGTGATGGCTTTGCTGAAATGCCTGACTCTGAATACCAGGCGGTATTGTCGGCAGTTATTAAGGAAGGCCTGCAGGACTTCAGCGATGCCAGGCAGGCGATACTGAGTTACCTGGATAATAACGAAGATAAAAGTCTGCTCGAACTGGTTGTGACTCGCCTGGATCAGGTGAATGGCGCCATGTTTATGTTGCCGGTGCAGAAGCTGAAGCACCAGATAGATGCGGTGCGCAACTATATTGAAAAGGTCATGCTAAACGCCGGCATGTCTCCCGATGCGGATACACAGAATGATATCGCCGATGTAGTGACCAGTGTTGAATACTATCTGGAGTCGATACTCGAAGGGCGCCCCGACATTGAGCATTCGATGAGTGCCGGTGATGCCTCGGCGGAACGGCTGCAAGAACAGACGGAACAGTACGGGATCGATGCGGCAAGCACAGAAGAAATTAAAGACACTGCGGTAGATCAAGGCGAAGCAGCGTCCGATACAGCTAGACAGGAAACAGAGCAGGTCGAAGCCCCTCCTGCCGCCAGTGCAGAACAAAACGCTGCACAGGAAGAAGCACGCTACCAGATCATCAGCGACGATGCCGATGAGGAAATACTGGAAATATTTATTGAAGAAGCACTGGAAGTGCTGGATACCTTAAATGAACAGGTGCCCTTGTGGTCAAAAGATCATGGCAATGAAGATGCCATGGTTACGGTGCGACGTTCTTTCCATACGCTGAAAGGCAGTGGACGATTGATTGGTGCGGAGCTGATAGGTGAGTTTGCCTGGAATTTCGAGAGCATGCTCAACCGGATCATCGAAAAAACCCGCCCACTGACTCAGGAGGTATTCGACCTGCTGGATGAAGCACTGGCGGTATTGCCTGAGCTGATTGAGCAACTCAAAGGCAACAAGGAGCCGATCCCGAATATCTATGAACTGATTGATCGGGCAGCGGTGCTTGCACAGTTAAAAAAAGCCGAAGACAAGCCGGCTGTGACGACAGCAAAAAAAACAGTAACCACTGAAACGCCCACAGCCGAGGTAACAGAGTCTTCGCCGGTGCAGGAGGATGCAGTAGACGGTGGTATTTCACTGGAGCTGGATGAGCTGGAAACGCTAGAAAGCAGCGATACAGAATCCGCCGATGATATAGACATTGAAATTACACCGGATGAGATTCAGTTGGAGGATGACTTCGAGCTGAATGAGGACGATGGCCTGGTGTTGCAGGATGAAGCCTCGGTCGATACAGGGGCAGAAGCGGAAATTGATCTGCAAATGGATGCGAGCTCGGATCAGAGCGAAGCCCCTGCCATAGACATTTCAGAAGATGAAATGATGGTGGATATTTCAGATGATGAGCTGCAGCTGGAGCTGGAAGAGCCAGCATCCGAAGATGTGGATTTTTCATTCGATGAAACAGACGAGTCCGATGCAGGCGAAGGGTTTGATATCGACCTGACCGATGAGCTGGAAGCTTTACAGGATGCATCCGGTAATGACGTTTTTTCAGCTGAGGAAGATGAAGCAGTAGCGCCATCTTCGCAGGGTGATGTGGCAGAAGAACCGGCCCAGGAAGCGGCGATTGATCCGATCTTGCTGGATATCTTCAAAAAAGAATCCCGTGGTCATCTTGAAAAAATACGTGAGCTGCTTGAATTACATTACCAGGGCACAGAAAAGATGAGTGCCAATGCAGACCTGTTGCGCGCGTTGCATACACTCTATGGCAGCGCGAAAACAGCAGAGGTCGAGCAAATTGCTGAGCTTTGTGGTGGCCTGGATAGATACGCGAAACTGCATAAGGATCGTCAGGATCTGAGCCTGTCCGACACGGGCATCATGCTGATTGATGATGTAAGTCAGAAAGTGGAGGAAATGCTGGAGCAGCTGACGAGCAATAACAAGTTGCTTGAATCAGATGATGCTTTACTGCAGCGAATTAATGACATTATTGATGTCACCGCAAATGAAAATACAAAACTGTCAGCTGCAGCCGCAGCCGCGCAGAGTGAACCGTTAGACTCAGTAGAGCCGGAGCAGTTAACGGTTGATGAAATACCAGCGGCACCTGAATCAGTAGAAGCCGCTGTCGAAGACGAAATGATCAGCCATTATGAAGTGGATGATGAACTGGTTGATATCTTTCTGGAAGAAGCTGAAGAGTTGCTGGACAGCTGTGAAAACAGCCTGCAGCGCTGGAATGCGGACCTCAACGATAAAGACAGCGTACAGGACCTGCAACGCCATCTGCATACCCTGAAGGGCGGCGCGCGTATGGCGGACCTGGGGCCAGTGGGTAATCTGACCCATGCGCTTGAATCACTGGTTATCGCGGTGAATGATGGGCAGGTGCCATTCTCCAGGGAAATGTCGAATGTACTGCACGACTCGCTGGATCAGCTCTCTGATATGCTGGTGAGGGTAAAAGAAAGAGAGCCAATGAGTACGGCGGCGGCACTGATTTCCCATATCGATGCTTTACGTGAGGGCAAGGAAACCTCAACACGTCCTGCGCCGTCACTTACCGATGAAGAGGAAGAGCCTGAGCCTGGCCTTTCCGCTGACACCAGCGACGATCAAGCGCTGGACGAAACCTACGAAATTGAGCTGAGTGAAGATGAAGCACTGGATGAGGATTTCGGCTTCGAGATTCCCGATGACAGTGATGAAGACACACTGCAGCTGATTGATGAAGCTGCGCCAGGTGATGACACTGGTGACAGCACTGAAACTGATGACTATGCGATTGAGTTTGATCTTGATGCATTGAGTGATGATGCAGCCGAGGATGAGTCTGTCGAATTTGAGACAGAACCTTCGAATAATGAAGCCTTGCCTGTCGAAAGCCTGACACCGGATCAGTTGCAGTCTGCAGAGCGTGCTGCCAGTGATGCACAGGCGGAAAATCAGGTAGCTGATGAAAAATCATCGTTGGTTCTAGAGAAAACCAGTACCAAAAAGACCGCGGCAGAAACTTCGCCTAAAGATGCAATGGCAAACGAGCAGGTGCGGGTTAGATCCGACCTGCTAAACGAGCTGGTTAACCATGCCGGTGAGGTCAGCGTGTACCATGCACGTATGGGCCAGCAAATTTCCAACTTCTCCTTCAACCTGTCAGAAATGGCGCAGACTGTTGTACGTCTGCGTGATCAGTTGCGTCAACTGTCGATAGAAACCGAAGCACAGATTTTATCCCGCTACGAAAAAGAAACCGACCAGTATGATCAGCATTTTGATCCGCTGGAAATGGATCGCTTCTCCACTATGCAGCAAATCTCCCGCAGTTTGCAGGAGACCGTTGGTGACATCGAAAGCATCAAGGATATTCTGGCGGAGGAAGTGCGTGACTCTGAAACCCTGTTATTGCAGGAGTCACGGGTCAGTACCGAATTGCAGGAAGGCCTGATGCGTACACGCATGGTGCATTTTGGTGGTCTTGCCTCAAGACTGCGCCGCATTGTACGTCAGACTGCACGGGAACTGGGCAAGGAAGTTGAGCTGGAAATTATCGGTGAAACGGCCGAGGTTGATCGGACTGTGCTGGATCGCATTATTGCACCACTGGAACACATGCTGCGTAACGCCGTGTCACACGGTATAGAACAACCTGCCGAGCGTGTCGCTGCTGGTAAAAGTGATACCGGGCACCTCAATATTACCGTTGACCGCGAAGGTGGTGATGTGGTGATTATTGTTAAGGATGACGGCAAGGGAATAGATGCGACAGCGATTCGTGCCAAGGCGATTGAAAAAGGCATGATCAAGGCGGAGGATGCCGTATCTGATCACGATGTGCTGCAGTATATTATGCAACCAGGTTTCAGTACTGCAGAGAAAGTCACACAGATTTCCGGTCGTGGCGTGGGCATGGACGTGGTAGACAGCGAAATTAAACAACTGGGTGGCGTGCTGGAAATTGATACCGTGCGCGGCAAGGGAACGACCTTTACAGTGCGTTTACCATTAACCCTGGCGATTAATCACGCGCTACTGGTTAATGTTGGTGAAGAAATTTACGCCGTACCACTTAACAGTATTGAAGGGGTGGTGCGCCTGTCCGGTCCAGAACTGCAACAGTTCTACGATAGTGGTGAAAGCCATTACCAGTTTGCTGGCAGTGAATACGAGCTTAAACACCTGGGTCGGCTGTTAACTGGTCAACAGCCGGACTACTCCAGGTCGGGTCAGTTATTCCCTCTATTACTGGCGAGGGCCGGTGATCAGCGTATCGCGCTGCATGTGGATGAGCTGATTGGGCGCCGTGAAATAGTCGTAAAACCGGTTGGTCAGCAGATAAATTCTGTGCGTGGCATTTCCGGCGCAACCATACTGGGTGACGGCCGTGTGGTACTGATTCTTGAAGTTAATGCACTGTTACTGGGCGGGTCAATCATCAGCCTGTCAGAAGCAGAAGCTGCGGAAGCTGATCAGCAGGCTAGCTCACCGGTGGAAGAAGAACGTGAGAAAATTGTTATGGTGGTGGATGATTCGATTACCATCAGAAAAGTTACCGAGCGTATGCTGGCACGTCATAATATGAAAGTCATCACGGCAAAAGATGGTGTAGATGCGGTGTCTCAGCTACAGGAAGTTATGCCGGATGTAATGCTGCTCGACATAGAAATGCCCAGGATGGATGGTTACGAAGTGGCAACCCATGTGCGTAATGATGAGCGCCTGAAAGACCTTCCGATTATTATGATTACCTCGCGAAGCGGCAGCAAGCACAGGGATAAGGCAATGGAAATCGGTGTAAATAAATACCTCGGTAAGCCCTATCAGGAAGATGATCTGATGCAAAATATTTATGAGTTGATTGGCTAATGTCTGAAGATCAAATCAAATGCCTCGCCCTGAAAATCAATGAGGATGAAATTCTTCTGCCCAATGCGGCGGTTGCGGAAATTGTGCCGATTAAAAATATTATCAACGTGGCGAATAAACCAGGCTGGATGCTGGGTTACCTCGACTGGCGTGGTAATTCGGTGCCGCTGATTTCATTTGAAGCCATGGGCGGTGTGCGCATGCCCAGTCTGGCAAGTGGTTCGGTTAAGGCGGCGATTCTGTTTTCTATTGGTGACGACCGTAAGTTTCCATTTATCTCGATACTGGTGCAGGGCGCGCCGTCGGTGATGGAATTAAAGGAAGAGGATATACTGGAAGACAAGGATGAAATTACCCACCCCGCGATTGAAGAGCGGCTGATAGTTGAGGACAGGCGCTACAGTGTGATCGATCTTGAAAAACTGGAAAGCATTGTTAAGCAAATAATGACGCGCTAGGATTTAGTCGTTAGTCGTTTCACTCAGGTCACCCCAGAGTAACTGGCAGGCGGTGACTGCCGCCAGTGCCGCGGTTTCTGTTCTCAGTATTCTTGGCCCCAGACTGATGCCTCGCAGGCCACTATTTTGTGCCTGGATAATTTCATTGTCACTAAAACCACCTTCCGGGCCAATGTAAATGCTCACTGCATTATTCTCGGGCTGCAGCGATGCAAGTGGCTGATCTGCGGTGGGTTCAAGCATCAGTCTGAGTTGCGTGCTATCTGCGGCAAGCGCCTGGGAAAACGTCTGTGCAGAATGAATCGGCGGAATATGGTTACGACCTGACTGTTCGCAGGCGCTGATGGCAATGCCCTGCCAGTGTTGCAGTTTTTTATCCAGGCGATCGCCTTTTAAACTGACTACCGTGCGTTCACAGAATAACGGTGTGATTTCACTAACCCCTAGCTCAATCGCTTTCTGTATGGCGAAGTCCATGCGCTCGCCCTTTGAAATACCCTGATACAGATGCAGTTGCAAACAGGATTCCCGCGCGGTTTCTAGCTCATTGTAAATTTGCGCGACGGCGGTTTTGCCGGCAATTTGCAGTTTAGACGGGTATTCACGGCCATTACCATTAAACAGGATAAATTCATCGCCCTGTCGTAATCTCAGTACACGCAACAGGTGATTGCTGGCAACTTTATCGAGTGACACCGAACTGCCACTGGCCAGTTCAGCGTGCTGATAAATTCGAATCTGTTTCATAATGCGCGCATCGCAAATGATTATTTGCTGAGGTTGTTCCAGATGCGCAGGCTGACTTCCGACTGGTTCATGGTATAGAAGTGCAGCCCCGGTGCGCCCATGTCAAGCAGGCGCTGGCACATGGAAGTTACAAACTCGGCGCCAAAGTCCTTGATGGATTCTGCATCGTCCGCATAGGATTCAAGTTTACGTCTGAGCCACTGTGGTATTTCAGCGCCACACATTTCGGAAAACCTGGCCAGGTTACTGTAGTTGGTAATTGGCATAATGCCGGGTACGATGGGTAAATCCAGACCCGCTTTTTCACAGTCGTCCACAAAATAGAAATAACTGTCGAGATTGTAGAAATACTGGGTAATTGCGGAGTCTGCACCGGCGTTTACCTTCTGCTGAAAATGCTGCAGATCCTTGTGTGCTGATGCGGCCTGGGGATGGGTTTCCGGGTAGGCGGCCACTTCTATCTTGAACTGATCCTGGTAGTTTTCACGAATAAAACTCACCAGTTGATTGGCATGGGTAAAGTCACCATGGGAAACCGTGCCTGAGGGCAGGTCGCCGCGCAGAGCAACAATACGTTTTACACCCTGTTGCTGGTAGTCGTCGAGAATGTCCTTAAGCTGCTGCTTACTGGAGCCGATACAGGACAGATGCGGCGCAACCTCACGGCCGGTATGCTGCATCAGACTGGTAACCGCGGTGAAGGTGGTTTCCCGGGTCGAGCCGCCGGCACCGAAGGTGACAGAGAAAAATTTTGGATCAATTTGCTGTGACAGGGTTTCTGCTGTCGCGAACAGCTTTTCCATACCCTGTTCTGTCTTGGGTGGAAAAAATTCACAGCTGAACTGCTTTTCGAGTTTCTGTTGGCTTTTCATGATCTGTGCTTTTTAATGGGTCGCAACAAACACCGTTTAATTGCGCCCGTTTAAATACACCAGGGCTGGTTTTGCCGGCCCCGGCGTGTGTGTGGCAGTGATGCTGAGCTTTAGCGTCAGCAGCGGTTCACTGCTCGATTAGTAGCGGTAATGGTTTGGCTTGTAAGGGCCTTCAACCGGTACATTGATGTACTCCGCCTGTTGCTTTGTCAGTTCGGTCAGATGTGCACCGATCTTTGTCAGATGCAGTCGCGCAACTTTTTCATCCAGATGCTTGGGCAGAATATACACCTTGTTCTCGTAGGCTTCAGCGTTGGTATAGAACTCGATCTGCGCCATGACCTGGTTGGTGAAAGACGCCGACATTACAAAGCTCGGATGACCGGTTGCACAACCCAGATTTACCAGGCGACCTTTTGCCAGAATAATGATCTTCTTGCCATCCGGGAAAATAACATGATCCACCTGTGGCTTGATTTCTTCCCACTCGTATTTTTCCAGTGAGGCGATATCAATTTCTGAATCGAAGTGGCCGATATTGCACACAATCGCTTCATTTTTCATCGCCAGCATATGGTCGTGTGTGATTACATTAACGTTGCCGGTGGTGGTGACAAATATATCACCCATTTTGCAGGCCTCGTTCATATCAACCACACGGTGTCCTTCCATTGCCGCCTGCAGTGCACAGATCGGATCAATTTCGGTTACCCATACCGTTGCGCCCATGCCTTTATAGGCCTGTGCACAACCCTTGCCCACATCGCCATAACCCAGCACAACACAAATCTTGCCGGCAATCATTACATCGGTCGCACGCTTGATGCTGTCGATGAGTGATTCACGGCAGCCATACAGGTTGTCGAATTTCGACTTGGTAGCGGAATCGTTAACATTCATGGCAGGGAACAGCAGTTGACCTTTTTCCTGCATTTCATATAAACGGTGTACACCGGTGGTGGTTTCTTCGGTGACGCCCTTAACGCTGGCGGCAATATCACCCCACACAGTTTCGCCTGGCTTGATGGTGCGACGCAGTACATCCAGAATCGCCTTGTATTCTTCGTTATCGCTGTCTTTTGTTGCAGGTACTGCACCGGCTTTTTCAAACTCAACGCCCTTGTGTACCAGCAGGGTTGCGTCACCGCCATCGTCCAGAATCATATTCGGCAGTTTGCCATCAGGCCACATCAGTGCCTGCTCGGTGCACCACCAGTACTCTTCAATGGTTTCACCTTTCCAGGCAAAAACAGGAATGCCACGGGCTGCGATAGCAGCGGCGGCGTGATCCTGGGTGGAGAAAATATTGCAGGATACCCAGCGTACTTCCGCGCCCAGCTCAACCAGGGTTTCAATTAATACCGCGGTTTGAATGGTCATGTGAATACTGCCCATAATGCGGCAGCCATCCAAGGGTTTTTTACCGGCGTATTCTTCACGCAATGCCATCAGGCCCGGCATTTCAATTTCCGCGATAGAAATTTCCTTGCGGCCCCAGTCGGCGAGCGAAATATCGGCAACTTTGTAATCTGTAAATTCTGTACTCATAATAATTCCTGATCTGTTCTGTTATGCAAGGCTTCAGGCATTGCAATTAAAAAGGTTTAAAGTCCGGCCGCATCTTTCAGGGCATCAGCCTTGTCAGTGCGCTCCCAGGTAAAGTTGTCTTCTGTGCGACCGAAGTGCCCGTATGCGGCAGTATTACCATAAATCGGACGCAACAGATCCAGCATCTGGATCAGCCCTTTCGGCTTGAGGTTAAAGTGCTCGCGCACCAGCTCGACTATACGGCTATCGGAGATCTTGCCAGTGCCAAAGGTTTCCACTGAAATGGACGTAGGCTCGGCTACACCGATTGCGTAAGACACCTGAATTTCGCACTTGTCGGCCAGGCCTGCGGCAACGATATTCTTTGCCACGTAACGACCGGCATAAGCGGCGGAGCGATCCACCTTGGATGGATCCTTGCCAGAAAATGCGCCGCCGCCATGACGTGCCATGCCGCCATAGGTGTCAACAATGATCTTGCGACCGGTTAAACCACAGTCACCGACCGGGCCGCCGATAACAAATTTACCGGTGGGGTTGATAAAGAACTTGGTGTCCTTGCTGATCAGGTTGTCTGGTAATACATGCTTGATCACTTCATCCATAATTGCTTCACGCAATGCGCTCAGGCTGATATCCGGTGAATGCTGGGTTGATAACACCACGGCGTCGATCGCTACCGGCTTGCCGTCTTCATAACGGAAAGTCACCTGGCTTTTCGCATCGGGACGCAGCCAGCTCAGTGTGCCATTCTTGCGCACTTCCGCCTGACGTTTTACCAGCTTATGGGCAAAGCTGATGGGCGCGGGCATTAATACGTCGGTTTCATTACAGGCATAACCAAACATCAGGCCCTGGTCACCGGCACCCTGCTCATGGTCGTCACTTTCATCAACGCCCATGGCGATGTCCGGTGACTGTTTGTCGATGGAGGTGATCACCGCACAGGAATCGGCATCAAAGCCCATTTCTGAACTGGTGTAACCAATATTGCGCACGGTATCACGCACGATGGTTTGCATATCCACCCAGGCTTCAGTGGTGATTTCGCCGGACAGTACAACCATGCCGGTGTTGACCAGGGTTTCACAGGCCACCCGTGCTTTGGGGTCCTGTTCGAATATGGCGTCCAGAATGGCGTCTGAAATCTGGTCTGCGACCTTGTCCGGATGTCCCTCGGACACGGATTCTGACGTAAATAAATGACTATTCGACATAGTAATATCCTCAATGCAGCCATACCAATGCGCGACTGACTTAAATCGAAGGTGTTTAACGCTAAGTAATGATAAGAAAAGGCTGGCAGATGTGCCGATGCTTTACTGCGCTCATTAGTTTAGCTTAACCACTAATTAATGAGCGCCGTTCAATATGAATACACCGAGCCTGACAGCCCTATGATAGGAAGGAATCTGCTGCAGCGCCCCTCGGTGCGAAGTGAATTATAAACCAGATTATTTAAAATGCCTAGTTTGGGCTGTTCCCGACTGCCTGCGCTATTATTCCGGGGGCGCATCCCGCAGGTAGAGGCGGCTCAGCTCGGCCCGCTCGTCGTCATTTAACGGTGTGCTGCGGCTTTTCTGCAATAGCGCCTCCATGCGGTATTCCCGGTGCTTTTGTACCAGCTTATGCAGTGCATCATTGATCAGTTGCTGTTTTTCGTCTTCTTCACCGCTGCCGGGTATATCCAGCTGCATCAGCCGGGTCATAATGGATTCATCGGCAGAGCCACGCCAGCGTTCCAGCAGCACCGAAGGTGAGTTGGCCGCGGTTTGCACAATGGTGTCGTGCAGCTGTATCAGCAGTGCGAGGCCGGGCATATCCGAGGCGCGCAACTCCTCGGGGATACGGCACTGTTGCGCGGTTTCTGGATGTTGCAGCAGCAGTGCAATCACCAGTCGGGTGGGGGTCATGCTTACCTGATGTTTTTTCTGGCGCGCCGTTGGTTGTAGCGGGCGGCCTTCTGTTGTGACCGATTGTGCCGGAATGTGCTGCTGCAGCGAATTACTGGAGAGGCCGATCATCTGTGATAACTGATCCAGCAGCAGGTCTTTAAACACGCCGGCTGTAATTTTTCCGATCAGCGGCTTTGCCAGCTCGGACAATCGTGCCTTACCATCGGCGGCGGACAGGTCCAGCGGCTCCGCCAGATGGGATAGTAAAAAATCGGAGAGGGGCGTGGCCTGTTGCAGGCGTTGCTCGAAGGCCTGCTGGCCTTCCTTGCGCACCAGGCTGTCCGGGTCTTCACCGTCGGGCAGGAACAGGAAGCGGGCCTGCACCCCATCCCGCAATACCGGCAGTGCATTTTCCAGCGCGCGCCAGGCGGCTTTTTTTCCCGCCGCGTCGCCGTCGTAACAGAACACCAGTTCCGGCACGATACGGAACAGTTTGCTGATCTGCTGCTGCGAGGTGGCGGTCCCCAGTGTGGCCACGGCATAGGGAATGCCGTGTTGCGCCAGTGCCACCACATCCATATAGCCTTCGACAATAATCAGCCGCTGTAAATCTTTTACTGCCTGGCGGGCTTCGTACAGGCCATACAGTTCTTCGCCTTTATGGAATACCGGGGTTTCAGGGGAATTGAGATATTTGGGTTCGCCCCTGTCGAGAATGCGCCCACCAAAGCCGATGACCCGGCCACGGCGGTCGCGAATCGGAAACATAATGCGATCACGGAAACGGTCGTAGTGTTTTTGCGGGTTTTTCTCGATGGTCAGCCCGGCCTTGAGGCAGGCGGCCTGTTGTGCGGGGTTGCTACTGTGCTGCGCCAGAATAAAATCCCAGCTGTCCGGTGCATAACCCAGCTGGAAGGTTCTGGCGACCTCACCACTCAGGCCGCGCTGTTTCAGGTAGTCGATGGCGCGGGGTGTTTTTTTCAGTTCACCAGCGTAACGCTCAGCCGCCTGTTGCAGTACATCGTACAGTGGTTGCTTGTCTTCCTGGGGACGCTCGTGTGTGCCCTGTTCACGGGGCACTTCCATATGGTATTCGGCAGCCAGTGCTTCCACCGCATCGACAAAATCCAGTCGCTCGTATTCCATAATAAAGCCCAGTGCAGTGCCGTGGGCGCCACAGCCAAAACAGTGATAGAACTGCTTGCTCTGGCTTACCGTAAACGACGGTGACTTTTCATTATGGAACGGACAGCAGGCAACGTATTCCTTGCCGCGTTTTTTTAGCGCAACCCGGGTGTCCACCACATCAACTATGTCTGCTCGGTTGATCAGGTCATCGATAAATTGTTGGGGAATACGGCCGGCCATCCGCGTATTATGCCGCAGGCTTGAGTGTTTTTGTTAACGCAAATGAACGCGAATGAACGCAAATAAACGCAAATATATTCCGGGTTGTTGATGCCTGTGGCCTTTTCATGTTGAATCCCGAGATAATTGTATTCAGAAAAAATTAAGGGTTGTGTGCCAACGGCACACAACCCTTAAAAACATTCGCGTGTATTCGCGATTATTTGCGTTCATTTGCGTTAGTCTTTTATTTCATCAAATACTGATCAATCTGCTCGGCGGCTTCACGGCCCTCGTTGATGCCCCACACCACCAGCGACTGACCACGACGGCAGTCGCCTGCGGCATACACGCCCTTGATGCTGGTGGCGTAGCTACCGTAGTCTGCCTGGTAGTTGGAGCGCTGGTCATAATCAATGCCCAGGGCATCGCTGATATAATGTTCGGGGCCGAGGAAGCCCATTGCCAGTAACACCAGGTCCGCTGGCCATTGCTTTTCGGAGCCGGGGACTTCCTGCATTTTCCACTGGCCGGTTTCCTCATCACTGAACCATTCCACTTCGATGGTGGTGACGCTTTTTACCTTGCCATCTTCACCCTGGAAGCCCTTGGATAAAATGCAGTAAGTGCGTGGGTCCTTACCCTGGACTTTTGCCGCTTCTTCGTGACCGTAATCGACACGGTAGATATGCGGCCATGCGGGCCATGGGTTATTTTCCGCACGCTCAGCGGGTGGCTTTGACATCAACTCGAAGTTCACCACTGACTTGCAGCCGTGACGCAGCGAGGTGCCGATACAGTCGGTGCCGGTGTCACCACCACCGATCACCACCACATGCTTGTCTTTGGCGCTGATGTAATTGCCATCTTCAAGATTTGAGTCGAGCAGGCTTTTGGTGTTGGCGGTAAGAAACTCCATCGCAAAGTGCACGCCATCCAGTTCACGGCCATCAACCGGCAGGTCACGTGGCGTGGTCGCGCCGGTGGCCAGCAGCATCGCATCGTTATTGGCCATCAGTTCCTTAACGTCGACATTGTCACCCACATTGGCGTTGGTGACGAATTCGACACCTTCTTCGCGCATCAGCTCGATACGACGATCAATCAGTGTCTTTTCCAGTTTCATATTGGGAATGCCGTACATTAACAGGCCGCCCAGACGATCTGCACGTTCATAGACAGTGACATTGTGACCGGCGCGATTCAGTTGCTGTGCCGCAGCCAGACCTGCAGGGCCGGAACCCACCACCGCGACTTTTTTACCAGTGCGGGACTGCGGGCCTTCGGCCTTGACCCAGCCTTCGTCAAAGGCGCGATCGACAATTGCACACTCGATGTTTTTAATGGTGACCGCCGGTTCAATCACGCCCAGTACGCAGGCACCTTCACAGGGGGCCGGGCAAACACGGCCGGTAAACTCGGGGAAGTTATTTGTATAGTGCAGACGTGCATTGGCATCCTGCCAGCGGTCGTTGTACACCATGTCGTTCCATTCCGGAATCAGGTTATCAACCGGGCAGCCGGTGTCAGACTGGCAAAAAGGAATACCGCAATCCATGCAGCGTGCACCCTGAATGCTCAGCTTCTCCGCATCGTGTTCGGTGTAGATTTCCTTAAAGTCTTTCAGGCGCTCTTCAGCATCACGATAGGCTTCCGTCTGTCGTTCGAACTCTTTAAAACCTGTTACTTTACCCATTGTCTAAATAACCTTTTATGAAAAGATTAACGCTAATGAACGCTAAGGCCGCTAATGAACGCTAAAGCTTTAATGCAAGCTTTTGACCCTGGTGCGTTTGCTCAGTAACTTTACACTGGGCCACCACCCGCCAGTACTGGCGGGAATATTCGGTTTTTTTACCGGTATCAGATCGCGTTTATTTGCGCTTATTCGCGTTCATTTGCGTTTTCTTTTTAAATCAAAAACGTTCAATGAACCCGGGCTGCCATCAGGCAGCGTTGGCTTTTTTCTTCTGCTCCTGCAGTACCCGTTTGTAATCGGTCGGCATCACTTTCACAAACTGGCTCAGCGTACCATCCCAGTCTTTCAGCATGCGCTGTGCAACTGCGGAACCTGTATATTTCAGATGGTTCTCGATCATGGTTTTCAGCTCGGCAATGTCTTCCTCGGCAGAAACGCTTTCCAGTTCTACCATGCCCATATTGCAGCGTGTCGCCAGCTCGCCCTGGTGATCCCAGATATAGGCAACACCACCGCTCATGCCGGCGGCGAAGTTGCGGCCAACCGAGCCGAGTACTGCAATGCGACCACCGGTCATGTATTCACAACCGTGATCACCGATGCCTTCCACCACCGCAGTGGCACCGGAGTTGCGCACGCAGAAACGCTCCGCCGCAATGCCGCGGAAATAGGCTTCACCGGAGGTTGCACCATACAGGCAAACGTTACCCACGATAATGTTTTCTTCGGCGACAAAGCTGCTGTTTTCCGGTGGCGCAACAATCACGCGACCACCGCTCAGGCCCTTGCCCACATAGTCATTGGCATCGCCTTCCACTTCAATGGTGATGCCCTTGGCAAGGAAGGCGCCCAGTGACTGACCAGCGGAGCCGGTGAGTTTGATATTGATGGTGCCATCGGGCAGCATCGCCGAGCCGTATTTCTTCGCCACTTCGTGGGACAGCATGGTGCCGACTACACGATTGGTATTGATTACCGGTAAATCGATGTCGACCTTATTGCCATTCTGCAGCGCATCTTGCGCCAGCTCGATCAGCTGGTTGTCCAGCGCAGCTTCCAGGCCGTGATCCTGCTTGATGGTCTGGTGTACTTCCACATTGGGGTGTGGTTTTTCCGCCGGGGTCAGCAGCATGCTCAGGTCGATACCGCTCTGTTTCCAGTGGCTGGAATCGGTTGCAGGCTCAAGGCAGTCAACGCGGCCGATCATTTCATTAATGCTGCGGAAACCCAGCGAGGCCATGATCTGGCGCAGGTCTTCCGCCACCATAAACAGGTAGTTGACCACATGCTCGGGCTTGCCCTTGAATTTCTTGCGCAATTCCTTGTCCTGGGTGGCGATACCCACCGGGCAGGTATTGAGGTGACACTTGCGCATCATCACGCAACCCAGTGTAATCAGCGGTGCGGTGGCAAAGCCGTATTCTTCCGCGCCCAGTAGCGCGGCAATCGCCACATCGCGACCGGTTTTCATCTGGCCGTCAGTCTGGATCACCACACGTGAACGCAGGTCGTTCATCACCAGGGTCTGGTGGGTTTCCGCAACCCCCAGCTCCCACGGCAGACCAGCGTGCTTGATCGAGGTGATTGGCGAGGCACCGGTACCGCCATCGTGACCGGCAATCACAATGTGATCTGCATGGGCCTTGGTGACGCCGGAAGCAATGGTGCCCACGCCGTTTTCCGCCACCAGCTTAACCGAGATACGCGCGTTTTTATTGGCGTTCTTCAGGTCGTGAATCAGTTGTGCCAGATCCTCGATAGAGTAAATGTCATGGTGTGGCGGTGGGCTGATCAGACCAACCCCGGGGGTTGAATGACGCAGGCGTGCAATCAGTTCGTCCACCTTGGTGCCGGGCAGTTCGCCGCCTTCACCGGGCTTCGCACCCTGGGAGACCTTGATCTGCAGCTCATCGGCATTGGTCAGGTAATCAATGGTCACACCAAAGCGACCGGAGGCTACCTGCTTGATTGCCGAGCGACGTGAATCGCCATTGGCATCCGGGGTCCAGCGTGCAGAGTCCTCACCACCTTCACCGGTATTGGACTTGCCGCCCATGCGGTTCATTGCAATTGCCAGTGACTCATGGGACTCCGGCGAGATTGAACCAAAGCTCATGGCACCGGTGGCAAAGCGTTTTACGATGTCCTTGGCAGACTCCACTTCGCTGATATCAATCGCTGCATTGACGCCCTGCTTGAAGTTCAGCATGCCGCGCAATGTGCATTGCTTAGTGTCTTCGTTAGCCAGTTTGGCAAAGTGCTCATAGGCACTGGCATCGCCGCTGCGTGCCGCCTGCTGCAGGCTGGAAATGCTCAGCGGGTTCCACATATGGCGATCACCATTGGCACGCCAGTGCATATCGCCCTGGTTGGGCAGTACCGTGACCTGGCTTTCGCGGGCGGTATAGCCCAGCGCATGGCGGCGCAGTGATTCCTCCGCCAGTACGTCGAGGCTGACCCCCTGGATACGGCTGGCCGTGCCTTCGAAACAACGCGCGATCACGTCGTCTGCCAGGCCCACGGCTTCAAAAATTTGCGCCGCTTTATAGGATTGCAGGGTGGAGATACCCATTTTGGCGAACACCTTGAACATGCCCTTGCCCACCGACTTGCGGTAGCCGGCAACGATCTTGTCATCGTTGTCGTAAACTTTGGGATCGAGCAGACCCTTGCGCTGTGCATCCCACAGGGCCTCGAACGCCAGGTAGGGGTTGATCGCGTCTATGCCGTAGCCGGTGAGCAGGCAGTGATGATGCACTTCACGGGCTTCGCCGGATTCCAGTACCAGGCCGATACGGGTACGCATGTGCTCTTTTACCAGGTGCTGGTGCACCGCGCCGGTAGCGAGCAGTGCGCTCACTGGCACACGTTCGGCACTGACATTGCGATCCGACAGAATCACCAGGCTGTGGCCGTCATTAATCGCCTGGGTGGCTTCGGCACAGATGCGATCCAGGGCCTTCGCCAGGCCGGCTTTGCCTTCCGCCTTGTCATAGGTGATATCGATGGTTTGCGAAGTCCAGCCACGGTAATTAATGTGTTTCAGTGAGGCCAGTTCTTCATTGGTAATGATCGGGTGGGGCACCAGCAGGCGATGCGCATGCTCTTCGCTGGATTCCAGCAGGTTTTTTTCCGGGCCGATATAGCATTGCAGTGACATCACCACTTCTTCACGGATCGAGTCAATCGCCGGGTTGGTGACCTGGGCAAACAGCTGCTTGAAGTAGTCGTAAATCATCCGTGATTTGTTTGACATACAGGCCAGTGCCGCATCATTGCCCATGGAGCCAACCGGGTCACGGCCTTCTTTTACCAGTGGCAGCAACATAAACTGCATGGTTTCCGAGGTGTAGCCAAAGGCACGCATGCGCGGCAGCAGGTCGTCCTGGTTAAAACCGTGGGGTTCCTGGGTGGGCTCCAGCTGGGCCAGTGAAATACGCTGGTTGGACAGCCACTGGTGGTAGGGCTGTTTCGAGGCAAATTCGTGTTTGACTTCCTCGTCGGGAATCATGCGACCCTGGTCGAAGTCGATCAGGAACATCTTGCCCGGCTGCAGGCGGCCCTTGAATTTGACATTGTCCGGCTCGATCGGCAGCACGCCAACTTCGGATGCCATGACCACACGGTCGTCGTGGGTCAGGTAATAGCGGCTGGGGCGCAGGCCGTTACGATCCAGGGTGGCACCGATATAACGACCATCGGTAAACACGATCGAGGCCGGGCCATCCCAGGGCTCCATCAGTGCCGACTGGTATTCATAGAAAGCGCGCTTTTCTTCCGACATGCTGCTGTCGTTCTGCCAGGCTTCCGGCACCATCATCATGATCGCTTCCTGCAGGCTGCGGCCACCCATCAGCAGGAATTCCAGCACATTGTCGAAGCTGCCCGAATCGGACACATCCGGCTCGATCACCGGCAGTACGCGCTTGATGTCGTCACCAAACAGCGGGCTTTCTGCGGTGCCTTCGCGGGCACGCATCCAGCTGGCATTGCCCAGGCGAGTATTGATTTCGCCGTTATGGCTCATAAAGCGCTTGGGCTGGGCGCGATCCCATGAGGGGAAGGTGTTGGTGGAGAAGCGTGAGTGCACCATCGCCAGGTGCGCGGTGTAATCACTTGCATTCAGGTCCTGGTAGAAGGGCATCATCTGGTCCGGGTTGAGCATGCCCTTGTAGACAATCACCCGGGTTGACAGCGAGCAGACATAGAACATTTCACGCTGCTTGAAGCTTTCATCATTGCGGATGCTATTGGAGCTGTCCTTGCGCAGCACATACAGTGCGCGCTCGAAGGCGTCGTTGTCAGTGCCGTCGGCGGCAGCGATAAACAGCTGTTCCATATGTGGCATGGCGCGGCGTGCGGTCGGGCCGATGTCCGCCTTGATCGGGTCAACCGGCAGCTGGCGCCAGCCGATCAGGGTCTGCCCCGAGGCTTCAATGGCCTGGTTTACCCGCTGCTTGCAGCGTGCGCGCTCACTTTCATCAACCGGCAGGAATACGTTACCGGCAGCGTAACGGCCTTTTTCCGGCAATTCCGCAGACAGGTCTTCCCTGGCAACACGCTGTAAAAATTCGTAGGGCAGGCTGGTCATAATGCCGGCACCGTCACCGGTGTTGGTTTCGCAGCCACAGGCGCCACGGTGCACCATGCGGCGCAGGATATGGTCGGCGTCTTTAACGATCTGATGGCTGGGTTGACCTTTAATATGAGCGACAAAGCCTACGCCACAGTTTTCCGTTTCGTTTGCAGGGTCGTATAAACCGTGCTTGTTGGGTCGTGTGTACTGATTGAAGATAGTGTTATTTTCGCTCATAACTGCCTCTTAATACGCGGTGCAGGTAGTCGCCTGCCCGCGTATTGATAAATTTAGCTTTCCGGAAATTCGCCCACTAACGTCTGGGCGACGGACAAGGGGTCGAGTATTTTACAGGAAATGCCGCCCAAAAAAAAGATAAGTGACAGGTAATATACCACCATAAAAATGGCAACAAACAGCGGCTAAACGCCGTATAAAGCACAATCCTGCTGGGGATTAACAAGCTGCCGAACAGGGTTTGCCCCTATAAGCTGCGGAGCTTCTATTGCAGCTGGCGAAGTCGTTCTGTGGCTTTAACCGCATAACTGGTGTCGGGGTGGTTTTTGATCACCCGCTGATAGAACAGCCTTGCCTGGGGAATGTCCTGCATGGCCCGGTAGGTGTCGGCGGATTTTAGCATGGCCTGGCGGGCAAATTCGCTGTCGGCAAAATAAATAATGATATGGGAAAACTGTTCCAGCGCCTGTGGGTAGTCTTTTGCCAGGTAGTGCGCCTCACCGATCCAGTAACGGGCTTCGGCGCGATATTCGCTCTGTGGGTATCGCTGCATAAACTGTTTGAACTGTTCAATCGCAGCACGGTATTTTGCGGCCTTGAGTTGTTCAAACGCCTGATTGAATTCACTGGTTTGTCGTTGTGCCGGAGTGGGTTGTGTTTCTTGTGTCCTGGCAGGAGGGAGGGGCGGCTGTGTGATGCTGCTGGGAAATTCCGGATCAGGGTCATCAAAGTAGCCAGGCTGTGCACAGGCATACAGACAGATTAGTATTGGCAGGCTCAGTAATGTTTTCAGATATGAAGGCATATCGACTATAGCGGCCGTTTGTGCAGAAAGTTGAATGGTGTAACAGGTATGTAGCTGGTTCGTTTCTGTGAGATGTATTGGGTAGTTGTGGCGTAAAACGAATTAAATCGGCTGTTATTTACTGATCCGGTTTGAGCAATGACACGCTATATTGCAGGCGTAAAAAAGCGCAGAGAATGTTGTCTGCGCTTTTTTGTGTGACGTTATAAAACTATTTCTTTTTATAGATATTTTCATAGCAGTAGTTGGTGGCTTCAATAAAGCCCTCAACACTGCCGCAGTCGAAACGACGACCCTTGAATTTATAGGCCATTACGCAGCCATTTTTGGCCTGGGTCATAATTGCATCGGTGAGCTGGATTTCATCATTGGCGCCGGGTTTGGTCTCGCGCAGAATGTCGAAAATATCCGGTGTCAGAATGTAACGGCCGATCACCGCAAGGTTGCTGGGCGCCTTGTCCTGTGATGGTTTTTCCACCATGTTCTTCACGCGAAAAATATTCTCGTTCACCATCTCGCCATCAATTACGCCGTAGCTGCTGATGTTTTCCATGGGCACTTCTTCGATTGCCACAATGGAACAACGGAACTGTTTATACAGATCCACCATCTGCGACATAATGCCCTGGCCACCTTCGTCCGGCAGGCATAAATCATCTGCAAGAATTACCCCGAATGGTTGGTCGCCAATCATATTTTCGCCGGTGAGTACCGCATGACCCAGGCCTTTCATCTGTTTCTGTCGGGTGTAGGTGAATGAGCAGTTGTCAATCAGGCGACGGATGTCGGTGAGTTTTTCTTCCTTGCCGGTGCCGGAAATTTCGTTTTCCAGCTCGTAACTGATGTCGAAGTGGTTGGGAATCGCATGTTTACCACGGCCGGTGACAAAGGCGTTTTCGGTCATACCGGCGTCCATGGCTTCTTCGGCGGCGTATTGAATCAGCGGTTTATCAACAATGGGAAGCATTTCCTTGGGCATGGATTTGGTCGCAGGCAGAAAGCGGGTGCCATAGCCAGCCACCGGGTACAGGCATTTTTTGATCATTCAGGGATATTCCTTTAAGTGTTGCAAGGGGCTGCTGTGTGTCAGTGGCCCTGTCGGTTGTGATTATAATTATGTGCTTTGCATTCTGACAAGGAATTGCAGTGAGGTCAAAAAGTTAGTGCGGAATTTGTGGGGAAGTGCGGCCTGACGCCGGGCTGGCTCAGGCCGCAAGCAATAGAGTGGTGATCGTTATTTGTGGTAGGGCTGGCTCAGCTCATGTACCGCATCAACCAGTGCCTTGACGTGATCGGGGTTAATGTCGGGGGTAATGCCGTGGCCCAGGTTAAACACATGGCCGCTGCCATTGCCGTAGTCTTTAAGAATTTTTGCAGCTTCGGCACGAATGGTGTCCGGTGAGGCATACAGGGTATTAGGATCCATATTGCCCTGCAGTGCCACACGGTCGCCGACCTGTGCGCGGGCATCACCGATATTGGTGGTCCAGTCCAGGCCCAAGCCATCACAGCCGGTATCCGCCATTTCATTCAGCCATTGTCCGCCACCCTTGGTGAACAGGATAATCGGCACCTGGCGGCCATCGGCTTCGCGGGTCACATTGGCAACAATCTGTCGCATATAGTCGAGTGAGAAGGCGCGGTACATTTCCGGGTTGAGACTGCCGCCCCAGGTATCGAACATCATCAGTGCCTGTGCGCCGGCGGCCACCTGGGCATTGAGGTAGCTGGTGACCGACTCGGTGACTTTTTCCAGCAGCTGGTGCGCCAGTGCGGGCTGGTCGAACAGCATGGTCTTCGACTTGCTGAAGGTTTTGCTGCTGCCGCCTTCGATCATATAGGTGGCCAGTGTCCAGGGGCTGCCGGTAAAGCCGATCAGGGGGATACTGCCATCCAGCTCGCGGCGAATGGTGCGTACCGCATCCATGACGTAACGCAGCTCGCCTTCCGGATCCGGGATGGGCAGGTTCTTGATGTCTGCGGCTCGACGAATCGGGCTTTCAAAACAGGGACCTTCGCCGGTTTCAAAATACAGGCCGAGACCCATCGCATCGGGGATGGTCAGAATGTCGGAAAACAGGATGGCTGCATCCAGATCAAAACGACGCAGCGGCTGCAGTGTGACTTCGCAGGCCAGCTCCGGGTTCTTGCACAGGCTCATAAAGTCGCCGGCCTGTTCACGGGTGGCGCGGTACTCAGGCAGATAGCGGCCCGCCTGGCGCATAATCCAGATCGGCGTGCGATCCACAGGCTGTTTAAGGAGTGCGCGGAGAAAACGGTCGTTTTTAAGTTCTGTCATGTGTCAGCTTGGCGTGTGTTGGTGTGCAGGCAGCCGCTGAACGGCCGGAGCAGAATGCAGGAATATCAGGCGTTGAGCCGGGCTTTTATTTTGCCGCTAACGGCGCCCATGTCGGCTCGCCCTTGCATTTGCGGCTTGAGCAGTCCCATGACCTTGCCCATGTCCTTGATGGAGCTGGCGCCGGTTTCATCGACCGCTTTTGCAATCATCTGTTCGATTTCATCGTCACTGAGTGCTTCCGGAAGAAAGTCCTGAAGTACGCTGACTTCATATTCTTCCTGTTGCACCAGGTCATCACGGCCGGCCGTGGAATACTGGCTGATCGACTCACGGCGTTGCTTGACCATCTTGTCCAGCACGGCGAGTACTCGCTCATCATCCAGCTCGATGCGTTCGTCCACTTCAACCTGCTTTATCGCGGCCATCACCAGGCGAATCACGCCCAGACGGGGTTTGTCGCCAGCTTTCATGGCGGCTTTCATGGCATCGGTCAGGTTTTGCTTGAGACTCATATCGCGGGCCGTTCAGTGCTGACTAGCGGCGGCGATGTGGATTGCGAGTCAGGCGCTCACGCTCTTTGAACAGTTTCTTCAGGTTGCGCTTAACTGCAGCTGCTGCTTTGCGCTTACGCTCGGTTGTGGGCTTTTCATAGCACTCGCGACGACGGATTTCGGTTAAGATACCGGCTTTCTCGCATGAGCGTTTGAAACGACGCAGAGCAACGTCAAATGGCTCGTTGTCTTTAACTTTAACTTGTGGCATTCAGAATTCTCACTCTAAAATAGTTTAATCTGTTGGTGCACAGACCATGGATTTGCAAATGGCCTGCCGTTGAACCGCGGGATTATATCAGTTTTTAAATAATTACCAAAATTAAATATACAAAGATTAAGTAGATTCTATGATTGTACTGGGTATTGAGTCCTCCTGTGACGAAACAGGGCTGGCGGTGTATGACTCCGAAAAGGGGCTGCTGGCCCATGTATTGCACTCGCAGGTTGCGCTGCACGGTGAGTATGGCGGGGTGGTGCCGGAGCTGGCATCCCGCGACCATGTGCGCTATCTGCTGCCGCTGGCAGAGCAGGTGTTACAGAAAGCGGGGGTGAGCAAGTCACAACTGGATGGCATTGCCTACACTGCAGGCCCCGGTCTGGTGGGGGCATTGATGGTGGGCGCCTGCACCGGCCGCGCCATGGCGCTGGGGCTGGGCGTGCCGGCGATTGGTGTGCATCATATGGAGGGGCATCTGCTGGCGCCCATGCTGGAAGATCCGGCACCGGAGTTCCCTTTTGTGGCTCTGCTGGTGTCCGGTGGTCATACCCTGCTGGCAGAGGTCAAAGGGGTTGGTCAGTACACCCTGCTGGGTGAAAGCCTGGATGATGCCGCCGGTGAGGCCTTCGATAAAACCGCCAAACTGCTTGGGCTGGGATATCCCGGTGGACCGGTGCTGGCGAAACTGGCGCAGCAGGGCGAGCCGGGGGTGTATAAATTCCCTCGACCCATGATCGATCGGCCGGGGCTGGAGTTCAGCTTCAGTGGCCTGAAAACCTACACCCTGAATACCTGGCAGAAAGAGGTCGCAGAGGGCAATGAAGATACCCAGACCAAGGCCAATATCTGCCGCGCTTTTGAAGAAGCGGTGGTGGATACACTCACCATCAAATGTCGCCGCGCGGTGCAGCAGGTGGGAGCCAGTACACTGGTAATTGCCGGTGGCGTGGGGGCTAATCTGCGCCTGCGTGAATCACTGCAGCAGATGATGCAGAAAGAAGGCGGTGAGCTGTTTTACCCGCGCATCGAGTTCTGCACCGATAACGGCGCGATGATCGCCTTCGCCGGTTGCCTGCGTCTACTGGCAGGGCAGCACGAATCACTGGGTATACAGGTGCGGGCGCGCTGGCCAATGAGTGAGTTAACGGCAGTCGACGTTATTGGTCGTTAGTCGTGGGTCGTTAGTCTTTGGTCGTTAGTCTGAGTCCGACTAATGACGAAGGACTAACGACTGCTACTCAGTCTTTTTTACGGCTGCCGATTTTATCTTCCCTGCCCGCCATCAGGTTTCTGATATTGCTGCGATGTCGCCAGATCAGTAGCACGGCCATCAACGCGATGCTGGCACTGATAATGGGTGAATGGGTGATAAACCAGGCCAGCATGGGTGAGGCGGTTGCCGCCACCAGTGCGGACAGGGAGGAATAGCGGAACGTAAATGCCATACCAAGCCACACGCCAATGGTGCCCAGCCCCAGTAACCAGTGCATGCCCAGTAGTACGCCCAGCAGTGTGGCCACGCCCTTGCCCCCCTGGAAACCGTAATACAGCGGGTATAAATGCCCCAGGAAGGCCGCCAGCCCGCAGGCGGCAATCACCGCATCGGACATCCCCAGAGACAGGGCAATCAGTACCGGCAGCAGGCCTTTCAGCATGTCGCCGAACAGGGTGATAGCCGCGGCTTTTTTACCGCCGAGTCGCAGCACATTGGTGGCGCCCGGGTTGCGTGAGCCTTCGCTGCGCGGATCCGGCAGGCCCATTAATCGACAGGTAATAATGGCGGTGGAGACCGAGCCGAGCAAATAGCCGAACAGGGCGAAGCCAATAATCAGTATAATGGGCTGTTCAAATAGATCCACAAAAGGTTACCTGTGAGAGTCAAAATCAGAGCGCGCAATTTAGCACGAAACGGTGTCCGTGGTGAAATAGCCACAGTGGGTAGGTTTCGCCTGTTTGCGTTTGATGGTGTAAGAGCATGAGCCAGGCGGCGTCACCGGTTAGCTGTTTATTTGTGCACGGCTGGGGCATGAACCGGCGGGTGTGGCAGCCGTTGATGGACAGCCTGCCGGAGTGGATTGACTGTCATGCCATCGACCTGCCTGGCCATGGTCGTCGTCATGCTGAATCGCTGACTGACTTGCACGCACTGGCTGAGGATCTGCAGCAACACTGCGCACAGTTTAAGGTGCACGACCGCCCCTTATTACTGGTGGGCTGGTCGCTGGGTGCACTGGCCTGTGTGCAGGCGGCCGCGCAGAAAGAGACTCCGCTGCAGGCGGATGGTCTGCTGCTGGTAAGCAGTAATCCCTGTTTTGTGGCACAGTCGGGCTGGCCGCATGGCGTGGATGCGGCGGTGTTCGACCAGTTTGCCGAATCACTTGCCAGTGATTTTTCAGGTACAATTCGTCGTTTCCTGTCATTGCAGGTTAAAGGCTCGGTTTCCGGGCGACAGATCCTGCGTGAGTTGCGTGAAATGATTCTGCAGGAAACCGAACCGGATGCTGCCAGCCTGCAGGCCGGCTTGCAAATTTTAAAACAGAGTGATCTGCGGGCTGAGCTGGCGCAAATAAACTTACCGGTTAGCTGGGCACTGGGCGGTCAGGATGGTCTGGTAAAAGCCTCGTTGGCCGGGGCCCTGTCACAGTTAATGCCGGAAGCCGCGGTTGAATGTTATGCCACGGCGGGGCATGCGCCGTTTTTATCGCACAGTGATGCTTTCGCCCGGCAGTTAATGGCGTTTATACAGAGCTGCATAGTCCGCCCTGCAGATTAATAAATGCAAATTGTTCCCAGGTAAAGTTGTTCCCGGGCAACCACATCAATACAAAGACTTGTTATCAGTGACTCATTCTGTTTCAGAAAAAAATCGCATTAAACGGCATTTCGATGCCAGGGCGCAGCATTACGAATCCTCCGCGGTGTTGCAGCGCACGGTGTGTAATGAAATGTTGCAGCGTCTGGATTTAACGCGCATTGATCCCGTGACTATTCTTGATGCGGGTTGCGGTACAGGCTGGGGAACCCAGGGGCTGTTACAGAAATATAAAAAAGCCAGGGTGATTTCACTGGATCTGTCGACAGAAATGTTGCGGCAGACAAAAGCCAAAGGTGGCTGGTTAAGAAAGCCGCAGCTGATCTGTGCCGATGCAGAACAGATTCCGCTCGCCGATGAATCGATTGATCTGGTGTTTTCCAGTTTGATGCTGCAATGGTGTGACTACCGAAAAGTGTTCGCCGAATTCAAACGGGTATTGAAGCCCGATGGCCTGTTGATGTTCAGCAGTTTTGGCCCGGATACATTGCGCGAATTAAAAAGCAGCTGGCGCGAGGTGGATGACCATCCCCATGTGAATGAATTCATCGATATGCATGAGCTGGGTGATGAACTGATTCAGGTTGGACTGGCGGAGCCGGTAATGGATATGGATATGATGGTACTGACCTATCAGGACGCGATGGCGGTGATGGCCGACCTTAAAGCGATTGGTGCCAATACCACATTGAAAACACAGCAGGAAAATACAGCACAGGGGCTGGTGACACCGGCAAAGTTAAAGCGGGTGATTGAGCACTATGAAAATTTCCGCAGCAACGATGTGTTGCCCGCCAGTTACGAAGTGGTGTATGGCCATGCCTGGAAAACTCGGCCGCGTAAAACAAAATTTGAAAGTGGTGAAATAACCATCGCGCCGCACGAAATTATAAAACGATAGTTGTTGCCGCCTGATTGTACCCTGAAAATGAATTTTTACCGTAGGTTGGGGTGACGCAGGAACCCCAACGAATACACCCTGAGCGTATGTAAGTTGGGGTGCGTGCCTTACCCCAACCTACGGATCGGTTTAGTTGGTGGGCAGGGCAAAATAATTGATCACCAGGTCAGCTTCGTCGGTATTCTCAATCTCGTGCGCCTCACCGGCTTCCACCGTGATGCACATGCCGGGTTCCAGTTCGATAGTTTTATCATCAATGCGCATCTGTCCCGTGCCGGAGAGAATAAAAAATACTTCGTTCATATCCGGGTGACTGTGTGCGCCTGCGATTTCGCCGGCTGGAAACACCGCCTGTGAAAACTGTATCAGATGATCCAGTTCATTCGTGCCCAGCATCTGCTGTTTTTTTATCGCCGGGTTATGTGACACCGGGCCGGATTGAATGGTTTTAAGTGAGCTGATTTTCATATGTGTCCGTTTCTGTGTCGTTAGTCGTTAGTCCTTCGTCATTGGTCAAAATGATTGATATGCGCCTGAAAACGTAGATACCTTAATGCTCGTTCCCATGCTCCCGCGTGGGAACGCATATTCAACGAGACGTTAACAATAGTGTGTACAGCCTGGAAGAAAGGGTTCCCACGCAGGAGCATGGGAACCAGTCAGGTTGTTAGCCCATCGTCATTAGTCAAAGACTGACTAACGACTAATGACCCAGGACTAACGACCTAAAAATACCGCTTACCCATAAAAAAAGCGTCCATAAAATGAACGCTTTTTTATAGCTTATAGCCTTGGTCTTATCGCTAGGCTTCCAGCACAGTGCGCATTTTTTTCATCGCGTTTTTTTCCAGCTGGCGTATGCGCTCGGCAGACACATTGTATCTGGCTGCCAGGTCATGCAATGTGGCCTTGTTGTCTTCATCCATCCAGCGCGACATCAGGATGTCGCGGCTGCGATCATCCAGTACTTCCAGTGACTGTTGCAGTGCCTCGACTCGCTGTTCGCTCCAGTCGTCTGACTCCAGCTGTTGTGCCGGATCACTGGTGGGTGCCGCCAGATAGGTTGAGGGCGACAGCATGGCATCATCATCGTCATCGGCTGATGCATCAAACGCCATATCATAGTTGCTCAGGCGCGATTCCATTTCCAGTACGGTTTCAGGCTTTACACCTAAATCTTCAGCAACGCCTTCCACTTCTTCCTTGCTGAACCAGCCCAGGCGTTTTTTCGCGCTGCGCAGGTTAAAGAATAATTTACGTTGCGCCTTGGTCGTGGCGACTTTAACAATGCGCCAGTTTTTCAGTACATATTCATGGATTTCAGCGCGAATCCAGTGCACCGCAAATGACACCAGGCGTACATTGTGTTCGGGACTGAAGCGTTTTACCGCTTTCATCAGGCCGACATTACCTTCCTGAATCAGATCCGCCAGTGGCAGGCCGTAACCCTGGTAGCCGCGGGCGATGCGAATCACAAAACGCAGATGGGACATAACCAGCTTCTGCGCCGCTTCCAGGTCGCCGTGCTCGTGCAGGCGACGGCCGTACTCGCGCTCTTCTTCTTCAGTCAGCATAGGCATGGCCTGCGCATTCTGGATGTATTGATCCAGGCTGCCACTGGCCAGGGGCAAGTGATTTGAGGCAATGACTAGTTTGTTTGACATATCAGCTCCATAGGTTTCAGCATGATGTTAGCACTCTTTGCATTTGAGTGCTAATTGCGGCATAAGTTCATACTAATATGTTGAAAAATCGCTGGCAACCCCCATTCTATAAGGGATTACGGTCTGTAGAAAGAGAACAGGTGAGGGCCTGCACAGACCGTGGCGAACACCCAGTATAGCCAGCTGCATCCATTTGGCAAGAGGTGCAGCGCGGTTCTGGCGGGCTGGGTGAGGGAGCTTAGCTGGGTTCGATTTCGCTCAGGTGGCGTCCCACGGCAATCCACGAGCCCACCAGGCCGAGGCAGCAGCTAAAACCGATTAGACCGATGGTTTCGCTGAAATTAAGCCCGCTTAGCTGGTAGCCGCTGTTATACAGCGAAGCCAGCTGGGTCACCGAGTTATCCAGCAGGCCAATGGACAGGCTGGTGAGCAACCAGGCTAGCAGGCCGCCGGCAAAACCGTACCAGAAGCCGGTGTAGAGAAACGGCCGGCGGATAAAGGCATCGGTGCCGCCGATCAGCTTGGTAACTTCGATTTCCTCGCGTCGGTTCTGGATGTCGAGGCGGATGGTATTGCCCACTACCAGCAGCACCGCCAGACCCAGCAGGCTGCCGATAATCCAGATGCCCCGCTGGGCAATTTCCAGCATGGCAAACAGGCGTTTCACCCATTGCAGATCCAGCTGTGCCAGCTCCACCTGGGGCAATTCATTCAGCTGTTTTAACAGATGGGGAATCTTGTCAGGCCGGCGCGGATCGATTTTCGGTTGCACCGCAATTACATGGGGCAGCGGGTTATCATCCAGTGCTTCGACCGCATTGCCAAAGCCGGAGATTTCACTGAATTCCCGCAGTGCCTGGTCTTTATGAATCAGCCTGACGTCGTCAATATCCTCATACAAACGCAGCTTATCGAGCAGTGCCTGCGCCTGTTTTTCCGAGGCATCCTTCTGCAAAAACACCGAAATCTGTGCGCTATTGTCCCAGCCCACGCTGAGGTGGCTGGCATTATTCAGCAATACCAGCAGGCCCGACGGCAGTGCCAGTGCAATCGCGATCACCGCAATGGTCATCAGCGAGGAAGCGGGCTGGCGGCTCATATTGCCCAGGCTGGCCAGCAGGGTGCGCAGGTGATTGGTGCCCCAGGCCTTGAGCGGACTGCTTTTTGCCCGCTGGTTACTGTCAGCCCTGGCCATCTGCGTCTCCAGTGCTGCTGGCAACCCTGCCAGTGGCCAGGTCATTGCGCTCCACCCGGCCATCGCTCAGGCTCACCACCGGGCTGCCCATCTGCTCGATCAGGTCCAGGTCATGGCTGGCGATCAGTACGGTGACACCGACCTGATTAAAGCGCGCGAACAGTTGCATAATGTCCCGTGACAGTTCCGGGTCGAGGTTGCCGGTGGGCTCATCTGCCAGCAGCAGCCCCGGCTTGTGCACAATGGCACGGGCAATGCCAACCCGCTGCTGTTCACCGCCGGAGAGGGTGATCGGCATCGATTTTTCCTTGTTCAGCAGGCCAACCTGGTCCAGTGCAGCGCGCACCCGTTTACCGATTTCCCGGTGCTGGTAACCGGCAATCACCAGTGGCAGTGCCACATTGTCGAACACCGGGCGGTCGTACAGCAGGTGGTGGTTCTGGAAAATAATGCCGATATTGCGGCGAACATAGGGAATTTTGCTATTGCTGACACTGCTCAGGTTAATGCCGTCCAGCAGCAGGTTGCCGCGACTGGGGCGCTCGATCAGCGCAATCAGTTTGAGCAGGGTACTTTTGCCTGCGCCGGAGTGGCCGGTGAGGTAGGCCATTTCACCACGGGGCAGGTGAAAGCCCACATTGCTCAGGGCTTCGTGGCCACCGGGGTAGCGTTTACTGACATTATCAAAGCGAATCATATGGCTGCTTATTCTGCACTAAGTTATACAAGGGGCAAAGCGGCTTTATTGTTTATCCAGCAGTGCTTCAACAAATTCACGGGCATGGAATTCCCGCAGGTCGTCGATGCTTTCACCCACGCCGATAAAACGGATTGGTGTGCCCAGTTTTTCCGCAATGGCGAAGACAATGCCGCCTTTGGCGGTGCCATCCAGTTTACTCAGCACCAGGCCAGTTAAACCCATCGCCTCGTTAAACTGCTGCGCCTGTACCAGACCGTTCTGGCCAAAACCGGCGTCCATTACCAGCAGGGTTTCGTGGGGTGCGGCTGCATCCAGTTTGGCCATAACCCGTTTAATTTTTTTCAACTCATCCATCAGGTTGGACTGGGTGTGCAGGCGACCTGCTGTGTCAGCAATCACAATATCGATATTGCGTGCACGGGCCGAGGAAATGGCATCGAAAATCACCGAGGCGGAATCGGCGCCGGTACCCTGGGCAATTACCGGAATATGGTTGCGCTCGCCCCAGGTCTGCAGCTGTTCCACCGCCGCGGCACGGAAGGTGTCACCGGCCGCCAGCATCACCGACTGCCCCTGGTTCTGGAAGCGCTTGGCGAGTTTGCCAATGGTGGTGGTTTTGCCGGCGCCGTTAATGCCTACGACCAGGATCACATAGGGACGTTTTTGCGTGTCGATCTGTAAGGGCTGTTCCACCGGCTGCAGAATATCCACCATGTCTTCGCACAGTGCATTGAACAGCGCCTCGGGGTCGCCCAGTTCCTTGCGTGACACACGTCGGGTCAGGTCATCAATAATCCGCGTGGTCGCTTCAATACCCACATCGGCGCTGAGCAGGCGGGTTTCCAGTTCTTCCAGTAAATCATTATCAATGGTTTTTTTGCCCAGCAGCAGATCCGCCATACCATCGGTGAGGCTGCCGCGGGTTTTGCTGAGGCGATCGCGCAGCCGGCTGAACATGCCCTTTTTGCTTTCAGTGGTGTCTGCTGCCGCGGCTTCTGCTATGGTGTCGACCGCGTTAGCAGGTGATTCCGCGGCGGGTGACTCGGCTATGGGTGTTTCAGTGATAGCTGGTTCAGGTGCAGGGGCCTCGCTGGTTGTCGCTTCAGCGGTGGATGATTCATCGCGGGTTGCTTCAGGGGCAAGTTCGCCGGTTTGCTCGGCATCTGTCTCGCTTGTCTGTTTCGCTTTGTCTTTTTTACGGCGTAAAAAACCAAACATAGTATGGGCTGCTTGTAATATAGAGTGGTTGGATATGAGGGCTTATCCTATCATTCCGCGCTGGGCAAAGGAATTGTAAGCTGGCGATGGCGGGCAAAACCGGGAACTTGTCTGCGTTGCGGCGGGTCTTTTGTGAGCGCTTTATTAATTCGCATTTATTAATTAAATCAGGATGTGTATGCATTTATTGAAACGAATTCCACTGGCAATTCCACGGGCGCTGTGTGTGGCGGGCAGTGTGCTGGTGCTGGCAGCCTGTCAGCCTGGTACGCAGCGGCCGGACCAGTCGGCAGAAGTGATGCCCGAGGACGGTGTGTTCAGTTACCAGCTGGATAACGGCATGAAAATTCTGGTGCAGCCGGATCACCGTTCGCCGGTGGTGGTGTCCCAGGTGTGGTACAAGGTGGGCGGTTCCTATGAGTATCCCGGCATTACCGGGGTGTCCCATGCACTGGAACATATGATGTTCAAGGGTACCGAAAAACTTGAACCCGGTGAGTTTTCAAAAATTATTGCCGCCAATGGTGGCAGCGAGAATGCGTTTACCGGCAAGGATTACACGGCCTATTTTCAGCGCATTGCCAGTGACCGGCTTGAGCTGTGCCTGAAGCACGAAGCGGATCGCATGCGAAATCTGCAGTTGAGTGAGGCCGAGTTCAAAAAAGAAATCGAAGTGATCAAGGAAGAGCGACGCACGCGCACCGATGACAACCCGACTTCACTTACCTATGAGCAGTTTAATGCCACGGCGTTTATGAATGCCGCCTACCAGCAGCCGATTATCGGCTGGATGGACGATCTGCATAATATGCAGCTGAGTGATCTCAGTGAATGGTATCAAACCTGGTACGCCCCCAATAATGCCACGCTGATTGTGGCAGGTGATGTGCAACCGCAACAGGTTTATCACTGGGCCGAGCAGTATTTTGGTCCGCTCCAACCCTCGCAGATTGAGGCGCCCAAGCCGCGTCATGAAGTGACGCAGATCGGTGAGCGTCGTATCAATGTAAAAGCACCAGCGAAAATTCCCTATTTGTTAATGGGTTACAAAGTCCCGGTGCTGAATACCGCAGAGGCAGAATGGGAAGTCTATGCACTGGAAGTGCTGGCGGGTGTGCTCGACGGTGGCGATAGCAGCCGACTCAGTCGCAGCCTGGTGCGGCAGCAGGAAATAGCTGCATCCGTCGGTGCCGGTTATGATCCCTATGCGCGTCAGCAGACGCTGTTTCTGTTTGATGCTGCGCCGCGGGATGGCCACAGCCTGGGTGAACTGGAGCAGGCGATCAAGGCAGAGATTAACAAGCTGCAGCAGCAGGCTCCGGACAACAGTGAACTGGAACGGGTCAAGGCGCAGGTGATGGCAGCGGATGTGTACGAAAAAGATTCGGTGTTCTATCAGGCGATGCAGCTGGGTATTCTGGAAACCGTTGGCCTGGGCTGGCAACGCAAGGCTGAATACCTGCAGAAAATCCAGCAGGTCACTGCCGAACAGGTGCAGCAGGTTGCGCAGAAATACCTGCGCGATGATCAGCTCACCGTGGCGATGCTGCAACCCCAGCCAATTGAATCATCAGGCGCGGCGCCACGTGCCGGCGCAACGGCAGGAGGTCGTCATGGGCATTAAACATTACTTTAAATGTTACTGGCTGGCGGCCAGCCTGGGTGTGCTGGGCCTGCTGCTGAACACGGCGCAGGCAACACCGCAGATACAGTACTGGCAAACCGACTCGGGTGCCCGGGTGTACTTTGTGCCGGTGGATGATATTCCCATGGTGGATGTACGCATAGTATTTGATGCGGGCAGTGTACGGGACGGCTTTACCCCGCGTAAACTGGCTGGCACCGCCCTGATGACTAACGGGCTGTTAGCTGAAGGTGCGGCGGGCAGGAGTGCGCAACAGCTGGCGGAAAATTTTGCCAATGTGGGTGCGCAATTTTCCAATGGCGCATTGAAAGACATGGCCTGGTTAAGTCTGCGCAGCTTGCGTGAAGATAAATATCTGCAACCGGCATTGAATAATCTGCAGGCGATTCTTAACCAGCCGGATTTTCCCGAACAGGCCTTCCAGCGAGAACGGGAGCGGCTGAAAATTGCAGTAAAATCTAAAAAGCAGTCGCCGGGTGCAATTGCTTCGGATCGTTTTTACCAGGAACTTTATCGCGATCATCCCTATGCCTCGCCCAGCGAAGGCACCGAACAGAGTCTGAGCCAGCTCACACGCCGTGACCTGCAGCAGTTTTACCAGCAGTATTATGTCGCCCGCAATGCGGTCATCAGTGTGGTGGGGCAGTTAAGCCGTGTGCAGGCAGAACAGCTGGTCGATGAACTGCTGGCGGATTTGCCCGCCGGAAAAGCTCCGCAGTCTCTGCCCGAAGTGGCGCCACTGCGCGAAGCGAAAACCGTGCAGATTGATTTTCCCTCGGCGCAGAGTACGGTGCTGATGGGGCAGGTGGGCATGGCGCGGGGTGATGCGGATTACCTGGCGCTGTATCTTGCCAACCATGCCTTTGGTGGCAGCGGTTTTGGCTCGCGACTGATGCATGAGGTGCGTGAAAAACGTGGTCTGGCCTACAGTGCCTACAGTTATTTTTCACCCATGGCACAGGCGGGGCCATTCCAGATCGGCCTGCAAACCCGCAATGACCAGGTGGAACAGGCACTGCAGGTGGTCAGGCAGGAATTGCATCATTACATCGCCGAAGGCCCAGGCGAGGATGAGTTGCAGGACAGTTTGAAAAATATCACCGGTGGTTTTCCATTGCGTATCGACAGTAACAAGAAGATTGTTGAGTACCTGTCGATGATCGGTTTTTACCAGTTACCGCTGGATTACCTCGACACCTTTGTCAGCCGCATCAACCAGCAAACCCGCGATAATGTACATGCTGCCTTACAACGACGCCTGCATGAGGATAAAATGCTTACCATTATTGTGGGCGGGAAGCAGACGCAAGGTGACAACTAGAAAACAGCCACGTCATACAGGCGCGGGTAAAACAAAACCGGGCAAAAAATCATTGCCCGCCGCGTCAGGCAAATTGCGGATTATTGGCGGTGAATGGCGCAGCCGGCAGTTGCCGGTGCTGGACCTGCCAGGACTCAGGCCCACTACCGACCGGGTGCGGGAAACCCTGTTTAACTGGCTGCAGAATGATATTCCCGGTGCGCGTTGCCTGGACCTGTTTGCCGGCAGTGGTGCACTGGGGTTTGAAGCGGCGTCCCGCGGTGCGGCCAGTGTGACACTGCTGGAGTTACAACCTGCGGCGGCGGATCAGCTGGCGGCGAATATGCAGCTATTGCAGGCGCAGAATATACAATTGATTCGTGCTAATGCGCTTAACTGGCTGGCCCAGTACCAGGGTGAACCATTCGACCTGGTGTTTCTGGACCCGCCTTTTGCCAGCGATTTACTCGAACCTGCAATAAACCTTCTGTGTCAGCAGCAACTGTTATCCAGCGATGCCTGTGTGTATATTGAATGTGATGCTTGCCAGCCATTGCCGACACTGCCACCGGGCTGGCAGCTAACAAAACAGAAAAAAGCCGGTCAGGTCGGCTACTATCTAGTCAGGCTGTCGAATGCGGCGGTATAAAGACCGATGTGTCATTACCACGCAGATGCATTACTGCGTCCCATTATTATTAACTGCAAGTAAGCGTAATTCCTGAGGAGTTTCTATGTCTGTGGTGGCGGTATACCCCGGAACCTTCGATCCCATTACCAATGGCCACAGTGACCTGGTCGCCCGTGCCTCGCGCCTGTTCGACAAGGTGGTGATCGCGATCGCGGCCAGCCCGACAAAAGCACCGCTGTTTGAGCTGGATCAGCGAATCAGCCTGGCGCGCATGGTATTGTCCGAATACGACAATGTAGAAGTCTGTGGTTTCTCCGAGCTGCTGGTGGAATTTGTGCATAAGCAGAATGCCAATGTGATTCTGCGTGGCCTGCGTGCGGTATCGGATTTTGAATACGAGATGCAGCTGGCCAGTATGAACCGGCGGCTGGCACCGCAGATAGAAACCCTGTTTCTCACCCCGTCGGAAAACAGCAGCTTTATTTCCTCTTCACTGGTGCGGGAAATTGCCACCCTGGACGGTGATGTGTCACAGTTTGTACATCCCGTGGTGGTGGAAGCGCTGCAACAACGTTTTGTGCACGGCAGCTGAAATAAATTCGCTAAAGTCCTGCGCAGAGTAGGGACGAAGCCGGCTGTTTTTAGGTATAATCAACCACTGATATTATCGGTCTAGCAGAAGCGCTGCGTTAGAGACCCCCTGAGGCCAGGCGTGGCCAGGAGCGATAGATGGCATTAATTATAACTGACGAGTGCATCAACTGTGATGTGTGTGAACCGGAGTGCCCGAACGAGGCAATCTCTGCCGGTGATGAAATATATGAAATCGACCCGAATAAATGCACCGAATGTGTGGGGCATTATGATACCCCGCAGTGTGTTGAAGTCTGTCCGGTCGACTGTATTCCCAAAGACCCTGATCATGTAGAGACCCAGGAAGAGCTGATGGAAAAATACAAACACCTCACCGGCGAGTAATCCGATTCAGATCAAGGCCCCCACGGGGGCCTTTTTTTATGTACAGGAATGAAAGTCGTTAGTCGTTAGTCGTTCGTCTTTAGTTGTTCCGACCAAAGACCAAAGACTAACGACTGAAGCATTTCGTTACTTATCCTCCAGCCCAGTTGAGTACCTCAGCTTATGAAAAAAAATCTCATTCCCTTTATCAGTTTATTGTTTGTTATCAGTTGCAGCTGGGCCAGTGTAGATAAACACGGTGCAGATAAACACAGCGCGGATCAGCGCCAGCCAGCGGCAATCGCCACCGCGCATCCGCTGGCCACCGAGGCGGGTGAGAAAATACTCGCCCAGGGGGGTAATGCGTTTGATGCAGCAGTGGCGATCAGTGCGGCACTGGCGGTGGTGGAGCCCTACAGTTCAGGTATCGGCGGTGGTGGCTTCTGGTTGCTGCACCGTGAGAAAGATGGCTTCCAGACCATGCTCGATGGTCGGGAAACCGCACCACTGAAAGCGCATCGCGATATGTACCTGGATGCTGAGGGCAAGGTGATCCTCGGTGCCTCAATGGATGGGCCACTGGCGGCGGGTATTCCCGGTGTGGTGGCTGCGCTGGAACAGTTATCAACAGAATATGGCAACTTAAGTTTAAAGCAGAGTTTGCAACCGGCAATTGAGTATGCACGCAACGGCTTTGCGGTGGATGAACATTACCGGCGCATGGCGGGCTTCCGCCTGCAGGCATTACGTGCATCGGCGGATGCGGCAAAAATTTTCCTGCGCAATAATGAAGTGCCTGATGTGGGTGTGATGATTCAGCAGCCGGAGCTGGCAAACACATTGAGTGAAATTGCCGACAAGGGTGCAGCCGGTTTTTATCAGGGCGCAGTGGCAGAAAAACTATTAGCTGCGGTGCAACAGCACGGCGGTATCTGGCAGCAGAAAGATTTTGATCAATACCGGGTGCTGCAGCGTAAACCACTGAGCGGTGAGTATCACGATATGAAAATCACCAGCGTGGCACCGCCATCATCCGGTGGTGTCGCCATACTGCAGATACTCAATCAGCTGGAAACCCTGCCGTTTAAAAACCTGGCAGATGCAGACTCGGTGCATTATTTAATTGAAAGTATGCGTCGTGCCTACCGTGACCGTGCGCAATTTCTGGGTGACACTGATTTTGTGCAGGTACCGCTTAAACGCTTAACCAGTAAACAGTATGCGGCGGGCCTGGCTGCCAGTATTCACCCGGATAAAGCCATGCCCAGTGAGTTATTGCCCGGCGTGGTGCATGACAATAACAGTCGCGATACCACGCATTTTTCGGTAATCGACCACCAGGGAAATCGCGTGGCGGCGACCCTGTCGATCAATTACCCGTTTGGTTCCGGCTTTGTTGCCGCCGGCACCGGGGTGTTATTAAACGATGAAATGGATGACTTCTCCGCCAAACCCGGTGTGCCCAATGCCTATGGCCTGGTGGGCGCGGAAGCCAATGCGATTGCGCCGGGCAAACGCATGCTCTCCAGCATGACGCCCACCTTTCTGGAAACCCCGCAGCGCATTGCGGTGATCGGCTCACCCGGTGGCAGCCGCATTATCACCATGGTGTTGCTGGGCAGTTTGCAGTTTTATGCGGGTGAAGATGCGCAGACGATAGTGAATACGCCACGCCTGCATCACCAGTATTTACCCGATCGGGTGTTTTATGAGGCCGATGCCTTCAATGAAACAATGATTGATCAGCTGATGGACGCCGGCCATGAATTGCAGCAGGCGGATAATCCCTGGGGCAATATGCAACTGGTTGTATGGGATAAGCAGACTGGAAAAATGAGTGCTGCCTCCGATGCCCGTGGTGTGGGTCGTTCTGTGGTGGTTGAGTAAGCAGGTTTAACCTGCGTTGTGTTGATTCAATAAATTCACAATGCAGTCTGCACTTTCCAGTGCGCCTTCCAGGTAGCCACCGTGTTCAAGTGCGGTTTCCGTGCCTGCCAGATACACCCGGTTATCGCCCAGTACGCGGGGCGCATCTTCGTGGTAGTGGGGATGCTGAGCCGGGGTATTTAAATCCAGTTCGCTGGCGGTATAAGGGTTTTCGCTCCAGTCCTCAATAAAAATTTTCTGCGGCTGTGCCGCGGCATCGCCAAACAGTCGCTGCAGTTGTGCCCGGCATGCACTGATTAAGGCATCTTTACCGATCTGTTTACGTTGCTGTGCATTGAGTCCGATAAAGGCACTGAGCGCATAGACGCTTTCATCGTCGGGCGAGGCGTCATAAATTTCACTCATTGGCCCGTAATGGCTGAACACTTCCCCCGAGCATTGCTGTTCGCGCCAGAATGCCTGCGCATAAATGAAAATAATTTTGCAGTGGCTCGCCATCCAGGTCGCGGTGTTATTCCACTGCTGTAATAACGCAGCATCAACCGGTGGTGTGAGTTGTATATTCTGCGCCAGCAGGCGCAGGGGCAATGCAAGAATAATTTTATCGGCGTCGTAGCTGACAGGTTTTTCCGCATTGTCAGCTGCGCAGGTCGCAGTAATTTTCCCGCTCCGCAGGTCAATGCTATTCACTTCAGTGTGCAGGTGAATCTCGCTGCGTTGTAACTGCCGTTGCAGTGCATTAATCAGTTCTGCTGTGCCGGCTACCACGCGGTATGACTGATCGTGGGATGACGGTCCGCCAAATTGCTGTAGTTTGCGCTCGGCGTTTTCATACAGCATATTGCCCCGGGTGAACTGCCTGAAACTGCGGCAGTGCAACTCATCCATCAGTCGGGCCAGTCGTGGCTGGAACTGTGGCCAGATCCAGGCTGGGCCCAGGTCAACCCGGCCCTGTGCAGACTCGCCCCACTGCGGTGAGAGTATGCGCCCGCCCGTGCGCTCGCGTGCTTCAAGAATAATCAGCCGGGTGTCGGCTGGCAGGGCTTGTTCCAGTTGCCATGCGAGATACAGGCCACTGAGGCCGGCGCCGATAATAATGATGTTATTCGCCATCTGCTATCAGCGGCTGTGTCGATTGAGCTGGCGAGTGTAATCAATTGGCTGTAGCAGATGACCGCTTTTGCGCCATAACAAACAGTCCTGTGTTACCTGGATATTCTGTTTGCTACCCGCAGGCAGGCGTAACCAGCTGCCTGCACTGTAGTGGCCATGCTGATCGCTAAAGCGACCTTCGATGACAAAGTATTCCACGCCACCGGGAAAGCATAAATTATCCAGTTGCAATCCGGCGGGCCATTTCATCATGCACACGCTTTCATAGTCGGCGCTGAACAGCGACAGGCGTTGTCCGTATTGCCGGTCTGTCTGCCAGTGTGTTGCATCACGGGTATTGATCGCCAGCTGTTGCTGATCCTGCGGGTGCATTTGCCAGAGTTTCACCAGAATGGTGCAGCCTTCATGGCTGTGGGGTGCGTGGCCGGTACCTTTGGGGTTGCGTACATAATAACCGGCAGGGTAGTCCGCATGCTGGTCGGAAAACACCCCTTCCAGCACCAGAAACTCCTCACCGCCGCCGTGCACATGGCCACTGAAGGCACTGCCCGGGGCAAAGCGCACCAGGGTGGTGACCCGTTCAACCGGCGGATGATCGTCATCGCATTCAATGCGGCGACGTTGCACGCCGGCACTGGGTGAGGCTTCCCATGGAACCTCGTTGGTCTGGTAATGGGCGGCCTGGGTTAGATCGGCATTGAGTTTCATAGGGTGATTATAAAGAAAACCTGCGCCTGGCAGGGCGATTTTTATGCATGGATCTGGTGGGTGAAATAATCGGGTGATTCGGCTTTATACACTTCACTTACAATCCAGTATTATTCCAGACCGAAATCTTCCTCGTCCTGTTTGCTGATGCGCAGTTCTTCATGCCTGACCTTCTCGATCTGGTGTAACAGCTGCAGTCGATCATATTCGGACTGGCCGTGATTCATATACAGGTCAGCTGCCTTCAGCAGGTCTTCAAAATATTTGAGTCGGTAGTCGTGGTTAAGCAGTGACTTGGCGAGAAAAAACGGATCCTTGTCATGCTCTTTCATGGTCTGTGCCGCAATCAGTGCGGTTTTTAATTCGGTTTCTGTGGGTTTGCTCATGCAGTCTGTCCGTTGCAATCAAGGGTTAGGATTAATGGCCGTGCTTATTCAGATATCCCCTGACATAAATCCAGCCCGAGAAATTGTGAGTCGCTGTTGTTATAATGGTTCAAAATCAGTTGAGAGTGAATGACCTATGTCAAAAATAAAAATCGGCGTGCTCACCGCATCGGATCGCGCCAGCGCTGGCGTGTATGAAGATCTGTCGGGACAGGCGATTATCGATACCCTGAAAGAATACCTGCAATGCGACTGGGAACCGGTGTATCGCATCGTACCCGATGACCAGCCAGGGGTTGAAGGGGCGCTGATTGAGCTGGCGGATAAGGAAGGCTGCTGCCTGACGGTTACCACCGGTGGCACCGGTCCCGCGCCCCGTGATCTGGTGCCGGAAGCTACCGAAGCGGTGTGCGATAAAATGATGCCGGGTTTTGGTGAGCTGATGCGTCAGGTGAGCCTGCAGTATGTGCCCACCGCGATTCTGTCGCGGCAGACTGCGGGGATTCGTGGCAAATGCCTGATTGTGAATTTGCCGGGCAAACCCAAATCCATCCGTGAATGCCTGGATGCGGTATTCCCGGCGATTCCCTACTGTATTGACCTGATAGAAGGGCCGTACCTGCAAACCAATGAAGCAGTAATCAAGGCGTTTCGTCCGAAGCAGAAGTAGTGTCGCCAGATGTTATGCGCTGGTAATTCGGCCGGCGCTGGCGCAACGGGTTCTTTGTGCAATAGTCCGCCTCGGCTTCATCAATAAAGCGCAGCAACAGGTCCTCGTCGCGTCCTGCGGTTATGCCCAGGCGGCTGGTTTGAATAATCGATGCCGGGCGATAGCCTACATCATCAATATAGAAATCACTCTGGCAAAATTGCTGCTGGTCCCAGTCGCTGAGCCGAATACCCAGTGCCCTGCATAACAGCGTCTGGCCGCTGCAGAGCTTTTCAACCGGGCGCATTTCACCGCTGCTGGCGGGGTTAAGCTGTTGCATAATCTGTAAAGCATGTGCATCGCAGTGTGTGTCCTGGTAATAGACGGCGGATTTAATCAGCACCGCATTACCCTCACCCTGTGCACTGATATTGAGCGAATCCTTGCCCCGGGCGTAATACATATAAATGGTGCCGGCGGGCATAAACAGTGCGCGGCGCTTGTCGGTGTAACCGAGCGAGGCATGGCTGGCTCTGTCGTGCAGGTAATAGGCCTCGGTTTCAATAATCCGCGCCGCCAGCCAGTGGCCCCGGTAACGATGACGAATCACCTTGCCGAGCAGCTTTTGCGCCAGCCGGGCCGCATCACAGTTAAAATCGTGTTGGCTTAATTGCATGTAATTGATTAATTCTATTGCTGTAATAGATTTTCTTTAAGAGTATATTGTAACTCAGGGGTTGAATTCCTGCGGTTTGGCTTTATGTTAGCGTGTTCTTCATTTTAATGAATTTTTATTAAAGCAGCTTGCTGCTTTTTCCTTTGGTTTTAAATAATTAGTATAAGGAGCCTGTAATGGGTGTACTCGTTGGTCGTGAAGCGCCAGACTTTGATGCGGCTGCCGTATTGGGCAGTGGCGAAATCGTTGAAAATTTCAATTTTAAACAGGCAACTGAAGGCAAATATGCCGTTGTGTTCTTCTATCCACTGGACTTTACCTTTGTCTGTCCATCAGAGCTGATCGCGTTTGATCATCGTCTGGAAGAATTCACCAAGCGTGGTGTAGAAGTGATTGGTGTGTCTATCGACTCCCACTTTGCACATAACGCATGGCGTAATACCCCGATTAATGAAGGTGGTATTGGCCCGGTTAAATACACCCTGGTAGCGGATATGACTCATGCCATCTGCAAGGCCTATGATGTTGAAACGCCCGATGGTGCGGTTGCATTCCGTGGTTCTTTCCTGATCGACAAGGAAGGCATCGTACGTCACCAGGTGGTGAATGATCTGCCACTGGGTCGTAATATTGACGAGATGTTACGCATGATCGATGCACTGCAGTTCACTGAAGAGCACGGTGAAGTGTGTCCAGCTGGCTGGAACCAGGGCGACAAAGGCATGAAAGCATCACCAGACGGTGTTGCCGACTACCTGGCCTCAGAAGGCGACAAGCTATAAGCACAGCACATAGGTTTAACGATTAAACCAGCTGTACTGAAAAAGCCGTAAACAAACGTTTACGGCTTTTCTTGTGGAGTATCGTAAGCGGCAGATAGCTAACAGCGAAGCCTGTTTAAAAAGAAAACGCGAACAACGCACTAAAGTGCAGGAGCACTATGAACGTGCGAATGCACGGCCCGAAGGGTGAAGCACAGGTGTGCGGAATAAATATACGCGAATGAACGCAAAGCTGTATTTAATCTGTAGGTTGGGGTAAGGAACGCACCCCAACATAAAACAGTCAATGGCGAGTCCGTTGGGGTTCCTGTCGTCACCCCAACCTACGATACTACATCACAAAAACATACATTTGCGTTTATTCGCGTTCATTTGCGGACTTTATGTTTATGTACAGCAGGAACTGTATTCCGCGGGAGACAGGGGGAAAGTCGTTAGTCGTTTGTCCTTAGTCATTGGTGTTTGCTTAGACTAACGACTTTAGACTAACGACTAATGACTTTAGCGTTCAGCTATGCAATGCGTCGTGGAAAACCTGCAGCATGTTATCACTGAATGCAATCAACTCAACCCGCTCAATGCATTCACTGCGGGGCAAAAACTGCAGAATTTCATTCAGGGCAATCTCACTGGCCTGTTGCGGAGGATAGCCATACACACCGCAACTGATGGCTGGAAAGGCAAGGCTTGTGAGCTGATGCTGCTCCGCAAGCGCAAGGCTATTACGGTAACAGTTAGCAAGCAGTTCAGCTTCGCCCTGTTTGCCGCCGTGCCACACCGGGCCGACGGTATGAATAATATATCGGGCAGGTAGCTGGAAACCGGGCGTGATTCTGGCTTCGCCTGTGGGGCAGCCATTGAGCTTGCGACAGGCCTGCAGTAATTCCGGGCCAGCAGCACGGTGTATGGCACCGTCGACACCACCACCGCCCAGCAGGCTGTTATTGGCGGCATTAACAATCGCATCGACAGGTCGTTGGGTAATATCCGCCTGCAGCAGATCAAGTTTGCATTGACCAGTGCTTAACGCTTCCATTTGATGGCTTCGGAGACATCTTCAAAAAATGAACTGGTGAATTCAACACTGGCTTCGTAAAACACACCCAGTAGAATTAGTGTGATGAACAGAAAAATAAAAATAATCGCACCAATCAGCTGGCCGATATCGAGCTTCTTTTTGCGTTTTGTTTTTTTCATGCTGTGCTCATTTGGTCTGTTTGAGCACAATCCTAAATCAAAACCTGCTAATTACAAGATGTAATCACAGGGGGAATGCGCTTTACTTCTGGCACTGGGGGCAATAAAAGGTCGAGCGTTGTGCCTGGGTGATCTGTTTAACTGCGGTAGCACAATGTGGGCAGGGTAGTTTTCCACGACCGTAGACATTGAGTGTTTGCTGAAAATAGCCGGGTTTGCCGTCCTGTTGGGTAAAGTCGCGCAGGGTAGTGCCGCCCTGGGCAATCGCCCGCTGCAGTATATCCTTGATGGCGTCCACCAGGCGCTGATAGCGTGGCAGTGAAATGCGGTCAGCACGGCGTAGCGGGCTGATGCCCGCTTCGAACAGTGATTCACTGGCATAAATATTACCCACACCAACCACCACCTGGCTGTTCATAATCAGGGTTTTAATCGCTACCTTGCGTGAGCGGCCCAGTTGATACAGGTACTGCGCATTAAACGCATCACTCAGTGGTTCAGGCCCGAGTTTATTCAAAAGCTTGTGCTGAAATGGATCTGCACTGGTCCATAACAGCGCACCGAAGCGCCGAGGGTCACGCAGGCGCAATGCGATTTTGCCAAACACAATATCCACATGATCATGTTTCTCTGCGGGCGTATTCGTCGGTAGAATGCGCAGGCTGCCGGACATGCCAAGGTGCAGAATCACGCTGCCCGTATCGGTGCGCAGTAGAATATACTTTCCACGGCGTTCAACGCCGCGAATAAGCTGGCCGCAGAGCTGGCTTTTCAGGCGAGCCGGAATCGGCCAGCGCAGCTGCCGTTGTCGAATAATGACATCGGTGACTTTTTTATTGAGTATGTGTGGCTCTATGCCTCGGCGCGAGGTTTCAACTTCTGGTAATTCAGGCATTGGATATTCAGAGATTCCCTAGCAGGCGGTTTTTTAAGGCCGCATCAAGATGGTATTCAATTCCCAGTTCGGGTCGTGCCAGTATCAGCCAGGGATCGTCATCGGTGATTTCAAATTCGACGGTCTGTTGCGCCAGCTGTATGGTTATTTTTCCCAGCTGTTTACGTGGCATATAGGCATGCACCGCAAAGGCCTGGGCATTTTCCCAGTGTTGCAGAACAGTTTGAATCTGGTCTGCAGTCAGTGCCTGCTCACTTTGCCAGCGGCCTGCATCATTCTTTAAAATCTGTAGTCCTGGTGCAGTGATGGCAAGCGGCTCCGCCTGTTGTAGTAAATACAGATCAACCAGGCTGGCCGGCTGTGCGCTGACCAGCGGGTAGGTCTCATCGGCGTGCAGACTGATTTTATTATTGTGCAGCAGGTAGCGTTGATGGTTTAACGGGCTGGTTTTTCCAAAGGCAATTTGCTGCTGGTTAAACTGGATATGTGCACGGGGTGGTTCAAGGCCATAGTCCGCCAGGTCCAGGTCATCAACCGACCAGGACTTTTCAAGGGGCAACTGGCTCAGTTTCAGCAGGGTGTTAACGCGAAACTGGTGGGCTTTAATCGAGTAGGGTTGTTGCATCTGCCAGAAGGCCTTGCCCGAGGCATCGCTGATTTTTTCAATCACAATGTCGTTATTATCCTCGCGTGGAATGCGAATCAGGCTGATCTCATCAAGTTGCAGTTGAGTCAGTCGTTCGGTCGGCGGCGCTTTATCTTCGGTAGAAAAAATCACATACACCGCAAGCAGCAGTAATAGCAGAAACAGATTAACAAGACTGCGCGAGTTAATACCCATAGTTAACTCAGGCTCTGCGCCGACGGTACCAGATCAGCGCGCCGCTGGATAACAGTAGCAGAGGCAGACCAATTAAAAAGAAGATGCCCAGTATCGATGCGCTAGTGGCTGACAGATTGAGCTTGAGATCTGGCGCATTCTTCGGGCTGATATGCAGCAGCTGTTCATTTTGCGTCAGCCAGTTGAGGCTCTTTAAAATAAAATCCAGGTTGGCGCCATGCCCCAGCTGCTGGTTGCTGAGAAAATCACTGTCGCCGATAATCACCGCGCGTTGAGCAACTGAACGATCATTGAGGGTAAGCTGGCGTTGCTGTGCCAGGCCAATGCTCAACGGGCCGCGAATATCGGCGAGCGGGTCAAACTCAGCCTGTTGAGTGTAGTCCCCCTGTTCAGCCCAGCTGTTATTCGAGGTGATTAAAAGCTCGGTGGCAAGCCAGGGATTTTCGGCTGATTCGTTCTCGCCTTGTTTGTTTGCAGGCTCTGCCGTGCTGCGCAATGCACTGGCCAGGGTAAACAGGGTGTAGTACTGCATTTTTTCGGTGATCGGATGTAACCGGTATTCCAGTATCGGAATAATCGCCGCATGTTCCAGTTGTAACATGCGGTGAATTTCCCGGTTGTTATCCACCACAACCCCATCGATAAACTCGACCTGCAGGGCATCACTTAGTGGCGCCTGTGATGGATTCGTGTCCATATCTGGGTCAGGATCCTGCAACCAGAGTAAATTGCCGCCAGACTGAATATAGTCCAGCAGCTTTTGCTGTTCGGTTTCGAGCAGTGGTTGTTGCAGTGTGCCCAGTACCAGCAGCGAATTATTTGTCTGTAAATTAGGCGTCGCCAGTTCATCCTGCAGTAAATTAACCTGTTCAATGACAAAGCCCTGTTGAGTCAGTCGTTGTGCCAGCTGGCTATAGCCCCTGTTCGATGTATCGGCCGGGCTGCGCTCACCGTGATTACTGATAAACAGCAGCCGGGGTTTATTGTCCCGTTGTAAACGCAATAGCGCATTGCTCAGGTTCTGTTCATTGAGTTTATCAATTCGTTCCTGACGACCCTGATATTCGATAATGCTCTGGCCGTAGCGTTCAATCGCATCCTTGCGTGCCTGCTCGATATGGATATCTGCATTGATCAGTTGATAATGAAAGTTTTCCTTGTGCTGCCGGTAACGGCTAAGAATTTCTTCTACGGCACGATTGAGTTGCGGGTCATTGCTCTGGTAATGGCGCAGTTCAATTTCACCGGGTAACTGTTCGAGTAATTGCAGGCTCTGTTCACTGAGCGAGTGCCGTGCGCCCTTGGTCCAGTCACTGCGTATGTCGTATTTAATACTGAGCCAGCCGGCAACCCCAATGCAGCTGGTAAACAGCAGGATAAAAACCAGGTGCTGGATGCGTAGATTAAGGCGGCTGTTGCGTGAAACCTGCATCAGTGCTGTAACCGTTGTGAATCAAGTTGGCGGATGCTCAGCACAATAAACAGCAGGCTGAACAGAACAAAATAGGCAATGTCGGAGGTGTGCACAATGCCCCGCAGCATCTGTAAACTGTGCTGGTTCATCGAGATATAATTGAAAAAGTTGGTCTGCCCGGCTTCGGTGTTACCGGCGATATTGATAATCCACAGCATAATTAACAGGCCATAGGTGATCACTGCGGCGGTGACTGGTTGCGGGCTGAGACAGGACAGGTACAGCCCCAGCGCGATAAACGCAGAGATGGTTAAAAACTGCCCCAGCAGGGCGGCGGCGAATTTGCCCATATCCAGTTCTGTGCCCAGCAGTAACGACAGGGGCATCAAACTGATTTGTATAATCAGCAAACTGAAAAACAGCAGTGCCCCCAGGTATTTGCCAAGCACAATCTGCGTCATGGATAAGGGTGAGGAAAACAGTAATGGCAATGTGCCGTTCTGTTTTTCTTCGCTGATTAAGCGCATGGTAATCAGTGGCGCAATCATCAGCAGTAGAATTTTTGAAAAATCAAACAGCGGCGCGACAATCAGGTCGGTTACCCCCGGTGCATTATTGATTTTTACCAGCTCCGGTTGCAGCTGGTAAAACAGCTCGATCAGGCTAAGAAATTTCCACGCCAGTAAAATCTGCACTACAGCCAGAATCAGCCAGGCCAGGGGTGAGAAAAACAGGCTGCGCAGTTCACGTAATGCAATCGCGCGGATCATGCGGCATCCTCGTCGTGTGTGGTGGCATCACCACTGCTCAGGCTGATAAAAATCTGTTCCAGTGTGTTTTCCTGTAACTGGATTTTCAGCAGGCCCCAGTTTTTTTCAACACAGTAGCGACTGATCTCGGCAAGTGAGTCCTGCAGCTGTTCACCGTCCAGCAGGTATTGTTGCTGGTTAAGTGCCTGCGCCGAATCAACCCCGGGAATTTTCTCTAACTCAACCACATCAATCGGCTGCTCAAGTTGTAATAACACCCGGTTGCTTTGCCTGAGCTGCTGCATGCTTTTATTAAACAGGCTGCGCCCCTGGTGAATCATCTGTACCCGGTTACACACCGCCTGTACTTCCGGCAGAATATGGGTGGATAAAATAATGCCATGCAGTGCGCCCAGTTCACCAATCAGTTCGCGTATCTCGCGAATCTGTATCGGGTCCAGGCCCACGGTGGGTTCATCAAGAATAATAATGTCCGGCTGGTGGATAATCGCCTGGGCGATGCCGAGGCGTTGCTGATAGCCCTTGGATAAATGACCGATCAGTTTTTTACCGTGCTGGCTTAAACCGCATTGCTGTTTGCTTTTATTGCGCTGTGCGGCAATGGATGCCTTGCTCACCTTGCGCAGACGCGCCACATAGTTGAGGTATTCATCAACCGTCAGTTCATGGTAGAGCGGTGGTTTGTCCGGCAAATAACCGATATGGCGTTTGGCCTGTGCCGGTTGTTCGAGCAGGTCAAACTGCTTGATAGTGATCTGCCCGCTGCTGGGTGCCAGGCTGCCGCAGAGCATCTGCATGCAGCTGGTTTTACCGGCGCCATTGGGGCCGAGCAGGCCGAGAATATCGCCCTGGCGTAATTCAATGCAGACATCATTCACCGCATGGGTGTCGGCGTAATAACGGTGCAGGTGCTGGGCATCAATCAGGGTGCTGGACATGGGGCAAAATACTATCAGGAAATGCACAGCATACAAGCGCCACGGCTGCTCGCCGGATTAAAACTTTTTAATCCATCAATCGCTTAGGTATGATGCCCGTCTAAATGATCAAGACGAATAGTCATATTAAAACCGGCATATCAGAAATGTACATAAAAAATGTACAGCGTGTTTTTAAATAGAGGTTAATAAGGTAATGCGTTTTAAACCATTCGGCAGAAAGCAGCGGATGCAGGTGACCAACTGATGGCAAGTCACTGGCTGGGCGTAGACACCGGCGGCACCTTTACCGATTTCGTTTATTACGACGGTAATCAATTGCGTATCCACAAGGTGCTGTCGACGCCCCATGCGCCGGAGCAGGCGATTCTGCAGGGCATTGAAGAACTGCAGCTGGATGTGCGCGGCCTGCACCTGGTGCACGGCTCCACCGTGGCCACCAATGCGGTGCTGGAAGGCAAGGGCGTCAACACCGTGTATGTCACCAATCGCGGTTTTGCCGATGTTTTGAGTATCGGTCGCCAGGCGCGTAGTGAACTCTACAACCTGATGCCGCGTCCACGCCCGCCGCTGATTCCCCGAAGCCACTGCCTGGAAGTGAATACCCGCCTCAGTGCGCAGGGGGAATTGCTGCAGGAATTAACCGAAACGGACATTGAACAGCTGTGTCGGCAGGTGTGCGAGCTGAAAGCCGATGCGGTGGCGATTAACCTGCTGTTTTCCTTTCTCGATCCACGCCAGGAGCAGGCACTGCAACAGGCGCTGCAGGCGGATGCGCAGTGGCAGGGTTTTGTCTGCGTGTCGTCGCAGGTGCTGGCTGAATACCGGGAATATGAGCGGGGCATGGCCACTGCGCTGAATGCCTATGTGGGGCCATTAATGCAGGGCTATTTAACGCGCCTTGAAAATGCGCTGAATGCCGCCAGCGGGGCAGAGCAGGGGCTTGCCAGTCTGTCGGTCCTGCAGAGCTCTGCCGGTAGCATTAATGCAACACAGGCGGCGGAACACGGTGTGCATCTGTTGCTGTCGGGTCCGGCGGGTGGGCTGAAAGGTGCGCAGAAGGTGGCGCAACTGGCGGGCTACAGTCGTCTGCTGAGTTTTGATATGGGCGGTACCTCCACCGATGTGGCGCTGATCGACGGTGAGATTCGCCTGACCTCGGAGGCCAGTATTGCCGGTTACCCGGTGGCCGTGCCCATGGTGGATATGCACACCATCGGTGCCGGTGGCGGCTCGATTGCCACGGTGGATGCGGGCGGTCTGCTTAATGTCGGCCCGCAATCTGCCGGTGCCGATCCCGGCCCCGCCTGCTATGGCAAGGGCGGGCAGCAGCCTACCGTTACCGACGCCAATCTGCTGCTGGGGCGTCTGCGCATCGATGGTTTTAAGTCCTCCAGTATGCAGCTGGATATGGCGGCAGCGAGGGCCGCGATGCAGCCACTGGCCGAAGCACTGGGGCTGTCGGTGGAAGAGGCCGCGCTCGGGGTAATCCGCATAGCCAATGAGCATATGGTGCGCGCGCTGCGCAAAATTTCACTGGAACGGGGACACGACCCGCAGGAATTTGTGCTGGCCTGTTTTGGCGGCGCCGGTGGATTGCACGTGTGTGCACTGGCGGATGCCATGGGCATGCGCCAGGCGCTGGTGCCCACCTGTGGCGGGGTGCTTTCCGCGCTGGGCATGCTGGTGGCGCAGCCGTCGCGGGAACTGTCCCATTCAGTGCTGCAGCCACTGCAGCAGCTGGACGAGGCCCAGCTGGAATCACTGTTCGCGCAGATGCAGCAACAGGGCATGGCGGATATGCAGCGGGAGCTGAGTGCACCAGCAAAAATCAGCCGTTCGCTGGATTTACGTTACCAGGGGCAGAGTTTTAATCTCACGCTGCCGTGGATGCCGCTGGCCGAATTACCGCAGGCGTTCCACCAGCTGCATCAAAGCACCTACGGCCATGCGCTGGATCTGCCGGTGGAGCTGGTGAACCTGCGCCTGCGGCTGGAAGGGGAGGCGCCGCCGTTTGAACTGCCGCGCATTGACTCGCAGCAACAACCCGGTGCCTCGGAACCCGTATGGGTGGAGTGCGCCGGTTTTGAGCATCCCCTGCCATTGTACCAGCGCGAGCAGCTGCAGGCCGGCCAGCAACTTCAGGGCCCGGCACTGATTATTGAAGCGGTTTCCACCACTCTGCTGGCTGAGCACTGGCAGTGCCAGGTCGACCCCTACGGCAATCTGTTATTAGAGCGAACCAGATAACTCTCCCGGTGTCGTAACCAGTGTTATAAGATAAAGCGGCAGGCCGCAACGATTGCTTCATGTGCCGGTTTGCCTGTGCTTTAATGACGCGCTAACCACGCCAATATAAAGAGAGAAATGCGATGAAAAAATCAATACTAAGCATGCTGTCAGGTCTGTTGCTGTTGCCGTTTGCACTGCAGGCCTCGGACCTGGAAAAAGAACAACGCTGGGCCGACCAGGTTGTGGATTTCCTGATTGAAGGCGAGGCCGAGTGGCTGGATGTGGGCGAGCACGAAGCGCTGGCGATCTACACCGAATCGATGCAGGATGAGGTGCGCGGCGGGGTGATTGTGGCGCACGGTTCCGGTGTGCACCCCAACTGGCAGGAAGTGGTGTACCCGTTGCGTACCGGCCTGGCGGAAAAAGGCTGGGCAACCCTGTCAATCCAGATGCCGGTGCTGCATAACGAAGCGGAGTACCATGAGTACGCGCCGCTGTTTGATGAAGTGGCACCCCGCCTGGATGCAGCAATTAAAAACCTGCAGGACAAGGGCATCAACAATATCAGCATTGTCGCCCACAGCCTGGGTTCAGCCATGTCGGCCTACTATCTATCGAACCACCCCAAAGCCGGGGTCAAGTCGTTTGTCGCCGTGGGCATGCCGGGGCCGCGTAAAGATCCACGCATGGATACCCTGAGCGCGCTGCAGAAAATCAAGCTGCCGGTGCTGGATCTGTACGGTGAAAAAGACCTGGACTATGTGCTGGAATCTATACCCGGGCGTAAGCAGGCGGTGGAAAAAACCAGCGGCAAGCAGCAGGTGGTTCCCGCGGCGGATCATTTCTTTGTGGGGTTCAATGACGAACTGGTGGAGAGTGTTGATCAGTGGTTAAGCCGGCATAACAGTAAATAGCTGTTAACCAGGGTGGTTAATCGGGACGAGGTTCTGGGCAGCATCTACATGCTGTTCAGAACATCCTCCGCCCAGTTGATCGCATCGATATTGATGTCCGACAGGCTACTGGCGGGTAGATCCGCAAAGCGGATATTACGCCAGTCACCTTCCTCCTGGGCCAGCACGCAATTCAGCGCCGCGCCTGCATCCCCCTGACGACCTAACAGTGCATGGCTGACAGTGTCTGCCAGTGGCAGCGGCTTGATCAGCTCCGCCAGGCTTTTATCCATTAACAGATCCAGTGATGACAGCAGGCCCACGGTAAAGAAAACATCCGGGTTGCTGAAGCCGGCGCGTTCCGCCAGCAGTTCACAGCTGCGCGCGCGTATCATGGAAATGCGCACCTGTTCGCGGGGTTTGTTATCCATATCGCTCAGCGCCAGCATCGAGGCCCAGCTGCTCAGCTGTTTGCGTCCCAGCATCACAATTGCGTGCTGAATCGATTCGATCTTGCTGCTGCGGCTGAACAGCGCCGAGTTCATTAACTGCAGCAGCTTGTAGCTCAGTGCCACATCCTTGCTGATAATATCCACCACGCTGCTGGTGTCTGTGTCCGGGTCGTGCAGGTTCGATAGCAGATTAATCACATTCATCTGGCTGGCACTCAGCGACTCACCGCGCACAATGCGCGGCCGGTTAAGAAAGTAACCCTGGATATAATCGGCACCCAGGCGGTGGCAGTTTTCGTATTGTTCGTGACTGTTAACGTGATCGGCCAGCACCAGCGGGTGCTGCTTTTTCAGCGTACCCAGCTGCTGCTCGAGCTGCGTGGCCTGCAGCTCGTCGATATTGATGACAATAATCTCCGCCAGTTTTGCCAGTGGCTGCAGGGCCGGATGCTGTAAATAATTTTCCAGCGCCAGTTTATAGCCCTGTTTGTGCAAACGCAGAATGCCCGCCAGTACCTCTTCGCAGATATGCAGCTGGGCCGGTATTTTCAGAATCACCTGGGGTACGGGCAGGGGTAGAACATAGTCGCTTTTTAAAAAGTGTTCCGACAGGCTGATCAGGGCGAGGCTGTTTCGGGTCAGTCGTTCAATGCCAATATCCATAAAGGCGTTGATAATCAGTTGCGAGCTGGCCTGGTCGGATGGGCTGTCATTGGGGAGCTGTTTTATCTGCGGGCTGAGCTCGTAGGCATACACCTCAAGATCCCGAGTGTATACCGGTTGTCGAGCTACGAGAATTTCAGACATGATTGATCATTTCCTTGAAATTTCTGTTAGCCAGCCATGCTGCTTGAGCTGCCTGCCTGCTGTGCGGATGGCGCTTGTTAGGCCATCGTCTGCGCAGCAGGCTATATAGTTACAAAATACTGACACAAAAAAACCCGCAGAATGTGCGGGTTTTTTCTGCGTATAGAAAAGCCTTACTTGATCTTGGCTTCTTTATACATCACATACTTGCGAATCGTGGGATCAAACTTCTTGATCTCCATTTTCTCAGGCATGTTTTTCTTGTTTTTGTCTGTGGTATAGAAATGACCTGTACCGGCAGATGAAACGAGTCTGATTTTTTCACGCATGATCCTGTTCCTTAAACCTTTTCGCCACGGGCGCGCATTTCAGTCAGCACAGTATCGATGCCTTTCTTGTCGATAACACGCATACCGGATGCAGAAACACGCAGTTTAATAAAACGCTTTTCGCTCTCCACCCAGAAACGGTGGTTGTGCAGATTAGGCAAAAAACGACGACGCGTCTTGTTATGCGCGTGTGATACATTGTTACCCGCCATCGGCTTCTTACCGGTGACCTGACATACTCTAGCCATGGATGACTCCAGTCAAAAATCTCAAATAGTAGGGCCTGTTGCCGATTTCTGGCGAACAAACTCTGAAAATACGAAGGGGCGTGATCATACCGGATTCACCCCGGCTAAACAAGCAATTCTAACGGGGCGAAGTGAAATTTCCCTGAAAAACCCCGCAGCGTCGGTAATAGCGCATCGGGAGGATTGGCAGCGGCACAGACTTCGCGGTATAGTGAGCACGCATTTTAGCAGATTAAGCCTGCCTAACCTACTGAAAATAAACAATTTACAGCTCCCCTCTGGGCATTAACAGAAGAATTCAAAGAAAACTATGGACATTGTATACATACGCGACCTGCGCATTGAAACCGTGATTGGCATTTATGACTGGGAAAGGGAGATTCGCCAGACCGTGAGCCTGGACCTGGAGATGGGCACCGACATCCGTCGAGCCGGTGAAACCGACCACATCGATGACACCCTGGATTATAAATCGGTGGCCAAGCGGCTGATTGATTTTGTCAGCGGTTCGGAATTCCAGCTGGTGGAAGCGCTGGCGGAAAACTGTGCACAGATCGTGCTCAATGAATTCGACGTACCCTGGCTGAAACTGCGCCTGAGTAAACCCGGCGCGGTCACCGGCTCACAGGATGTGGGCGTGATTATCGAGCGCAGCAAGGCCTGATATGGCAAGGGTCTTCATCAGCCTGGGCAGCAATATTGACCGCGACGCGCTCACCCGCGCCGGGGTGGCTGCGCTGCAGCAACGTTTTGGCGAGTTGCAGCTGTCCTCGGTGTACCGCAGTGAGGCAGTGGGCTTCGAGGGTGAGGACTTCTACAATATGGTGATCGGCCTGCACACCGATGAAGATGTGCACAGCGTGTACCAGGCGCTGCGTGAAATAGAAGATGCCCATGGTCGTGACCGCAGTGGCCCGCGTTTCTCCTCGCGTACCCTCGACCTGGACCTGCTGCTGTATGACGACCTGGTACTGAAGGACGGCAAACTGGAACTGCCGCGGGATGAGATTCTCAAGCGCGCGTTTGTGCTCTGGCCACTGGCGGAAATTGCCGGCGAGCTGCATCACCCGCTGAACGGTAAAAGCTACAACCAGCTGTGGGATGAATTTGATAAATCAAAAGAAGAGCTGCAGCCGATTGATTTCGATTTTACCCCGCCCGCCAGTTAAAGCACTTTAAATATTGATACTGCGCCCGCCATCCACCGGAATCACCTGGCCGGTAATGTAGTCACCCTCAAGCACCAGGAAGCGTACCGTCCTGGCAATGTCCTCCGGCCCGCCCTGTCGCTTCAGCGCGGTGCGTTCCAGTATCGATGCCTGAACCTTGCTGTCCAGTTCACTGGCCGGCCACATGATGGCGCCGGGCGCCACACCATTCACCCGAATCTCCGGCCCAAGTTCTTTGGCCAGCGACTGGGTCAGCATCGCCAGCCCAGCCTTGGCGGCGCAATACACCGGGTGGTTTTTCATTGGCCTGAAGGCATGCACGTCGACGATATTGATAATGCAGCCCTGCTGGCGTTTTAAATAGGGCATGGCAGCCTGGGATAAAAAAATCGGCGCTTTCAGGTTGGTGCCCATCAGGTCATCCCAGTGGGCTTCGGTAATTTCACCCACCGGCGTCGGGTAGAAACTGGAAGCATTATTCACCAGTACATCCAGTCGTTCCCAGATGGCCGCGGCCTGCAGTACCAGCGTTGGCAGTGCGGCGGTGTCGAGTAAATCCGCCTGCAGTATCGCCGCGGAATTGGCGCGCTGCTGATTCAGTGACTCGCACAGTTCTTCGGCCTGGGTGGATGAAGAACGATAATGGATCACCACGTTCATACCGGCGGCGTGCAGGCTGCGGCATATTTCAGCGCCAATGCGTGCCGCGGCACCGGTAATCAGTGCGACTTTTGTTTCGTTGCCCTGGCTGTGGCCTGGATTATGACCCGAATTCTGACTTTGGTTCTGTTGCTGTTGTGTCATAGAATGGCTTGATAATATGGCTTGTAAATAAAAGCTGAATAATTAAAAGAAAAATACCTGCATGCAAAGCGTCAATCTACCGCAACCTACCGACATTGAAAAGCAGCACAGTGCAAAACTGGTTGAGCTGATCGCGCAGCGAATCGAGCAGGCGGGTGGCTGGATTTCTTTTGCCGAGTATATGCAGCTCGCCCTGTATGCACCGGGGCTGGGCTACTACAGCGCCGGCCTGCACAAGTTCGGCGAGGCCGGCGACTTTATCACCGCGCCGGAAATCGGTTCGCTGTTTGCACGCAGCCTGGCACGCCCGCTGGCGCAATTGCTGGAGGATATCCCCGCCGCCAGCCTGCTGGAATTCGGTGCAGGCTCAGGCCAGCTGGCGGCAGACCTGCTGGCGGAATTAAACTCACTGGGGCAACTGCCGGAACGTTACATGATTGTGGAGCTGAGTGCCGAACTGCGCCAGCGCCAGCAGCAGACCCTGCAACAGCAGGTGCCGGAGTTAATGCATTGCGTACACTGGCTGGATCAGTTACCGGACACTGCACAGAGCCTGATCGTGATTGCCAATGAAGTGCTGGATGCCATGCCGGTGACACGCTTCAGTATAAAAGATGGCAAGGTATATGAGCAGGGGGTAAGCCTGCAGGGGTCTGATAATAAGCCCGAGTTGCAACTTGAATCACGGCCCGCCGATGAATCACTGCAGCAACAGGTCGAGGCGTTGCAGATTGAAACCGCACCCGGCGTGGAATACCACAGTGAAATCAACCGGGCGATTGAGCCCTGGCTTGAAGCGGTGGCCGGCTGTATAGAGCAGGGTGCGATTTACTTAATCGATTACGGTTACACCCGCAGTGAATATTATTGCGCCGAGCGGCATATGGGCACTTTTATCGGGTATTATCGACACCGTGCGCTGGATGCGCCGCTGTGGTATCCCGGCCTGCAGGATCTTACCGCTTTTGTGGATTTCACCGCAGTGGCCGAAGCGGCGCTGCAGGCCGGGCTGGATGTGGACGGTTTTACCTCGCAGGGTAATTTCCTGCTCGACTGCGGCCTGACTGACGTGGTGCAGGCAACCGTCACTGCCAGCGAAACCGGGCAGCTGCAATTATCACAGCAGATGAAAACCCTGAGCCTGCCCGGTGAAATGGGGGAGCGCTTTAAAGTGATCGGTTTGTCGAAAGGGCTGAAGCAGAACGTGCCCGGTTTCAGCCTGCGTGATTTGCGTTACAGTTTGTAAACAGCAAACCGCGTTGTGGGTTGGGGTGACACATAAACCACAACGTAATTTAGCGGCGGATAAGCTGTTGGGGGAAACAGTCCCAGTAGCGTAGGTTGGGGTGACGCAGGAACCCCAACATCATCCAGCAGCGGATAAGCTGTGGGGTCTGTGCTGCCCAGCCTGCAATGCGAAGAAAAATAAAAAAAGAAAAAACAAACCATAACAAAAAATAGAAAATACAAAACGGAAGCAGAATGGATTTTTTACAGATTTTAATTCTCGCCCTTGTGCAGGGTGTCACTGAATTTTTACCCGTCTCCAGTTCAGCGCATTTAATCCTGGTGCCCATCCTCACCGGCTGGGAAGACCAGGGGCTGGCCTTCGACGTGGCGGTGCACGTGGGCACACTCGCCGCGGTGGTGCTGTATTTCCGCCGGGAAATCGGCAAGATGACCGTCTCCTGGCTGGGCTCGGTCACCGGCAGGGGTATGGATGCAGATGCCAAACTCGCCTGGGCAGTATTGCTGGGCACCATCCCGGTTGGATTATGCGGCCTGTTGTTCAAAGACCTGATCGAAGAACACCTGCGCCATCCCTACGTGCTGGCGACAACGACATTACTGTTTGCGCTGCTGCTGTGGTGGGCCGACGCCAAAAGCCGCGGCGAGCGCACCGAATACAGCATCGGCTGGCTGGATATCCTGTTTATCGGCCTGGCACAGGCGCTGGCGCTGATCCCCGGCACCTCCCGCTCCGGCGCTACCATGACCGCCGCGCTGTTCCTCGGTTTAAGTCGCCAGGCGGCGGCGCGTTTCTCATTTTTATTATCCATCCCGGTAATCGTGCTGGCCGGTGGCCTGAGCACGCTGGATTACCTGGAAACCGCCACGATTGATGATATGCAACCACTGATGCTGGGTGCACTGCTCTCCGGCGTCAGCGCCTATTTCTGTATTCATTATTTTCTCAAGCTGCTGGAAAAAATCGGCATGCTGCCGTTTGTGATTTACCGGATTGTGCTGGCGGTGTTTCTGTTTGTTATGTTTTACTGAAATGTGCACAAAGGTGGTAATACGTATAATCTAACGCCTGGTTGTCCAAAAAAGACCTTGACATGTCCATTATGGACTTTATAATGTCCTTTTTAGACATGAGGAGGATGTATGATAGTTTATTCTATTTGGAACAACAAAGGTGGTACCGGCAAAACAAGCCTTGCATTTCAATTGGTTACAAGATTTGCTGAAAAAAACAAGTCTAAGAAGGTGCTGTTAATAGATATGTGCCCTCAGGCGAATATGTCAGAAATTTTGCTTGGAGGCCAAGAAGGGAGTGGGAGTAAAAATCTTCTGGCTAATCATGGAAAAACCCCTCGAAGCAGCATAGGTGGTTATTTTGATCTTAGATTAAAGGCACCTTTCACGCCACCAAACTTTTCCGCGATGGACTATGTAACTCACCCTCATCATGTAAACTCCTCGATACCAAACAATATTGATCTAGTATGTGGTGATCCACTTTTAGAGCTACAAGCGATAGCAATGAACACATTGGCAAACGCAGATATCCCAGGTGTAAATGCTTGGCTCGGTGTTATAGATTGGTTAAGAGAGCTACTTAACGAGCTGGCATACGACTATGTTTTCATTGATACAAACCCTAGTTTTTCTATGTATACCCAAATTGCACTAGCGGCCTCAGATAGGGTAATACTTCCAGTGATGGCAGATGACTCATCTCGAAGAGCAATTCAAAATGCCTTTTCACTGATTTATGGTTTGAAGTTACCATCTGAGGTTTATGCTAAATATACGTTTGCAAAAAAAATGAAAGACGCTGGTCGAGAACTACCAAAGATTCACCTTATTTTGAAAAATCGCCTGACTCAATACATGGGTGCTGCATCAGCATATTCGGCAGTGCTATCAGGAATTGACTCGGATATTTCTCAATTGCTTAGCAGTTATCCACAATATTTTTCTTTTAATCAAACGAAAGGAGGCACCGTAGATATTCGTGATTTTGGTACAACAGGTGTTGTTGCGTTTGCTAGAGGATGCCCGTTCTCTGTTATGCCTACTGGAAAGTTGACGCTGAGTGGCCGACGAGTTCAGGTAAAACCTGATTACAGAGATCAATCTTTAGAAGCAATTGATGCAGCAGTGAGTAAGATAAAGTAAGGAGTTGAAAGGGTTATTCATACTCTATCAATTTCGTATATGTGTATTGTATTTTAGGGCGAAAATGTCAGAACAAAATAATTCACTAATCGACACTAAGAGTTTATCTGAGCCAGTTTCAAAGCTTGTAGATGCTATATCAAAAGCAATTGGTACTGTTTATGCTCCAACTCATCTAAAAAGAATGGCGGTGGCGCAGGCTGAATCTGAAATAATTTTCGAAAAATCAAAAATAGATAAAGAGTTGCTCAGGAAGAGGGCGTCTGATCGGGTTGCTTATGTTGAAACAAAAAGGCAAGAAAATATAGAGTCAATAAATGAAAAGGCATTTCATGAGCTTCCGGATAATGTAACAAGTGCACCGCCTGACCCTGATTGGATGCATGACTTTTATAGTATATGTCATGATGTTTCAGATGAGGATTTGCAGTTATTATGGGCTAGAGTATTGGCTGGTGAAGTTTCCAGTCCTGGAAAATATACTATCAGGGCTTTGCAGTTGCTTAAATCGTTAACTCATCGAGAAGCAGAGTTGTTCTTAAAGTTTTGCGGTAACGTTTTGTGCTTTAAGGGAAGGGATGAGATTGTGTATGCTAGGGTGATAGGGTTGGAAACAAATGAAATTCTATATAATCAAATGTCGCATATGGATGTTATACATTTGGCCGAGTTGGGGTTGGTTTCGTATAAGGAAATGAAAACATATACAGGAGAGTCAAAATATCAACAATTTAAATATTTAGAATATTTTCACCATCTTTTCGAGATAAAAAACAGATTTAATGTACTTAACCCAGTAACTTGGTTTGATTTTTTGCGAGACAAAACTATTGAAATGGAGTTTTTGACTGAGTTGGGCGTTGAGCTTATGCAGGTGGCGAAAGGGGAGTTTTCAGAAGAAAATATTCGTGCTGTAAAAAAGGTGTTGAATTTTTCTGGTATAAGGATTGTTGAAAAAAATATACAGTAGATTAAAGGTGACGGAGGGATTAAAAAAATATCCAATCTAATATCAGTGGTTATAACCAAAGCGTTATGTGTAAAAACTAACGATATCTAATTAATATTCATGGATAACTATGACTCATCCAATTATTGAAGATCTCCTTTGGAGGCATTCCACAAAAAAGTACGATGCAACAAGGAAAGTATCCCAGGAGGATCTTGATGTACTGTTTGAGGCCATGCGCTTGTCTGCATCATCCATTAACTCACAACCGTGGAGGTTTGTAGTAATTGAAAGCAGTGAAGCAAAAGAGCGCATGAGTAAAACGTTTGCTAACAAAAATCAAAATAATCAGCCTCATGTGTTTGATAGCTCCAAGATTATTCTTTTTGCCTACAATCAGCGCTACACGCGTGATGATTATGCTCGTGTAGTAGACAAAGGGATTGAGGATGGGCGAACAAAACCGGAGGATCGTGAGAGTGCTTTTGCTGCCTTTAGATTTGCTGAGTTTAATACCGATGAATCAGGAAACACCAGTTGTTGGACAAAAGCACAAACCTATCTTGCTTTGGGTAATGCTCTGCATGTGCTGGCTCGCCTGAGAATAGATTCAACTCCCCTGGAAGGAATTGATATTGATTTAGTCAATGAAGCGTTCAAAGAGGAGCTTGATGGCTATCAGTGTGATGTGGCTTTGGCTATCGGGTATCAAGATTCCGAAAATGACTATAATACAAAACTTCCCAAGTCACGCCTTAGCCTGGATAGCATTTTAGTTCGCACATAAATACCACAACACAAAAAGGGGTCAACACAAAAAGGGGTCAAAGCCACTGCTGTCCCAGCTAATAAATTAAAAAAGCCTGATTTCGGGTCCTTTGTTACAATGTAATTGTCAAGAAAACACTAGTAACAAAGGGAAATCAGGCTATGGCTTATCATAATACAACTCTCTCACAAATACTAAAAATGGTATCAAGACTTGAGTTTGAGAGGCTAGGAAATCAGCATGATGGACGACGTCGAAGTGATGCCTTATCACGCTGGTCACAATTTGTTGCCCTGAGTGTTGGCCAGCTGGCTGGGCGCACCAGCCTGAGGGATATTGAGGCCACGCTTAAGTGTCAGTCACAGCATCGTTACCACCTTGGTTCACAGGAAGTCAGCCGCTCAGCGCTCGGACGAGCCAATGAGTCGCTGGATTATACGTTTTATACAGCCTTGTTCCAGAAGCTCTATCAACGTTGCGCTCACCACGCACCGCGCCATGGATTCAAGTTTAAAAATAAATTATTTTCACTGGATGGCACCCTGATCAGCTTATCGATGAAAGTATTTCCCTGGGCGGACTACAACTGCAAAAAGGCCGCGTTCAAAGTCCATATAGGGCTTGATCACGATGGTCTGATACCAGCCTTTGCCGCGATTACACAAGGCCGAGAATCTGAAACTTCCCAGGCTCGTTTGTGGAATTACCCCAAGGGTAGCGTGCTGGTTTTTGATAAGGGCTACAATAGCTATCAATGGCATAACACATTGACAGATAAAGGATTAATCTGGGTGACTCGAATCAGAAATAACGCTTTGTATCGTGTGGTAGAGCGTCATTCAACGGATAACAGCACGTCTGTAACCAGTGATCAGACAATCGAATACACTGGCAAACAGGCACACAGCACCCAATTACGTCCAGTGCGCCGCATAGGTTATAAAGATCCGGAAACGGGTAAGCATTATGTGTTTATCACGAACAATTTTCGATGGTCGGCACAGACAATCGCCGACATCTATAAACAGCGTTGGCAGGTGGAGCTGTTTTTTAAATGGATTAAACAGAACCTGAAGATAAAGTCATTTTTAGGAACGAGTGAAAATGCCGTTATGACACAGGTTATGGTGGCGCTATGCAATTATTTATTGCTGGCATTTATTAAATTTAGATCGAAGATAGCGATCAGTTTACAAAAAATAATACAGCTATTGCAGACCAATTTGTTTAGCAGGCGGTCATTAATAGAGCTGTTGAAGCCAAATAACATAGACAGGCCGCCTGACTTGCAGCTGCAGCTATCCCTGGTGCGTGATTAAGTGGGACAGCAGTGGGTCAAAGCCCTTTTCCGCTTTTTCGCTGTATTTAATCTCTCCGATACAGGTTTTTGCGCATTTTTTCACATGCTTTGCTTAGAATGTAGTTTGAAAATACTCAATGACTGTTAGGATGTAGTTACCCGATTATTGCAGGAGCTTTCATGTTGAATTTCCTTGGCAGAACCCTGATTACAGGCTTTATTGCTTTATTACCTGTTGTTCTCACCCTCTATCTATTGTACTGGGTCGCGATGGCATCTGAAGACGTGATGGGAAATGCGCTTCGCTATGTATTGCCAGGCGAATTCTATTTCCCCGGCCTGGGTATGCTTATTGGGCTGGTTGTTGTGTTCATGGTTGGCCTGTTGATGAATGCTTACCTGGTGCGCAGACTGTTTATGTTTGCTGAGCAGGTTCTCTATCGACTGCCGCTGGTTAAATCCGTTTATCGTGCTTTTCGTGATTTCTTTGATTTTTTCTCACCGGGCAAGGAGGGTTTGGGACAGGTAGTGGCTGTAACCTTTAATGGTATGGAGCTGGTGGGTTTTGTGACCCAGGATGACCCTGCTCGTTTGCCGCCTTCGTTTCGTGACGGTGATAGTGTGCTGGTTTATTTGCCGATGAGTTATATGGTGGGTGGCTATACCATTCTTGTGCCACGTAAAGATTTGCGACCACTGAAGATGACGCGGGAAGAGGCGATGCAGTTTGTGTTAACTGCGGGTATATCCGGCAAAAATATTGGGGCGGATGAAAAAAAGCAATCGTGATTCGCCGCCATATCGCGAAAGGCTCGGTTAGCATCTGGCTGGAAAATAAAAAGCCGTCGGCGAGCGTAAATGCTATACCTGGCCTTATCAGCTGACGCTGGTTTTTTGCGGGGCTGTCGTTACGGCTTGCAGTTCCGCCACAATAGCTCCATCAATAACTCGGCACTGGTGCCATCATAAGGGTATATGGCTTTACCCAGGCTGAAGCTTAACTGGGTGCTGTGTGAGTCAATATGCAACGGCTCGGACAGGGCTTTTTTCAGTCGCTGGATCAGTCTACCCAGTGCCTGTTTATCCGCGATCTGCGGGATCAATATAATAAAGCTGTCGTCTCTGCGGCGGGTGATGGTGTCCGGTTCGCGGAAGGTTTGCTGTAAACGTGTTGCCACTGCAACGATCAATTGCTCACAGAAGGCATGGCCGTGGCCTTGCTGAAGCTTGTTGAGGTTATCAGGCTTCACCAGCAGCAGGGCGAACAGATTAGTGCTGCGCTCGGCCAGGGCAACCGCCTGGTTTAGCCGATCCATCAACAGGTACTCATTGGGTAAATGGGTCAGGGCGTCATGGGTTGCTGCATAGGCGTTTGCGGTCATGTCTTTCTCCTGTACTGCATAGAGTACATTTCTGTTTGACACTGTGGCTGTGTAATAGTGCCATTAACAGCTGGCCGACTGGGCTGGCATCTATCAAGACTGAGCGCGCCAGTCGCCTGTTGCCATAATGAGCAGCAGTTGTCACTAAGATTAATAATCCTTATGATTGTCCATTCATTCACTAACAGGCATCACCCCGAGGCGGCATATGTTGATTGATGGCCCATTTGATTTACAGATTATGGAATCTGACGATTCCCGCGAGCTGCATATTACCTATAAGGATGCGTACCAGGCACTGGATCTGCCCAGCCGTGTGCAGCTGATGCAGCAGCACCTGCGCGATCTGGAGGCAAATTACCAGGCTTCGTCCGACCCCGCCGAGCAGCAGGGCATGCAGATGATTATGCAGGTGGTTTCGCAGATATTGCCTTATATCGAAGCCGATGAAATCTCACTGGATGAAGCCATTGTGCTGGAGCTGGAAAAAACCACGCCGCTCAACAGCCTGATTAATGATGCCAGCCTGAATTAATTACAAATATATAACGATAAAAGCGAGTACCCATGAAGCAGTATGCACTGGTCTACCTGGGTGGCGAACAGCCAACCGACCCCGCCGCAGCCAAGGCGCATTTCGATAAATATCTACAATGGCTCACCTCACTGGGCGATGCCGTAGTAGCACCGATGATTCCTTTCAAGGACACCACAACCGTCACTACAACCGGAGACGTCAAGGAAGGTGGCGCCAGTGCCATGTCGGGCTTTTCCATTATCAAGGCAGACACCATGGATGCCGCACTGAAGATTGCCCAGGCCTGTCCATTTCTTGAAATTGGCGGCTCACTGGAAGTGTCGGAATTAATGGAAATGCCGGCACAGCATTAAAACAACTGGCAGTGGCACGCCTGTGATGTCGGTTCGACTGTATTACACGTCTTCAATTGTGTGATACACGGCTATAAGCGGTAAATACAACCAGAGAGAAATCCTATGGAGTACGCAGAACACCACAAATCACATCGTACAGGCTGGTTGCGTGCCGCGGTGCTGGGTGCAAACGACGGTATTGTTTCCACCGCCAGTTTGATCATTGGTGTGGCGGCGGCGAGCACGGCACATGAAGGCATTCTGCTGGCCGGTGTGGCGGGCCTGGTCGCCGGTGCCATGTCGATGGCGGCGGGTGAGTATGTGTCTGTCAGTTCCCAGTCGGATACTGAAAATGCAGACCTTGCACTTGAACAGAAATCACTGGAAGAAAATTACGAGTGTGAAAAATATGAGCTGGCTGCAATTTACCAGGAAAGGGGTGTAGAACCATCGCTGGCACAGCAGGTGGCCGAACAGTTAATGGCGCAAGACGCACTGGGTGCCCATGCCAGGGATGAAATAGGTATCTCGGAGACGGTCAACGCCCAGCCGATTCTGGCTGCGGTTTCTTCAGCCGCAAGCTTTACCATTGGCGCGGCACTTCCGTTAATGGTCGCCTGGCTTGCACCCGGCAACCGGCTGATTTTTCTGGTGGCAATGTTTTCGCTGGTTTTCCTTGCGCTGCTCGGGGCTGTCGCGGCCCGTGCCGGTGGTGCATCCATTATGGTCGGCGCGGCCAGGGTAACCTTCTGGGGTGCGCTCGCCATGGTACTGACAGCAGGTGTCGGCCGATTGTTTGGTGTGGTTGCATAATAATTGCCGCATTCATAATGCTGGCGTCCTGTTTAGTCTGTTCCTTTTAATTCAATTCCGCCCTGTGTGTTTTCTCTAACGCTTCAATCTGGCACGTCTCGTGCGAGCTCGCCTTTATTTAACTGAATAAACGGCGAAGCGGATTATTTTTGCACCATTATTTCTATTGCCGTTTTATTCCGCACCATAACTGTGCCAGGAAATCAGCTATGCATTAACTGGCGCACTAAGAATCGCGATGGCAATCATGAAAGCAGGTAGAGTTAAAGAGATATGGCGTTACCCGGTTAAAGGCATGGCCGGTGAACAGGTCGAGCAATGTGCGATTGGCCCAGCCGGGCTTGAGGGGGATAGGATCTGGGCTTTGCGTGATAATGCACGCAGGGAAATCCAGAGTTGTAAATTCCGCCCGGAGTTACTCAGTTGTACAGCCAGGACGCGCAACGGTTCTTCGTCGCCACAGGTTGATATCAGCCTGCCGAATAATATAAGCAGCGCAAGTGATGACCCGGAAATACATCGCTATCTTTCCGAGCTGGTTGGTTACGCTTCAACACTGGAGCCACTACGGCCAGATGCGGAACTGGACTTTTACCGTCGCCATAAACTCGATGACAGCACATGGCTGGAAGAATTAAAAGCCACCTTTAGCCGCGAGCCGGGTGAGCCGTTGCCCGACTTCAGTCAGCTGCCGCAACAGGCCAGGGATTTTGTTACTGTGCCGGGCACATTTTTTCTGGTGACGCCGTTTCATATCATTACCACCGCTACATTAAACCACATGAAAAGCCTGCTGCCGCAAGCGGACTGGGATGTGCGCCGCTTTCGCCCCAATATTGTTATCGAAACCGATACCCATAAGGGGCTGGTGGAACAGGACTGGATTGGCAAACGCATGCGCATTGCCGAATCACAGATTGATTGTACGGCTACAGCGCCTCGCTGCGGTGCAGTGACACGAAAACAGCAGGGCCTTGCTTTTGACAAGTCGATGCTGCGCAGCATTATTGCTGAAGCGGATCAGAACCTGGGTATTTACGGCAGTATCAGTAAACCCGGTACCTTAACTGTGGGCGATACCGTTTATATCGACTGATTATCTCGAGTGTTTTTTCTCCTGGTAACGGAGATTCAGCGCGGCTGTGATCGGGGCTGGCTTTTGCTGTGGCGGGTTTAGTGTTATACAGGTCTGTATCATCACAGCAGTGAGGCCGCCCGTGTTTTCATCCCTGATACCCAGCATAATCGCCTTTGGCATTGCCGCCCTGGTTATCGTCATTGCCGGCAGTCGGCTGGCCGGGCTGGCGGATCAGCTGGCTGATCGCACCGGCATGGGTGAGGCACTGTTCGGGGTGTTGCTGCTGGCGGGTGTTACCTCGCTGCCAGATTTTGCCGCAACCCTGAGCGCGGCGATAGATTCACGGCCGGATCTGGCGATGAGTAATGTGATGGGCAGCATGGCGGTGAACCTGGTGTTTCTGGGTGTCGCGGACATCGTTTATCGCAAGGCCAATCTGGAACATGCAGCCGCTTCTACGGTTAACCTGATGCTGGCGGGTTTGCTGATTGTATTGCTGACGCTGCCGTTGCTCGCTATCGTTTCGCCGACAGTTGCAGGCTGGGGTGTGCATCCGGCTACGCCGCTGATCGTTATTGCCTATCTGTTCGGCCTGCACCTGGTTCTGCGTACCGAGGCAAAACCCATGTGGTTTCCCCGCCTGACACGGCAGACTGTGCCGGATAAACCAGCACCGCTATATCATGGCAGTCTGGCCGCTGCCTGGATCAGCTTTATTGCGCTGGCTATGGTGACGGCTATTGCTGGCTGGGTTCTGATGGAAGCTGCCAAGGTTATCGCTGATCAGGGAGGGCTTTCCGATACACTGGTGGGTGGCCTGTTGACTGCCCTGGCCACCTCCACGCCCGAGCTGGTAACTACGATCGCCGCGATACGCTATGGCGCGCTAACCCTGGCGGTGAGCAATATCTTTGGCACCAACTGTTTTAATATGCTGGTCGTGGCCGCCGCTGACATGGGTTATCCGCAGGGTTCTATTTACCATGACATGGCGCCGGTTCAGATGATCTGGGGTCTGGTGAGTATTCTGATGACCGCCATTCTGTTGCTGGGCATGGTGCGCCGCGAGACCTATGGCATTGGTCGCATTGGATTCGAGAGCACGTTGATTCTGGGCATATATGCGATTGCTATTGGTGTCGTTGTGCTGAGCGGCTGAGTGGAGAGGTGGCAAAGCGTCATCAGCAAAAGTTGTTAAGATGCTCAGTGAGAACTGATTGTGATAATGAATCCTGTTTGTCACGAATATCTTTAATATAGAAGGTCTATGTTACACAGCTTAATAATATAAAAGGATGGATTGACGACTATGCCAGATAAACCTGTACCACTGCTCGGTTTCGCATTTAATGATGTGCTAAATGAACTGCACCAGCTCGTGTTTGAAGGTGTGCCCGGTGAATCGCCACCCTTTGAACTGACCCTGCTGGAGCGGGAATATATCGCCTATGTGCTGGCCTGTTATTACCAGTGTGACCATTGCCTGGAATTTCACGGCCGTGCAGTCAGGCGGGAGCGTCGCAAGGAAAATGCTCCGGACTGGAACTGGCAGGATGAAATGATCAGCGCCACACTGTTTCTGCATCTTGATGGAAGAAAGTTGTCAGAAATTGAATGGAAGCGCTGGCTTAAGACCTGGGCTGATTTCTCAAAACACATCAATGCACGTCATCCATGTCTCGCAAGCTACCTGGCCTATGCCGTCGGCATTGCGCGCAATGATAAAAACCTGATGAACGAGGCGTTTTCATGTATCAGTGAAGTAATAGACGATAATGACAGGCTAAAGGGCGTAATCCGTGACATCGATGGCGTGGTGATTTTTATGAAAGCGGCAACCTCTAAAAACAGAAGTGATACAACCATTATCAATAATCTGAAAACGCGGGGCATTGTGGATCTGTAGCAAGTTTTATTCAGGCAGGCTGTAAATCGATTTTGAAGGGTATAATAATGACACTGCAAATTTACCAGATTGATGCATTTGCGGAAAAACCATTCGAAGGCAACCCCGCCGCGATTGTGCCACTTGACGACTGGTTGCCGCATGAGACTATGCAGGCCATAGCGGCAGAGAATAACCTGTCGGAAACCGCATTTTTCGTGCAACACAATAGCGGCTTTTATATTCGCTGGTTCACGCCAACCAGTGAAGTTAAGCTGTGTGGTCATGCCACACTTGCCTCAGCGTTTGTCCTGTTTGAGTTGCTGGGCTACGAGCGGGATACTGTGTATTTCGATTCCCTGTCAGGGCCATTGTCGGTAACCAGACAAGATGGCCGGTTTGTGCTGGATTTTCCGTCGCAGGCACCGGTGAAATGTGAAACACCAGATGACCTGGTAAAAGGGCTGGGGCAGACGCCGCTGGCGTGTTATAAAAGTGAAGATCTGCTGGCAGTGTTTGCCGATGAGGAACAAGTGGCGAACATACGTCCGAACTACGACTACCTTGTAAAACTTGAGCACCGTGGGGTTATCATTACGGCGCCCTCGCTAGAACAGGATTTTGTTGCCAGGTTCTTTGCACCAAAGTACGGAATTCCTGAAGACCCGGTAACCGGTTCAGCCTATACGCAACTTACCCCCTACTGGTCCGAGCGCATGGGAAAAAACAGCTTCACGGCAAAGCAGATTTCGTCCAGAGGCGGAAAACTAAGCTGTGAACTGAAAGATGATCGAGTTATGATTGCAGGCCGGGCCGTTAAATACATGCAAGGTACAATAGACGTCTGAACATAAAAACTTTGCTGATTTATCCAGTTAAAGCTTCAGCGTCTGTGTCACAGTTTAGCGTCTGATATACAATTGGACATTCATTTTTACCAATAATAACAAATACCAACACCTAATTGTGTCGGCTAATTTCCGGCTTTTAAGCTAGTTTTTGAAGCCGACAGATTCGCAGGCGGGAAGCTCATATTGTTATCCATAAATACACCCCTGAAATATAAAATCTACTGGCTATTAATTGGCTATCTGATGGTGACGTTTGTCATCTATTCCTCCTTATCCACTGCAGACGCAGTGCTGGAAATTAAGGTGTCGGATAAATTGATGCATGTGCTGGGTTACTTCGGCTTAATGGGCTGGTTTATGCAGATCTACCGTAGCCGGCGCGCTGGCACCTTACTGGCGATTACTTTTATCACCATGGGTATTGTGCTGGAATTTCTGCAGGACCTGGGTGGTGTACGCTACTTCGAGGTGGCGGATATGCTGGCCAATTCGCTGGGGGTGTTAATTGCCTGGGCATTGAGTTATACGTCGCTTTCCTCTGTGCTGGTATGGGTTGAGCGTCGTTGTCTTAATGTCATCTAAGGTAGTTTCTGCCAGCAGTTCAGGTGTTGCCTGACAAATCGAGGCTGGGGGTCGGGTTCTGTGCGTTAATGGTCTCGATGATTTCTATCAGTCTGGATGTGTATTTCGAGTGGGAATGGTGCTCCATTAAAAATGTCAGTAGATTATCGGCCAGTTTTTTCTGCAATTGCCTGTCAGGATAAAGCCGGTTTATTGCATCACGTAGTTGAGCCGGATTCTTTCTGTCGATGAGGATGCCTTGATCGTCATTGATGATGTAGTTCGAGGTGGATGGCGTTCGTGTTACAATGATCGGCTTACTCATTAATGCGGCTTCCAGTAAAATAATAAGCCCTGATGCCAGTTTTGACTTGAGCGGGATGGCTACGATGCTTGCGTTTCTCAGGTATCTGAAAAATGTTTCGTAATCTGTATCAAAATGAAGCTCGACATTGGCGGGCGGGGTTAGCAGGGGGTCGAAGTATTTTTTTCGGGCAATACATACGAATTTTATCTGTGGCAGCTGTTCTGCTGCAGCAAACAGGCTGGCCCAGTCGCGTTGCGCTTCCCCTCCACAGAATACATAGCTGTCTCTAAACTGATAGGGTATTTTACGGTGTGTCTGAACTGGGTCATGTAAAACAAAGAACTTCTTTATGGAAACCCTGAATCGTCGCGCATAATCCTCCACATACTGTTTTGAATTAACAGTAATGTAACAGTGTTTCATTTTCATTATAGGAGAGCAGATACAGCGACGGATGGTTTCGAGAATGACATTCTTTTTGTGAGCAATGATATTGAGGGCGACTATCTTTCTTTTCTTTCCAGTTAGCCTGCAGAGATAGCCGAATGCGATGGCGGTATTGAAGTTCCAGCAAACAACTATGTCGTCCTCACTGGAGTTAATCAGTGCTCTGTAGGCCAGTTTCAGGTACTTTAAATACAGAATAATAATTCTGTGTTTGATGGTTCTGTCCCTGATTTCAAAATCCGGGATATCAAATACGACTGATCTGAAGCCGTTTTTATTGAGTTCTTCCTGCAGAAAAAAATTATTTTTATTCTTCCAGTCAACAAGGATATTTATCATGTCATTTGCTGCATTGTCATCATCAGCAGTGTTACATACCCCATACGGGTGATTATGCTCAGGCTACTGCTGAATTCCTTTGGCTTACCTGAGTAGGATTTGATGAGTGTTTATTTTCAAAGTTCATTTAAAGTGAATTTCAGGTGAAAATTATTGCCGCACGACCTGCGCGGTACGCTATTTACTGTTGCCGTCTTGAAAGATATTGCAGGGTGAGAGTCAGTGGTCAGAATTGCTATTGAGGGGCGGTTAATGACAGCAGGAGTTGCAGAAGATGTGTCAGCCGTCTGATTTTATTAGCTTGTTATTAAGCGCCGATTCCCGTGCACGGTGAATCGCCTCGGCCATCGCCTTGCCTTCCAGCCCGGCATCCTTCAGTGCCTGTATATCCACTTCGTTAATAATCTTTAATGCCTGCCGATAATAATCTGCCTGCGGGTAAGGTTTGTGTTCATATCCGGTGCGGCCACGGCTGTCTGCGGTGCAGGCGAGCAGGAACTTTTCAAAGCGTTCCGGCTTGCGCAGTGCATCGACCTGTTCCAGGGTGCGCAGCAGGGTGCCGGTTTTAATTTCAAAGGCGCGGTGTACATGCAGGTGGTATTTGGCGGTGACACTGGCCAGTTCGCGGAAGGCATTGGGGATGCGCAGGCGCTTGCACAGCTGCTGGATCGGTTTGATGCCATTGGCTTCATGGCCGTAATGGCTGGGCCAGTTTTCCTGTGGGGTCAGCGCCTTGCCCAGGTCATGGCAGAGTGCGGCAAAGCGGGTGTCTTCATCATCGCTGAGCAGACCGGCCTGTTGCAATACCATCATGGTGTGTATGCCGGTGTCGATTTCCGGGTGGTGCTCAATCGGTTGCGGTACACCGAACAGTGCATCAATTTCCGGCAGAATAATTTTCAGTGCGCCACAGCTGCGTAACACTTCGATAAACACGTCCGGGTTGCGTTCACCCAGCGCCTTGTAGAATTCCTGCCAGACACGCTCTGCCACCAGTGCGTCCACATCGCCATGCTGCACCATCTGGCTCATCAGCTCGGTGGTTTCTTCGGCCACGCTGAAACCCAGGTGGGCGTAGCGTGCGGCGAAACGGGCGACGCGTAAAATGCGCACCGGGTCTTCGGCAAAGGCGGGGGAGACATGACGCAGCAGTTTTTGCTCTAAATCCGCCTGGCCGTGATAGGGGTCGATTAGCTGGCCGTCGGTATCCTGGGCCATGGCATTGATGGTGAGATCGCGGCGGCGCAGGTCCTCTTCCAGGGTGACGTCGGGGGAGGCATGGACTTCAAAGCCCCGGTAGCCGGGTGCGGTCTTGCGCTCGGTGCGCGCCAGTGCGTGTTCATCTTTTGTTTTCGGGTGCAGAAAGACCGGGAAGTCACTGCCCACCTGCTGGTAGCCGGCGGCGAGCATTTCATCCACGGTTGCACCCACCACCACCCAGTCTTTTTCTTTTACCGGGTAGTCAAGGAGCTGATCGCGGACTGCGCCGCCGACTAGATAGGTTTGCATCATAAAAGTATACGGTTGTCAGCTGAAAAGAAAAAGGCACAACAGCGTATTGCGGTTGTGCCTTTGTCATGGCCAGTCGCCCGGCTGTGACCAGCCTGTGGCAAGGCTACTTGCTTAATACGGCCTGTGCAGCGGAAATCGCCACGCCCTGCTTCACCTTGTCGCCAAGTACCGCTTCCAGTGCGCTCAGGCAGAGGATAATGTTCTCGGCGCGGCTGCTGTGACCCATCAGGCCAATGCGCCAGACCTTGCCCGCCAGTGCGCCCAGACCCGCACCGATTTCCAGGTTAAACTCATTCAGCAGCTGGCTGCGTACCGCGGCATCTTCCACACCTTCGGGGATGGTAACCGAGTTCAGCTGTGGCAGGCGGTCGGCTTCCGGCACCACAAAGTTGAGGCCCAGTGCCTCAATACCGGCACGGAATGCCATGTGGTTGTGCTGGTGACGTTTCCAGGCATTTTCCAGGCCTTCGTCCTGCAGCATTACCAGTGATTCGTGCAGTGCGTACATGGCGTTGACCGGTGCAGTATGGTGATAGGCGCGCTTGGTGCTACCGCCCCAGTAACCCATAATCAGGTTCATATCGAGGAACCAGCTCTGCACGCGGTTTTTGCGGTTTTTGATGATTTCAGTGGCGCGTTCGCTGAAGCTGACCGGTGAAATGCCGGGGGTGCATGACAGGCATTTCTGTGTGCCGGAATAGATAGCATCTATGCCCCAGTCGTCTACCCGCAGCTCGCTGCCGCCCAGTGAGGTCACCGCGTCGACAATGCTCAGGCAGTCATATTTGCGTGCCAGCTCGCACAGGGCTTTGGCATCGGATCTTGCACCGGTTGAGGTTTCGGCATGGACAAACGCCAGCACTTTGGCATCGGGGTTGGCTTTAAGCGCGTCTTCCACCTTGTTGCAGTCCACCGCCTGGCCCCATGGGTCTTCCACCATAATGGCGGTGGCGCCAATGCGCTCGACGTTTTCTTTCATGCGTCCGCCGAATACACCATTCTGGCACACAATCACCTTGTCGCCCGGCTCCAGCAGGTTGACAAAGCAGGTTTCCATGCCGGCAGAACCCGGTGCGGATACCGGCACGGTCAGCTGGTTGCTGGTCTGGAATGCGTACTGCAGCAGGGTTTTCACTTCGTCCATCATGTCCACGAACTGTGGGTCCAGATGGCCAATGGTGGGGCGGGCAAGGGCGCTGAGAATGCGTGGGTGAACGTCAGAGGGACCGGGGCCCATCAGGGTACGTACCGGCGGCTGAAAAGATGAAATGCTCATAAAATAGTTCCTGAATATGTCTACTTAGGGGAAATTGTGGTCAGGGTAATGTCGCGGCCCGGATGCTCGAAAGCCCCGATAATGCCATAAAAGTAAAGTAAAAACCGCCCAGATTTAATAGGTGATTAACTTTATTTTATGTTTGGCCGCTGTTGAAGCCCGGCTCAGGTGTAGCTCTGGATAATACTCTGCAGGCGAGCCTGATCCACCGGCTTGGTAATAAAGTCATCCATACCGGCGGCCAGGCTGAGGGTGCGATCATTGGCGGTGGCTCTGGCGGTAAGCGCAATAATCGGCAGGTGATTCAGGCCTTTTTCCAGGCGACGCCACTGGCGGGTGGTTTCCATGCCATCCATCTGCGGCATGTGCAGATCCATAAACACCAGGTGATAGGGGTGGTGGTTCATGGCATAGAGTGCGGTATTGCCATCGGTGGCAATATCCACCTTGTGGCCCAGTTCCGCCAGCATGCTGTAAACGACACTGGCATTGATTTCGTTATCTTCCACCACCAGGATATTGAGTGCTGTTTTATGTGCAGTAGGGGTGCTGGAAGGTTCGGCGATTGTCTTGCCGGCTTTTTTGCGCAGTGCAGTGCGCAGGCTGTTTCTCAGGATATCCAGTGAAATCGGTTTAACAATCTGTTCGGCACCATCCGGCAGGTTCTGTACATCGGCCTGTTCCAGGTTGTGCAGGTAGCTGGCAAAAATAATTGGCGCATTGTATTTAGCTTCGCTGTGGATTCGCATCACCAGCTCATACATATTTTTGTATTTCCGATCCTCGCATAGAATAATCACGTCGAAGGGTTTGTTTTTCTGCTGGCTCCAGATCAGGTGTGCAATCAGGTTGTCCTGGCCATTGGTTGCATAGGTTTCCAGCCCGAGTAAGGTGCAGTAGTTTTCACAGACATTGCGGTTGATTTCATTGTCTTCATAAATCAGTACGCGCTTGCCAACAATGTCCGGCTCAACGATTTGCGGGTTGTTTTCAAGCTGTTGCCAGTGAAAATGCAGGCGAAAACGCAACTGTTGACCACTGCGATACTGAATATCGAAAATGCCGTTCATCAGGCGGGTGAGTTGATAGCTGATGCGTAAGGGAAGCGCGTCATTGCTGTCGGGGATTTTATTCGAGGTTAGCATATCCGCCTGTGGCTTCTGCTCGTATTCGATATCAATAATCGCACTCACAGATTGCCCGGAACCTGGCTGGTTGGCGTAGGCGTTGATATGAATATTCTGCTCCACCGAGTGTTCAATAGCATAGCGAATCAGGTTTGACAGCAGCTGGCGAAAACGCTGTGCATCGATCTGTATTTTTTCCGGAAACGAGCTATCGATATAGCAGGAGAGTTCGATATTGCGCTCATAACTTAAGGGTGCCAGGCTGTGAACCAGGCCATCGATTAACAGGCGGGGACGGGTCACCGAGTGGTTAAATGTCACTTCGCCCTTTTCGATGCGTGAGAAATCAATCACATCATCAATAATATCCTGCAGTGAATAGCTCGACTGGCTCAGCGCCTGCAGATATAACTTCTGCTGCTGGTTGAGTTCGGTTTTGCTGAGCAGGTTGATCATGCCGACAATGCCGCTGATGGGTGTGCGAATCTGGTGGGTCATATTGGATAAAAATTCGGTTTTTATCTCATTTGCCATGCGTTCATTTTCTGCGCTCTGTATGAGCTTTTTCTGCAGCGAGTACATATAGATGGGCAGGGCGATAATCAGTAGCAGAAAAGCCACCGCTTCAAGGGTGAGCAGATGCCAGGCATCTTCGGTAAGCAGCAGGATATTGTAGCCAACCAGGGTCAGTACTACGGCGCTGCCGAGAAAGCGTAAGCCGTAACGGGTGCCGTAACCGATGTAAATCCACAAATACACCAGTACATATACGCTATTAATGCCGCCGGTGAGGTAGGAGGCGAAGGTGGCATTGGCGATATCAAAGGTCAGTGCCGCATAGCGACGCGGTTGTGATACCGGCAGCCAGAAAATGCTCACTAGATTGATAATGCTGTAGCCGAAAAACAGCAGGCTGAAGTTATTCAGTAACTGATGGCTGACATCGAAATAGCCACTGTCAATGCCCGCATCAATATAGAAATAGGTGAGTGCGCCGATGCAGAGGCGGATGATCGACTGAATTACTTCGCTGTTTTTTAGCTTGTCCGTAGCCATAGGTCTTTGTCGTTATAATTATAATTCAGAGGAGCTCTAGTATAGGCTGCAGACTAAATACTGGCAAATGGGCAATCTGAAGTCGGCCCTGGTGCTGGCCTATGGACGCAGATAGCCCGGCACCACACTGTGAATACTGTGTTTGCCGGTGAAAACCCGTTCCCCCTGGCAGACACTATCAACCTGTAGTGAGCGATAGTTATCAAGGGAAAACGGTTTGCCGGGCACGTACTCCAGCAGGGTGGCCTGCAGTTTTGCCAGGCTGTCCGGCAGGTTGAGAATATAATGGCGGCGGCCAATCTGCTGGCTGGTGAATTGCAGTAGCTCTTTCAATGTATAGATTTCAGGGCCGCAGAGTTCAATTGCCTTGCCGAAGGTGCTCTTGTCATTAATCGAGTCGATAAAACAGGCGGCGACTTCTTCAACATGGATCGGTGCAAAGCGGGCATTGCCACAGGCCAGCGGGAAAACCCATGGCGTGAGTTTGAGCAGACCGGCGAAACGGTTAAAGAAACTGTCACCATCGCCAAAAATAATGGAGGGCTTGAAACTGGTCACCCGGGTTTTTCCGGCAAAGGCCAGCACCATGTTTTCCGCCTCGCCCTTGCTGCGTAGATAATGACTGGGGCCATAGGCAGCATCCGCATTGAGTGCGCTCATGTGTAACAGGCGTGGCACATTATTCTGCTGGCAGGCATTCAGCACCTTGCGTGCAAGGTCTACATGGGCACGACGAAAGCCGTCGCCGTCGTGGCCGGACTCATTGAGAATACCGATCAGGTTGATCACCACATCGGCGGATGCAAAAGCCTGGTTGAGTGCCTGCTGGTCGTTGACATCCAGTTCGAGTATGCGGGTATCCGGCAGTACCGAAAGCGAATGTGCCTGGGACTGGCGGCGGGTGAGAATGTCGATGGCATAACCGGCCCTGGCCAGCTGGCTGCTCAGGTGTCGTCCGACAAAGCCGCTGCCGCCAAGAATACAAACCCGCTGTTTATGCATAATGCCAGACCTTTAAATAATTGTGTGCCAGGTAAAAGATTATACCTTGACATGCGGTGCGGTTTAACACAATCTCTTTAACCATGATATACAGAATTCCAACCTGTTTTGTACCCGTTGTATTTGTTGTGCGTGCCATGCTGTGGCTACGTCGACTGGTCTGTGGTCGGGATTCTGTGTGCTGATAGTATAATTTAAGCGAAGCGTTAAAAATACGGTAAAGCCACAGAATAAACTCTGTGGCTTTTTTGTTTATGGCAGACAAACTCTGTTGAGCGCAACTGTCTGCCTTGCACTTTAGGGAAAGTTAATGAGCGATCACATGACACCCAGGGTATCCACATCAGGAAATAAATGGCTGCTGCTTCTGGCTTATCTGGCCGTGGTGCTGATCTGGTCAACCACGCCTATTGCCATCAAGTGGAGCAGCGACGGGGTCAGCTTTGTGTCTGGCCTGGCCCTGCGTATGCTAATCGGTGTGTGCCTGGCGAGTGTGCTGGTGCTGTTGCTGTATAAAAAAATCGTATTCAACCGTAACGCCAGTCGTGTCTATATGGCCGCTGCACTGGCGTTGTATGGTGGCATGATGCCGGTGTACTGGGGCGCGCAATACATTCCCTCGGGACTGGTATCGGTGATTTTCGGTATTACCCCGATAGTCACCGGTTACCTGGCCTGGCGCTATATTCACGAGGCCTCTTTTAGTGGCATGAAAATTCTGGGGGCGCTGGCGGGTATGCTGGGGCTGGCGGTTATTTTTATCGACAGCAGGGGGCTGGGCGAAGATTATTTTTACGGCGTGGCTGCGGTGCTGCTGGCGGTGCTGTTGCATTCGGGCAGTGCCGTCTGGGTGAAAAGTATTCGTTGCGAGTTGCCACCCCTGATGCTGGTGGCCGGTGGCCTGTTGTATTCCATGCCGTTATTTATTATCAGCTATCTGCTGTTATCCCCCGGCTTGCCGGACACGGTGCCGGTAAGAACGCTTGCATCGATCACCTATCTTGGTGTGGTGGGTTCCGTGCTGGGTTTTGTTTGCTATTATTATTTACTGCGTCATCTGCAAACATCAACGGTGGCGCTGATCACGCTGATTACGCCGGTAACGGCCCTGTGGATTGGCTTTTTTTTCAATAACGAATCAATGAGTTTACACATGTATGTGGGAACCGGTTTTGTCTTACTGGGGTTAGGGCTGCATCAATGGGGTGCCACGCTGTACAGGCTGTTATGCAGAGAACTATAACTGGTCTGTTGCTGTGGTTGTGCAGCTGTGTCGTATATAGCGCGCCGATCATCGGCAGTATTCGCTATGAAGGGAATGACGTAAGCCAGACAGCCATGCTGGATCGGGAAATTTTTATAGCTGAAGGCGATGTGTTTGATGAGCGACTGGTGGAGAAATCGCGTCAGGCGATTATGAACCTGGAACTGTATAAAAGCGTCAGTTATCGACTGGAGCCTGTCGAACCCGCTGTTTCTGTTGACAGAGCGCAGGCTGTCGATGTGATTTTTTCGCTCAGTGAAAAATACTATGTATTGTTGATTCCCCGCGCACGCATTGATGATGAAGACAAGAAAGTCGGTTTACAGCTGTTATGGAATAACGTCTGGGGCATGAACCATGAAATGGAATTGCTGTATGAAAACCGGGGCAGTGAACTGGGGGTAAAACAGAAGCGTGAGTTGTTGAGGTATGATTACCCTAATGTCAATAACAGCCCCTATAGCCTGTACTTTGAACTGGTTGATATCAATGATGTAGACACCACGGAGATAGAGGCGCTGGATCGGCAGGATCAAATCTTCAGGCTGGCGGGGTCACGCTGGTTGAATGACCAGGGGCGGAATCGGGGCTGGTTTGCCGGGGCCAGCGTGTTGTTGCAGCATCGCCAGAATACATTGCTTTCAGATCAGTCAGTCGAGTATACCGATGCGGTGGTGCTGGGCATGGATATTGGTTACGACAATGTCAGTCAATATGAGTATAACCGTGGCGGCAAGGCCTATGGCTATACCCTGGACTGGTCCCATGACAGCCTGGGCAGTGACAGCCAGTTCACCAAACACGTGGTTTATTACCGCAGTTACTATCGCTTTGATTCGCGCCCGCTATCCAATCTGAATGTGCAGACCCGACTGGGTCATTCAAATAATTATATTCTCGGCAATACCGCGTTTGGCCTTGGTGGCAGCAGTGATTTACGTGGTTACGAGAATGATCGCTTTAATGGCAATACCATGCTGTTGACCAATATCGAATATGTGTTTCCCTATGAATCACATCCCCTGTTGCGCTATGTCACCTTTATTGATCTGGGCAATACTTATGATGAGCTGAGCGATATCTTTCACCGTCAGTTGCATGTGGGTGCGGGTTTTGGTTTGCGCTGGAAAATAAAATCCTTTGTGCGGGTCGACTTACGCGCCGATATTGGTTATGGCTTCAGTGATGAGGATTATCACGTCAGTTTTGGCACCCGGCACGCATTTTAAACGGCGATCTATCTGGCAGTGAGTGGCGAACCTTCAAATGCAATACCCGCCCAGCCGCTTTTTATAAAGTTACGGATATTCTGGTGGTCATCTCCCTGCGGGTTCTGTAGTACGTCCTTACGGTAATAGTCACCGAAGCACTGCAGTGTCTCTTCTTCTGTCAGCTTGTTTAACTGTGCAAACGCGAACACCTTGCATGAGCCATTGTTCTGCTCGGCGGCATTCTGTGTTTCACCGTTGCGAAACGCGCTGGGGGTAAAGTGATAGTTGGCATCGATCACAGCCATGGTGTCATCGAAGCTGATGCTTTCTGCCTGGTCTTTCAGCTTATTGAGAAAGTCGTTTACTTGCATAGTAATTTAATCTTTATTGTTCAGGGTTATTTTTATAGCAGGGGAATAATATTACGCAGGTCCTTGTCTTCAATGACAATGGTGGCCTGTTCTCTTAACACCGGCTTGGCACAGAAAGCGATGCGGATATCCGCGTGCCTGAACATGCTGAGATCATTGGCTCCATCACCACACACCAGGGTCTGGCTGCGATCTATGCCCATCAGGCTTTGCAGCCGTTGCAGTAATTCACCCTTGGAGGTATCAAACATCATTTCACCGCCCACCAGGCCGGTTAATACGCCATCTTTACAATGCAGGGTGTTACTGAATTCAACATCGTAACCGACTATGTCCTTGAAATGGCGGGTGGCATTGCGAAAGCCACCGCTGAAAATGGCAACGGTGTAACCCTGCTGTTTGAGTGCGGCAACCAGTTCCTTTGCGCCGGGCATCAGTGGCAGGTTGTGGCAGATTTCATTGAGTCGGCTTTCCTGCATGCCGGTGAGCAGTTTAACCCGCTGTTGCAGTGCACCGAAAAAATCCATTTCACCGCGCATCGCGGCTTCGGTGAGTCGGGCAACGGCTTCTTCCTGGCCGGTTTCCCGTGCCAGAAAGTCGATGGTCTCCCCATCCATTACGGTGGAGTCAAAATCAAGTACAGCTAGTTTCATAAGTTATTTTATTCGCAGTCGGTTGATATTAGAGTTGTTTTTTCAGCTGGCGATGGGGCTGTCAATATAGCGCGCAATCAATCCCTGCTGTGCCATCTCCGGACTTAATGGAATGCGGATCTTATAGCCGCCACCTTTGGCTTCCTGCATCATATTGCCGTGCATATCCTGCATGCTTTCAAGCACCAGGTCTTCATTGCCGGAGGGTTTGATCAGTTCCAGCTTATCGCCAACGCAGATTTTGTTTTTCACATCGATTTCCGCCAGGCCGCTGGCCTCATCATAGCCTACCACTTCACCCACAAACTGTTGCTGACGGCTAACCGAGTTGCCCTGCATATAGTTCTGGTATTCCTGGGTGTGGTGGCGCTGGTAGAAACCATCGGTGTAACCGCGATTGGCCAGGTTTTCCAGTACACCCAGCAGTTGCGGATCAAATTCCCGGCCGGCGCTGGCATCCAGTATCGCCTGTTTATAAGTTTGCGCGGTGCGAGCCACATAATAGTGTGACTTGGTGCGGCCTTCAATTTTCAGGCTGTCGACACCGATCTCCACCAGCTGCTTCACATGCTCAATCGCACGTAAATCCTTCGAGTTCATGATGTAGGTGCCGTGTTCGTCTTCCTCGATCGGCATCTGTTCGCCGGGGCGGTTGCTTTCTTCCAGCAGCATCACCTCGTCCGCCATAGGGTGACGCAGGTCGCCCATGTCGGAGCGTTTGATGGTTTGTTCCGGCAGTGCCTGCGGTTTGTACACGCCTTCCGCATTTTCGCTGGCCGGGGTGGTTTTGTAATCCCAGCGGCAGGCATTGGTGCAGGTGCCCTGGTTGGGGTCGCGGTGATTGAAGTAACCGGACAGCAGGCAGCGGCCGGAATAGGCAATGCACAGTGCGCCGTGTACAAACACTTCCAGTTCCATGTCGGGGCACTGCTGGCGGATTTCACGGATCTCGTCCAGCGACAGCTCCCGTGACAGGATAATGCGTTCCACGCCAACCGACTGCCAGAATTTCACCGCCGCGTAGTTCACCGTGTTGGCCTGCACCGACAGGTGAATCGGCATTTCCGGCCAGGTTTCGCGCACCATCATAATCAGCCCCGGGTCCGCCATAATCAGTGCATCGGGGCCCATCTCGATAATCGGCCCCATGTCGCGGATATAGGTTTTGATCTTGCTGTTGTGGGGCATCAGGTTCGAAGTCAGATAGAACTTCTTGCCCAGATCGTGTGCTTCTTTAATGCCAATCGCCAGGTTGTCGTGCAGAAAATCGTTATTGCGTACGCGCAGGCTGTAGCGTGGCTGTCCGGCATAGACCGCGTCGGCGCCATAGGCAAAGGCATAGCGCATGTTCTTCAGGGTGCCGGCGGGTGAGAGGAGTTCGGTCTGCTTCATAATAAATGCTGGAATGCGTGGCAAAGGGCGACTATTTTACCTTATTTAGTCACATTGGTTACACTCCAGGATTATGAGCATCATCAACGAAATTGCAGCGAGTATCTGGGCGGTGTACCTGGACACCGCCTTCTGGTTATTGCTGGGGCTGATTGCCGCCGGCCTGGTCAAGGCTTATATCCCGCCAGATGCGATGCAGCGCTGGCTGGGCGGACGTGGCTTCTCCGCGGTGGGTCGTGCCGCGCTGTTCGGTGCACCCCTGCCGCTGTGTTCCTGTGGTGTGTTACCGGCCGCGCTGGGACTGCGCCGTGCCGGGGCCTCGAAAGAGGCCACGGTGTCGTTTCTGATTTCCACCCCGGAAACCAGTATCGACTCAGTGGCGGTGACCTATGCACTGATGGGACCGGTGATGGCCATATATCGCCCGATTGCCGCCCTGTTGAGCGCGCTGCTCACCGGTCTGGCGGTTGCGTTGGTGGATGACGGGGATGGCAGGAAGTCAACAGCGGCGGTCACTGGATCAGTGGGTGATTGCTGCAGCGAACCAGCGGTGGCGGCAGTAGAGAAAGCTGGCTGCTGTGGATCCAGTGCGTCCGCTTCGTCTGAAGATTGTTGCGGAGCAGCAGATGTTGCAAATACCTCACCGCAGCAGGCCCGCCTGCCCCAGGCCCTGCGCTTTGCCGGGGGCGAATTGCTGGATGATATTTCCCGCTGGCTGGTACTGGGCATAGTGGTGGCGGGCATTATGATGGCGTTGATTCCACCGGGCTGGCTGGCACAATGGGGCGGTGGCCTGAGCGCCATGCTGGTGATGCTGCTGGTGGGGATTCCCATGTATATCTGCGCCACTGCCTCCACGCCGATTGCCGCCGGGCTGTTACTGGCGGGGGTTTCACCCGGTGCGGTACTGGTGTTTCTGCTGGTGGGGCCGGCCACCAATATTGCTGGCCTGATCGTGGTGCGTAATGAGCTGGGTGGCCGGGTGACACTGGTTTACCTGGCGGGTATTGCCCTGGTGAGTGTGCTGATGGGGCTGTTGCTGGAATGGTTGCTGCAATTCACCCAGTTGAGTGTGGATGTGGGCCTGGCGAGCGCCCATGAGGTATTGCCCGTCTGGTTGAGTTACTTCAGTGCAATCCTGTTGTTGTTACTGGTGGTGCCGGCGCTGCGCAATCGTCTGTTCCCGTTTATGCACGCCAGCTAAGCCGGGTTTTCCTCGCGCGGCTTTACAAGCACGGATTAACTGTTATAAATAGTCAAACGCCTCGGGTAATGACGATATGTCAGCCTTACTCGGAGGTGTATTAAACAAAATTTGGGGATTTTATGAGTCAAGTTATTCGAGTGCGCAGCCGCGCACGGGGGCTGCCTTTGTTTCTTCTGCTGCTGAGCGGCCTGCTGGCAGCAGCGCTGGCACAGACAGCGCAGGCAGAGGGTGTTTTCGATAACCGCAGCAAGGCCGGGCATGCGCTCAGCGGTACCGAGCTGGAGCGCATTAAGCGTGAGCACGAAACCCGTTACGGTAAAGCTTCAGCCAGTGGTTCGTACAATACGTCGAATCCCTGGGAACGACAGAAACAGAATGTACAGAGTAACCGTGGCAACTGGGGCGAGTGTCGGGATAATGCGCTGAATCTACGCAATATCTGTTACAAGCAGGGGCGCAATGCCTATGACTGTGAACGTGTGTATGAGGCGCGGGTTAACCTCTGTGATACCTCACTCTAGCTGATTGTCGCCAGAGATTCGCTGCGGCCCTGAAACAGGGCCGGCATGGTTTTTTATAGTGCCTGCCTGATCAGGTACTGTGACAGCTGCAGTGCATCGCTCTGTTCGCGTGTCAGTTCGCTATCCACCACCTCGTCACTTTGCTGCTGCTGTTTGCTCAGCAGGGTTTCCAGCACCGCCGACAGGGCATGAATCCGCTCATGGGCGGTCACCATATCCAGCATGCGGCTGTAGGGCTTTATCAGGTCAATCTGCTGCGTCGCCGCCAGCAGGCTTAACTGCCGTGTTTCGCCATGGTGCAGGTAGGTCAGCGCGCGGCTGTTATCACAGAGGTCGCTATCCGGCTGGAAATCCGCCAGTTGCTGCTGGGTCTGTTCCAGGCTGATAAACAGCTGCTGCAGGCAGGCCTCTATTTCCTTGCGCTCGCTGAAACTGGTGCGCTGGATAAACTGGTTGCGCTTGGCGGTGAGGGTGAGGAACTGGATCGCCAGAGAGTCGATGGCGCTAATCAGGGTTTTGACCGTGTATTCCTGTTCCGCGCCGAGGCTGAGGCTGGTGTCGAAACCGAGTTGCTGCAGTTTGACAGGTAACGAGCGATTAACGGTTTTCAGGTTAATCAGTAATGAATTAATCGAAGTGATGGACTGTGCCATAAAGCTTCTTCCCTTTGTTCTGAGTGCAGCCCTCGTTATCCATACAGTGATGATGGCGGGGGGTGCTGCGCGGTGATGTCAGAGCGCTCAATCAGGAAAAAACCTGAGTCGTCAGCCGTGACATTAATTTTATAGTTATTATTATTTTTTGCCTCTATTAAAGGCGAGACCACTATATATTGTGGCCTGATAAGCGTCAATCACGAACTCTAGTATATTAGTTTATGTTAATTTTTCGATTGTCTGTGGATAAAAGGCCCCGATCTCGCGTCTGCAATGGACTTGTTTGCTGTTCAAAAAATGAGCGGAAAAGCACGCCGTTTATTTTCTGACCAGCGGTGCGTTTACAGGCTGGCTTCGGTGAGTGCCAGCAGGTAGACGGCATAGATTGCGCCGCTGATCTGTAACAGGTGCACGGCATTTTGCAGATTACGCAGGGTGCGAAAGGGTGAGGCTTTGCGAACCACATATTCAGTATCGCAGTGTTCCAGCAGGGCCTTTAACAGGTGGGTATGGGTGAACACATAGCTGACCGCAAGAATCGCCAGCATAAAGGCGGCGGAACGGTTATTGACCAGGGCCGCGCAGGTGCCGGCAAACAGGCAGAGTACGGTGTTCAGTCGGTAAAGCCGACGCAGGGTGATCAGGTTCTGGCTGAAACTGTGGGCCTGTTTAAACAGCGGGTTATAAAGTAATGCCAGCAGTAGATGGCTGCCGATACTGGCGCCGGCGGCGGCCGCGGCAAGTAGACTGAACAGTGCAAACAGATCCATGTGCCTAGTGACGTTCCGTTACAGGAAAGAGGGTAGAGGGGTCACCCGAAAGGCTGAAAAACGCTGCCTTCCGGGTGTCCATCAGCTTACAGGTTTTCCAGCGAGCGGAATTTACCGGGCAGCAGTTTAAAGTCGACCAGTGAGCTCGTCAGCGCCTGCATAAAGCTGGCATCTTCGTGGATCATCTTGTAGTACTGGATTTTCATGGTCAGCGCGCTGCCGAAAATAATCGACAGTAGCGCCAGTACCGAGCCCAGTGCCAGGGTGGAGACGCCGGTAATGCCCTGGCCAACGGTGCAGCCCATGGCGAGTACGCCGCCCACACCCATCAGGATGCCGCCAATCAGGTGGGTAACAAAGTCACCGATGCCGGCAAACCATTCAATGCGGAAGGAGCGGGCAATGAGTGACCAGAGCAGGGAGCCCAGCACCACACCCAGCACTGCAACCACACCGAAGGTCAGGTACGAAGGGCTGAAATCCTGTACGCCGTAGCGCAGGGTCTGGCCCATGGGGTTAATAAAGGTAAATGACTGTACGCCGACATCCCTGGGGCGGGCAGCGGGGTTGTCTTCATTCATCGACCAGGATTCAATATCCGCATACTCGGTCCAGCTGTATTTTTCACCATAGGCCTCTACGCTAACCATGCTGGAGGTGGCGACCCAGGCAACCAGCACGGCTGCACCGATAGTGAAACCGCCCAGCTTGTTGTCAAAGCTGCTGCGGAAATCGGCTGATTTGAAAACAAACCAGAACAGCACCGCGGCCACAATCAGGCCGATCACGGTGCGCAGGGTGGCCGCTTCGGCGCCTGTAATGCCGCTCGCCAGGCTGCCCAGGTCCTGCTGTGTGGCCAGTGTGGCTGATACGGGGTTGGTCCATGGGTAGAACAGCAGTGAGTAGAGGGTTTGATCCGAGCCGGGGAAAGGGTTCAGCATAAAGTAGGCGCAGATCGCAATCACAATAAACAGGAACACCGATTTGATATTGCCGCCACCGGCACGGATCAGGGTTTTATTGCCGCAGCCGCTGCCCAGGGTCATGCCAATACCGAACAGCACGCCACCCACAATGTATTCCAGCCAGGCAAAGTTATTGCCGCGGTAAGGGGGGATGGTGCTGTCGACCGAGCCGAAACCGCCGGCTTCAAAAATAACCACACCCAGCAGCGCGACGGCCATCGCCAGCATCCAGGCGCGCATGCGACCGCTATCGCCCATATTCACCAGGTCGGAAACCGCCCCCATGGTGCAGAAATTGGTCTTATTGGCAACCGCACCCATTACAAAAGCCGCAGCGAATACGACCAGCAATACGGTGAGGTGGGCGGATGAAAAGTCTTCGAATATCATGGCTAAACCTCGTGAATAAAAAATCTGTTTTAAAGCAGTGCTTATTTCTGGGTCATTTATGTCTGGATCATATGGGGGTTTGCAGGTGCTGGTTAAAACCGTCTCTGCAGGTATTATAGACAACCCGGAAAGCGATGTTCGAAGCTAACCGTCTGATGGTGTTTCCACGCAAACTGAAGGGGCTAACCGTTGTTTGCGTATGCGGCGACATAATGAATGTGCGCATTTACATAAAGTGTGAATACAGGCTGATCTGCGCCAGCTCTGCAAAAGCAGGCGAATAATACCTTTTCTGTGGAGTTGAATGCAATAGCTGATTGGGGGGAGGCCGGCCATCAGCGCCCTGCGGCGAGATTTGCAGGCAGGGTATTTTTAACCGTAACATGCGCAGAAAAAGCTGGCGATAACAGGCAGATGCGCCTGTTTGTCAAACCCGACTGAGGTTGTAATGAAAAAATTACTCGATGTGATGGCCGCACTGCGTGACCCTGAAAGTGGCTGCCCCTGGGACATTAAACAGAGCTTTGCCTCGCTGATTCCCTATACCCTGGAAGAAGCCTATGAAGTGGCGGATGCGATCGAGCAAGGTGATCTGCAGGGGCTTAAATACGAGCTGGGTGACCTGCTGTTTCAGGTAGTGTTCTATGCGCAGATTGCGCGGGAACTGTCATTGTTCGAGTTTGACGATGTGGTGGATGCGATCAGTGAAAAACTGGTGAGGCGGCATCCCCATGTGTTTGCCGGGCAGGCGTTTAATAATGAGACTGAGTTGCACCAGGCCTGGGAGCAGCACAAGGCCGAGGAGCGGGATGCACAGGCCATAGAGCAAAGCGGAGCAGAACAGGCCTCGGTGCTGGCGGGCGTGGCAGCGGCTTTGCCGGCGCTGAAACGGGCGCAGAAGTTACAGAAGCGCGCAGCGCGCAGTGGTTTCGACTGGCCCGAGGTGGCGCCGGTGCTGGATAAGCTGCAGGAAGAAATCAACGAGGTGCGAGAGGCGGTGCAGCAGCAGGATCAGGCGGCGATGTTTGAAGAGATGGGTGACCTGCTGTTCAGTGTGGTGAATCTAGCGCGGCACCTGGAAGTAGATGCCGAAGAAGCGCTGCGTGCGGGTAACCGTAAATTTATCAGCCGCTTCAGCCATATCGAGCAGTCGCTGCAGCAGGCAGGCGAGTCCCTTGAACAACAGGATTTGCAGACGCTGGAATCGCTCTGGCAGGCGGCGAAGCAGCAGGAAAAAGCCGACACGAATCAGTCTTAGCGGTGTCCTTTTAGTATGCGTATAATCGCCCCATGTATCTAGAGCACTTTGGCCTGCTTGAGGCCCCGTTTTCCATCGCACCGGATCCGCGCTACCTGTATATGAGTGAGCGCCACCGGGAAGCGCTGGCACATCTGTTATACGGGCTGGAATCCGACGGTGCCTTTATTCTGCTCACCGGTGATGTGGGTACCGGCAAAACCACGGTCAGCCGTTGTTTGCTGGAGCAGGTGCCGCTGTACACCAATCTGGCGCTGGTGCTTAATCCCAAGCTGAGCGCGCTGGAACTGCTGCAGGTGATCTGCGATGAGCTGCAGATTGAGTACGATACACAGCGGCTGAGTATTAAAAACCTGATCGACGGCATTAATGCGTACCTGCTGGAACAACATGCGCTTGGGCGTAATACGGTGCTGCTGATTGAAGAGGCGCAGAACCTGGACCTGGATGTGCTGGAGCAGTTGCGCCTGCTGACCAATCTGGAAACCAGCGAGCGCAAGCTGCTGCAGGTGATATTGCTGGGTCAGCCGGAGTTTCTCGATGTGCTCAGTCGCCCTGATCTGTCGCAACTGGCGCAACGCATCACCGCGCGGTTTCACCTGAGCCCGCTGAATTTCAATGAAGTGCAGGAATATGTCACCCATCGCCTGGCGGTGGCGGGCTGTCGTCGCCCCCTGTTCAGTTACCCACGCCTGAAACAGGTCTATCAGTACAGTGGCGGCGTGCCACGGTTAATTAATGTGATCTGCGATCGCGCCCTGCTGGGTGCCTATGTACAGGAACACCACCAGCCGGATAAGGCCACGCTGAAACAGGCGGCCAGTGAGGTACTGGGCGCGCCCCGTGGGGCAAAATCAGCCGAGGCAAAAATTGCCTCGTCCAGTCGTCGATTCGGCTGGTTGGCCAGGCCCGGCTGGATTGCTGCCTGGCTGGTGATGATCGGTCTGGCGGCGGCGCTGTATTTCTCGCAATACCCTCTGGCTGGTTTCTCCGTGAGTGAGTATCTGTCTGGGGAATCCAGCCTGGATGACGTTGAGTTGTCCGCTGGTGTGCAGCCGGAGAGTGACCTGCCGCCGCAGTTGCCTGTGGATGAAGCTGCAGTTGAGACACCGCTGGCCGCAATTCAATGGGCGGATGATAGCCTGCGTTTACGCAGTAACCTGTTGTCCTACCAGGCGCTGTTTGAGCGCTGGAATATTCCCTACCAGCTGGGCAGTGATGGCACTCCCTGTTTCCATGCGCAAACCCGGGGCCTGGCCTGTTTGCAGGACACAGGTGATATCGACAGCCTGCGTCAGTTAAATCGTCCGGCGGTGATCAAACTGTATGATGATTTTAATCAGCCGCAATACGCCACGCTGTTGGGTCTTGCTGATTCGCAACAGGACGAAATACCATGGGCAGTGCTGTTTCTGGCAAACCGGCAACAGATCATATCGCTGGAACAGCTGGCATATTACTGGAAGGGCGAATATTCGCTGTTCTGGAAAAAACCATCGGAGTATCAGCAGCTGATTCGCCCTGGCGATGAAGGTGAAGCGGTGGTCTGGCTGCACCAGCAAATCAATCAAATTGAAAACAACCCGCAGGGTGTGGTGAGCAGTTATTATGATGCACGGCTGGAACAGAAGGTTAAGGCCTTTCAGTTAAACCAGGGTTTGCAGGATGATGGCATGGTGGGTGTAAAAACCCTGATTCATATGAACCATATATTGCAGCCTGGCCTGCCCGTTTTGAATATGCCCTTACCCGAGCTGGAGTCGAACAGCTGATGTCATATATTCTGGATGCCTTGAAAAAATCTGATTTGCAGCGCAAACAGGGTGAAGTGCCCACATTGCAAACGGTGCATCTGCCGGTTCGGCCACAGGACAAAACACCCCGTGTATTGTACGGGGTGATTGGCCTGTTATTGCTGTTACTGATGTTTGTGCTGGGCTACCTGTTTTCGCAGCAGTTTTTTCAGTCGCAAAGTGAACCATCCACAGAGCTGTTGCCAGCGACTGGCGAAAAAACCGGTGAACCAGCTGAGCAGCTTGCCAGTGTGCAGTCCGAAGAGGTGGCTGGCCAGAATGCTGACCGCGAAGCCAGTCGTGCCGCTGTAATAGAGCGCCAGTCGTCGGTAAACACAGCCGGTCTGTCTGATGAAGTTGTAGCCCCGAAAAACAGCACGGAAAAACCTGCAGCAGTCGCGACGACACCAGCAGGCGCTCAGCCAGGCGAAGCGGATTTGATGGATATACCCTATTTAACCGAGCTGCCGGATTATCAGCAGCAGTCGATTCCGGCGATGGAATTTGCCGGTCATGTATATTCATCGGACGCTTCCAGCCGTTCAGTCATTATTAATGGGCGATTTATGGAAGAAGGCGATAACCTGCTGCCCGGATTACGCATTGAACGCATCACCGTCAACGGTGTGGTGTTTGCCTATCAGGATACCCTGTTCCGGGTGGATATTCTGCAGGACTGGTCCTTTGAATAAGCACGCGAGACCCTGGGCTGAATTTGTTTTTTTATGTAATTAGTCTAATCTACAGGTAACAGAATCCTCAGAATTCTGCGTTATAACTTATCAATCTATTGCGGGAAACGTGCATGGCAAAAATACTGGTTGTTGATGACTCTCAGACTCAGGTGCAGAGCATTACAAAAATTCTACAGAAGCACGGTCATGATACACTGACGGCAGAAGACGGAGATTCCGCGGTGAGTATTGCGCGCAGTGAATTGCCCGACCTGATTCTGATGGATGTGGTCATGCCGGGGCTGAATGGTTTCCAGGCAACCCGACACATTACCAAAACCGAAGGCACACAACATATTCCCGTGATTATGCTGAGCAGCAAGGATCAGGAAACAGATAAGGTCTGGGCCGAACGCCAG
>DATCTK010000048.1:0-11522 GCA_036567985.1 Gammaproteobacteria bacterium | reverse complement strand
CAGTACAAGCCTGAGTAGCTCCGATAACGTCGCTAGTCTTTAGTCTTTAGTCTTTAGTCTTTAGTCTTTAGTCTTTAGTCTTTAGTCTTTAGTCTTTAGTCTTTGGTCTGACGAACGACGAACGACGAACGACTAATGACTAAAGACCATTAATAAACCCGGCTTCAAAATCCTGCAGGCTCATCGGCCGACCAAACAGATACCCCTGGTAGGCATCACACTCGTAATATGCCAGCTGTTGTTTCTGCTCTTCGGTTTCCACGCCTTCTGCAATAACATGCAGATTGAGTGAGTGCCCCATGGCTATAATCGCGCGCACTATGGCCAGGTCGTTGTCCGAACTGGCAAGGTCGCGCACGAATGAGGTGTCGATTTTCAGCTGATCCAGTGGCAGGCGTTTAAGATACGACAACGAGGAATAACCGGTACCAAAATCATCCATCGAAAAACCCAGACCCAGGCCTTTCAATTCTTCGATTTTCTCGATAACACTGCCGATATCATTCAATACAACCGTCTCGGTTAACTCCAGTTTAAGCCCCTGAGGATTTGCACCACATTCTTCTATAATTTGCTTGCAGCGGGAAACAAAATCATGCTGATGAAACTGGCGCGCACTGACATTAATGGACAGGCTTAACTCGCTTGTCGATGATTGTTGCTGCCATTTATGCAGCTGTTTACAGGCGGTTTCCATAACCCAGTAACCTATCGGCACAATCAGCCCGGTATCTTCCGCCAGTGGGATAAAATCTGCAGGTGACACCACCTCGCCACTATTCGGAAACCAGCGTAATAGAACTTCTGCCCCAATCAGCTGATCCTGTGCACTGATCTGCGGCTGGTAATATAACTGGAATTCATCCTGTACCAGTGCACGCCCCAGTGAAGCCTCCATACTGGCCCGCACATCGACCTTATCCTGCATATCGGGATTGAAGAAACGAATCGTATTGCGTCCTGCTGACTTGCCTTCGTACAGTGCTACATCCGCCTGCTTGAGCAGATCTTCTACACTGGCATCCTGCCCCTGAAACAGGGTGACGCCGATACTGGGTGTAATCCGGTAATCTTTTACATCGGCAAGGTCGTAAGGCTGCAGCAGAGATTCATGGATTTTCTCCGCCACCTCATTGACATAACTCGCCGCCAGATCTTTATTCGCTGACAGGCTTTCCAGTAACACGACAAACTCATCGCCACCGAGGCGCGACACCGTGTCCGCATCACGCACATGCTGCTTGATGCGATGCCCCACTTCAATCAGCAACTGATCACCTGCCTGATGCCCCTGACTGTCATTAAGCAATTTAAAATGATCCAGATCGAGCATTAATATGGCACCGCATTCCTGGCTACGATCACTGGTCACCCGTGCGTGCTCGACGCGATCATAGAACAGGCGGCGATTCGCCAGCTGGGTCAATGGGTCGTAAAACGCCAGCATGTGAATGCGTTTTTCCGCCGCTTTACGCTCCGAAATATCGGTAAAGGCACCAATATAATGAGTCAGCTCACCCGCATCATTACGCACCACACTGATGGTGAGCCACTCTGGATAAACTTCACCCGACTTTTTACGGTTCCAGATTTCTCCCTGCCAGTAACCCTGCTCTTTTATACTCACCCACATCTGCTGATAGAAGCGTTTACTGTGACGACCAGACTGTAATAAATCGGGTTTTCTGCCGATCGCCTCCAGCGCTGAATAGCCGGTGATGCGCGTGAATGCACGGTTCACTTTTTCAATACGCAGGGTATCATCGGTAATCATAATTCCGTTATCCACTTCAAACGCGGCCGCAGCAATACGCAACTGATCTTCGGTGCGTCGACGCTGGGTAACATCACGGATCACCGCGGCATACCCCAGTAACTCACCTGACTCGGTTTTCAGCGGTGTACCCAGGGTTTCTCCAACAAAAACCTCACCACTTTTTTTCAGGTAGTTCATCTCATAGCTGTCACTCTGCGCATCCGCCTGCTGGTGATAATGTTGCTCCCCCTGCTTCTCATAGTCCTTATCATCGGCATAGATCACACGCGTCTCGCGCCCGAGCAGATCCTGCATCTGGTAACCAAACATCTGCGTAAAAGCCGGATTTACCCATTCAATAACGCGATCCGGCGCCGCCAGTACAATCGCATCGGACACACCTTCGGCAATTGCATGATAGCGCGCTTCACTGCGCAGCTGCTGTCGGCGCTGGCGCTCGTTTTTCACGCCATAGCCAATGTCCGCCGCCATTTCATTGAGCAGACGAATTTCCCGCTCCTTGAAAAAGTTAACCGTATCGGCATAGATATTCAGCACACCAAATACTTCGCCGTCACAGATCAGTGGGAAGGCTGCGGATGAACCAAAGCCCGCCTGCTCTGCCTGTTTGAGCCAGCTATGAACAGATGGACTAAAGTGAAAGTTGTTATTGATCTGGTGCCGTGCCTCGCGATAGGCACGACCGCTTGGCCCCTCACCTTCCGCCTGGCCGGCATTCACCGATACTTTTATTCCCTGCAAATAGGTGGTCTGGCCACTGGCTGCCGCCACCTGTAACCAGCCATCGCTATCGGGCGTGCCGATCCAGGCGAGGCGAAAACCGCCATACTCAACTGCAATATGACAGACTTCCTGAAACAGTCGCTCCGGTTCTGCAAAGCGCACAATCGCCTGATTGGTTTCACTTAACGTAAGATAGAGTCGATTGGCCCGCTCGATTTCCGCTTCATTGTGTTTACGCTGACTGATATCCGCATGGGTTCCCAGCATTCGCAGCGGTTCGCCATTCTCTGTGCGCGCAACCAGCTGTCCGCGATCGTGCACCCACACCCAGTGACCATCCTTGTGCTGCATACGAAATTCCACATCATAGTGATCCACTTCACCGCTGAAGTGCTGCACCAGCGCAGCTTCTGCCATAAGAAAATCATCGGGATGAGTCAGGGATTCCCAGGTCTTGATAGTGGTGGGCTGTAGCTCCTGCAACTGGTAACCGAGCATTTCAGCCCAGCGTTCATTAAAAACTGTCGAGCCATCCTGCACATTCCACTCCCAGGTACCTACCCGGGTGCCATCCAGTATGCCACGCAGCCGCTCACGTTCAGATAGAAGCGCCCGTGCGGCCTGTTGGGTATGGTGATTTTCATGACGAATGAGCACATAAATCAGTGCTGCGGACAGCAGTACATACAGGGTGCCCTTGATATTTTGCAGGCTATGCAACATATCCGTATCCAGCGCGACCAGTCGCACCAGCCAGTCGCTGAAGAGAATCCAGGCGATGCCGAAGACACAGTAAATCAGCGTTATTCGCAGTGCCACGTGGCCTCGATTGAATGGCACAGAATCGTCCTTTTTCAATTGCATAGTAAATCAGTTGTGAGTGATTGCTAAGGAGTCTAGCAGCTGCCTGTTAATTTTCTTAATGATTATCAACAGATTGTGGTGGTTTTCTGCACCATGATTGAACAAAGCTGCAGTCTCGCAAACTTCGAGCTGAGATTTATTATCAATCTCTATGGCGTCATTTCAGGCATCAACCTTCACCATCAACAGGTGAAGACTGAAACCACTCAGGAGGGGGAACAAGCTAATCTGTGCCTGATACCAGGCTGGATAAAGCTACATGCGATTACCCGGCACGATTCATATAACGCTGTTTAATGATGTCTACAGCAATCAGTAATATCCAGTGCTTGCGCAGCCTGAACCTGGATCGCCATCAATATCAGCTGCCTGGCGGCTCGACTTGCACTGTAGGCCAGGCATTGATCACCGCCTGAATCAGGGTCGCCAGTGGAATCGCAAAAAACACGCCCCACACACCCCACAGTCCACCGAATACCAGCACTGCCACAATAATGGCAGCCGGGTGCATATTCACCACTTCGGAAAACAGCAGCGGCACCAGCACATTGCCATCCAGGAACTGAATAATGCCGTAGGCGACAAGGATATAGACAAATTCAGGGCCGGGACCAAACTGGAAGTAGGCAATCAGTGCCACCGGAATGGTGACCGCAATTGCCCCTACATAGGGAATAATCACCGAAAGCCCCACCAGCAGGCTGAGCAGTGCAGCATACTGCAGGCCCAGCACTTTAAACGCAATAAATGTCACCAGCGCAACGATGGCGATCTCGATCAGCTTGCCACGGATATAGCTGCCGATCTTGCTGTCCACATCTTTCCATACCTGGCCGGCCAGACCTTCGCGGCTGGGTAGAAAACGGCTTATCCAGCGGGTAATGCGCTCAGCATCCTTGAGAAAGAAAAACACCAGTAACGGCACCACCACAATGTAGACCAGCAGGGTAAACAGGTTAATCACCGATGACAGCGACTTGGACAGCACCAGCTGCCCCACCGTAGCCAGCTCATTATTAATGTGCATGACGATTTCACGGATTTGCGCCTCGGAAATAAACGGGTAGTTCTGCGGCAGGCTCATTAGCAGGTTCTGCCACTTGCCCAGCATCACCGGCATGTCCGCAAAGAACTGACTCAACTGCTTGGTCAGCAGCGGTGACAGCCCCAGAAAAAACACCATCAGCAACATCACAAAGCCCAGCACCACCAGGCTCACCGCCAGCACATGGGGAATACCCAGCCAGGTCAGCTTCTTAACCGCCCCCTGCAGCACATAGGCAATCACGATCGCAGCGATCACCGGGGTCAGCACCTGCCCCATAAACATAATCAGCACAAAGCCGAAAATCAGCATAAAGGCCAGGATCACCGCCTGCGGATCGGAAAAGTGGCGTTGGTACCAGTTGCGTAAAACGTCTATCAATCGCGTCTACCCATAAATTGTTCAAATTTTTCTGCAAACAGCTGTTCCAGCTCATCAATCACATCCATCGCCGGCTTGCCCTGCATCATGTGCGCCATCATATGATTTGAGGTCTCATTCAGCAGCGCTTTCTGTGACAACATCGGATAGGTTTGCTTGAGGCGGCGGATCGCAGCCACCACACTCTCTTCCTCCGGGCGCTGAATATCCAGCGGCTCATGGATTTGCGGTTCCGGCTCGGGGGCCCTGGATTTAAGAAATTCGGCAAATTCACACAGGGTTTTTCGATCCTGTTCCGGCAGGTACTCGAAAATCTCGGTGAGGTGTTTTGCACTGGGTTTCACCATAAGCTCCTGTGGATTTTGAGGTCTGATCGCGGTAGAGGTTCGCCGTTATGGCTGGAAGTATTATAACCTGCTTCACAAAACTGAAACAGCAGATGACGCTCACCAGCGTACAGCGGTGAGCGGCCTGTTATGAAAGACGCCTATTCTGGATGGGCCTCGCAATATTGCTTGGCAAATTCCAGCAGCTCTTCCATGGCGCGTGCCTTGAATTTATGCCGCTGATGCACAAACGAGAATGGACGCTGCAGTGCCGGTTCCAGTGGAATGGCCACCAGCGTATTCAGCTTGAGTTCTTTCTGTACCGTGGAGCAGGACATAATCGAAATACCCATACCCGCTTCAACCGCGCTCTTGATGGACTCCGGGCTACCCAGTTCCAGGCACACATTGGGTTCGGCATTAATCAACTGCAGATATTCGGCGATCACCTCGCGGGTGCCCGAGCCTTCTTCACGGCAGATAAACGGATAGGATGCAAGCTGCTGTGGCGTCAATGTATCAAACGAGGCCAGTTCATGGTTCGGTGGCATAATCGCCACCAACTGATCCATGCGGCACACATCCACCTGCAGGTTTTTATTACTCACCGAGGCTTCAACAATGCCCAGGTCAATAATGTTATTTTCCACCATCGAGACGATGCCATCAGTGTTGGATACCTTGAGGCGGATATTCACATCGGGATTCTTGCTTTTGAAATCCCCCAGCAAAAACGGCAACATGTATTCGGCGATGGTGGTACTGGCACCGAGGGTCACCATGCCACTCACATCACCGGTCATTTCACGAATGGAATGCTCCATCTCGTCGTATAATTCAAATATCCGGTCAGCGAAGCCATAGACTCGCAGGCCGGCTTCAGTCAAACTGACTCTATTATGCGTTCGATCGAAAAGCCGTGTATTGAAGTATTCTTCCAGTTGGCGGATTTGAAAGGTCACTGCCGGTTGCGTCATATGCAGGGCATCCGCCGCCTTGGTAAAGTTCAATAGTTTGGCGACTGTGTGAAATACCTTGAGTCTTCTATCTGCCATAACATTTTCTTATACAAACCCTAAAGAGGCTTAATAGTACCAATCCTTACCCCATATGCAAACATTATGTTGTCATTTATCTTTTGAATGCTTAAAGCTGTGCAACAGCACGCACACAAAGTTTAAAATGTACTATAAAATCAATCAATAAGACCCACAACAAGCAGATGAAAATGAACATTAGAAAATACTTATTCTCTAAAAAAACCACCCTCCTGTGCATACTTATACTGCCACTGCTGTTTATTGCCAAAAGCAATGCAGAAATTTATAAATGGGTGGATGCGGAAGGCAATGTTCATTACGGCCAGCAACGCCCCAGCGATGCCAATGCGGAAAAACTGGACATCCAGCAGGAACCCACCACCACCTTTCATAGTGGAAAAAAGGACGCTGTAAAACCGAATAACACGGCACAGGAAAGCGAGAAAAAACCGGAAGAAGAGCCAGCCACGGAAGAAAAGGAAAAACCAGAAACCCCTGCTGAGAAAAAACAACGCCTCGAAGCCTGCGCCAGGGCGAAAAAAAGCCTCGCCACCATGGAATCAATCGGCCGCATTCGCAGCAAGGATGCCGAGGGCAACTATACCTACCTGTCGCAACAGCAAAAAGAAGCGCAGATGAAACAGGCCCGTGATCTGATTAAAAAATACTGTTATTAAAACTTATTGCTAACGCCTATGCCATTACTCACAATCAACACCAATATTCACATCGATGACAAACTGGCGCTGGCAAAAAGCGCCTCACTTACCGTGGCTAATATCCAGGGTGCCTCTGTACCATGCTGACATATCTCTGGCTTACAGGTGTGTTCGCAATCAAGGCAGCGTTTTGAAAGCATGCTGAAGCCTGGTGAAAAACGCTAACGCAGAGTGCGGACACACCTGTAAGCCCCGAAGGGCGAGGCCTGAAGCGCACATCTACGGTGTTGTGCTTCTTGTAAAGGACCGGGCCATTCACTGCGAAGCACGCCTTGTAGCTGCACGCTTCAGGTCTCGCAGAGACATATCAGCATGGTACAGAGGCACCCTAGGTAAACCGGAGAGTTATGTGATGGTGCAGATTCAGGACAATCAAAGCCTGATTTTCGCTGGCGATGACAGCCCCTGCGCACTGCTGCAGCTAAAAAGCCTGGGTCTACCGGAAAACAGCACCGCCGACTTTTCCAGCCGCCTGTGCAATTTTATTAATGAACAGACCGGCATCAGCAGCCAGCGTATCTATATCGAATTCAGCAGTCCGCAACGGCATATGTGGGGCTGGGACCAACGTACCTTTTAAGCATCCTGAAAACCGATAATCGGCATTGAGTTCTGGCCTGTCTCCGTTTTATTTGCATCTGCCGATGCTATACTTGAAACTGATCTGAACAATGCAGGCGCGCCACCTACGGTCGTGCTAAACATTTCAGTTTCGCTCGTTGATTAGTTCATCTGAAGTTAATCAGCAAAGGAGTTAAATGACATGAGCCTCTCTCAGCAAATCATCCAGGCATCGGAAAAACTATATCACCAACTTGAAACCGACCGGGACCAGCTCAAGGTGCAGCTGCATCTATTGAACATGGAAGCCAGGGATGAATGGGACAAGCTGGAACAGCAACGGGAAAAGCTGCGTAATAAACTGACAAACTTGAGCAAGGACTCTGCCGAGGAAGCAGCCAGCACATTCAAACACCTGGCTGATGAAGTGCGCGAAGGTTATCAGCGAATTAAAAAAACGCTGCAGTAGTCAGAACTGCATTAACCTGCCAGGGTCCATGTAAAGCATTCACGCAGGTTTTAAAAACCTGCAGGCTGTTTGCGGCCTACAAGCATGCTTATAAAACCTTGTCCGCCAGTTGAATACCAGCGTCCTCCTCACTGACTTGCAGACTGAACCCCAGCGATTCGGTGAGTTTAAGCATATTGCGGTTATTGGCCAGAATTTCCCCCTGCATATGTTTCAGGCCGCGCTGTTTTGCCGCATCCATCAGCGCATTCATCAGCCGTGAACCAATTCCCCGGTTCTGCCATTTATCCGCCACCACCAGTGCAAACTCACAGCTTTCACCATCCGGGTTCATTACATAACGCGCCACCCCCAGCTCGGTTTCATTGTCAGCATCTTCCAGCACCGCAATCAATGCCAGCTCACGGCTGTAGTCCAGCTGGGTAAAGCGCACCAGCATCTGTTGCGTCAACTCGTTCAGGCCCTGCATAAAACGAAAATATTTTGACTGGGGTGACAACTCACGCACAAAACTCTGTTCAATCGCCGCGTCTTCCGGACGGATAGGACGAATCACAATATTGGTGCCATCGGCGAGTTGATGGGTGGTGCGTAAATGGGAGGGATAGGGATGAATCGCCATGTGCGCATAACGATCCATGGATGGCGCGGGGTGCTTCACCACAATGCGCGCATCCAGCACCATCACACCCTGCTCGTCCACCACCAGCGGATTGATATCCAGCTCGCTGATCTCCGGTAACTCGCACACCATTTCCGACACATGACGCAGCATCTGCAACAATGCCGGCATATTCACCGCCGGCATATTGCGGAACTCACCCAGCAGGCTGGCCACCCGTGTCTGGCTGATCAGTTTCTCTGCCAGAAAACGGTTCAACGGCGGCAATGCAATGGCACAGTCACGCATCACTTCCACCTGGGTACCGCCAGCGCCAAACGAGATCACCGGGCCGAATACCGGGTCATTAATCACGCCGATCATCAACTCACGCCCGTGTCTCGCAACATGCATCGGCTCGATGGTGACCCCATCGATTTTCGCCTGCGGGTATTTAGCTTGCACCTCATCCATCAGTTCCAGCCAGGTGTTGCGCACCCCACTGGCATGGGCAATATTCAGCCGCACTCCGCCCACATCGGATTTATGCGTGATGTCCGCCGACTGGATTTTCATTGCCACCGGAAAGCCCAGTGTTTCCGCCGCCACCAGGGCCCCATTGGCGGAATGACATTCAATACTCTGTGTCACCGGAATCGCAAATGCCCGTAGCACCGCCTTGGACTCGGTGATGTCCAGTAGCTGACGCTTTTCAGCCAGCACACTTTCAATAATCAGTCGTGCACCTTCCACATCCGGCTGGCTGCGACTGGTCAAAGGCCCCGGCACCTGCAGCAGCAACTCCTGGTTGTGCTGGAAACTGGCGAGGTAGGCAAAGGCCTCCACCGAGGATTCCGGATTGGGAAAACTGGGCAGGTGATGCTGCGTGAATAACTGCCTCGCAGTGTGCACCTGGCTGTCACCCATCCAGCAGGCCAGCAACGGTTTGCTGGCGGTTTTCTGCGCGTCGATCACCGCGCGGGCGCAGGCTTCCGCATCGGTCATGGCCTGGGGTGACAGCATCACCAGCACACCATCCACCTGGGGGTCGTGCAAACAGCCTTTAATTGCAACTCGGTAGCGTTCCGCGCTGGCATCCCCCAGCAGGTCCAGCGGGTTGGCCTGTGACCACTGCGCTGGCAAGTGCTGGTTCAGTTCGCTAATGGTTGTCTCGGACAGGCTGGCAATTTCCACACCAAGGTCCACCGCCCGGTCGGTGGCCATGACTCCCAGCCCGCCACCGTTGGTGACAATCGCCAGCCGGTTACCTTTGACACGGTGCGGGCTGGAAAGCAGCTCCGCCGCAGAGAATAACTGTTCAATGGTCATTGCGCGTACCACCCCCGCGCGCTGAAGTGCCGCATCGAATACATTATCGGCACCCACCATAGCGCCGGTGTGGGTTACCGCGGCACGGGAACCGGCGGCATGACGTGCTGCCTTGATCACCACCACCGGCTTCATGCGCGCGGCAATGCGCAGGCCGCTCATAAAACGCCGGGCATCACGGATGCCCTCCACATACAGCAGAATACTGTGGGTTTGACTGTCCTGCGCCAGGTAATCCAGCAGCTCGCCAAAGTCGATATCCGCCGCATCCCCCAGTGAGACAATTGCCGAAAAACCGATTTGCCGCGCTCCTGCCCAGTCAAGAATCGAGGTACATAAGGCACCGGACTGTGACAGCAGTGCCAGCTGTCCGGGCAGCGCGGTGTTTTTACTGAAAGTGGCGTTAATGCCCTTGCCTGGACGAATCAGTCCCAGGCAATTCGGCCCCAGGATCCGGATGCCATACTGGCGCGCGATTTCCAGCAACTTTTTCAGCAGCGTGGCACTTGTTGCCTCACCCGTGCTAAAGCCGGTGGAAATAATAATCGCCATACGCACCCCGTGCCGGCCACAGTCATGCATGATCCCGGCAATGCTGGCTGCGGGCGTGGCAATCACCGCCAGGTCCACCGGTTTATTAATCGTATCCATGGACGCATAACAGCGCTGGCCATGCAGTCTTTTATATTTGGGATTAAGGGGATAGACTGGGCCGCTAAAGCCTGAATGACGCAAATTATCATACACACGGCCACCCACTGATTCCGGCTTCTCGCTGGCACCGAATACCGCGATGGCGTTGGGTGAAAAAAGACGATCGAGAAAATGTGCACTCATAAAAAATTTCCGTTAACTACGGTTAATAACGCATCCGGATTACCGGTTACGCATAGCCGACCCTCAATGATCGAGCTACACCAGTAGAGCTGAAATTTATGACAGTCGCTATCATTTCACACGCTGATTGCAGCGCCTATGACCTGGGGCCACACCACCCAGAATGCCCGTCGCGCATCAGTGCCATTTCAGACCAGCTACTGGCTTCGGGGCTGGACTTTGTTTTGCAACACCATGATGCGCCACTGGCCACCAATGAGCAACTGCGCCGCGTGCATGACCCGGATTATATCCAGCAGATTTTTCACAAGGCCCCTCGCGATGGCCAGATCTGGCTCGACCCGGATACCCCGATGACACCGCAATCACTTAATGCCGCATTGCGTGCAGCCGGTGCGGTGGTGCTCGGGGTTGACCTGGTGATGGCGAAAAAAAGCAGCAGCGCCTTCTGCAATGTGCGTCCACCGGGACACCATGCGGAACACAATAAGGCGATGGGCTTCTGTATTTTTAATAACATCGCCGTGGGCGCTGCCCATGCACTGCATGCCCATCAACTGCAACGGGTGGCGATTGTTGATTTTGATGTGCACCATGGCAATGGTACTGAAGATATTTTCAAACATGATCCGCAGCTATTACTCTGTTCCAGCTTCCAGCATCCGTTTTATCCCAATAGCGGCAGTGAAACCGATAGCGACAATATTATCAATATGCCCTTAAGTGCCGGCAGTAACGGCACTGAGTTTCGCAATACCTGGCAGCAGCATGGCCTGCCCGCGCTGGATAAATTCAAACCGCAGCTGATTTTAATCTCGGCGGGTTTCGATGGGCATATTGAAGATGATAT
>DATCTK010000047.1:0-12336 GCA_036567985.1 Gammaproteobacteria bacterium | reverse complement strand
GAACAGGCTTTGCCTGGCCCGAAGGGTGAAAGCCAGGGATGGCTTTCATAAAGAAGGGAGTCGCCAGAGAGGCGAAAAACAACAGGTAAATTTATCGTGCGGATAAATTCTATATTTATAACGGTGGATCCGCTGCGCTTGATGCCACCCTACAGCACTGCATCTTCCACCAAATAGCGACACTTTGTGCGTAGGTTGGGGTAAGGAACGCACCCCAACATACACATCACCGCCGATAATGCCGTTGGGGTTCCTGCGTCACCCCAACCTACCACCTACACACTATCAATTTGCGTTTATTCGCGTTCATTTGCGGACACATACTGGAATCATGTAACCAAAAATCAATCCAGCGACGAATCCTCATCCTGCTGCATTTGCCATAAGCGCGCATAAAGCCCGCCTTTCACCAGCAGCTCGGCATGGGTTCCCTGCTCCGCGATGCGCCCCTGGTCCATCACGATAATAGTATTCGCATCAACAATGGTCGACAGGCGATGCGCGATTACCAGCGTGGTGTGTTCTGCGGCCACGTCCCTGAGTGATTTCAATATCACCTGTTCGGAATGTGAATCCAGTGACGAAGTGGCTTCATCAAAAATGACAATGCGTGGATTTTTCAGAATCACCCGCGCAATGGCCACCCGCTGTTTTTCACCACCGGAAAGTTTTAATCCCCGTTCGCCAACTATGGTGTTATAACCATCCGGCAGGCTTTGAATAAAGTCATCAATATTCGCCTGCTTCGCCGCATAACGCACTTCGCCTTCGGTGGCATCGGGTCGTGCGTATTGAATATTGTGCAGGATACTGTCATTAAACAGCACCGTGTCCTGCGGCACTATGCCGATATGGGTGCGTAAACTGCGCTGTGAAACCGCCTGGATATTCTGTCCATCGATTAAAATTTCGCCGGCATCTGCATCGTAAAAACGAAACAGCAACCGCGCCAGGGTTGACTTGCCCGCACCGGAGGGCCCGACCACGGCCACCTTGTGCCCGCTGGGAATATCAAAGCTGATACCGTGCAGAATTTTACGTTCTGGATTATAGGAAAACTCGACGTTTTTAAACTGCACATGGGCCTGGGTTACATGCAGGGTTTTCACATCCTGGCTATCCTGTATCTGCGGTTCTCTGTCCAGCAGTTTAAACATCAGGTCCATGTCCGCCAGTGCATGTTTCATTGAGCGATAGATAATGCCGAGAAACCCCAGTGGAATAAATAACTGCAGCATCATGGTGTTTACCAGTACCAGGTCACCCAGGCTCATGCTGCCGTCCACCACACCCTGTGCGGCGAAGATCATAATCAGGGTAACCCCAACTGCAATAATCGCACCCTGACCGAAATTCAGTAGCGCCATTGAACTGGTGCTTTTCACTGCGGTGTCTTCCCACTTTTCCAGGGTATTGTTGTAACGGGTTAACTCATACTGTTCGTTATTGAAATATTTAACGGTTTCATAATTGATCAGCCCGTCCATGGCGCGGGAATTGGCTTCGGAGTCATAGGCGTTCATTTCGTGGCGGTAATGCATACGCCATTCGGTCAGCAGCATGGTGTAAATCAGATACACCATCACCGTGCCAAAGGTGATCAGGGCAAAGTGCGCATCGTACTGACCAAACAAAATAAATGCCACCAGTACAAATTCGGTGAGGGTAGGAATGATATTAAAGGTAAGGTAATTCAGAATTGAGGACAGGCTGCGTGCACCCCGTTCCAGGTCCCGCGATATGCCACCGGTTTTGCGGTCCAGGTGAAAACTCAGTGACAGGTCATACAGGTGTTTCACCACCTTGAGAGAAATCTCGCGCATCGCACGAAACCGCACCCGGCAGAAAATCGCATCACGCAGTTCATTGAACAGCACATTCATCAGGCGCAGTGCGCCATAACCCAGCAATAACATTAACGGCAGTTCCAGCGGAATATTCTGCGCCATCTCCGCTGCGCCCTGTTTGGCGGTATCCAGGGTGATATCCAGTTTATCGACAATTTCCTTGAGCACCAGCGGAATACTCACCGTGGCCACCTTGGCGAGCATCAGCGATGCCAGCGCAAACAGCACGCGGCCTTTATAGCTCCATAGAAACGGCATCATGCGTTTCAGGTTAATCAGGTCTTTACGTTCACCGTGGGGGGCTTCGGTGGGGCGACTGGTACGAATCATCATCTGGCTGAATTTGTCTGCGGCATAAAAACCCAACATAGTAACGACAATCTTGGGTACAATCCAGATAATGAATTGCCGGGCCATAGCCATACTATTGATATGTATTTAATTTTCACCTGTTTAGCCAGGTCTTTTTCCAGCTCGTTTCACCGCCCTGCAGCCAGCCGCTTACTGTTTAGCCAGCTACTGCTGGGCCTGCTGCTCACAGGCTGTGGCGATAATGCTGCCAATAAGCCAGAACGTGCCGCCAGCGCGCACCTGATAGAAGCCAGTGAGGTCCGGCTGCAGGACCTTTCCGCCACCCGCACCCTCACCGGCACCCTGCAGGCAATACGAGAAGTGAATATCAGCAACCAGGTGGCCGGGCTGTTAACCGAGTTACCTGTCTACCCAGGTGACCAGGTCGAAACGGGGCAAACCCTGGCGCGACTGGATGACCGGCTGCTGAAAGCCGAAGTGGATAAAGCCACTGCCACCCTGAAACAGGCCAGCGTCGATTTACGCCGCCTGCAGGACCTGGCGCCACGCAAACTGGCCTCGGACAGTGATATCGCCCAGGCGCAAACCGCGAAAAACATCGCCGCATCCGAACTCAAACTCAAACAGACCGAACTGGACTACACCCATATTACCGCACCGTTTAGCGGCGTGGTATCACAACGGCTGGTCGAACCCGGCGATGTACTGCCGATTCACACTCAACTACTGAGCCTGCTCGACACCACCCGTCTCAAGGCCGAAATCAATCTCAGCGAACTGTTACTGCCGCTGATTGACGAAGGCAATGCAGTGGAAATAAAAATCGATGCGCTGGGCGAACAGACCTTTAGCGGTGAAATCACCCGCATTTTTCCGGCGATCGATAAAAACACCCGTCGCGGCATCATTGAAATTATGCTGGATCCCGTACCCACAGGTGCCCGCGCCGGACAGCTGTGTCGTGTCACCATCAGAACCCGCAGCCGTGAGCGCTTGATGATCCCCTATGATGCGGTGCGCTTCGACAAACAGGGCAGTTTTGTCTATCTCATTGAAGATAACCGGGTGAAACACAGCGAAGTTACCACCGGCATTCAACTGGGTGACCAGATTGAAATTCTCGACGGCCTTAGCGCGCAACAGCGCATTGTCAGCAAGGGCTTCTTCGGCTTAAAAGATGGCATGACCATTCGCGAAGTCACGCCAACACCCGACCCGGCAAGCGGAGACAACCGCTAACATCATGGCGAACCTGACACGCACAGGCGGGCTTGCCAGCTGGTCGATTAAACGCCCGATTGCGGTGATGATGCTCTCCCTCACCGTACTGGTGGTGGGGCTATTTTCCCTTGATCGACTGAACACCAATCTGCTGCCGGATATTATTTATCCCGATGTGCGCGTGCGCATTCTCGAAGCGGGCACACCGGCACAGATCATGGAAGACAAATTCACCCGCCAGCTGGAAGAACAACTGGCAATCACCGAAGGTGCCACCCGTATACAGTCGGACACCTCGGTGGGTCGCAGTGCGGTGAACCTGAGTTTTCCCTATGGCACCGACATTGATCGCGCGCTACAGGATGCCAGCACCCGACTGGATCGCGCCAAGCGTTTCCTGCCCGAGACCGATGAACCACCGATTATCTATAAACGGGATCCTTCACAGATTCCGGTAATGGAACTGGTGGTCAGTTCATCCACACGAGACCCTATCGATTTACGCAGCTGGGTGGATTACGAATTTTCCAAATGGTTTTTAAATATCGAGGGGGTTGCTTCCACTGAAGTGGGCGGTGGCCTGATCCGTGAAATTCATGTGATTATCGACCAGGAAAAACTCGCCGCCGCCGGTTTAAAAACCAGCGACATCAGGAGCATTCTGCAAACTGAAAACCAGGACACCTCCAGCGGCATTTTATATATGGACACGCGCAAGCTCAGTGCGCGTACCGAAGGTCGTTTTGACAGTGTGCAGAGCATTGCCGAACTTCCCCTGCGCAGTCTCAACCCGCAGAACCCGGACAAAAGCCTGAGACTGAAAGATGTGGCCAGCGTACTGGACACCCACCAGGACGAAGACCTGCGCATTCGCCTGAATAAAAAACCCGGCATTAAACTCACCATCCAGAAACAGCCGGAAGCCAATACCGTGGATGTCGCGCAGCGGGTGCATCAACAGCTTGCATTTTTCAAGGCACAGCAACTGCTGCCCGAAGACATCAGCGTAGAAACCGTGGATGACCAGTCGGTGTATGTATCCCAGGCGCTGAGCAATGCCAGCCTGGCGGCGATCAGTGGCGCACTGCTGGCAATGCTTGTGGTGTACCTGTTTCTGCGTGATATTCGCCGCACCCTGATAATATCCACTGCCATTCCGCTGGCGATTTTTATTACCTTTTTTATTATGAGCCTGGGCGGCATCAGCCTGAATATCATGTCACTGGGCGGGCTGGCACTGGGTATCGGCCTGCTGGTGGATAACACCATCGTTATGCTGGAAAATATTTCGCGCCACCAGTCACAGGGTGAAGCTGCGGATGTGGCGGCACAGAATGCCGCCAGTGAAGTCACCGGCGCGATCACTGCCTCCACCACCACCAACCTGGTGGCGGTACTGCCGTTTCTGTTTATCGGCGGCCTGGTCGGCCTGCTGTTCAGCGAACTGATTATCACCTTGAGCGCGGCCATAGTTGCCTCATTGATTGTCGCCGTAACCCTGGTACCGGCGCTGGGCGCACGCATCAAAACATCCGGTCAACAGGTAGAAGGCCGGTTTTTTTCTGCGGTAAAAACTCGTTATCGTGCGCTGTTAAAAAATGTGCTGGATCATCGCATACTGGTCAGTGCGCTGTTTATTGCCGCGCTTGGCTTCAGTGCCTACCAGATCAGCAATGCAAAAAACCTGTTCTTTCCCGCCATGGATGAAGGCAAGATCACCGTCCGTCTCAGCACCGAACCCGGTACCCGGCTGGAACAGTTCGACCACGCACTGGAACAGGTTGAAGAACTGATTTTACAGCAAGCGGATGTGCAAACCGCCTTTGTCACCTCCGGCGGTTTTGTATTTGGTCGCACCCAGGTGCAGAGCAGTCACCGCGGCACCATCACCGTGCAACTCAAGCCCATGCGCGAACGTGGCGGCATCAGTAGCACTGAATGGATCAGCAAAATCAAGCCGCAAATCGATCAGCTACAACTGGTGGGTTTTAAGGTGTACCTGAGCGTCAACGGGGTGCGCGGCATTCGCATCGGCCACGGTGATGATGATTTCAGCCTGCGCATACAGGGTCCGGATATAGATGTACTCAGTGAAACGGCTGATCAGATTATCAGGCGCATCAGTGACATTGCCGAATTAAAAAACCTCACCCACAGTTATGAAGATCAGAGCAATGAACTGATTATTCATGTGGACCGTGAACGTGCCGCGGATCTCGGCGTGAGTGCTGATGAAATCGGCCGCTCGGTTCAGCTGGCATTGAACGGACAGATCGCCACCGAATTTCTCGATGGCGACCGTGAATACGATATACGCATTCAACTGGCGCGTCAGGCATTTCGCCAGCTGAGCGATATTGAAAATATCATTATCGCCATCAACCAGCAGCAAAGCATTCGCCTGCACGATGTGGCTGATATCCGCCTGCAGCCCGAACCCAATATGATCAAGCGGGATAATCAATTACGCATTAATGAAATTTCCGCCTCGCTAAGCCCCGGCACCGATTATGAACGGGTTTCCGAAGCAGTATTTGAACGCATCGAACAGATGAACCTGCCCGAGGGCTACACCGTATACGATGGTGGTGCGCTGGAAATTCTGCGCGACAGTGCATCCATGGGTACTATCCTGCTGGCACTGGCGGTGTTCCTGGTATTTGTGGTGATGGCGGTACAGTATGAATCACTCACTAACCCACTGGTGATCATTCTTGGTGTCCCCTTCGCGTTAATCGGTGTCTATCTGGCACTGACCTTCGCGCTGGATAACCAGCTCAGCATGCCGGCACGACTGGGCATTATCATGCTCGCCGGCATTGTGGTAAATAATGCGATTGTGCTGGTGGAGCAGATCGAGATCTGTCGCCAGCAGGGCCTGCGCATTATGGATGCCGTGCTGGAAGCTTCAAGCCTGCGCCTGCGACCGATTCTGATGACCACTCTCACCAGTGTATTCGGCATGCTGCCACTGGCGGCGGGACTGAATGAAGGCTCGGAAATGCTGCAGCCACTGGCCACGGTGATTGTCTTCGGCCTGTCGTTTTCACTGCTGGTGTCGTTGTTGATTATTCCGATTTTCTATCTACTGATTCACCGCCGGGAGGCGCCTGCCCATGCAATGGCATAATCAGGACGCGGTTAAACAACTGGCCCCTGGCGAAATTCATATCTGGCTGAATTTCCTCAACCTGCATCAGGCCAAACTCAAGCACCTCTACCCGCTGTTATCAGCCGCCGAAAAAGCCCGCAGTGAAGAATTCAGCCATTTCCGCGCACGCAAAAACTACATTGCCTCCCACGGCTTTCTGCACAGCGTACTCGCCTATTACCTGGAATGCCCCGCAGCGGAGATTGAATTCAGCCAGGGAGAAAAAGGCAAACCCTTTATCCTGCCCGAACAGAACCCGCAGCAGATCCAGTTCAATCTCAGCCACAGCCAGAACCTGGCCATACTGGCGGTGTGCCGTGAACAGTCTGTAGGGATTGATATCGAGTGTAGCCAGCGCGACAGCGACTGGTCCGGCATTGCCCGGCGCTTCTTCACACCCCATGAACAGCAGGCGCTGTTCGCCCTGCCGGAAGCGCAGCAGAAAGACGCCTTCTACCGGGTATGGACACGCAAGGAAGCCCATATGAAGGTCACCGGACTGGGGCTGGCACTGCCTCCAACCTGGTTCGAAGTCAGTGTGCCCCCCCAAGCAGCGGCCTTTATCGGTCTGCAAACCCCCCAGGCAGGAGAACTATTTGCCGGGCAGCATGCAGACCACTACCAGATGCAGGATATCCAGCTGCCAGAGGCCTACCCGGCCTACCATGCCTGCCTCTCGGCGAATTTTGAGTTCACCCGGCTAAAGAACTTTATTCACAACTGAGGCTCATACACCATCCTCGCAGAGTGGATGATGAGCCATTTACCTATTTCCACACTTTTCATCTATAATTATTTGCCAGGCTCCAGATTGCTGGATTAGCAATCCATACAAACCAGCTTGACGACAACAACTAGATCCTATTTTAACCAGCTGTAATTTATGCCCATAAGCCAAAACTGCTGCCCCATGCCCCTGATTCATCTGGTTGGTGACGACAGCGAGCAGAACCGCCGTCTCAGTAGCGCCCTTAAAAATAATGGCTACAACATCAGCCTGTTCAGTAGTACCGATGAGCTGACCCGTGTCTGCAATCACAATGACGACGAACAACGTCCGTCGGCGGTGGTAATCGACGCGTTGCTGGCCGAGGAAAACAGCTCCGAGCTGCCGGTTGTGGGGGATCTGATGCTGTGCAAGGACAATGACATACCGGTAGTCGTGGTTTGTAATCACGACAGCCTGCAGGCGAGAATATCCGCGTTCCGCGCCGGCGCCAGCCGTTATCTGCTAAAGCCGGTCAGCGATGAGCAACTGGTGAACCTGCTGGATGAGCTCACCCACCACCAGCCTGCCAGCCCCTATCGCGTGCTGGTGGTGCATGATGCAGCAACGCCGCCGCCCCCCTGCGCCAGACTGCTGCATGAAACCTGTTTTGCAGTTAAAGTGCTGGACCAGCCCCTGCAGACACTGGAGTCGATCAAGGCATTTAATCCCGATGTGGTGGTGCTGGACGTCAACAGCACCGAGGTAAGCGGACCGGAACTGGCGGCAATTCTGCACCAGAGCCAGCCGCAACTGCCGGTGGTACTGGTCACCGACCAGCAGGATATCGGCAGCGAACTGAAAAGCCTCAATCTCGACAGCATCGATCTCCTGCAACGCCCGCTGGAGTGCAGTTACCTGATCAGCAAGATTACCAGCCGCGCCCGCCAGGCAAGAAACATCAACAATACCCGGCAACACCTGCAATCCTTGCTGTATAAACGAGAGCGAGAACATCAGGCACTCGACCAGCACGCGATCGTGAGTATTGCGGATGCAGCGGGCAATATTACCTATGTGAATGACAAATTCTGTGAAATCAGCGGTTACAGCCGTGATGAGTTGCTGGGTGCCAACCATCGCATTGTGAAGTCGGGGGAACACCCGCCGGAATTCTACCAGCAGCTCTGGGACACCATTTCCAGCGGCCAGTTCTGGCAGGGCACCCTGTGTAACCGGCGCCGTGATGGCAGCCATTACTGGGTCGCCTCCACCATCACCCCGTTTATGGATGCCAGCGGCAAACCCTATCAATATGTCTCAATCCGCACCGACATCACCTCCACTAAACTGGTAGAAGCAGAACTCAAGCTGAGCCGTGAGCGTCTGCGCCGTGGACAGATATTTGCCAATATCGGCACCTGGGACTGGAATATCAAAAGTGGCGAACTGGTGTGGTCGGAACGCATTGCGCCACTGTTCGGCTATGCCGAAGGCGATCTGGAAACCTCCTACGACAATTTTCTCAATGCGATTCACCCGGATGACCAGCAACTGGTAATCGATGCAGTCAACGATTGCCTGGTGAATGACAGCCCCTACGATATCGAGCACCGCGTAGTCTGGCCCGACGGCACCGTGCGCTGGTTACAGGAACGGGGTGCTGTGCTGCGCAATAAGCAGGGCGAGGCCGTGCAGATGCTCGGCGTGGTACAGGACATAGACGAACGCAAACGCACCGAACAGGCACTGGCGGAAAGTGAACAGCGTCTGCGTCAAGCACAGACCCTGTCGCATATCGGTAACTGGCAAGCCGATATGGTCAGTGGCGAACTCTACTGGTCCGATGAAATCTACCGCATTTTCGGCCACCAGCCTGGGGACTTTGAGCCCAGTGTCGAGCTGTTTAAACAGGCGGTTCATCCCGATGACCTGCATCTCATTGTAGACAACATAGCCGTGGCACGTGAAACCGGCATCCATGATGTGATCCACCGCATTGTGCTGCCCGATGGTAATATCCGTTATGTACATGAACTGGCTGAAGCCACACTGGATGATCAGGGTGAGCTGGTTAAACTCACCGGTACTGTGCAGGATATTACCGAGCTACGCACCGCTCAGTTGCAGGTAGAGAAGCAGAGCAAGCTACTGGACATGCTGCACCACTCCACCACCGATTTTGTAGAGAAAGCCGACTTTACCGACACCATGTCGAACATGTTAAAAACCCTGCTCACCCTCACCCGCAGCGAGTATGGTTTTGCCGGCGAGGTACTCTATAACAACGAACGGCAACCCTATATTAAACCCCACGCAATCAGCAATATTAGCTGGAACGACAAAGAACAGGCAGAGCAGAACCAGCGCATGAAACAGGGCCTGGAATTCAATAATATGCAGACCCTGTTCGGTGATGTATTACTAAGCAAATCCGTGGTCATACATAACCCGAATACAGGCGAGGCAGCTGAAGCTAATAACGCAGGCATGCCGCAAGGCCATCCAGCGATACAGTCTTACCTGGTAGTACCCGTATTCTACGGCGATAAAATGGTGGGCATCTATGCTCTGGCCAATCGTAAAAATGGTTACAGTGAAAAACAGCGTGATTTCCTGCGGCCATTCGACACCACCTACAGCGTAATGATCCATTCCAACCGGATGATGGCTGCCGAGCAGCGCAACCGTGACGACCTGATCGAAGCCAAGGAGATTGCCGAACGAGCCAGCCAGGCAAAATCCGACTTTCTCTCCAGCATGAGCCATGAACTGCGCACACCGATGAATGCCATCCTGGGTTTTGGTCAGCTACTGGAATACGACGCCTCCCTGCCCGCGCAACACCAGGACAATATTGCCGAAATTCTCAAGGCCGGCCATCACCTGCTGGATCTGATTAACGACATTCTCGATCTGGCTAAAATCGAAGCCGGCAAAATCGAGCTGAATATCGGCACCGTCGATGTATGCAGCATTATTGATGAATGCACCGCCCTGATGTCGCCTCTCGCAGCAAAGCGCAATATCAGCATTGCCCACAGCGGGCTGCAACACAGCGTTGTAATGGCAGATCGCACCCGATTAAAACAGCTGTTACTCAACCTGTTGTCCAACGCAATCAAATACAACAGGGACAACGGCCATGTGGAAATTGAAATCAGTCGCCCCAGCCAGCAGACACTGAGATTAAGCGTAATCGACACCGGCATCGGTATCAGCGACAAAGATATGCAACAGCTGTTTACCCCCTTTACCCGTTTTAACACCAAACACAGCACGGTTGAAGGCACCGGCATTGGCCTGACCATCACCCGTTCAATTGTGGAAATGATGCATGGCCAGATCGGCGCAGACAGTACCCTGGGCAATGGCAGCCGCTTCTGGATTGAACTACCATTGGAATCAGTAACAGAACAGGCAACAGGCGAAGACCCACAACAGAAACCTGCTAACCAGCAAACACCTCTGGAAAAGACTTCCCCGGAAAACACGATGGCTCACTATAAAATACTTTATATTGAAGACAATCCATCCAACCTGCGGCTGATTGAACAGCTGATCGGGTTTAGAGACGATATTGAGCTATATACTGCTCACAGCCCCAGACTGGGTATAGATCTCGCAGAGGCACACCGGCCGGATCTGATTTTACTGGATATCAATATGCCGGGAATTGACGGCTACCAGGTACTGGAAATACTCAAAAAATCAGACGAACTCAAAAACACGCCAGTGATTGCAGTCACAGCCAATGCCATGCCAAGGGATATCGAACAGGGCAAGGCGGCGGGTTTCAGTGACTATGTAACCAAGCCGCTACAGGTCAATAATTTTTTAGGCCTGATCAACAACTATCTCAGCAGTAGCAAGGCCGAACAGACATGAACAACTATTCACACGACAATGCACGCATCTTTATTATCGATGATGAAGAAGCCAATCTGAAGCTGCTGAATATCATGCTGGAAAACGAAGGCTATAAAAAGCTGGTGTTAATCAGTGACTCCCGTGAGGTTATCAACGAATACAGGATACAGCGCCCCGACCTGATTCTGCTGGACATCAATATGCCACACCTGGACGGCTATGAAATCATGCAGGCACTCAGGGACCTGAAAGACCCGTTGATGCCGCCGGTGATTGTTCTCACTGCACAACATGGAAAAGATTACCTACTACGCTCCTTAAATGCCGGTGCCCGCGACTTTATCTCCAAACCCTTCGATCGCAACGAGCTGATTATGCGCGTACGCAACCTGCTGGACGCTCACCTCGCCCACTGCATGGTGTATGACCAGAAAGCCACGCTGGAAGACATGGTTCGTAAACGCACCGACGAATTACAACAAACCCGCATGCAGGTGGTACAACGTCTGGGCATGGCGGCGGAATTTCGCGACGAAGAAACCGGTAACCATATTCTACGCATGAGCCATATTTCCGAACTGCTGGCACGTACCATTGGCTGGGATGACGACGACTGTGAACTCATGCTGATGGCCAGCCCGATGCACGACATCGGCAAAATCGGCATTCCCGATCATATTCTGTTAAAGCCCGGCAAATTCGAACCGGATGAATGGGAAATCATGAAAACCCACGCCACCATTGGCGGCAAACTACTTGACGGTGACGAGTCAAGCCTGATGCGTATGGCACGGGAAATTGCTCTCAGCCACCACGAAAAATGGGATGGCAGCGGCTACCCCAATGGCCTTACCGGTGAAGACATTCCCATGAGCGGCCGCATTGCCGCACTGGCCGATGTATTCGACGCCCTCACCTCACAGCGCCCCTATAAAAAAGCCTGGCCAGTGGAAGATGCGGTGCAGCTCATTAAAGACAACAGCGGCAAGCATTTTGATCCACAGCTGGTTGAAGTGTTTCTACAGAAGTTACCGGAAATACAGGCGATTTGTGAACGTTACCGTGAACCGGATGAAGCCTGACTGTCATGCCGTGGCATAATGTGTTTTAAAGCACCCTTTAAAAATTAACTTTAATTTTTTATCTATTCTTAGCTTCACGGCATTCTGAACTGTGCTGTTTCGCCTTTCTGGCGACTCACTTCTTTATGAAAGCCATCCCTGGCTTTC
>DATCTK010000046.1:0-11314 GCA_036567985.1 Gammaproteobacteria bacterium | reverse complement strand
GCGTTGACGTGCATGGATGCACTAATTCAGCGAGCGCATGGATGCGCAGGAGCTGTCATTTATTCCGCACATCCTGTGCTCCACCCTTCGGGCCGAGCATTCGCTCGTTCAAAGTGCTCCTGCACTTTAGTGCGTTTTCTTTTTAAGCCAGATCACGCCAGCGTCACCTCATCCGACAGATACACATCCTGAATTGCATTGAGTAACTTGATTCCTTCATCCATCGGCTTCTGGAACGCCTTGCGCCCTGATATTAGCCCCATGCCGCCGGCGCGTTTATTAATTACCGCGGTGCGGACGGCCTGGTGTAGATCATCCTCACCGGAAGCGCCGCCGGAATTAATCATACCCACGCGGCCCATATAGCAGTTGGCCACCTGGTAGCGCACAAGGTCAATCGGGTGATCCGTGGTCAGTTCGCTGTAGACTTTGGGGTGAGTTTTGCCGAAGCCGATGGCATTATAGCCACCGTTGGTTTGCGCCTGTTTCTGCTTGATAATGTCCGCATCAATGGTGGCCGCCAGGTGATTGGCCTGGCCGGTCAGGTCTGCCGCTGTATGGTAATCCACCCCGTCTTTCTTGAAACTGTTGTTGCGCAGGTAGGCCCAGAGTACGGTCACCATACCCAGTTCATGGGCATGTTCAAAGGCTTCACTGATTTCCTGAATCTGCCGACGGGATTCTTCTGAACCAAAATAGACCGTGGCTCCAACCGCCGCAGCCCCCATATCAAACGCCTGGTTGACGCTGGCAAACAGGGTCTGATCGTATTCATTGGGATAACTGAGCAGTTCATTGTGATTGATTTTGACAATAAACGGAATTTTATGGGCATAATCGCGGGCGATGCTGTTGAGCACACCCAGGGTCGAGGCCACGCCGTTGCAGCCGCCTTCAATCGCTAGTTTGATAATATTTTCCGGGTCGAAAAAGGCCGGGTTGGGGGCAAAGGAGGCGCCGGCGGAATGTTCCACTCCCTGGTCAACCGGCAACAGCGACAGGTAGCCGGTGCCTGCCAGTCGGCCGTGGTTATACAGTGCCTGCAGATTGCGTAATACCCCGGGTTTACGGTTCTTTCGTGCGACCACCCGATCGATGAAATCCGCGCCTGGGGGGTGGATGCTGGCCAGCGGAATGCCTTCGCAGCGGTGTTGTAACAGGCTGTGGGCTTCGTCGGCGAGAATATCGGCGATCTGGATCATGGTCATCTCCTTGCGATCAGGTTTTATCATTTGTGGCTTACTATTCAGGCCAGGATGCAGCGCCGTGGTTGTGCGCGGGCGGTCTAACTGCATCCGCCTATCAGTCTAGTTGATCTGTGAGGCTTACGCAGTGATATTGATCAATGCAGCTGGGTGAATTATTCGTCGCCGGGCTGGCGCTTTTTCAGCAGCACATACACCGCGCCTATGCCACCATCCCGGGGCAGGGTGCTGACAAAGGCCAGTACCTCGGGAATGCACTGCAGCCATTTATTCACCATCGCCTTGAGCACCGGTTTGTTATCGCTGGAGTTATAACCCTTGCCGTGAACCACCCGCACCAGTTTATAGCCCTGGCTCTGTGCGTGTTCAAGAAAACCCAGCAAGGTCTTGCGCGCATCATCACGCTGATAGCCGTGCAGGTCTATATCGTCTTCAATAGCCACCTTGCCATTGCGGATCAGCTTCATATAGGCCTTCTGTACACCGGGGCGCATAAATTCCAGGTGATCGTCACAGGGCGGAATAAACTCATCGCTCAGGGTGTCTTTAATTGCACGGCTGGTTTGAGTTGCCCGTTTGCGAATGGCCGCTGGCCTGGTTTTCAGGCTGGCCTTATCAGTGTGCAGTGGTTTGACTCCCTGCATCGCCTGCTGAAACAGGCTCAGTTCATCGTCGTCTGTGTGCTGGCTCATGGCTCCGCTTAGTGGTCCAGTTTGAAAATGCGTCTGTGAATCATGGCTTAAATTCTATATCATTCCGCTTTCTGTCAGGCGGAAAACTTACGTGCATATTCTATTAAGCAATGACGACGGCTACCAGGCACCAGGTCTGGGGATTCTGGCCAATACCTTAAAGCAGCTGGGTGAGCTGACGGTGGTGGCGCCGGATCGCAACCGTAGCGCGGCGAGTAATTCGCTGACCCTGCACCGGCCGCTGAATGTGCAGCGGGCGGATAACGGCTTCTATAAAGTCGATGGCACACCCACCGACTGCGTGCACCTGGCGATTACCGGTATCCTCGATAACGAACCCGACATTGTGATTTCCGGTCCCAATGACGGGCCGAATATGGGTGACGATGTGCTCTACTCCGGCACCGTGGCCGCCGCTACCGAGGGGCGTTTCCTGGGCCTGCCGGCGATTGCCGTCTCCATGGGGAATTTCGAGCCGCAGCATTACAAAACCGCCTGCTGGGCGATTGAAAAGATTCTACGTAAGCTGCAACAGACCCGACTCAACGATGACACCATTCTCAATGTGAATGTGCCAGATCTGCCGATTGAGCAGATCAGGGGATTTAAATGCACGCGTCTGGGTAATCGACACAGGTCGGAAGGGGTGATCAAACACAAAAATCCGCGAAATGAGGATATTTACTGGGTTGGTCCACCCGGTGAGGCCCAGGATGCCGGTGAAGGCACGGATTTTTATGCGGTAAAACAGGGATTTATTTCAGTTACCCCTTTGCAGATCGATTTAACACGGTATGATAGCCTGAAAAATCTACAACAATGGCTCGGCGATCTATAACGCCGTTATACACACATTTCAGGCTGTAAGCATACGTGAATTTATCTGACCCCCGCATGCAGGGCATAGGCATGACATCCCAACGCACCCGCGACCGTCTCATCGAGCGCCTGCGTGATAAAGGTATTCAGAATGAACGGGTACTGGAGGTGATGCGCACCATGCCCCGCCACCTGTTTGTGGATGAGGCAATGAATTCCCGTGCCTATGAAGATTCCTCTCTGCCCATCGGCCATGGCCAGACCATTTCCCAGCCGTTTATCGTGGCGCGCATGACCGAGGTACTGCTGAGTCGCGGCGTACCTGACTCGGTGCTGGAAGTGGGTACCGGCTCCGGCTACCAGGCGGCGATCCTGTCGCAACTTGTGCCCAAAGTGTATTCGGTGGAGCGTATCGTGGCGCTGCAGACCCAGGCGCGGGAGCGTTATCACCAGCTGGGTATACATAATATCTCGCTTAAACATTCCGATGGTTCCTGGGGCTGGCCGCAATACGGGCCTTACCCGGCGATTATTGTCACCGCTGCACCGGAGCAGGTGCCCGAGGCATTGCTGGAGCAACTGGCAGTGGGTGGCATGATGGTAATTCCGGTGGGCAGCCAGCGAGGTGTGCAGAAGCTGTTATTAATCACCCGTGAAGAAAACCAGTTTGTTGAAGAGGAGCTTGATGCAGTGAAGTTTGTACCCATGTTAAACGGAGCGCTGAGTTGATTTTTTCCGGCCTGTATAACCGCTGCATGCTATGGGCGCATCACCCGAAACGGGAGCGTTATCTGGTGGGTGTGAGTATTTTCGAGTCGTTTATATTCCCGGTGCCCACTGCTTTATTAATGATTCCAATGGTGATTGCTACGCCCAATAAAGCGATACGCCTGGCGACCATCACCACCCTGATGTCGGTGTTCGGTGCCATTATCGGTTACCTGATGGGCTGGGGTGCGATGAGTGTGATCGAACCCTGGATTATCGAACTGGGCTGGACGCCACAGCTGGAAGCGGCGCGCGAGCAGTTCGAGAAATACGGCGTGCTGGCGGTGGCCATTGGTGCCTTTACACCGGCGCCATTTAAAATATTTACCCTCACCGCGGGCATTCTGTCCATGTCGTTTATCCCTTTTGTGCTGGTATCACTGCTGGGACGTGGCGCACACTTCTACCTGATCGCCTTGCTGATGGCCTGGGCCGGGCCCAAAATGGAACCGGTGGTACGTAAATACATCGAATGGTTCGGCTGGACGATTGTTGCGATTGCGGTGATTGCCCTGATTTTTCATAACTACGGATAACCCATTATCGAGATGCGCCGGCACCAAACTCCACAGCGTGTTCTACTGCTTTGCCTGAGTCTGATGCTGGGCAGCCTGCTCAGTGGCTGTGTCAACCTGTCCGAGCGCTGGGACATGCAGGCCTACACGGTGTCCCGTGGTGATACCCTGTATTCGATTGCCTGGCGTTATGAAAAGGATTTTCGTGATATCGCCCGCTGGAACGACATCTCACCACCCTATGAAATCTATGTGGGGCAGCGACTGGTGATGCAGCCAGTGAGTCAGGACGGTACACTGAGCCGCGGCGATCGCCCGCAGGTGCTGATTGATTCAGCGACTGGCCTGTCAATTGAAGAGGCCCCGGCGCGTTCTGCACAGGCGAGTGTGCCGGTCGCTGGCAAGCGGGATCAGGTGGTGGTGAGCAAAAACGACACCCTGTATGGTATTGCCCGTCGTGAAGGCCTGAGCCATCACCAGATTGCCCGCTGGAATCATCTGCGCGCACCTTATCTGCTGAAGCCGGGGCAGACCCTGCGGCTGACGCCGCCCCCGTCATCTATGGCATCCTCTCAGTCGGCTGCGTCCGTGACGACATCGCCCGTGGTTAACAGCACACCAACTGCAACACCAATAAAAGACAGCCCGGTGCAACGGCCCCGTGTTGCAGCCAGCCAGGTGCAGCCACCGGCAAAGCTCCCGGCGACTGTTGCCAGCTGGCAATGGCCCGCCAGTGGTCAGGTGGTGCAAACTTTCAAGGCTGACGATACCTCACGCAAGGGCATTGGTATCAAGGGTCGTGCAGGGCAGGCCGTCAAGGCGGCGGCAGCCGGTTCTGTTGTGTACAGTGGCAATGGCCTGATTAACTATGGCAACCTGGTGATTATCAAACACAGCCATGCCTTTCTCAGTGCCTATGCCTATAACCGTGAGCTGTTGGTAAAAGAAGGGGATGTGGTGAAACAGGGGCAGGCAATTGCGCGCATGGGTGATGCGAGCCAGCATGATCAGCATCTGCATTTTGAAATTCGCCGCAATGGCAAGCCGGTTAATCCATTGAACTATCTGCCGAAATCCTGATCAACCCTGTAAGCCTTTTCAAACCCTTTCTGCGTTTAACCTCATTGCAACAAAACCGGAGTAAAGTGATCCAAAGCCCGCCGTGGCGGCATTTTCGCCTGTTGCTCCTGTCTATTTACAGGCTTGTCATTGCTATATCAGGCCGTTATTTGTCAACCGCAACAGCTGTATTTCAGACGAAATGTAGAAAAAAAATTACTATTTGCTTGTGTTTCTTTTAAAAGTGGATTAAAAAGGTAACCTAAGTATGTGATTTAAATACATTTATTATACTTTTCTAATATTAAGAAAAGCTGATAGAGAGACGGCTGCGCTATTTCTCGATCGAATAATAACCTGGCTCACACCTGGGGAGGGCTGAACCATGAATGCGATCTTAAAGAAAAAATTACCACAGGAAGACATCGAAGCTGCAGCTGATGATCTCGATACGGATGATATGTTTCTCGACGATGTAGACAAGGATGATGAGCTGGAATTATGTGCCGCCGGAATCGATGCCGACACCTCCTGCAAGGAAGAGAGCACCAGGTCAAAATACACCGCCGGCAGTGTGAACCGCAAGGAAATGGATGCCACCCGTCTGTACCTGCGTGAAATCGAATTTTCCCCTTTATTAACCGCTGAAGAAGAAGTCTACTACTCACGCCTGTCGCGTAAGGGTGTGGAAACCGCACGCAAGAAAATGATCGAGTGCAACCTGCGCCTGGTGGTTAAGATTGCCCGTCGTTATATGAACCGTGGCCTGGCCCTGCTGGACCTGATTGAAGAAGGCAACCTGGGTTTGATTCGCGCGGTTGAAAAGTTTGATCCGGAAAAAGGATTCAGATTTTCAACCTACGCCACCTGGTGGATTCGTCAGACCATCGAACGTGCGTTAATGAACCAGACCCGCACTATCCGTTTACCCATTCATGTGATCAAGGAACTGAACGTTTACCTGCGCGCAGCGCGTAAGCTTGAGCAGACCAATGAACACGAGCCCACTGCGGAAGAAATTGCTAAGCTGGTGGATCGCCCGGTGGAAAACGTTGAAAAAATGCTGGGTCTGCGTGACCGCGTGTCTTCAGTTGATATCCCCGTTGGCAAGGAAAACGATCGTCCATTACTGGAGATCATTCCCGATCTGGCCAACCCCGAGCCATCCGCGATTCTGCAAAACGAAGATGTCATGGCCAACCTGGAAATGTGGCTCAACCAGCTGGAAGAAAAACAGCGTCAGGTGGTTGTGCGTCGCTTCGGTCTGCACGGTTATGAACGCACCACACTGGAAGAAGTAGGACGTGAACTGGGTGTGACCCGTGAACGGGTACGCCAGATTCAGATGGATGCATTGCGCCAGCTACGTAAAATCCTGGAAAGCCACGGTTTTTCTGAAGAGTTACTCCTCAACGAATAACATAAAAAACGAAATGCGTGACCATTAAAGGGAGGCATTGCCTCCCTTTATTTTGTCTGCAGTATGTGCGGTCTGCAGGCTGAGGTGACACAGGAACAAAAAAGAAAACGCAAATGAACGCAAATTAACGCGAATAAACGCGAATAAACGCGATTAAGACTTTATATCTGCTAGCTTTGGCGTTTACGAGTGACCCTCGCGTTTCGTATTAATTATTTATTACTGGTCCCCATGCTCCGGCCTGGGAACCCTTCAGTGCTATGCGGGCAGGTTTTATTAACGTCTAACGGCATATGCGTTCCCACGCAGGAGCGTGGGAACGAGCAGAAGACGTGTATCTTTTTCAAAGCGCTTCAACCTGCATGACAGGCACTGAACCCCCTCCCCATGAGGTTGATCCGGCTCATATAACTTTGCGTCTATTTGCGTTAATTTGCGTTTTCTTTTTGAATATACGTGGTGCCAGCAGGGTGGGGGTTGTATGGGAATCAGATGGATCCGCTTACAGAATAATCCCCGCCACCACCGAGCGGTCTTCCGACAATAATATATTGTAGGTACGACAGGCTGCCATGGAATCCATAAACTCAACACCTATACCCTGTTCAATCACCGTCGCATAGGTCGATGGATGGGGGAACTGTATGCGCTCTCCAGTACCGATAATAATCACCTGCGGCTTTAGTTCGAGTATCTGCTGCCAGTGCTGCGGGGTGATCTCTTCAATCTGCTGCACCGGCCAGTCGGGCTGCAGTGTGTGATTGGCCACCAGCAGGCTGCTCTGGTATTCATGGTTATTAACGGTGACCGTGCCCCGGGAATAGGCACGGATCACATAGCTGCCATCGGTATAGTCTTCACTGAGTTTCATGATTGCGGCCTTTTACTGGCGGATGTACAGATTGATTCAGGATTATACACCCAGCCCGTTGCGAGATGACTTATCTGCGGTGAGGGATTCACAATGGTTTAAATTCGGGACGTTTCCCTATATTATGCCCTGCTAAATTAAAGCAGCGGCAATACGCTGTCTGTCAGCCATATAACGTCGCCAGAAGTCTGGCAAAGCGGAGTAAAACAACATGCAACCCGTCAAAATTGGTTTAATGGGGCTGGGCACGGTCGGTGGCGGTACCGCCACAGTGCTGTTAAGAAACTGTGATGAAATTGCCCGTCGCGTGGGACGTGAACTGACCATCGTTCATGCCGCAGCGAGGGATATTGAACTGCAGACCATTCTTGACCCCACTAAAGTCAAACTGTCCGACGATGCCAGTGCGGTGGTAAATGACCCGGACGTGGATATTGTGGTCGAGCTGATTGGCGGTTATTCGCCAGCTAAGGAGCTGGTGCTCAAGGCGATTGAAAACGGCAAGCATGTGGTCACCGCCAACAAGGCACTGATTGCGCTGCATGGCACCGAAATATTCAAGGCGGCCAATGAAAAAGGCGTGGTAGTGGCTTATGAGGCGGCGGTTGCCGGTGGCATCCCGATTATCAAGGCCCTGCGTGAAGGCCTGTCGGCCAACCGTATTGAATGGATCGCGGGCATTATCAATGGCACCGGTAATTTTATTCTCACCGAAATGCGCGACAAGGGCCGTGACTTTGATGATGTACTCAAGGAAGCACAGGCACTGGGTTATGCGGAAGCCGACCCCACCTTTGATGTGGAAGGTATCGACGCTGCACACAAGTTGACTATTCTTGCCTCACTGGCCTTCGGTATTAATCTGCAGTTTGATAAAACCTTTACCGAGGGTATCAGCAAAATCACCACCGAGGATGTGGTGTATGCGGAAGAGCTGGGTTATCGCATTAAGCACCTGGGCATCGCGCGTAAGTCCGACAAGGGCGTTGAAATGCGCGTGCACCCAACCCTGATTCCCGAGCGTCGCCTGATTGCCAATGTAGATGGCGTAATGAACGCGGTACTGGTGAATGCTGATGCGGTTGGGCCTACACTGTATTACGGTGCCGGTGCCGGCGCAGAGCCGACGGCTTCCGCTGTGGTAGCCGACCTGGTGGATGTGGCCCGTGCCATGGAATCAGCCCCCGAGCAGCGTGTTGCCCTGCTGGGTTTCCAGCCGGATGCGATTCTGGATACACCGGTGGTGGCACAGGATGAATTTGAAACCTCCTATTATGTACGCATGCAGGCGGATGATCGTCCCGGCGTGCTGGCCGAAGTGACCACCATCTTTGCCGAAAACGGTATTTCGATTGAAGCGGTAATCCAGAAAGAACCGGCAGAAGGGCAGACCCGTGTGTGCCTGATTATGCTAACTTCACGTATCGTGGAACGCAATATGAATCAGGCGCTGGCACAGATTGAAGCACTGGATTCCATCGAAGGTGATGTAATCAAAATCCGCGTTGAACATCTGAATTAAAGTAGCTGACTCAGGCTTTAATCGATTCAGCAAACACCTCGCTCCAGTTCGCCGGCAGATTAATATCGCAGGCTTGCTGGAGCGTTTTTATATAGGCGTCCCGTGAAATCATTCGCGCACCGAGTGATTCCAGGTGGGGTGTATACACCTGTGAATCAATCAGCTTGAAACCCAGCGGCTGAATAAACCGGCACAGATGCACCAGTGCAATTTTCGAGGCGTTGCTCTGCAAACTGAACATCGACTCCCCGCAGAACACCGGGCCGCTATGGATGCCATACAGTCCGCCCACCAGTTTTTCTCCATTCCAGCATTCCACACTGTGCGCATAACCAGCCCGATGCAGATTGATATAAGCCTGCTGCATTTGCGTAGTAATCCATGTTCCGTCCTGACCTGCTCGGGGCAGTGCAGAACAGTGCGCAATGACCTGGTCGAAAGCGGTATCCATGGTGAGACGCAGGCCGCTGTTGCGAATATTCTTTGCCAGGCTGCGTGAGATTTTTATTTCATCCGGCGGCAGCACAAAACGCGGATCCGGTGACCACCATAGAATCGGCTCGCCCTCACTGAACCACGGGAATATGCCATGGGAATAGGCATTGAGCAGACGCGGTAAAGTTAGATCACCACCTGCGGCGAGCAGGCCATCGGGTTCTTGCAGTGCGGTTTCAAGTGCCGGAAAGGGTGCGCGGGGATCTGGGTCAAGCCACTGGAGTCTGATCATCAGCGAAGTGTAAGAGAACTGCTACACTCAAACAATAATAAATTAGAAGCAGTTAACTGCACGGTTATCTATGTTCGAAAAATCACTCTCGGATTTAATAGTACTGCTGGTTGAGCCCTCCGCCATGCAGGCAAAAAATTATTCTCAAGGAATTAACCGCCGCCGGTATTGAACAGGTTGAAGTGCTGGGCGATGGCCAGTCCACGCTGGACTGCATGGCCAGTCATCAGCCAGACCTGGTGATCAGCGCTATGTATCTTCCGGACATGTCTGCATCGGAGCTGGTGCAGCAGATGCGTAATGATAATGAGCTGCAACACATTGCCTTTATGCTGATTTCCAGTGAAACCGGTTTCGACGCGATTGATCCGGTGCGCCAGGCGGGTGTCACTGCCATACTCCCCAAACCTTTTGCCTCATCGCAGCTCAAGCGCGGGCTTTACAATACGCTGGATATGCTAAACCCCAATGCGGTTGAGTTGAAGGATTATAAAGCAGAGGATCTGCATGTATTGATCGTCGATGACAGCAGGATGGCGCGTAATCATATCAAGCGGGTATTAAACGGGCTGGGCATCGACAATATTACCGAAGCTGATGATGGTGCTACCGCCGTGCCCTTACTGGACCAGTCATTTTTTGATTTTGTGGTGACCGATTACAATATGCCGCAAATGGATGGTAAGGCATTGCTTGAGCATATTCGCAATAACAGTAATCAGCGTTCAATACCGGTGCTGATGGTTACCTCGGAAGGTAATATGGGCAATCTTGCCGCAGTGGAGCAGTCCGGTGTCTCCGGTATCTGCGATAAACCGTTTGAAGCGGATACCGTGCGTAATATGATTAGAATGATGATGGCGGACGTCTAAGCTCATTAAAATCCTGTTTGCTAAGCCTGACTGCTCAGGCTTCATCCACTTCATTACTGGGCTTATCACATACTGGGTATTTTCTTTGCTGGCCCGCGCATCTACACTGATGCAATTGTTACTCACTGCAAGCACTCACTTTATATGTATCAACAGCTAAAACATTCCGGGCGCTGGCTCATTTCACATAAAGACTGGAAAGCCAACCTGGTGTTTATGCTGGGTGGCGCGGTGGTGGGGCTGGTGGCTGTGTTTATGGCTGTGACCAGCGAGTGGGCCAACCATACCTTTTTTGGCATGGTGGAAAAAAACAGTTACCTGCCATTTGTTGTGGCCCCCGCAGGGCTGGTATTGATTGTCTACCTGACGCGTAAATTCTTTCCCGGTGCCGAGGGCAGTGGTATTCCCCAGGTGATGGCGACGCTGGAACTGGGGCATGAAAAAGAACGCAGTGTACTGCTGACCCTGCGCATTGCCTTTGGCAAGGTGATGCTGTGTATCCTGGGCTTGCTTAGTGGTGCCTCAATTGGCAGGGAAGGGCCGACGGTGCACGTGGGGGCGGCGATTATGTTTTCGCTGCGTCGTTTTGTGCGTTTCCGACTGTACGATATGGATCGGGTGCTGATTATCGCTGGCGGTGCGGCCGGGGTAGCAGCGGCTTTCAATACGCCGCTGGCAGGAATTGTGTTTGCGATCGAAGAACTCAGTCGATCTTTTGAAGTGCGCACGCGGGGACTGTTGCTTGCCGCTGTGGTGGTGGCAGCAATTCTGGCGATTGCGATTCTGGGTGACTACACCTATTTCGGTAAAACCAGTGCATCTATTGAGTTACACCAGGCGGTGG
>DATCTK010000045.1:0-15034 GCA_036567985.1 Gammaproteobacteria bacterium | reverse complement strand
GCTTTTACCGACCCACCCCGTACCAACTGGATTTCGCGTGTCGGCCCAGGGCCTGAGCTAGCGCCCGGAACTAAAGACCCGCAACATCACATACCGCAAATCCCGCGAATGCACTCAACTTTGACCAATCACACCCGGCCCACGACTAACAACTGTTTTCCTGCCTTTCGCGGAACACTGACTCCCTTCTTCCTTTAGTACACAGGCAAAAAAAAGAGCCGGCAATGCCGACTCTTTTTTCTTTGCTGCTTCGCTGCGCAGGCAGACGAATCTGCAAATTAACGCTTCGAGAACTGTGTCGCGCGACGTGCTTTACGCAGACCCACTTTCTTACGCTCAACTTCACGTGCATCACGGGTAACAAACCCGGCTTTACGTAGAACTGGACGCAGACTTTCATCATAAGCCATCAGCGCACGGGTAATACCGTGACGGATCGCACCTGACTGGCCGGTACCGCCGCCACCGGTGACTGTAATATGAAAGTCGAACTTGTCCTGCATATTAACAACATCTAATGGCTGCTTAACCACCATAATCGCGGTTTGACGACCAAAAAACTTATCGATTGGGCGACCGTTTACCTTGAATTCACCGCTGCCAGGGCGCATAAATACGCGAGCACTTGATGTTTTGCGTCGACCAGTTGCGTAATATTGAGTTTCTGCCATGAGATATCTCTACTGATTAAATGTCCAGCACCTGTGGTTGCTGAGCTGTGTGTTTGTGTTCTGAGCCCGCGTAAACCTTCAGTTTACGATACATTGCACGACCCAACGGGTTTTTAGGCAGCATACCTTTTACCGCTTTCTCAATTACCATTTCCGGCTTCTTCTGAATCAGCTTGTCAAAGGAGATGGATTTGATACCGCCGGGGAAACCAGTGTGACTGTGATACATCTTGTCAGTCGCTTTATTGCCGGTTACCGCTACTTTCTCAGCATTGATAATTACAATGTAATCACCCGTATCTACGTGAGGCGTGTATTCAGGCTTATGCTTACCACGTAAACGACGGGCAACTTCAGTCGCCAGTCGACCCAGAGTTTTACCTGCTGCGTCTACTACGTACCAGTCGCGCTTGACCGTTTCAGGCTTGGCACTGAATGTTTTCATGTTCTAAATCCTAAAATGTTCGTACTCTACGAAAGGCGGCACATAATACAGAATCTACCGAGCATAAACAAGCAATATTGCAAACAATATCGCAGATGAATACAGCTCGCCTGCCATCAACTGCAAGGGCTTCGCCGGAGCGTGGATGATACACCCAATTTGACAAAAAAAAAGCGTAGCAGGGGGTGCTACGCTTAAAATAACCACCAAAGGAGGATGGAGGAGTCACTAATATGAATAACGCTAGTCAGCAATTCATAAGATAAGCATATTCTAATTTAGTGAATTATATTAAGCAAGCATTTATTTCTACCGCCTGTCGGTCGAACTGCCTGTCCAGGATGCGGGAGACAGGGATGTCGGGAGCAAAGATGTGCAGGTGCGCGGTATTTCGCGAGAGGCAATTCGTAGGCTGGGGTAAGGAACGCACCCCAACTTACATATGCTCAGGGTGTATTCGTTGGGGTTCCTGCGTCACCCCAACCTACCGGCTGCTTTTTTTAATTTGTTTTGCGTTGTTCGCGTTTCTTTTTGAGTTCGTAGATTAATCACCCAACGGATATAATGCGCATCAGGTGGATCCGCTACGCTTGAGCCATCCTACGAACCTTCCCCATTCATAAGTTTGCGTTTATTCGCGTTCATTAGCGGACTTTTCTGTTTTTATGTAGCCGACCGCTAGTTCGCAGGTTGGGGTAAGGAACGCACCCCAACTTACATACGCTCAAGGTGTATTCGTTGGGGTTCCCGCGTCACCCCAACCTACCGGCTGCTTTTTTTAATTTGTTTTGCGTTGTTCGCGTTTTCTTTTTAAATCAGACACCAGCGGCTAGTCTTTCACCCGCAACCGCTCAACTATCTGATTATTAACGAAATGTTGTTCGATAATCTCGTCCACATCCTGCTCAGTGCGATAGCTGTACCAGATTTCCTCCGGGTAAATCACCATCACCGGCCCCAGATGGCAGCGGTCCAGGCAACCGGCGGTGTTCACCCGCACCCTGCACTCGCCGGACAGTCCCAGCTCCTTGACCCTGGCTTTTGCATAGGCGCGCAGCTCGGCGGAACCTGAATTGCCACAGCTGCGTCGACCGTCCTCTCGCTTATTGGTACATAGAAACGCATGGTATTGGTAGTACGACATAAAACCCCCAAATCAGTCAGTCACGGTACTCTATACAGTGATAAAATTCTGCGCAATGAAAACCAGCTCAACACTCTCCGATACCGACCTGTGCGTAATGTGCGGCATGTGCCTGCCACAATGCCCGACCTACCAGCTCTATCAGAGCGAAGCCGAATCTCCCCGCGGACGCATTGCGCTGATGCAGGCGATTGACCAGGGCAGAATCAACACCGACAGCAAAACACTGACTCACATCGATCACTGCCTTGGCTGCCTTAACTGCCAGACCATCTGCCCTTCCAGGGTGCCCTACGGCCGCCTGATCGACGAATTCAGGCACCAGTATGCCGCCGACATTGAAAAGCCCGCTACGGCTCGCTGGCTGCTCAGGCAGATTGCCTCGGAGCACGGCCTGCGTCGCTATGCCTCGGCGCTCAATATCCCGCTGGTCAAACCCCTGGCCAGGGGCCTTAGCGCCTTAAGTGGCAACCACCAGGCCAGTGTCGACGCCTTGCTTGGCCAGCACGTAGGTTCACTTAAACCATTTTACCCGGCACAGACCGCAACTGCCCAGGGCGAGGTCAGCCTGTTTAGCGGCTGTGTCGGCGCACTGGCGGACTCAACCACCCTGCAGGACGCCGCATGGCTGCTCAATCAGCTGGGCTTCGATGTACACATACCCACAGAACCGGCCTGCTGCGGCGCACTGCACCAGCACAACGGCCAGACAGAGCTGGCCAGCCAGCTATTAAAGCAGACAGAACAATTGCCAGGCAATAAAAACACCACCCCGCTGCTGGTTTTCAGCCCTGCCTGCAGCCAGCAGTTAAGCCAGTCCGCATCGCTGCAGGCGGTGGATGCACGGCAGTTTATGCTGCAACAGCTGAAACAACAAAACTTCAGCTTCAGGCCTCTCGATAAGCCGGTTGCACTGCACGAAAGCTGCAGCCATCGCAATATGTCAGCCCAGCACACCCTCAACCGCGAGCTGCTGCAGCTGATACCACAGATTGAAGTAATTGAGTCGTCCCAGCCGTCGCTGTGCTGCGGTGCTGGCGGACTGCAGGCGGTCAATTACCCGCAACAGGGCCAGGCATTGGCTGAGCAGAAGGCCCGCAGCTTTGCGCTGGAACAGGTCGAGCTGTTGATCAGCGACAATATTGGCTGCAGCCTGCATATGAAAACGGCGCTGAAACGTTATAATAAATCCATCGAAGTTATTCACCCCATTAGCCTGCTGGCGCGTCAACTGCTTTGCAGCAATCACCCAGCACCGGGTTAACGGGAACAGCAGGAAAGAGAGCCCTATGCGCCACCACAACGCCATTGACCAGTTTATTATGCAATCGGACCATGCGCTGCGCACCATCTTCGGCGCGGCGGTTACTACCGAGCGCAGTAACCCGGCGGACGGCATCAGCGAGCCCACCCTCAGCGACAGTGAACGTAAGCGAGCCGCGGCATTAATGCGCGTGAACCATGCCGGCGAGGTTTCGGCACAGGCGCTGTACCAGGGACAGGCACTCACCGCGCGCCTGGACACTGTAAGACAGAGCATGGAGCGCGCTGCACTGGAAGAAAACGACCATCTGGCCTGGACCGAGCAGCGCATTGGTGAACTGAGCAGCCATAAAAGCCTGCTCAACCCGATCTGGTACAGCGGTTCATTTGCGATTGGTGCCATTGCCGGTCTGCTGGGGGATAAATGGAGCCTGGGCTTTGTTGCGGAAACCGAGCATCAGGTGATTCGCCATCTGGATGAGCATCTGCAGAAGCTGCCCCCACAGGATGCTCGCAGCACAGCCATACTGCAGCAAATGAAGACCGATGAAGCCCACCATGCCACCGTGGCGCTGGAAGGTGGCGGGGCCGAGCTGCCCTGGCCAGTGAAGAAACTGATGACGGCCATGTCGAAGGTGATGACCAGTTCGGCTTATTATCTTTAGAGTCTTTAGTCTTTAGTCTTTAGTCTTTAGTCATTTGTCGAGAGTCTGACTAACGACAAACGACTATAGACAAACGACTTTTTATACCGCTTTCGCCCTGGCGACTTCAGTCGAAGGCACAGCGACCTTGCTCTCCGGCGTCTGCCGACTGACACCCACTTCCGCCGTCCAGCGGCTGACCTTCTGCAACAGCTGCATTCTGTCCGCCGGCTTCTGGATATAATCCCGTGCGCCCAGTTTAATCGCCCACACCTTATCCGACTGCTCTTCGGAACCGCTGATAATCACAATGGGAATATGCGCCGTATCCGGCTGCTTGCTCAGGTAACGGGTTGCCTGGAAGCCGTTGATTTCCGGCATCACTATATCCATCAGAATCAGATCCGGCTTTACATGGCGCGCCATTAATATGCCCTGACGACCATTCTCTGCAGTATAGGTTTTCACCCCTTCGGCATTCAGCATTTTCTGTAGCGCATAGAGCTGGGTACGCGAGTCATCCACAATCAGTACAGACAAGCCATCACGTAATTGAACGCGGGCTGTGGCCTGCCTGGCATGACCGAACCATCGAGAAAGCATATTATTTTTCATTTAAAAGATTACCCCACAGGCCTGAGCCCATAACATCAAATGGAAACTTTTTGATTGAGGAGAGTAACGATAAGTTGCCCTGGTACACCTGGACGGATATCCGGGAATGCAGAAACAGCCGCTGCACAGTGAACTCAGCCAGGAAAGCTGATGGTTATCACTGGACGGTTATGTTCGTCTTTATGGGCACTCAGGCGTAGATTAACTGGCTCCGGCTGACGCTGACCTTCTTCTGCGTCATTGGAAATGCGGTACACCCTGAAATCATACTCAAGGTCTTCCACTCGACCATGCAACGCGCTGGCCGCCATAAACAGCACATGCCGCAGACGCTGTAATACCGCCAGTTCATCATAGGCTACGCCATTACTGGCCTTCAGGTCGACACAGTCTTGCCACACATCCATGGTGATATACACTGGACGACGAAAATTAAACAGGCGCGCGGTGCTGGTTACATCACGCAGATCCGGGCGCTCGACAAACTCCAGCTGTGTCGTATCATCGTTAAGGTTATAGGCCACTGTGCTATCCACTCTCGTTACTGCTACTCGTCGGGGTGTTTGATAGTAATCAGCGGTTGCCCGTTTTCCGAGCTGGCAACCAGCTTTAGTGTAGTTTGCTCAGGTCGATGCAAATCGCCACCATTGGGAACCCGATGGATACTGAATTCGCACTCGGTATCGGTTACCCGGCCATGCAGTGCACTGGACGCCATAAACAGCACGTGCCTGAGTCGCTGCAGTACAGACAACTCATCTTTAATACGGCCATTTGCATCCACCAGCTCCACGCAGTCTTTCCATACACTGTCTGTCATATAAACCGGACGATTAAAATTAAATAATCGTGCCGTGCTACTGACATCACGGTGCATCACTGGCGCTTGCTGTAGTTGTGCGTTGCTTAGCATATAATCACCACCAAATACCTCAATCACGAAATGAATTGTAAAGCGTGGACTTGAGGACTGTTGTTAAACTGTTCACAGATAGAATTAATTTTAACCCTATTCCAGTCTATCTACCTAGCTTTTAGTGTTTTTTTCAAATTATTCAAGGGTTTTTACAACTTATAACGCCATATTTCTGACAGAAGGCGAGCAGCGCATCCCCCAAACAGGGGATAACACCGACCTCTCCGAGCCGACTTGCATAAATCGACTAAAGACCCGAAATCTCGATTTCTTCCTGAATTTCCAAACTTTGTTGTATGGCATGCAGCACTCCGGCCAGATATGGCTGTATTTTTTCGGTTTCCAGCGCATCCCACTCGAGCTTTTCCAGCCAGCCATAAAGCGATACTTTTAACTGGTGCTGATTGCGCACCTGCTGCTCTATGTCATAAATCAGTTTTCTGTATTCGTGCAGTGTGGGCGAAATCCCCAGCACCTCCAGCAAGGCCTGCAATGGCGCCAGCCAGGGACAGTCCTCCTGATTCAGGCCCAGGTCTGCCGCCACCAGGCTCACCGAGGCGGCATCCTGCTCACTCACCCGCGCACGAAAGGACACGCTCTGCAATGAGTGATACAGGCGCTCGTCCGAAATAAGGAACAGTTTCAGATTATGCATATTAGCCTGGTACTGCACATCGGAATAAGCCCAGACGCCGGTGCGGATAAAATCATACAGCCGAATATGATTAAGAAACTGGGTTTTATGCAACTGATCCAGAATCAGCACCGTCTGTTCCGCCTCACTCTGCGCACAGGCTTCTGTCAACACCCGGTCAAACGCCTCAACCGGCGGCTCTTCCACCACCTCTTCGCCTTCCTGTATACGGATAATCTGCGGCACCGGCCTGTCGCGACCAAATTCATAATACAGCACCTGGGAAGCTCCCAGTGCATGGGCCAGCGCATTGGCAAAGGCGGTGCGTCGGCGGCCGCTATTGCCATCAACATTGAGGCAACGGATAGTGTCACAGGGGGTATTCAGAAAACAGCGCAACGCATGGTCATAACTCTCTTCAGAGTTAAAGCCGTGCTGCGCCAGACGTTCTTTGAGTGAAGACATGGTAAATCACGATCTGCAAAAAATGTCTGATAAGATTGCCCCACTCGTGCTATAGATTCAAGCGGCGCCTGTGTATTTTTAAAGCCCTGTTTAACCAGCAAATAATAAACCATGCCTGATCAAAAAGACCTTGAATTACTGATACACGGACATGTCCCGATTATCAGCATTGAAAGCCATGAGGAGCGCCGCGCAGTGGAACTGGTGCGCAAGGCAACGCTCACCGACTATCTACCGACCTTTCAATGGACCATCACCGATGGCCTGCAACGACTCGATCTGAGCCTGGATCCACAACGGCACATTGCACAACCACAGGATGCGCTCAAGCACATCAAGGCCTCTGCGCTGCAGGCTGTGTATATTCTGCTGGATTTCGAACCCTACCTGGACGACCCGATTAATGTCCGCCTGATCAAGGAAATCGCCATGAACTTTGATGGCGACAGGGGCAAGCTGATTTTTATCAGTCACCAGTTGAACATGCCACCCAGTTTAGCCCCCCTGTCGGCACGTTTTGAGTTGCGCCTGCCCAGCAGCAGCACACTGAAGAAAATGATTCTTGAGGAAGCCCAGGCGTGGCAGCAGAAACAGAACAACCGGGTGCGCACCGACCGGCAAACCCTGGAACGCCTGAGCAAAAATCTCAGCGGCCTGACCCACCGGGATGCACGCCGCCTGATTCGCAATGCAATTATTGATGACGGGGCAATTACCGAGTCTGACCTGCCGGAAGTGATGCAGGCCAAATACAAACTGCTCAACCAGGGCGATGTTTTATCCTACGAATACGACACCGCGAAGTTTTCTGACCTGGGTGGCATGCAAAAACTCAAAAGCTGGCTACACCAACGGGCGATGATGTTCACCCTTGACGATGCAGCGGAAAAACCGATGCTGGATATTCCCAAAGGCATTCTATTGCTGGGTGTGCAGGGTTGCGGCAAAAGCCTGGCTGCCAAATCAGTGGCGGGCATCTGGGGGCTGCCGCTGCTGCGGCTGGATTTCTCCCGCCTGTATGACAAGTACGTAGGGGAAACCGAAAAAAACCTGAAGCAGGCACTGCATATGGCAGAAATCATGGAGCCCTGCGTGCTGTGGATTGATGAGCTGGAAAAAGGCATTTCCTCCGGTGATAGTGATAATGGCACCTCAAAGCGCCTGCTCGGCAGTTTTCTCACCTGGATGGCGGAAAAGAAAAAGCGCGTGTTTATCGTCGCCACCGCCAACCAGATTGATGCCCTGCCACCGGAGCTGGTACGCAAGGGCCGTATGGATGAGGTATTTTTTGTTGACCTGCCCTCCGCACAAAACCGCCAGGTCATCTTTGAAATCCACTTCGAGCGCCGCAGTATCGACTCAAGCCAGATCGACCTGGCACAACTGGCCAGCGCCAGCGAGGGGTTTTCCGGCGCCGAAATAGAACAGGCGGTTGCCTCTGCCCTGTACAGCAGCTACAACACGGAAGATGGCATTAACACTGAACTGATGCTGGCAGAACTTGCCGCCACCCAGCCGCTGTCGATTTTAATGGCAGAACAGATTGACCAGCTTCGCCAGTGGGCAAAGGGCCGCACTGTGCCGGTGGACTAAGCCTCCGACCGGCTGGATTTAGAAACTTTTTGACAGACTGAATTTGCGGCGCAAATTGCGCAGTGTAAGGAACAGCCAGGGCCAGAGCAGGGCACCGGCGAGGCTGGGCAGGAAATAATACTGCAGTGGTGGCGCCTGCCCAACCAGGCCGGACACCCAGAGCACCAGCAGCTGCTTGATCATCAACAGCACAAATACCGCCAGTGCCTGCTGCACCAGCGAAAACACACGAATCCGCTGATACTCAAGCTGCACAATAAACACCACCAGCACCAGGCCCAGCGCATGCTGACCGAGAATCGCACCATGGGTCACATCCAGCAACAGTCCAACCACCCAGGCCACGGTAACCCCCACCCGCTCTGGCAGGGCGAGCGCCCAGTAGACGAGCACCAGGGTCACAAAGTCAGGACGCAGGTAGGCCAGCCAGTCGGGCAGAGGCCACATCTGCAGCATCAACGCCACAATCAGCGTTGGCACCACCACATTAAAACAGCCCTTGCCCTGCATCACTCAGCCCCTTCAATACTGGCCGGCTCGGCTGGCTGGTTTAATAACACATCTTTTACCGGTGGGTTATGCCACACCAGCAGTACCTCTCGACTGCGATCCAGATGCGCTACCGGCTCCGCCAGTACCGTGGCAAAGGACTCACCCGCCGGGCGCTCAATCGAGATTATCCGTCCCACCGGATAATTCGGCGGAAATCGCCCGCCCAGCCCGGATGACACAATCAGGTCACCGATTTCAATATCTGCATTATGGGGAATATAACGGAGTTCGAGCTGCTGCGAGCTACCCATGCCAAAGGCAGTGCTGCGCAGGCCACTGCGATTAACCTGCACCGGAATAGCATGACTGGGGTCGGATATCAGCAGCGCGGTCGCGGAGTGAGAACCAAGATGCACCACCTGCCCCATCACGCCCCAGGCATCGATAATGGCCTGGCCGATATAGACTTCATTACTGCGACCTTTATTGAGTACGACCTGCTGTTTGTAGGGGTCCAGGTCAATCGAGAGAATTTCCGCCACCAGCACCATTTCACCGATCTTGGTTTGGGCACTGAGCATCTTGCGCAGGCGCTCGTTTTCCTTTTCCAGCACACTGAGTTTTTGCAGGCTCACCTGGGCACGCAGTTTCTGCTCTTCAAGCTTACGCTTTTCCTGCAGCAGAACCTGGTGTGAACTGAAGACTTCATCACCCCACTCAATAAAACTGCCGGGCAGGTTAATCACATAACGCAGGGGATAAACAAAATAGGTTTCGATACTGCCGCGCAGGGTTTGCAGGTGCTGCCAGCGATGATCCGCCACCATCACCACAATTGAGATAACCACCAGTAACAGCGTGCGCAGGATAACTGATGGCCCACGTAGGAATAACGACTGCTGCATTAAGCTACCTTAAACACGCAATATCACAGGCAGCCAGGCCCACTGGCTTATTCAACGGCGAAGAAATCGCCACCGTGCTCATCAATCAGCTCAAGCACCCGGCCGCCGCCACGGGCCACACAGGTCAGGGGTTCTTCTGCCATAATCACCGGCAGGCCGGTTTCTTCCATCAGCAGACGATCCAGGTCACGCAGCAGCGAACCACCGCCAGTAAGCACAATGCCACGCTCCGCCACATCCGCGCCCAGTTCCGGCGGGGTTTGCTCCAGTGCGGTTTTTACTGCACTGACGATACCGTGCAATGGCTCCTGCAGGGCTTCAAGAATTTCATTGCTGTTCAGGGTAAAGCTGCGGGGAATACCTTCCGACAGGTTACGACCCTTAACTTCAATTTCCAGCAGGTCCTTACCGGGATAGGCCGAACCAATCTGGTGCTTGATGCGCTCGGCGGTCGCCTCACCAATCAACGTGCCGTAGTTGCGACGCACATAGGAGATAATGCCTTCGTCAAAGGTGTCGCCACCGATGCGCACCGACGCCGAATACACAATGCCATTCAGTGAGATCACCGCCACTTCCGAGGTACCACCACCGATATCCAGCACCATCGAACCACGGGGCTCGTCTACCGGCATGCCGGCACCGATCGCAGCGGCCATGGGCTCTTCAATCAGGTACACCTTACGCGCACCGGCACCGGCGGCGGATTCCTTGATCGCACGGCGTTCCACCTGGGTCGCGCCACAGGGTACGCAGATCAGCACACGTGGGCTGGGGCGCAGCATAGCGCTTTCATGCACCTTGCGAATAAAGTGCTGCAGCATTTTTTCGGTGACATGGAAGTCTGCAATCACCCCGTCACGCATGGGACGGATGGCGGTGATATTCAGCGGGGTACGCCCCAGCATGCGCTTGGCTTCGTGGCCATAGGCTTCAATTGCTTTGGCACCACTGCCACCCCGGTCCTGACGGATAGCAACTACAGAGGGTTCATCAAGAACAATACCTTTTCCCCGGGCATAGATCAGCGTGTTGGCTGTTCCAAGGTCAATCGAAAGGTCATTAGAAAACATGCCGCGAAAGCGTTTTAGAAACATTGCCTGTATTTACTCATTATATTAGTAGTGGATAGCTTCAGGGGTAAGATGTAGCCCGCACCCTTAAAAGCCCTTCAGTGATTAGCGCTACTCTATCAACGAGTGCTGATCAGGGCAAGCTTACAGGTGGTCTCATGCTGCATAATATGCTAATTTTGCGCGGTTTTTAACGCATTTGGCGACTTCGCGAATAAATTCCTGTTACTCTTGCCATACGCCGTAGACCAACAGTGAAGCAGCGCCAGCTTAAATCAACCGCCATGCCCCGCCGCGGCCATAACACACACGGAGAAATCTATGTCATTGGGACCCGATGATGTAAAACAGATTGCGCACCTGGCGCGTCTGCAAATCGACGAACAGAACATCGATGGCTATGCCAGCAGCCTGTCGAATATCCTCGACATGGTCGAACAGATGAATGAAGTGGACACCACCGACGTGCAGCCCATGGCACACCCCATGGATGTGGCACAGCGCCTGCGCGCCGATGAAGTGCTGGAAGAAAATCAGCGTGAGGCCTTTCAGGCGATTGCGCCAAAAACCGAAAACGGCCTGTATCTAGTACCCCGCGTAATTGAATAAGACTGACCAGTAAACCGAACGATTTAATGCGAACAGATAACAATCGCCCGGCCACGAGCGAATTTTACGAGACACAGTATGACCTATCACACCAAATCCCTGAGTGAACTGAGCGCCCTGCTCGAAGCAGGCGACGTCACCTCGGTGCAACTCACTGAACATTTCCTGGCGCGCATTAAAGCCCATGATGGTGAACTCAACAGCTTTATCAGCGTTACCGAAGCACAGGCACTGGCTGCCGCTGCGGAAGCCGATGCACAACGCAGCGCAGGCAAGGCCGGCCCGCTCACCGGCATTCCCATCGCGCATAAGGATATTTTCTGCACCCGGGGCGTAAAAACCAGTTGCGGCTCGAAGATGCTCGACAATTTTACCTCGCCCTATGACGCCACCGTGGTGGAAAAACTGCAGCAGGCGGGCGTGATTATGCTGGGCAAAACCAATATGGATGAATTCGCCATGGGTTCATCCAATGAAACCAGTTTTTATGGTGCGGTAAAAAACCCCTGGAACACCCGCGCCGTGCCCGGTGGCTCGTCCGGTGGTTCAGCTGCGTCAGTGGCGGCACGCCTGGCCCCCGCGGCGACTGGCACCGACACCGGCGGCTCAATTCGCCAGCCGGCATCCTTCTGCGGCATCACCGGGCTCAAGCCCACCTATGGCCGGGTGTCCCGTTACGGCATGATTGCCTTTGCCTCCAGCCTGGACCAGGCCGGGCCTATGGCACAGAGCGCGGAAGACTGTGCACTGCTATTAAATGCCATGTCAGGCTTCGACCCCAAAGACTCCACTTCGCTGGAGCAGCCCGTGCCGGATTATCGCGCCGAGCTGGGTAAACCACTGGACGGTTTACGCATTGGCCTGCCAAAGGAATATTTCGGCGAAGGGCTGAGTGCCGAGATCAATAACGTGGTGCAAACCGCACTGCAACAGTACAAGGACATGGGCGCAGAAATTATCGATATCAGCCTGCCCAACACTCACCTCGCGGTACCTGTTTATTATGTAGTGGCACCGGCGGAATGCTCATCCAACCTGTCACGCTTCGACGGGGTGCGTTTTGGCCACCGTTGCGAAGACCCGAAAGACCTGGAAGACCTGTACAAACGTTCACGGGGCGAAGGCTTTGGCGATGAAGTTAAACGCCGCATTATGGTTGGCACCTATGCCCTGTCAGCGGGTTACTACGATGCCTATTACATCAAGGCACAACAGTTACGCCGTATGATTTCCGATGATTTCAAACAGGCATTTGAAAAAGTTGATGTGATCATGGGCCCGGCCGCACCGGAAACCGCCTTCAATATTGGTGAAAAAGCCGACGACCCGATTTCCATGTACCTGTCGGATATTTACACCATTGCGGTCAATCTCGCCGGCCTGCCCGGCATGAGCGTACCCGCCGGTTTCAGCAATAATATGCCGGTGGGTTTGCAGATTATTGCCAATCATTTCGAGGAAAGTCGCCTGTTGAATGTGGCACACCAGTACCAGCAACAAACCGACTGGCACAAACAGATACCTGAAGCCTATGCGTAAGTACGTATGAAATTATTAATGGCTTTTGTTAACAGGCAAAATATTTAAGAGGCATTCTATATGGAATGGGAAACCGTTATCGGTCTGGAAATTCACGCGCAACTGCGCACTAAAAGCAAGATCTTTTCCTCCGCATCAACCGCCTATGGTGCCGAACCGAACACCCAGGCCTGCGCAGTGGACCTGGGCTTACCCGGCGTACTGCCAGTGGTGAATGGGGAAGCGATTCGCATGGCAAGCAAATTCGGCCTGGCCACCGGTGCACGCATCAACAAACATTCGGTGTTTGCGCGCAAGAATTACTTCTACCCCGACCTGCCCAAGGGCTACCAGATTTCACAAATGGATCACCCGATTGTTGCCGAAGGTAGCATTGACATTGAACTGGAAGATGGCACAAAAAAAACCATCGGCATTACCCGCGCCCACCTGGAAGAAGATGCGGGCAAATCACTGCATGAAGATTTTCATGGCATGACCGGCATCGATTTAAACCGTGCCGGCACCCCGCTGCTGGAAATTGTTTCCGAGCCGGATATGCGTTCCGCCAAAGAGGCGGTGGCCTATATGAAAAAGATTCATTCGCTGGTGCAGTACCTGGAAATCTGTGACGGCAATATGGCCGAAGGCTCATTCCGTTGTGATGCCAATGTGTCAGTGCGCCCCAAAGGGCAAAAGGAATTTGGCACCCGCGCCGAATTAAAAAACATCAACTCTTTCCGTTTTGTCGAACGCGCCATCAATATTGAAGTGGAACGGCAGATTGATCTGATTGAAGATGGTGGCGAAGTGGTACAGGAAACCCGCCTCTACGATGCGGACAAAAACGAAACCCGTTCAATGCGCTCCAAGGAAGAAGCCAATGACTACCGTTACTTCCCTGACCCGGATTTATTACCGGTGGTTCTCGACGAAACCTACCTGGACGACGTGCGTAAAACCCTGCCGGAACTGCCGGCGGAAAAGGCCGCGCGTTTTGCCAGCGAACTGGGACTGAGCGAATACGACGCCGGCATTCTTACCGCATCCCGTGCGCTGGCGGATTATTTTGAAGCGGTGGTTCAGCAATCGGTGGATGCCAAACTGGCAGCCAACTGGCTGATCGGTGATGTCTCAGCACGACTCAATAAAGATGACCTGGAAATTACCCAGTGCCCGGTATCCGCCAACGACCTGGCCGGCATGTTAAAACGCATTGCCGACAACACCATCTCCGGCAAGATCGCCAAGGATGTTTTCAATAGCATGTGGAATGGTGAAGGCGACGCCGACACGGTCATTGAAAACAAGGGGCTTAAACAGATCACCGACGACTCGGCGATTGAGACGATGATTGACGAGGTCATTGCCAGCAGCCCGGACCAGTTGCAACAGTACCGTGCCGGCAAGGATAAACTGTTCGGCTACTTTGTGGGACAGATTATGAAAGCCTCACAGGGTAAGGCGAATCCGGCCCAGGTCAACAAAATACTCAAGGCGAAACTGGACGCATAAACCACTATGCCAGACAACGACCTGTTACACCGTTTTGTAATTGAAAACACCCGTGTGCGTGGCGAGATGGTTCACCTGCAGGCCAGCTGGCAGGCAGTGCTGGAACGCCACGACTACCCGAAAAATGTCCGCACCATTCTGGGCGAAGCCTTTGCCGCCTGTGCGCTGCTCTCCGCCACCATTAAATACGATGGCTCACTGATTCTGCAGATTCGCGGTGACGGCCCGCTGCATTTGCTGGTGGTGCAGGCCACATCTCAGGGCACACTGCGTGGACTGGCACGCTGGCACGGTGACGTGCCGGAACACAACCTGCAGGCCATCTTCGGCCAGGGACAGATGGTAATGACGGTTGAGTCAGCGGACGGCGAGCCCTACCAGGGCATTATCGGTTTACAGGGCGAGCATATCCAGGACGCGATTGAAAACTACTTCACCCAGTCGGAACAACTGCACACCCGGCTGTGGCTGGCCGCGGATGACACCCGCTGTAGCGGTTTTCTGATTCAGGAAATGCCTGCCCGCGAAACCT
>DATCTK010000044.1:0-89937 GCA_036567985.1 Gammaproteobacteria bacterium | reverse complement strand
GCGTCCTGCTCGATCGCACCGGACTCACGCAGATCCGACATTACCGGGCGTTTATTGGGGCGCTGTTCCAGGCTCCGGTTAAGCTGGGACAGGGCAATCACCGGCACTTCCAGTTCTTTTGCCAGTGCCTTCAGGCTGCGGGAAATTTCCGATATTTCGGTGGCACGGTTTTCCGAGCCGCTGCCCAGCTGCATCAGCTGCAGATAGTCGATCACGATCAGCCCCAGGCCATGCTCGCGCTTCAGGCGCCGCGCCCGCGCGCGCAGCTCGGTGGGCGACAGCGCCGGTGTGTCATCAACAAAGATTTTCGCCTCCGATAACAGCGACACCGCCGAGGTAATGCGCGGCCAGTCGTCTTCATTCAACTGGCCGGTACGCAGGCGATGCTGGTCGATTCGACCCATGGAGGAAATCATACGCATCGCCAGTGACTCTGCCGGCATTTCCATACTGAACACCGCCACCGGCACGCCCTGGGCGATGGCGGCGTTTTCCGCCATATTCATTGAAAAGGTGGTTTTACCCATGGAGGGACGACCCGCCACAATCACCAGGTCGCCCTTCTGCAGGCCACTGGTCTGTTCGTCGAAATCCTTGAAGCCGGTAGTTACCCCGGTGAGGGTCCCTTCCTGCTCGAACAGGAAATCAATCTGCTCGACGGTTTTGGTCAGCAGCTGCTTGATGCCCTGAAAGCCCTTGCCACCACGATTGCCCTGCTCGGCTATGGTAAATACCCGGCGCTCGGCCTCGTCCAGTATCTCCTTGCTTTCCCGCCCCTCGGGGTTATAGGCGCTGCCGGCGATGTCGGTACCCACTTCAATCAACTGACGGAAAATCGAGCGTTCACGCACTATGTCCGCATAGGCACGGATATTCGCCGCACTGGGGGTTTCCTTGGCCAGCTGTCCCAGATACGCCAGTCCACCGGCGGCTTCCAGTTCGTTGGTCTTGCTCAGCTCGTCGGACAGGGTGACCACATCAAACGGCTTATCCGCCGCCTCGAGCCGCGCGATACTGCGGAAAATCAGGCGGTGATCATGACGGTACAGGTCTTCCTCGCTGAGGCGATCAGCAATCTGCTCCCAGGCACGCTTGTCCAGCATCAGACCACCCAGCACCGCCTGCTCGGCTTCTATCGAATGGGGCGGCACCCTGAGGCGCTGCGTGCTATCCATTTCGCGGATGGGGTAATCATTGCTGGCAGGATATGTTAGGGAGTCTGGCATGGTGATTTAAAACTTAACTCTTATAAAAATTAATGGTCATTATGCCTGAAAATAATCGGCCAATTCGGCTTTTCGGACATATGCCACAATATATTTAAACTACTGGCAATTGGCAAATAATCCGCGGACATCAGTGTCCCCGCAACAGACAATGCAGAGTCCATTCAGCTGAAACCGGCAGCGCATCGATTTTCAGGCCGCCACAACGACAACAGCCGGGCATTGCCCGGCTGTTGTCTATAGCGCACAAGAAGAAACGCTTATTCTTCGCCGATCACCGTCAGTTTAACCGTGGCATCAACATCAGTGTGCAGATGAATGTCAATTTCATACTCACCCGCTTCACGCAGTGGGCCAGTTGGCATGCGCACTTCTTTCTTTTCAACCGCAACGCCGGCAGCGCTAATCGCATCAGCAATATCCGCATTACCGATAGAACCGAACAGCTTGCCTTCAGCACCTGCTTTGGAGGTAATGCTGATGCTCACTGTGTCCAGTTTGGCTTTACGCTCCTGCGCAGTTGCCAGTGCTTCGGCTTCTTTTGCTTCGAACTCGGCACGACGTGCTTCCAGCTCTTTAATGTTTTCTTCGTTGGCAATTTTAGCCTTACCGAATGGCAGTAAAAAATTACGTGCAAAACCCGGCTTGACACTCACCACATCGCCCAGCTTACCCAGACGATCAACTTTTTCTAATAAAATGATATCCATCATTAAACCCTCTATTAAACCTTATGCTAATCAATCAGTGAAAGCGATTAGTGCTGATCAGTGTATGGCAGCAATGCAAGATAACGCGCACGTTTGATTGCAGTAGTCACCTGACGCTGGTACTTGGCTTTTGTACCTGTAATACGCGCAGGAACAATTTTACCGGTTTCGCTGATAAAGTTTTTCAGCAGGTTAAGGTCTTTGTAGTCGCACTGGGTAATACCCTCAGCAGTGAAACGACAGAATTTTTTACGACGAAAATAGGCCATGTTTATATCCTCTCAATAAATTAAAGCTGAATTACTCAGCGTCTTCAGCTTCGGCGGATGCTGTGTCTTCTTCAGTATCTGCCCTTTCTGAGTTGTTATCGGCTGTGCGGTTATCGGACTTTCTGCTTTCCTCGTCCTTCAACAGGGGTGAAGGTTCAGTCACAGCTTCTTTCATTTTGATAACCATATTACGCAGTACCGCATCATTGAAACGGAACATGGACTCAAGCTCGGCCAGCTCTTCATTGCCGCACTCGATATTCATTAAAACGTAATGTGCCTTATGGATTTTATTGATTGAATAAGCCATTTGACGACGGCCCCAATCTTCCAGACGATGGATTTTTCCACCATTGGTTTCGATAATGCTCTTATAGCGCTCGATCATTGCGGGCACCTGCTCGCTCTGATCCGGGTGTACCAGAAATACTACTTCGTAATGACGCATGCTATGCTCCCTACGGTTAATGCCCTCTGCAATTGCCGGATAGACTGGCTAAACAGTAGAGCAAGGAGTTAAAGATAAAAATATGACGCCGCCATCAGGCGAAATCACACAGGCCGCGCATTTTACGCGGTTTTATCCCATAGCTCAAGCAAACAGCCGCTATTTCTACGACTCACTCCAGGAATGACTGAAATATGCCCGAAGCCCGTGCCAGACAGGACTCGAAATATAAACATCTATACATTTCAATAAGTTATTTGGCACTTGATGCAGACCCAGGCCTCCGGGAATACAATCGCAGCCGCTGACGGTTCGCCAGACGGGTGACTTATACACAAGCCACCCGGTCGGGGCGGGCCAGTTCCGCAAAAAGAGCCGCGGGGTTATGAGTCCTGGTGATTTCAGGCAAGTCCCGGATAGCCTGTGCTGATGCACCGTCAGGCATTGCCAGCTGCCCGAATTAACACTGACGGAATTTGCGCTCTGTCATACTACCGCCATATTTTATTAACACAATCGGCATATCACGTTAACATACTGGTAACAAACCCCAACTAGCATGGCGCATCGAAATTAATCGAATCATTTGTGACATTATAAAGGAAACCCCGTTTATGAAAACTTTCAGCAAAAATGCGTGCACCATGGCCATTCTCGCCGCTATGGCCGCACCTGGCATCGCCGCTGCAGAAGCAACACTGTATGGTAAAGCCCACCTGTCATTTGGCCAGGTATCAGAAGATGACGGGGTAACTGATACCAGCTCTAATGCGGTCACCTCACACTCATCACGCGTGGGTGTTAAAGGCAGCGTTGACACAGAAAACACGGCTCAGTTTATCTACAAGTTCGAGTGGGAAGTGGATATGGCTGATGAAAAAGACGCCGAAGATAATCACATCAAATCACGTTCACAGTATGTGGGTATCAAGGACAGCTGGGGTGAAGTACGCCTGGGTCGTGATGATTCGCCCTATAAGAAAGCCGGTAAGAAAAGTGTTGAGTTCCTGAGCGACACCTGGGCTGACTTCAATAATATTATCGACAAGGGACAGGACACACGTAACGATGATTCGATTGCCTACTGGGGTAAAATCGGCCCAGGCACACTGGGCGTGATGTATGCCGCAGGTGACGACGACCCGGCTGCTGAAAATGCAGGCGAGTCAACCAGCATTGCCTATGACATGAAAATAGACAATATCGCCTTCGCCATTGCCACTCAGACCATCAGCGATGCAAACAGCACTGCCGACAATGACGAATCCGGCACCAAGCTGGGCTTCGGTTATACCATGGGCAGCACCCAGCTGGGCCTGATGTATGAAACAGTGGATGATGATGCCAATACGGTTGATGACAAAAACACCCTGTTCTCTGTCAAGCATGGCCTGAACAAGACTGACAGCATTATTTTCGAATACGGCATGAAAGATCAGGGCCTGGCTGATGATGCCACCATGACAGCACTGGCCTATAAGCACAAAATGGGTAAGGGCCTTGAACTCTACGGCCTGTATGCAAACGGTGCTGACGGTGGGCTGGATGCCAATTCAGATCTGGCCGGCGACGGCTCGGTACTGGTACTGGGCATGGTGGCCGCATTCTAGGCAACCCTGGACAGTTGATCGATAAAACCTGCAGTGCAATATTGCACTGCAGGTTTTTTTTGGCCTGATAATTATAAAAACAGGACTCCTGCAGACTGGTCACCTGTTTTAGCGCCTTGCGACTGGGGTGCTTTTTTGCTTATCCAGTAAAATCATTTTGCACACTGTGCTCCATGCCATTGCATAAGCCTATCCTACAAACCCTCCATTAGCCTGCATCAAACCCAATCAGGCGCGTCGCCAGCTGGTAACACCCGCCTTGTCTTCAAGCTCTATTCCCTGGGCTTTCAGCTCATCGCGAATACGATCCGCTTCACCCCAGTTTTTATCTGCCTTGGCCTGTGTGCGCTGCGCAATCAGCTCATCAATCTGCTGATCGCTCAAACCGTCACTGCTATTACCCGCGCTTTTCAGATAGGCTTCAGGGTCTTCCTGCAACAAGCCCAGTATGCTACCCAGCTGTTTCAGTGTTGCCGCCAGTGACGAGGCTCGCGCACTGTCACTGACTTTTAGTTTATTAATCTGGCCAGCCAGGTCAAACAGCACCGCAATCGCTTCGGAGGTGTTGAAATCTTCATTCATCGCCGCCTGGAAACGGCTGACATACTCATCGGACGCACTGTCCATCTCACCGATTTCAATCTCACGCAGGGCATTATATAAACGGCTCAGCGCCGCACCGGCACTGTCCAGCATCTGGTCTGAATAATTCAGCGGACTGCGGTAGTGACTGGCCAGAATAAAGTAGCGCACATCTTCCGCGCGGTAGCGTTCAAGTATTTCACGCACGGTAAAGAAATTGCCCAGTGACTTGGACATCTTTTCATCATCGATGCGCACAAAGCCATTGTGCATCCAGGTGTGAACAAACTTTTCACCGGTGGCCGCTTCCGATTGCGCGATTTCATTTTCATGGTGCGGGAACTGCAGATCCTGGCCACCACCGTGAATATCAAAGGTGTTTCCCAGGCAGCAGGTCGACATGGCAGAACATTCGATATGCCAGCCAGGCCGACCCTTGCCCCAGGGGGATTCCCAGAAAGGTTCGCCTGGCTTGGCGGCTTTCCACAGGACAAAATCCAGCGGATCATCCTTGAACTCATCCACCGCAATGCGTTCACCGGCGCGTAGCTCATCAGTTTTCTTGCCGGATAAACGACCATAGTCAGCAAACTTGCTCACGTCATAGTACACATCACCGTTCTCCGCCGCATAGGCATAGCCTTTTTGTTGCAGCACAGTAATCATTGCAATAATGTCCTGCATCGAGGTGGTGGCGCGCGGCTCTTCGTCCGGCGGCAACACGCCCAGTGCTTCAGCATCCTCGTGCATAGCCTGAATAAAGCGCTCGGTCAGCTGATTAAAATCCTCGCCTTTTTCATTGGCGCGCTGAATAATTTTGTCATCAATATCGGTGACATTACGCACATAGGTCACCTCGTAACCCAGCGATCGGAAATAGCGCGTGACCATATCGAACACCACCAGCACCCGCGCGTGACCCAGGTGACACAGATCGTATACGGTCATGCCGCAGACATACATGCGAACCTTGCCGGGGGTAATGGGTTTGAACTCTTCTTTCTGGCGGGTGTAACTGTTATAAATTTTTAGCATTTGCTTACTTTGAAAACGAATTGAAAGGCCGGGTTGATAGTGTGACTACAAACATAGTCGGTTATTATACAGTGGTTTTAAGCTTCTCGCTTTTCATTTGGAGAACCCCTATGGTAAAAGTCTTATTCGTCTGCATGGGCAATATTTGCAGGTCACCCACCGCCGAAGGTGTGTTTCGGCACGTCGTCAGACAGGCCGGTCTTGCCGATAAAATCCACACCGACTCCGCCGGCACCCATGCCTACCACATCGGCGAGCCACCGGATTCCCGTGCGCAGCAAACCGCCCGCAGTCGAGGTATAGAACTCGGTGACCTGCGCGGCCGCAAGGTTGAAGCGGCTGATTTCCAGCAGTTTGATTACGTGCTGGCGATGGATCACAATAATCACGCCGACCTGCAACAGGTTGCCGGCAGCAATGCAGACAATCTACATATGTTCCTGCAGTTTGCAGAAAATTTTGACGCCCAGGAAGTGCCCGACCCCTATTACGGCGGCGAACAGGGTTTCGAGCATGTGTTCGATCTGGTGGAAGACGCCTCTGCCGGTCTGCTGGCGCATATACGCAAACAGCACGGTTTATAACCCATAAGTCCGCAAATGCACGCACTAAAGTGCAGGAGCACTTTGAACGTGCGAATGCACGGCCCGAAGGGTGGAGCACATGGATGTGCGGAATAAATGACAACTCCTGCGCATCCATGCACGTCAACGCAAATTTTGCGTAGGTTGGGGTGAGGAACGAACCCCAACATCAGTCAATTTGATCCAGGTCGTTGGGGTTCCTTACTGGTTCCCATGCTCCTGCGTGGGAACCCTTTGGCAGTGTTATGCCAGTTAGTTATTAATGTCCGCTGTGTATGCGTTCCCACGCAGGAGCGTGGGAACGAGTAACAATTTGGCGTTCATTCGCGGTTTTCGCGTTGTTCGCGTTTTCTTTTAAAACAGGCCGCTGCCGGCGTCCTGCCTCTCGCGGAATACCGTACATCCTGTACATAAAAAGCCACTCAATTGAGTGGCTTTTTATGTTTTCTACTTCAGCTAATAAACAGCGACCTGATCAGGAAGGAAACTCCCAGGGCTTGCGTTCGGTTTTTTCTGCCGATGCAGTCTGTGTTTTATCCTGTGTCGTGGGTTTATCTTCCCTGTTTGCTGTATCTGCACTGGCAGTCTTAGCCTGGCTGTCTGCCTGGGGCTTTTTCTCTGCCACTGGCGCAGACCCGGCTGACTGATCCGCCGCGGGCTTAAACTCCCATGGTTCAGCTTGTTTAGCTTGCGGCCTGGCACTGGCAGCCGGCTCGGCTTTAGACTCGGATTTTTCCACTGCCGGCTTCTCAGCAACTGGTGCGGCTGGCTTTGCTGCCGTATCAGTGCTGGCAGCGGCTTGTGGCTTATTATCTGCTGCCTTTTGCGACGTTTTATCAGCGGGTTTTGCCTCGGTTTTTACATCCGCCTGGGCTGCTGATTCGTTAGTTGCTGGACGCGCCTGCGGCTTATTCCCCGATCCCGAGTCTGCCCTGGCATCTGATCGGCTGTCCGACTTTGTCTCTGCCTTCGGCTCGCTACCCGCGGCAGGCGCGTCGGCCTTTGCTGGTACTGGTTTGTCGACCCCGGAAGACTTCTCTTCAGAACTGGTCGAACGACCCTGTGGTGACTTTTTCTCAGACTGCTTATCCGCTGGTATATCTGCAGCAGATTGGTCAGCTGCTTTATCTCCCACCTTTTCAGCGGTCTTTTGAGTTGATGCGTCTGCGGCTTTATCTTCAGCTTTATCGGCAGCCTTTTCCGTCGACTTGCCCTGTGCTTTCTCGGACGATCTCTGCGCTGGCCTGTCGGCAGATTTCTCTGCTGTTACCGGCTTCTGCGACGGGTTATCCTGCTGTGCCGATTCAGCAGACGGGTCGGCTGACGACTGCTGCTCATTCTGTGGGCGGGTATCGGTACGGCTACGGCGGCGACCACGTCCACGACGGTTGCCACGGCGACTACGTGATTCCTGCTGCTCTGTTGAATCGCTCTGCTTTGATTCCACGGCTGCATCGTTGCTTTGCACCGCTTCCTGTGCATCTTTATCTTTCGTCGGCCTGTCCTTTGCTGGTTCACGTCTGGGCTTACGTTCGGTTTGCTTGCGACTGTCTTTTTTAGTGCTGCTATCCTGGCGAGAGTCCTGGCGACTATCGGAACGGCTGTCCTGCTGGTTGCCGCTGTCCTGACGATTCTGACGACTGTTGCGACTCTTATCAGCACGACTATCACTGCGACTGTCACTGCGCTTGCCTGTGCGTCGCGTATTGCGGCTATCTGCCGTGCGTTCTGTACGCTTGCCCCTGCTACTGGCTGAGGGTTTCTTTTCTTCCTCGCTTTCGTCGGCACCAAACAGGGCCTTGAATAAACGCGGAATCAGGCCCAGTGCGGGTGTTTCCTGTGGCGCTTTCTGCGCGACTTTCTTTTCCACCACCGGCGCTGGCTGCGCAGGCGTTACCGACTGTACTGCGGGCTTTTCCGCAACGCTGGTATTATCGGCTTCACGGCTGGGTAAATACACCGCTTCTTCGTGATCCGCCAGGTCATAGGACTTGGTGTCTTCATAGGCCTGACTTTCCGAAATACGCACTCGAGTCACTTCGTAGTGCGGTGTCTCCATCGACTTGTCGGCAATGAAAGAGATTTCCACGCCGGTACGAATTTCAATCTCAATCAGGTCGCGACGTTTTTCATTAAAGATAAAGGTCGAGACTTCAACCGGCACCTGGATTATCACACGACCGGTATGTTCTTTAAGTGCTTCTTCCTCGGCAATGCGCAACAGCGAGAGAGACAGAGATTCGATATTACGGATGGTGCCATAGCCATTACAACGCGGGCAGACAATCTGTGTCGCCTCACCCAGTGATGGGCGCAGACGCTGACGCGACATTTCCAGCAGTCCAAAGCGGGAAATACGCCCCACCTGCACACGGGCGCGGTCCATTTTCAGGGCATCCCGCAGACGGTTTTCAACCGCACGCTGGTTTTTATTCGCCATCATGTCGATAAAGTCGATCACCACCAGGCCACCCAGATCACGCAGGCGTAACTGACGCGCGATTTCATCCGCCGCTTCCAGGTTGGTATTGGTGGCGGTTTCCTCAATGTCACTGCCCTTGGTGGCACGTGCCGAGTTGATATCGATCGAGATCAGTGCTTCGGTATGATCGATCACGATCGCACCGCCGGAGGGCAGGCTGACTTCACGCTGATAAGCCGATTCAATCTGGCCTTCGATCTGGTAACGGTTAAACAGTGGAATGCTGTCGTCCTGGTACAGCTTCAGCTTGCGCTGGCTGTTGGGCATCACCTGTTTTACGAAGTCTTCGGCGGTTTTATAGACATCCGGGTTATCAATCAGGATTTCACCGATATCTTCGCGGAAGTAATCACGCAGCGCACGGATAATCACATTGCTTTCCTGATAGATCAGGAAAGGTGCATCACGTTCCTCTGCCGCCTTTTCAATCGCATTCCACACCTGCACCTGGTAATCCATATCCCATTGCAGTTCTTCGGTGGCACGACCCACACCGGCGGTACGCACGATCAGGCCCATGCCCTGGGGAATTTCCAGGCCATTCATGGCTTCGCGGATTTCTTTACGGTCATCACCTTCGATGCGGCGGGACACACCACCGGCGCGCGGATTATTCGGCATCAGTACCAGGTAACGCCCGGCCAGCGAAAGGAATGTGGTCAGGGCAGCGCCCTTGTTGCCACGCTCTTCCTTGTCGACCTGAACTATAACCTGCTGGCCTTCCTTGATGGCGCTGCGGATATCCGGGCGACCGGAAGCATTGCGGGCTTCTTCAGTAAAGTAGCTGCGGGAGATTTCTTTAAAGGGTAAAAAGCCGTGGCGTTCGGCGCCGTAATCAACAAAGGCGGCTTCCAGGCTGGGTTCAACCCGGGTAATCGTACCTTTGTAGATACTGGCTTTTTTCTGTTCGCGAGAGGCGACTTCGATATCCAGATCGTAGAGCTGCTGACCATCGACCATGGCCACGCGAGTCTCCTCTTTCTGGAGTGCGTTTATAAGGATTCGTTTCATTGGAATGTAAACCTAGTGTAGATTGACACCCTGATCCTGACTGCAACGGTAGATAGCCGGGCTGTTGCTGGATGGCCCCGGTGACTTCACCGGGCTTGGCCATAAGCAACAGGTAAACAGCCATCACCCACTCCTGCAGTGAGACAGACGGCTGAAGTGCATTGTGATGCAAGCCGGTCACCCTGGGAGTGTGCAGTTGTTTAATTAAATGATTGATCAGAGAAAATGTCATGATTTGTTAGTTTGTTGTGGCAGATTTACGGCTCTGTCGCACCATCTTGGGTTTATAGCTTGTCGCATAAACCCGGATTCTTTGTTAACTCCGGCAGGTTTTAATGCCCTGAGTGCCCCAAAATAGTCCACCCTGCTCACAAAGTGATCAAATGATAACTACAAACGTGCTGTAAGTTATTGATTTTACGGGCGAATAAAAAACTTCTATTTGCGGAACAGATACAGTCTTACAAATTGCAGCAAGCGGGTCAAGCTTTGTTATGATACGCCCATGACAGAATCAGCCCAGCACAGTGTACAACTCGTCGAAATCGGTGCCCGCAACCACCAGCAACGACTCGATAACTTCCTCCTCAGCCAGCTCAAGGGCGTCCCCAAAAGCCGTGTTTACAAGCTGCTACGCAGCGGCCAGGTGCGGGTCAACAAGGGGCGCAAAAAGGCGGATTACCGTTTGAATCAAGGCGATGTGGTGCGTATCCCGCCGGTGCGCATGGCGCAGGCGGACGAAGGCCTGGCACCCGCATCCCTGCTGCAGCAGGTCAATCAGTCGGTGATTTTTGAAGACGCAGATCTGCTGGTACTGAACAAGCCCGCCGGCCTGGCGGTGCACAGCGGCAGCAATGTGCGTTTCGGTGTGATCGAAATACTGCGCCAGGCACGGCCGGATGCGGAGATGCTGGAGCTGGTGCACCGTCTCGACCGGGAAACCTCCGGCTGCCTGGTCATCGCCAAATCACGGCCTGCCCTGAATCAGCTGCACCAGCAGTTTCGCGATGACGACAGCGGCATGCAGAAAATCTACCGCGCGATTGTTATGGGTCGCTGGCAGGGCGGCGAACAGCTGGTGGACCAGCCACTGTTAAAAAACTCATTGCGCGGCGGTGAACGCATGGTGGAGATCAATCCCCAGGGCAAACCGGCGCGCAGCCTGTTTACCCCGCTGGAATACAGGGATCAGCTCAGCCTGATGGAAGTAAAGCTGTTTAGCGGGCGCACCCACCAGATTCGCGTACATGCACAGTCGCTTGGCCACCCGGTCGCCGGTGACCGAAAATACGGTGATAACGGGTTTAACCAGCAGCTGCGCGAAGCCGGTTTCAAACGCATGTATTTACATGCCAGCCAGCTCACTTTTTCACTGGGACAACAGCGCTATGATGTCCACGCACCGCTGGATAGCGAATGGCAGACACTGCTCGACACGGCACTGTCATAACAACCATTTAAGGTACCTGGATTACACCTGCATCAAAACTCCCCGCTGGATACCGGAAAACCATGATCAGATTGAAGCTCTCGCCCATCAAGCAAGCTATTAGCAGAATGACCGGCGCCATTGCCCTGGCATTCTATTGCACCCTCGGTACATTATTACCACTGACGCAGAGTGCAGCGGAAAACGGGGTAACTGACTGCCGCCAGATCAGCGATGACACACAGCGCCTGCAGTGTTACGAAAGCCAGGACCCACTAAACAACCACCTCACCAATACGGTACTCGACGAACGCTTACAGCAGGAGCAGTCCACCCTGGATAACAGCTTCAGCTTTACCGCGCATCGCCCCACCTATATTCTGCCCCTGACCTATATGGACACACCCAATAGCGAGCCATTTTCGGGCACGGAGTTGCCACTGGAAAACGGCACCGAGATGGATAACCTGGAAGCCAAATTCCAGATCAGTTTCCGCGTACCCATTATCAATAATTTTCTCATTAAAAATAGCCAGCTCTGGTTTGCCTATACCCAGCTCTCCCTGTGGCAGCTGTATAACCGCGACAATTCCTCGCCGTTTCGGGAAACCAACCATGAACCGGAAATTATCTGGTCCTTTCTCATTAACCGCGGTTTCGGTGAAGTGAAGCTGACCCATTTATCCGTAGGACTGAACCATCAGTCAAATGGACAATCTGAACCTCTGTCGCGCAGCTGGAACCGCCTGTTCGTGAGCAGCGTACTAACCTACGATCACTGGGTGCTTGAATTGCGTCCCTGGTATCGCCTGCCGGAACTGTCCGGTGACGATGACAACCCGGATATTCAGGATTATCTGGGGCACTTCGATTTAAGAATTGGGCAGAAAAAGCAGGATCACCAGTTATCCACCCTGCTAAGAGGCACGGTCAGCGGCGGCGAACTGCGCGCGTTTTATGAAATCGGTTACAGTTTTTCAATTAACCGTAAATTCCGCGCCTATGTACAGTATGTCAGTGGCTACGGCGAATCACTGATTGATTATAACCACCGCAACCAGCGGCTCAGTTTCGGCATTATGCTGAATGACTGGTTTTAGCCGTTTACAATCAGTTAGAATGCAGTATCCAACACTGGCCAAACAGATTAGATGAGACCATGCAAAAGACATTCAGAACCATCTCCCTCAGCCTGTTAGTTTCCCTTGCCACCACACCGGCGTATGCACTAGATTTCCTCGAGTCCTATCAGCTGGCAGTGGAAAACGACCCGGATATACTTGCGGCACAGTATGATTATCAGTCCACACTGCAAACCCGCTCGCAGTCCCGCTCATCACTGCTGCCCAATATTGACCTGGATATTTTCGGCTCACGCACCGAACGGGATGGTGCCTCACTGATGACTACAACGACCGGGGATTACGAGACTACCGGTTACACCCTGTCACTCAGCCAGTCTATTTATAATCACGGGCTGCATTTGCAACTGGAACAAACCGACCTGTCAATTGCCGCCGCGGCCACCAATTATTCTGCACAGCAACAGGCGCTGATCGTGCGCGTGGCCGAAGCCTATTTCAATGTTCTGTCAGCCGAAGACACCCTGGCCTTTGCCACGGCCGAGAAGAAAGCCATAGGCGAACAACTCGAACAAACCCGCCAGCGTTTTGAAGTGGGCCTGATTGCCATCACCGATGTAAAGGAATCACAGGCGCAATACGACCTGTCGGTTGCCGCGGAAATCCAGGCACAGAACCAGGTACACACCAGCCGCGAAACCCTACGCACCATTATTGGCAGCTACCCGCAGAAACTCGACCAGCTCGACAGTGAGTTACCACTGCTGGTGCCCGAGCCTGCGGATATCGATAAGTGGGTAGCCACCTCAAAAGAAAATAACCTGGCGCTTAAATCGGCACAGTATGCCCTGGAGATCGCGCAGACACAGATTGGCATCGACCGCTCGGGGCACTACCCTTCACTGCATCTTAACCTGTCTCGCGATGACAGCAGCACCGACACCGATACCACGACGATCGACACTGAAGATACGCGCCTGATGCTTAACCTGAATATACCCATTTATTCCGGCGGTTTGACCAGTGCAAAAACCCGTCAGGCGGTGGCGCAGAAAGAACGCGCCCGCTCGTTACATGAACGTGAGCTGCGCAACGCGGTAAAATCGGCACGGGACAGTTACCTGGGAATCAGCGCATCGATTGCCCAGGTAAAAGCTTTCAATCAGGCACTGGTATCAACACAGACCGCCTACGAAGCCAGCCAGGCCGGTTTCGAGGTAGGCACCCGTACTGCGGTGGAAGTGCTTTCGGTACTGCGCGAACAGTTCCGCGCAGAACGTGACTATGCACGCTCACGCTATGACTATATTTTAAATATTTTACGTTTAAAACAGGCAGCGGGGATTTTATCTGAAGATGATGTGGTGCAGATCAACCAGTGGCTAACCAGCTGAACACAGCATCCTGTGAAACATTTTCATCCCAACACGTAAAAAACAATGAGTGACCAACGCCCCTATCAGCTGTTAATTTTCGACTGGGACGGCACCCTGATGGATTCGGTAGCACGCATCGTCGACTGCCTGCGCATTGCCAGTGACTCGGTACTTGGTCCAGCGAATCGCAGCACTGATGAACTCAAGGACGTGATTGGCCTGGGGCTCAATGAAGCCCTGCGCCAGCTACACCCGAACTGCACCAACACACAGCTACAGGCCATGGCGGACGCCTACCGTTACCAGTATATGCAGGTCAACCAGACGACTTCCAGGCTGTTTCACGGGGTCGAAGACCTGCTGCAGCGTCTCGAGCAACAGGGCTACTGGCTGGCGGTAGCCACCGGCAAGGGTCGCGAGGGACTGGACCAGGTGCTGCAACTCACCGGCCTCACGGATCGCTTTCACTGCACCCGCTGCGCATCGGAAACCTTCTCCAAACCGCACCCACTGATGCTGGAAGAAATCCTGCGACAAACCGGGCTGGATGCACGTGAGGCGCTGATGATCGGTGATACCGAATACGATATGGAAATGGCCAGAAACGCACAGATGGATCGACTCGGTGTCAGCTATGGCGTACACCCGGTTGAACGCCTGCACAAGCACCAGCCCATAGGCTGTCTGGATGACATCAATCAGCTCGATGATTTTCTCAAACAGTTTAGCCAGCAACGGGTGTGCTGAAAAGCATGCCCGACAACACACTGCTACAATAATAAAGCAAGTCCATAAACCAACACAGCGGAAGCATTTATGAGCGACTCGAACAACTGGGAAAAAGACGTCCTGATATCCATCGCCACTGAAGGCATTAAAGAACAGAAACGCAGCCGTCGCTGGGGCATCTTTTTCAAACTACTCACCTTCGCCTACCTGATCGCTATTTTTATTTTTATCAATTCCAGCAGCCAGGATGTACACATTCAAAAGAGTGGCAAACACACCGCACTGGTTGATCTGCATGGCATTATTGCACCCGACGCAGAAGCCAGCGCAGACAATATTATCACTGCGTTGCGTAATGCTTTTGAAGATAAAAAAACCGCCGGCGTGATTCTGCGCATTAACAGCCCCGGTGGCAGCCCGGTGCAGTCCGGTTATATCTACGATGAAATACTGCGCCTGCGCGAGAAACACCCGGACACACCCTTATATGCGGTGGTCACCGACATCTGTGCCTCCGGCGGTTATTATGTGGCCGCAGCCGCAGAAAAAATCTATGCAGACCAGGCGAGTATTGTCGGCTCAATCGGTGTACGTATGGATAATTTCGGTTTTGTTGAAGCGATGAAAAACCTGGGCATAGAAAGACGCACCATCACCGCCGGTGAAAACAAGGCGCTGCTTGATCCATTCGCGCCGGAAAACCCTGATGTCACCGCGCATATGAAAGGCCTGCTCAGCAATGTGCATCACCAGTTTATCAATGCGGTAAAACAGGGTCGTGGCGAACGCCTGAGAGAAGTTGAAGGCATGTTCAGCGGCCTGATCTGGACCGGTGACCAGAGCGTAGAGCTGGGCCTGGTGGATGAGCTGGGCAGTTCCAGCATGGTGGCACGCGAGGTATTCGAGGCAGAAAACATCGTTAATTTCACCGTACAACCGGATTTTCTCGAGCGCTTTTCCCGTGGCATTGGTGCGCAGGTTTCCAGCCTGCTGCTTGAGCAAAGTAACAACGTACATTTACGTTAAGCTTAACGCTTAGCCCTGAAAAAAAGCCGCGGCAGTGATGGCGTGGCTTTTTTTACGCGTTTTAGACTGCAATGGCTCAGGACGACTCGACCCCATACGCAGCGTAACCAGCCTGGCCTCCGATAAAGACCAGATTGCCTCCCATAATGATTCAAAAGAAATTCAGAAATAAAGCCCAAGACTGTGATTTTATTAAAAAAATAATCTGTATCTGCTAGCGAGAGTGGATGCTTCGGTCTATGCTCTATCTACTCATTTGCGTATCTGATAGTAGAGCGCGGCATAATAAGAGCACCAATCGGGGGGTTAATGAAGCAGGCATTCTGGAAAAAAGACTGGGTTACCGGTCTTGCCATATGCATTGTGGTGATTTCACTGGGAAGAGCCGGCCTGTTCGATAGCCTGGAGCGCAATGCGTATGACCTGGGGGTGCAGGCTTCCACACAGAGCGCCAGTGACAAGATCGCGGTGATTGCGATTGACGATGAGAGCATCGCCAATATCGGTCGCTGGCCCTGGTCGCGCAATGTGCATGCCGAGATGCAACAGCTACTTACCGAGGGCGGTGCCAAAGTCATTGCACAGAGCGTGTTTTTTGTCGAGCCACAACTCGACCCCGGGCTGATGCATATCCAGCAACTGCTGCAATTTTATGCCAATAGCGAGCTGCTGCAGCTCAACCAGAAGAACCAGGCGATCAGCGCCGATATTGCCGAGCTGGGCAATCGCCTGCTAACCGCGGAAAAAGACCTGAACAGCGACCAGACCCTGGCCAACAGCCTGCGCGCCAGCGATAATGTGATACTCGCGATGCAGATGAAAAACGACAAACCCATCGGTCGCCCGGACACCTCGCTTCCAGATTACGTCAGTCGTAACCAGTTACTGAATATAAAGAACAACCCCGCCACCAACCCCGATAATGCCATGCCGTTACCGGTATCAGAAATTCTTTACCCGATTGAACTGCTGGGGCGTGAAGCCGACAGCATTGGCGCATTGTCCACCTACCGTGAAGCCGACGGCAGTATTCGCTCCGAACCACTGGTGCTGGATTACTACAACCAGATGTATCCGTCGCTGTCACTGCAGATTGCCATGCGCAGCCTGAACCTTGGCCCGGATGATGTAGTGGTTAACCTTGGGGAAAGTGTGCAACTGGGTGGACTGACTATCAAAACCAGCCCCAATCTGCTGATGAATACCTTTTTCTACAGTAACAGTAACGGCCCGGTGTTCCCGGTGGATTCATTCTATGACGTGCTCGCCGGTAAAATTCCCGCCAGCAAATACAAAGGCAAAACCGTACTTATCGGTGCCACCGCAGTGGGTGTCGGCAGCAGCATGATCACACCGATCAGTTCCAGCATGGCCCCGGTGCTGACACTGGCGCATTCGGTTTCTAGCATTCTTAACGAAGACTTTTTTATCCAGCCGCAATGGAGCCGCCAGGCGATTATTGGTATCACCCTGGGCATTGCGCTGTACATTATCCTGCTGCTGCCACGCATGAATGCCGGTCTGTCCACCACCCTCAGCCTGATCATACTGAGCGCACTGCTGGTTACCCATTACACACTGATGACTAGCCACGGCCTGTGGCTGCAGCTGATGAACCCGGCGGTGTTGCTGGTGGCCGGCCATATACTGATAACCTCAAAGCGTTACCTGGTCACCGAAAAAGGCAAGCTGGCACTGGATGCGGAATCCGCAGAAACCAATCGCATGCTGGGCTTATCCCTGCAGGGTCAGGGCCAGCTGGATGCGGCATTTGAAAAATTCCGTCGCCTGCCAAAATCCAGTGAAAAACTGGAGCTGCTGTATAACCTGGCACTGGATTTCGAACGCAAGCGCGTCTTCAATAAAGCGGTTTCGGTGTATCAGATGATTATCGAACTCAACCCGAAATTCCGCGATGCCAAAGACCGCAGCTACCGTGCCGAGGCGATGGATGCCAGTGTGATTCTGGGCGGTGCGTCTGCCTCCTCGCGCGGACTCAGGCTGGATAAAAAAGGTTTCGAGAAACCTATGCTGGGTCGTTATGCGGTTGAGAAAGAAATCGGCAAGGGCGCCATGGGCTCGGTGTACCTGGGGCGTGACCCGAAAATCGCACGTATTGTGGCGATTAAAACCATGGCCCTGGCCCAGGAGTTCGAGGAAGATGAACTGCAGGAAGTGAAAGCACGCTTTTTCCGCGAAGCGGAAACCGCAGGCCGCTTAAGCCATCCCAATATCGTCACCATTTATGATGCCGGCGAAGAGCACGACCTGGCCTATATCGCCATGGAGTACCTCAAGGGCCATGACCTGGTGCGCTACAGCAAACCGGACAATCTGCTGCCGGTGATCACGGTGATGGATATCATCCGCCGCGCCGCTGAAGCCCTGCACTATGCACATCAGCAGAATGTGGTGCACCGTGATATCAAACCGGCCAATGTGATGTACGAAGCGGAAACCGATGGCCTGAAAATTACCGACTTCGGCATCGCCCGCATCACCGACTCCAGCAAAACCAAAACCGGCATGGTACTGGGAACCCCATCCTATATGTCACCGGAACAGCTGTCCGGTAAAAAGGTGGATGGCCGCTCCGACCTGTTCTCGCTGGGAGTCATGATGTTCCAGCTGGTCACCGGCCGCTTACCGTTCCAGGGTGAGTCCATGGCCACACTGATGTTTAAGATTGCCAATGAGCCCCACCCCAAACCGGATACCATCCGCCCTGAACTGCCACGCTGCGTCACGGTAATTATTAACCGTGCACTGGCCAAGGACCCGGAAAAACGCTACCAGACCGGCGCACAGATGGCATCCGACCTGCGTAAATGCATGCAGCTGGCGGCCATGCAGAAGAAGGCTGAGCAAGAATGAGTCTGGCAGATAAAATCAGCATCAGCGGCATTACCGACACCGGCCTGGTACGCAGCAACAATGAAGATACCATCGGCAGTGATGCGGATCTGGGGCTGCTGGTACTGGCCGACGGCATGGGCGGCCACAAGGGTGGTGAAGTTGCCAGCGCAATTGCGGTAGATTCGATACTGCAGGAACTGCGCAAGGTGTTACCGGAGATTGCCAGTGGAAAAACCGATGACACTACCGGCTACAGCCTGGAAAGCATGGCGGTTGAAAGCGCGATTAAAAATGCAAATTCCCATATTTACCACACCGCGCAGGATAATTCACAGTATGAAGGCATGGGCACCACCATTGTGGTGTTGCTGTTTTATGATAATCGCATCACAGTTGCCCACGTTGGCGATTCACGTCTGTATCGGCTGCGTGACACACTGCTGGAGCAACTGACCCGCGACCACACGCTATTACAGGAACTGGTGGATCGGGGCTTTTATACGCGCAAGGAGGCGCGTGAGTCGCTGAACAAGAACCTGGTGACCCGCGCCGTAGGAGTAAGCCCGACGGTAGAAATTGACCTGCTGGAAGACATTGCGCTGCAGAATGATCTGTATCTGCTGTGCTCCGATGGTCTTACCGATATGATCAGCGACGACCTGATAGAAGACATTCAGCTCAACTATAAAAACGATCTGGAAAAAATGAACCAGGAATTAATCAAACAGGCCAAAGACCATGGCGGCAAGGACAATGTATCGGTAATGCTCGCCCAGGTACTCAAAGAATATCCGGCCAACTCCGCCTGGTATTCCCGGATCTTTAACTTGTTATCCTGAACACACGAATTCGCAAAATTAAACAGACATAATTAACAGGTAGAAAAATGGCTAAACTACAAATTTTATTCCATGGTGAGGTAATAGATGAAATGGATATCACCAAGGACACTATGACCATTGGCCGCAAAAGTGATTGCGATATTCATCTGGACAACCTGGCTGTCAGTGGACACCATGCACGCATTGTCACCGTAATGAATGACTCCTTTATCGAAGATACCAACAGCACCAATGGCACCTACCTGAATGGCTCACTGATTAAAAAGCAGCAGCTGTCGAACAATGACGTTATCAAGGTCGGCAAACATGATATTAAATTTATCAATGACGGTGTCGGTAACGGCAGCTTTGAACACACCATGATCATTAATCCCGCATCGGATGGCCTGCAGGAAACCGAAGGCAGCGCGGCGGTTAATCAGTCGGTGAATAAGCTGGCTGCGGAGATTGCCTCCTCCGGCACCTCCGGCAGTCAGCAGAAGGCGCTGATAAAGATTACCAGTGGCACCAATAGTGGCAAGGAACTGCCCTTAACCAAGGTACTGACCACACTGGGCAAACCCGGCGTACAGGTTGCCGCCATTACCCGACGCCCTACCGGCTATTTCCTGATACATATCGACGGCGGCGATAACAGCAGTCGACCCAGAGTCAATGATATGGAAATCGGTACCAGTGCACAGGAATTAAAGCACGGGGATGTCATCGAAGTGGCCGGTGTCAAAATGCAGTTTATGTTCGAATAAGCCGGCATAGCGGTTCAACTACAATCGCCTGAGCCCGTACACGCTTTACGAAGCACGGTGCGGGCTTTTTTATGACAGCACACGCTTTGCCACGAGAACAGCCTGATTATTTTTCAGTACGTACTCGCAGAAACACCGGGAAGCGTGGCAGACCATGACGGGTCAGTCCCTGATAGCGGTAAGTTATCCGGCTGTGTAAAACTGGCGGGTGTTTGCGCTGCTGATGGCTAAAGCCGCTACCAATATAAAATTCCCGCCCCTGATCATCTCGCACCTTAATCGAACCCAGCATGCCGCTGAACTTTCCCTTGCCGGGTTTGTAGGCAATCACTGTGGCGTCTGCGTCCTGGTACAGTTTCAGTTTCAGCAAGGCATCACTGCGACCATGCACATAATGCGCAGCCTGGTGATGCAACATCAGTCCCTCACCACCCGCCTTAACCACCTGATTCAGTCGCTGCATCAACTGTTGCTGGTTCGCCAGCCGAAACTGCGGAATCATTCCCAGATAATCGCTATTAATATTTGCAACCAGTTGCTGCATGGCACTGACCCGTTCACTGAATGTTCCGCCCTGTTCAGGCAGATCAAACAGCATCAGTTTTATTTTAGCCCAGCCATTATGTGGTGTGTGCTGGCTGGTAATGGATGAAATTTTTTCGTAGGATTGACGCTGCATCCATAACTCACCCTCCATTACCACCTCAGGAAACTGCTCGGTAAACCATGCAGGTGCCGCGAACTTATAGCCGTTTTTTGACAATAGTTGCTGCCCATCCCAACGGGCACGCACACCATCAAGTTTTTCACTAACCCAGTAATCTTCTACGGGAAAATCAGCAACATCCTGCGGATAAACAGTTGCCAACATTAACGGGGATGATGCCAGGCATGGCAGACTGCCTGTCATCAGAATAAAACCTAAACAACAGGCACAAAGGGAAAGGCATTTTTTCTGCATAATCCATTATCCGAAAAAAGTGTCGAATAAGGGTAACACAGCAATATTGCAGTTGAATAGAGAGCAACAGCCAGCTGTGATTGACTTAATCCGCGAGGCACGCTTACGCTATACTGTTTATATTACTGTATAAATCAGCAGGCGCCGTTAAGCAGAAACGCCGGCAAATAGAAGCATGAACAAAGTCAGCCCATGAAAAAAACCCTATGCCCGTTTTCCAAACCGATTATCGGCAACTGGTGCCAGTGCCAGCATGCCAACCTGGATGAGCGCTGCGCGGGAAAAATGACCTGCCTGCAGGCCCATGAACACCTGGCTGGTTGCTATGCACTGGTGGATACTTTCCGGGAAAAGTCCCGTTTTGTACTGGGCCTTAGCCACGCCGACAGTGAACTAACCCATATGCAGTTAATGAAAATCCGATGCGGCGGCCTGCAGGGTATGCAGCGCATACTGGAGGAAAGTGAGGATTGCAGCGTACCCGATGTACTGCAGCTGATACAGCTGGCGGAGCAACGCTATGGTAGGGTGGATGATTTTCCCTTCAACGAAATTGTCTGCGATATACAGAATTTCAGCCACCGCGCAAAAAAGCGCGGTTAGGCCGGGTCAAACGTACTGAATCCCGCGTGAGTGATGTAGCAGTAGGTTGGGGTGACGCAGGAACCCCAACGCCACAGGAATATTCAGTGGGTTATGTTGGGGTGCGTGCCTTACCCCAACCTACGGTTTTTTTCCAGGCCAGTATAATACCCGCTCAGGCAATGGCGTACTTTTTCAGGCGATACAGAAACACATCCCGACTAATACCCAGCAGGCGCGCGGCGCGTGATTTATTACCGGCGCTGGCCTGCAGCGCCTGTTGCAGTAAATCCACTTCCAGTTCATCCAGCCTGATACCACTGGCGGGCAATTTAAAGCCGGCATGGGCCCCGGCATGAGGCAGTGAATCCGCGCTGATATGTGTCGGCAGATTACTGGCGTCAATGGTTTTTCCCTGTAGTAACACCACCAGCGACTCACACAGATTACGCAATTCACGCACATTGCCCGGCCAGCTATAAGCCTGCAGACGTTTTATCGCGTCGCGACTGAGTCTTGCAGCAGGCAGATCATACTGCGCTGCAATCTGCTGGATAAAATGCTGTGCCAGTAGCGGCACGTCGTCTCTGCGTTGCGCCAGCGTGGGCAGCTCGAGGGGAACCACCTTGAGGCGAAAATACAGGTCTTCCCTGAACTCGCCGGATTGCACCTGCTGTTGCAGGTTGCGGTTAGTGGCGGCAAGGATACGCACATTGCTTTTACCCGGTTGACTGTCTCCCACACGCTGGCATTCGCCGTATTCGATAAAACGTAACAGCCGCGCCTGCGCCGCCAGTGACAGCTCGCCCACTTCATCCAGAAACAGTGTGCCGCCTTCCGCCTGCTGCACAAAGCCTTTATGGTCCTGGTCCGCACCGGTAAAGGCGCCTTTGCGGTGACCAAACAGCTGTGACTCAACCAGACCTTCCGGCAAGGAGGCACAGTTCACTGCAACAAAATCACGCTGGCTGCGCGGGCTGGACTGGTGCAATGCCCGCGCCAGCAGTTCCTTGCCGGTGCCGGTAGCCCCTTCTATTAGCACCGTCACATCCGTTACCGCCAGCAGGGCGGCGGTATTCAGTAACTGCTGCAATGCAGCCGACTGACCAATCAGTTCTGAGAAATGCGCCTTAGCCATAAGACCTTCCGTAAAGTTTTCTTACAGGTTATACCGGCAGTCACTGCTTCAAGCCGAGCTTAGCTGCCGAGTTATTCAATCTATACAGTCGGTAACGGACTGTTCCCCGATCACCCGTTAGCGGGTCATTAGTGATGGTGATGCCCATGTTCCGCCTCTGCGGCGAAATACAGGTCGCCCAGGTACAGGCTGGCCAGTGCCATCACAATCAGCGTTATGGCCACCAGCTGTCGCGCGCGGGTTGATTGCGCCAGCTTTCTGACCCAGCCCAGCATCACCCCGGCTGACAGCATAGAAGGCAGGGTACCCAGTCCGAAAGCCGCCATCATCAGTGCCCCCTGCAGCGCCGAGCCTGCGGTAATACTCATCAGTAACACCACATACACCAGACCGCAGGGCAGCCAGCCCCAGAGCATACCGTATAACAATGCCTGTGACGGCGTTTTGATGGGCATCAAGCGATGCGCCAGCGGCTGAATTTTTTTCCACACCGGCTGCCCCAGCTTTTCCAGGCGAATCAGCTGCGGAAACCAGCCCCCCAGATACAGGCCGATCGCTACAATAAAAACCACACTGGCAATACGCAGTAGCTGGTGGGCACTGCCCTGCTCCAGCCCCAGGCCATTGAGGATTTCCACCCCAAAGGCGCCGGCCAGCGCGCCAGCCATCGCGTAGCTGCTGATACGCCCCAGATTATAGGCACCGATATACAGCCCGCTACGTAAACGGTTATTGCGAATCTCAGCGGGCAGGCTCAGGCTGAGCGCACCCATAATGCCACCACACATACCCAGACAATGCAGACTGCTGAGCAGCCCGATAAGCAGGACGGACGTGAGGGTGTGCGGGGCATCCAAGGTGGCGCTTACTATCTCTTAATCTTGATTAGAAACCAGGGCTTCAGACCTGGCCAATTATTTATTTTTTGCCAATGCCCGGCTATTTTAATGCATTGTGGCTGGCTGCATAAGCCCGTCGTCAGGCAAAAAAGGTGTCTACTGCTTGAGGTCTTTCATCAGGCTCTGGTAGCCGGGGTTACAGGAAATCACCAGCTGGAAGTCGGGGTGCGCTTCAATCAGCTCACCTTTTTTATCCAGTTTTTATCCAGTGGCAGGGTGCGTCGATGGTCTGTCAACGGGTGTATAATCACCGTGGTATCCTGACGGGCCTCAACCACTTCGTCAAGGTAACAGATAGCGCCGATACGCGCCGCGGTCGCCAATGGGCCCCTGCCACCGGGTACCATCGCTATCCAGCAGGAAACGCCCCAGTGTAACGCCATGTATTCAACAAAGCGCGACTTACCACAGCCGGTAGAGCCCTCAGCATCATTGGCATGCCTGAATGGTATTCCGCCGTATAAAGCTCAACTTCATCAGCTACGACTTAGTAGCAGGGTTCCTGTTTAATTATGCAGGCTTGTGGGTCCACTGCCGTTTCCGATTCCGGAAAAATAGTGTTATCGATTCTGCTTAATAAGCGTGATTGGCTAAGCAGTGCAGGCAGACTCAACCTGCCTATTTATCGTCTTCCAGTTCGGCTTCACCAGACCAGCCTGCTTCACGTGCATTTTTGATCGCTTCGGCATAAATTCGCTGATGGCGTTCAAACAGGTCTGCAGGCAGATTACTGACAATACAGCCATATTTATCCCACTCATCATTTACCTTATGCTTCAGTGCATCTATACCCGCAAGATTCCAGCCTTCACAGGTTTCAGATTCATCCAGCAGGCCAAACACCCAGGCATCACGAATGATTTTGCAAATCGGTGTCATGGCACCATGGGGCTCATTGTTTATACCGACATATCTATAAGGTTCTGCCATTATTAATTCCCACTCAATTTTGTTACATAATTACAGCCATACGAGTCACCGAAGCAGAAACTCACAGCGCTACAACATACTGCACTGATTTAGGGAACCTCTGAGTTTCTCAGAGGTTCCGCGGCACATGGATGTGCCGCCCCATGACTAAACTAACATGGCAATAACTGCTAAGTTATTGAAAATGAAAAACAAATAAAAATCGCATTTTAATTTGTTTTTGCTCTGATCATTGTTCGTCTCATCCATGAGACTCACCCCTTCGGAGCTAGTGCGATCATTCGTTCCAGACGAATGATTCATGGATGAATTATTCAGAGCTTCCTAAGATGCTTTGAAAACTTCTGCCTGCGGGACAATTTATTTGCCTGTGCAGACAATCGGTTTAATTAGCCCGAAAAGCCCGCCGGATGATCCGTCGCAAAAATACTCAGTTATACATTGCAGTATAACGCCCAGCTAGAAGAAAAAATACTGATAGGCGATACTGAATTCAGAATAAGACTGCTGTGGCTGGCGTTCACGCCGTAGACTAAAGCGCAGGCCGTGGTTCTGGCTCAGCACATGGTTATGCCCCAGCTCGGCACGGTGGCGATAGTAATCATTTGCAAACTCCTCACCGCTCAGCCCCAGTCGCGTGGTGCCACTGGAAAAATGATAGAGAAAACCGCTGTCCACACCCCAGGCCGCCTCGATAGTTCGTTCAAAAGCCCGGTTGCGCTCCAGCCGCAGCGTAAGCAGCCCGTACATTAATGATCTGTCCAGCGGCTGATAGGCCACCCCGACACCACCCGTGACATGGGTCAGCAGTCGCCGCTGACCATCCATTAGCTGGCGCTCCAGTCCGGTAAGTATTTTCCAGGACAGCGGATCGAATAACTCGGTACGTGGTGTCAACGAGAATATATCCACCACATCAAGGCGCTGCAGTTTAACCGAGTCATCTTCTGTGACCCTGATCTGCAGACTGCCCATATTAATCTGTGCACCGGGAAGAAACCCCTGCACGTTATCCTGCAGGCTGTGAAAGGCCATGCGCACACCGGCCTCAATATAGTTCTGTTCGTCTTCGCGACCGAATTTCAGATTAAGCCGTTTGGAATAATGCCCGTGCTCGGGCTGTGAAGGCACAGGCGGTGCATCTGCAATATCCGCCGCCGCTGACTGACTAAGAGCAGTTAACAGGCGATAGCTGGTCGCGGCTGACTGCGCATCTCTCGCCTCATCGGTTTTTTTGTAGCGCAGGTATTTATAGGCGGTTTGCAGAATCAGTTTTTGCTGCTCGGCATCAATCGCCTTGAATGCCGCTGTATCGATGCCACTGGCATCAATAGACAAAGCATTTACATAATGGCGATGCTCAAGCTTAATCTGCCTTAACAGGTTTTCCAGGGTGGTCACCTGCGAGGGTCGATAATGCGCATCATCAATCAGTCCCGCCGCCTTGATACCGCGAATCGTATCCACCGGAATCACGGAAAAGCCGTATTCACTGGTCAGGTCAATGCCCGGCCGCGCGACTTCCAGTAATTCCAGCAAGCGATAGGAGCAGTTTTCGTCAAAAAAATAATAATCGAACTCCATTTCCTTTAACTCCCACAGATGCTCTACCATACGGCGGGTTTCCTGTGGGGTCAGGTTTAACGGGTACTCCCAGATATCTCGCTTTTCCTTCTGGTTGTACTCCTGAATTTTTTTGAAATAGGGCTCAACGATAAAAAAACCGGGATAACCGCCGCTCAGGCCTTTAAAGGCATAAAACAGTGAGTTGTCATCATGGCTGACATCGGCACCGAAATTAACCGCCACTGACAACCAGTCGGAACTGTTTTTGTCATCCGCCGCATCAAGCCGTAACAGGGTATGACCGAACATGGACGAGGGGCTGTTCAGGTGATAGGCCGGAAACACCAGTGTGACCTGGTCATCTGCCACAAAAGATCGCCACTCATTGTATTGCCTGCACTCCACCTGTGGCAGATTTACCAACCTTTCTGTCAGTTGCTGTTTGAGCCAGTTAAAGCGTGCAATAAAGCGGCATTGCGCATGCTGCGTATTATCCGAAGGCGGCAGATAAAATGCCTGCAGTGTGTGCTGCAACTCGGCCTGCGGGTTCTGTTTACCGTCTGCGGCAGTAAAAAACCGCACATCATCCACCTGGCTTAAATATCCGCTGGGTGAACTTTTTTCGGTTTCATAATGCAATAGATCATGCCATGTTTTGTGTTGCCACAACTGTTGTTGCTGCGCATGCTCCAGCAGACCATCGGGTAATGACGATGCCTGTAACAGTGGATGAAATCCACACAACAGTACCAGCATAATAATGTGATAGAAAAGTCGCCCGCATTGATGACTTTGCAGCCAGTTGTGCATGTGTGAAAATTTTGAACGGGAACAAGCTGAGTTAACGGCTACCGGGTTATTTATCATCAATCGTTACCGAAAACCGAAATGAGAAAGAAACTGCCAGATAATACGGCAGAATATAAAGCAACATAGACAGGTATAAAATTAAGAAAGAAGCAGATAAAAAACGGAGCCTGTTATATTACACACAGACTCCGTTCGCAGATAAAAACGATTAGCTTACATACTTGGATAAGCGCGCATCAGCTTTCATCAGTGTTTCCAGAGAAGCCAGCACGTCTTCTGCAGTTACATTTTCACCTGGAAAGATAACAGCAAAGTTTTCATGTGTCAGCTGTGCAAAGCTGTCGCGATCTTCAGGTGCTATACCCATCATTACTGCAACCGCATTCATGGCCTCACCTTCACCCATGGCAACGTCCTGCGAGAACTCGTCCATGATAGAAGCCAGTAAGGATTTTCCACCATAGGTCAGGTTGCCATTGGCTGAACAGCCGTTGGTGCCCGATGTCATACCGAAAGTTGCGTTACCTGAAGTACCGTTGGTAATGGATGCCATAAAGTGCGGACCAAGACCAGCCTGCCCGTCAAATAACATATTACCCCAGCCACAGTCAGGGCCGCCCGGCGCAACAGCAAATGCGCTGGAAGATGCAACCATCAGAATTGAACCTGCAATTAGTTTTTTCATAAGGTTTCTCCGTTTTTTAGCAGCGTTGGGTACTGCATAAAAGAATTTTTGTTATTTATTATCCCACGAAAGCTATAATAGCAGCGGGGTATCACTATGCAACAACAATTTGCTATATTTAAGCGTTGGCTCAAATGCGCTTTGACAAAATGCGAAATGATTCATAAGACACATAAGGTATAATGCCTAATTGCCGCCTGCACAACCGATGACAGACACCAGGCTTATCGACAGGAGCAGCTATCAGGCGCATCTCAATGGATAACAAAGCGCAACCCGGGCCATGCAACACTTAATAAGTATATTATTATTTTCGTCACTTAGTTTGCTCAGTGGCTGCAGCCATGTATTTTTCCAGCCCAGTAAAGAGCTGCTGGTTACGCCAGATCAACTGGGAATTGAATACCGCGATGTGTATTTTTCCAGCAGCGATAATCTGCAACTGCATGGCTGGTGGTTTCCGGCTGAAGAAGAATCAAACGCGCTGATTCTGTTCCTACATGGCAATGCGGAAAATATCAGTACGCATTCTGCCGCTGTCTACTGGCTTACCCGTCATCAGTATGATGTATTTATTTTCGATTACCGCGGCTACGGTTTATCGCAGGGCCAGCCCGGACTTGATGGCGCTATCAACGATATTTATCACGCCATGGAATACGCGCGCAAACGCTACCCCGCCGATAAAAAAATATTTCTGATTGGACAAAGCCTCGGTGCCAGCCTGGGCATCTACAGCCTCGCCCAGCGACCACAGGGCATAGATGCTGCCGTGTTTATATCCCCATTCAGTGATTACCGCGAAATCAGCCGTGACATGCTGGCAACTTCCTGGCTGACCTGGGCATTTCAGTGGCCGCTATCACTGACCATCAGCAACCGTTATCGACCACTCGACGCTGTGGGACAGCTGCCGCAGATACCTCTGCTCTACCTCTACAGTGAGCAGGACGAAGTGATTCACCCCAGACATGTACGGGCACTGTACCAGCAAAGCAATGAACCCAAATTTATAAGCCGACTTACAGGCAGGCACAGCAACCTGTTCAGCTATGAGGCTAACCGACAACAGCTGCTGCAATACCTTAATAGCTGGCTGGAATAACTGGCTGTCTGAGCAAACCATCCAGCGTAGGCATAACACAGCTTGATTACTGGTTATCGTTAAAATACTCGCCAGCTGTTTCAGCGGTTTTATTGGACGCCATTGACTGCATCGTTGACGAGATTCAGCATAGCGAACTACTGCTAACTGCCGACTGGAAAAATTTTGAGCGGTCTCGAATCCATAATGAATCTATTAACACGCAGGAAATCAACGGTGTACGCAACCGCGCTCCAGTTCCACCAGGTGCGGCAATAGCTCGGAGTATTTTTGTACATGAAAGATGTAGCGTGGCACGTCCCGCTCAGTGGATTTTGCCATGAATGGCTCACCCCAGAAACTCAGCAACGCCTCGGTACCGTTGCTATGATGACTATCCGCTAGAATAAACGAAAGGTTTTCACTCAGCGCGCACCAGCAGGGTTCTCTCACCTTGGAGTGGCCGGAACAGGCAAGAATTTTTGGCTTTACCACGTCCCGCCATAGATCCTTCTGACTCTCATCGAGTACGAACTGAATTGAGGTGACCATTGGGTTGTCTATCGCTGGTCGCAGCAATGCATCGAATAGTGGCTGCGGTCTGTACATCGACAGGCAGACATTGAACCAGATAGCGTCACCTTTCATATTACGCGCAAACTGCTCGCTCACAGAGCGTAACTCACGCGGGCCAACAAGAATGACATCGGGCACCTTGAGCCCTGCCTGTATTCTGCGAACACTGTGTTCGGTTCGTTCAACCTGCTCAGCCGTAAGTTCGTTGCTTCTCGAATGACGCATGAAATTTATAAATAAAAGCCCCAGCAGGGCAAGCACGATAGGCAAAATGACCTGCTCGTCCACAATGTGGAGCAAATGAAGAATAATAGCGAACACAGCGGCCAGAATCCCCGCAATCGCATCCCATTCGTAACTGAGTAACTTCTTGAGTTTCATAGCTGCGCTAACACCTGATAACCTCCCGTCCGTCATGCACGGCCGGGCGCGTGCTTTTTATGCACGTAGTTGATTGACTTGTATCTATTTGCATTTTTAAAATTAATTTCTGTAATGACCTTAGCCGCTGTGCATTAGGCAGGATTATTCACTACCAATATCATAAATTAAGAAAAAAGCAGCTGCTACTATACCTGATATTGCAAAGAGTACATTAATTGTGCCTGATTGATAACGTCTATTCAGCACCGCACGCATTGCAAACCATACATCAGCAGGCATAATTAAACAGTAAGTTTTCTTATAGCCCATACAGACGCAACACAGGGCCTGAAACAGGCAGGGATTGATTATCATTAAAATACTCGTCACCGGCGCCAGCGGTTTCGTTGGCCGCCATATACTGCAAAGCCTGATGCAGATTCAGCACAGTGAGCTTCAGGTTATTGCGGCCTGTCGCAATGCGGATAAGCTGCCTGCCGGGTATCAGGGCGAGGTACGCTGTGGCGACCTGCGGGATGTGGATTACCTGGATCGATTACTGGTGGGCATAGATGTGGTTTGCCATGCCGCCGGCTGGAGCAGTTTTGAGCGGCAACAGGACCCACAACACCAGGCCTATCTCGAACCCACACTGGACTTGATTAACCGTGCGGTGGAATGGCGGGTACAGCGTTTTGTTAATTTAAGCAGCCTGTTTGTCAGCGCGCCAGCGCAGCGCAACTCGGCGCAGTTAGCCGGCAAGCCCCGCGCCAGCTGGCCCATGCTTAACGGGCTGATTGCGATTGAAGACTACCTGAGACAGTACCGCGACAGCCGCACCCAGTTTATTAATCTGCGAATTGGCCTGTATTCAGGAAAACAGCTGAATATGGGGCTGTTACCGCTGCTGCTGGCACGCAGCGGGAAGTATTCGTTGCCATATTACCAGGGAGCCTATGGCCATCTTCCCATCGTCGATGGCCAGGACATCGGCCAGGCCTTCAGCCGTGCGGCACTGGCACCCCTTGAGGCAGGTTATCACTCGGTGAATATCAGTGGCGCGGAAACCCCGTCACATAAAGCGGTGATGCAATTTATCAAAAGCCAGCTGGGGCACAGCCCGTTAAATTATGCCCTGCCCGCAGCATTGGCAGAACTGGTACTGTTTGCTCGTAATCTGTCTGCCCGGCATGCACAGCAGCCGCTGTTTACCGCGGCCATGCGTTACATGCTAGCTTCGCCAGAAATTGACCTGCAACCGGCACAGTCCCTGCTCGGCTATGATCCACAAATCAGCTGGCAGGCGAGTTTGCTTGACACACTGGATGCGTTCAAACACCAGCGCTTAAACCCGGCCTTAAGTCAGCCGGTTAAAAGTCTTGATTTATATTAAAGCGAGATGCACTAATGATTCAGCGCCTTGACGAGACTGATTCGGGAAATCAATAAACGGCTTATTCAGCCAGCCACTCCAGTGCTTCTGCTTCATGCATAAACACTCTGGCATCTTCGCCCAGTTCCTTGCACAGAATGGTATACATTTTCACCAACGGCTCGGCCAGGGTGTAGGTGCATAAAATAGCAATTTTTGCGGGTTGTCTGCGAGTGGCATGCTGGCGACGCATGTCTATCAGCTCACGCTGGAAATCGATGGTGATATTATTGAACTCCATATCACTCACATCCCACAACGCATTCGCATGGGAGGGTATATCGCTGGCACTGACCACCTGCATTAACGCATCCTGCATTTCAGCCAGACTGACCAGGCCTTGCAGCTTCACCATTAAAACTTCGAGCTGGGGATCGTAATGAAAATTAATTGGCATGCTGCTTCCCTGTTCACGCTAGGTCGATGGTCGATTTGCTAATCTATATTGCTAATTTATTTTGCGAATTTATTTTTATGGCACTTCGTTTATGGGTCAGCGCCTGTTTGTTAGTTTATTTTAAGGCTGTTTTTGCCACACAAGCAAGCGGTTATTGGCAGGCATTTCAATGTCATCAATACAGTGCATCGCATTATCAGCGGCAAAATCCTGCAGTTGTTCAAAATGCTTGATGCAACTCTGCGGGTGCTGTTGCTTAAGCCACTGGTCAAATCGTGCATTGCTTGCTGATGTGTACTCACCGTTATAATTAAACGGCCCGTACTGGGCAAACAGCCCACCCTGTTTTAGTACGCTGGCGATATGCGCAAACATTCGTTCCGCCTGCGACAGTGAAATAATATGCGTGGTATTGGCGGTAAATACATAGTCCATATTCTGCAATGGCCATGTCTCATCATCCACATCCAGCACCAACGGTGGTTTGATGCGATTATGTTCCACCTCGTCCAGCCACAATAACATACCCGGGTGTTGATCCTGCAGGTCACTGGGCTGCCATGTCAGGTGTGGCAGATGCTGGCTGAAAAACACCGCATGCTGACCGGTGCCGCTACCTACCTCAAGCACCTCCCCCGCTTCGATAAACACATCGCGCAACGCATCCAGAATGGGCTGCTGATTTTGTAAGCAGGATTCGGCTACTGGTTTATTCATCGAAATTCACCTGTAAAACATGTCCTGCAGCACAAGATAAATGCCCTGAGGTTAAACAATAAATCAGGCATAGAATTCCTTTAACACCCGGAACAGGTAGTAGGCATCCCAGCGTCCGGCCAGTTCACGTATTGAATGCATGGCAAAGGTCGGCACACCCACATCCAGGGTTTTCACTCCCAGGTTACTCGCAGTAATAGGACCAATGGTGCTGCCACAGCCCATATCCGACCGCACCACGAACGACTGCACCGGCACATCCGCCTGTTTGCACAGTTGTCTGAAGATGGCACTGGTATGGCCATTACTGGCATAACGCTGATTGGCATTCACTTTAATCACCGGACCTTTATTAATTTCCGGCCCGTGATTTTCATCGTGACGATCGGCAAAATTAGGATGCAGCGCATGGGCATTATCGGCAGAGATCATCATTGACTGGTCCATCATGCGCCCCATGTTCTCATGGCTGCCGGCAATGCGTTCCAGCACCGACTGCAAAAACGTGCCCTGGGCACCACTGGTCGACACGCTACCCACTTCTTCGTGATCGGTACACACCAGTAATTTGCTGCCCGGATTGCTGGTTTCCGTCAACGCCATCAAACCGGTGTAGCAACTGAGCAGGTTATCCAGCCGCGCGCTGGCGATAAAGTCCTGGTGCAGGCCGATATAAGCAGGCTCCTGCACATCGTAAAAACTCAGTTCAAAATCCAGCACTTCAGTCGCATCGGTTTCATCCTGAATTTTCTGCAACAGAATATCGTGGAAGGACGGTTTGTCTTCGCTTTCCGAATTCGGCAGTTTTAACAGGATCGGCGGAATATCGGTTTGCGCGTTGACGCTGCGGTTTTTATTGGCTTCGCGGTCGAGGTGAATCGCCAGGCTGGGAATCACTGCAATCGGGTTTTCAAAGTTAACCAGTGTGCTGCACAGATCACCGTCTTCATCCAGGTAGTTCACCCGACCGGCGAGTGACAGGTCACGGTCAAACCAGGGGTTTAACAGCGCACCGCCGTACACCTCCACACCGAGCTGGTAATAACCATTGAACAGTATATCTGGCCGGGGTTTAACTTTAAGGCAGGGGCTGTCGGTATGTGCGCCTACCATATTAATGCCCTTTGCCACCGGGTCTTCACCCAGCTTGAAGGCAATAATCGATGAGTCATTACGTGTTACATAGTAGCCCTGTGATGTTTCCAGTTTCCAGCTATCGGCTTCGAACAGGCGCTGATAGCCGGCGCACTCCAGTTTGTAAATAATTTGTTCCACCGCATGAAACGGCGTGGGCGACATGGCGAGAAAATCCATCAAGTCATAATTGAATTTTTCGTCGTTCATAATTGTCCTGAAAATAAGTGAGTTGGTATTGGTGTTTGTAATGCGTTTGCTTAAAGCTAACGCGCAATGCGGCACAGGGTTTTTTCATCGTAGCCGGTAATCACCGGCACCATGCCATACAATGACTGGTTAAGGGTCTCATCTCCAGTGTCCACCCGCAATGGCTGACCATTCAGCGAGTGTATTTTTTCTGCGGTGGAAATAATATCAATATTTTGCATCCCCAGGCGGCGAATCACAGCCGGGCTGAGTTGCTGGTTGCCGCGACCGAACACATGCCCCTGTCCACCGATCGGGGTAATCACCAGTCGTACCCTGCCATATTCATCCAGTAACTGCAGAATTTGCTGCTCGCTCAGGTCACTGGCCAGTAACTGCCGGTTGTAAACTGCATCCACCCCCAGCAGGGTTGATGGCAGTCCCAGCTCATCGAGTATCGCCCTGGGGGTGGTGCCGGAGCCGATCAGGTACAGACAGTCATCTTCCATGGTTTCCAGCATAAACGCGGCTATATCCTGCAGGGCAATCTCCCCATGCTGCACCCCGCCCTGTTTCATGTTTTGCATAAAACGGTTTTCCGCCGGCACCATCAGGTGGCCATACAGCTGCGCCCTGACCTGATCCTGACGAAATGCTTCCTCATCTATATCCATCACCGAGGCCTCGGCCAGCGACAGCGGTCGCCCCTTGAGTAGCAGGCTGAGCAACTCACCCGCATGGGCTGGAGTTACCGCGTATACCGACGAATGGATTTTGCAACCTGCCGGCACGCCGATTACCGGCGGTAGCTGCAGCGACCCATCCGCTGTCTCAGTTGCCCGCTGCAGTGCGCTAAAGACATTGCGTGCCGTGCCATCGCCACCGGCAAACAGCAATAGGTCAATACCCTGTGCCAGGCACTGTTCTACCGCGGCTTCGGTGTCTGCTGCATGGGTTTCACCCGCCTGCGGTGTAAACACCACGCTGTGTGCAAAACCCATACTCATACACAGGGTTTCACCCATCTCACCTGCGGCTGTGTAAATCTGCAACTGCTGACGGTAATCCAGCAGGTAATCCAGCGCCTGTTGCATACGCTGCTGTGCCAGTGGAGCGGCACCCCGCTGGCGCGCCAGACGCTGAATATCTTCACCATCGGAGCCTTTCAGCCCGACACGACCACCTAACCCCGCCAGCGGATTAATAATTAAACCTAATCTAAACAATTCGCTATCCGCATCTGCTACCGAAAGTGATAATATTACCACGCTATATAAAGGCAGCTTTGAACAATCATGCTATGTCAGCATTGTTCACAGCTGCCTTACAACCCATAATCAACGCGGTCATTAAGTGATTCTAAAACAACTTAATCCATCGACAGCTTGCAGCATACAGATTTCCAGGAACATGGCATGAGTTTTAACCCTCCCTTTCGTCCCCGTCGTCAGTCCATACCGGTTCAGGTGGGCAATGTCACCGTTGGTGGAGATGCACCTGTGGTGGTGCAGTCGATGACCAATACCGACACCGCAGACGAGGTAGCCACTGCCATCCAGATTGCTGAACTGGCCGCCAGCGGCTCGGAGATCGTGCGCATCACGGTGAACACCCTGGAAGCGGCTCAGGCCGTGCCCGGTATCAAGGCCCGTTTAAAACACATGGGCATAGACGTACCCCTGGTAGGTGATTTCCACTTTAACGGCCACAAGCTGTTAAGCCAGTGCCCGGAGTGTGCCGAAGCACTGGATAAATACCGCATCAACCCGGGCAATGTGGGCCGTGGCAAAAAACGCGACGAGCAGTTTGCCACCATGATCGAGATCGCGGTGAAATACAATAAACCGGTGCGTATCGGCGTTAACTGGGGCAGCATGGATCAGGCTCTGCTGGCAAAACTGATGGATGAAAATGCACAGCTCAGTGAACCCAGAGACCCCAAATCGGTGATGTTCGAAACTGTTATCCGCTCTGCCCTGGAGAGCGCGGAAACCGCAGAAAAACTGGGGCTGGCCAGGAACAAAATCATTCTCTCCTGCAAGATGTCCGATGTACAGGACCTGATTACCGTCTACCGCGCGCTGGCGGAACGCTGCGACTACGCACTGCACCTGGGGCTGACCGAAGCCGGTATGGGCTCCAAGGGCATAGTCGCCTCCACCGCCGCACTGGCGATTCTGCTGCATGATGGCATAGGTGACACCATACGTATTTCACTGACCCCGGAACCCGGTGCCGCACGTACCAAGGAAGTGATTGTGGCACAGGAAATTCTGCAGACCATGGGATTGCGTGCCTTTGTACCCCTGGTCACCGCCTGCCCCGGTTGCGGACGCACCTCCAGCAGCTACTTCCAGGAGCTGGCGGAACAGATCCAGGCTTATCTGCGGGAACAGATGCCCGTATGGGCAAGTAAATACCAGGGTGTAGAAAGCATGTCGGTGGCGGTAATGGGCTGCGTGGTCAATGGTCCCGGCGAAAGCAAGCACGCCAATATCGGCATCAGCCTGCCGGGCACGGGGGAGACGCCGGTCGCACCGGTTTATGAAGACGGCGAAAAAACCGTAACCCTCAAGGGTGATAATATTGCAGCGGAATTCCAGCAGCTGGTAGACGCCTATATCGAGCGCAGTTACCAGAAAATCTAAATCGCTTACGCATTGACCACCATACCTGATTGCCGCACCCAGCCCGGCAAATTCTCAGCCGGCATGGGCCTGGCAATATGGTAGCCCTGTGCGATATCGCAACCATAGTTTTCAAGCAGCATTAAAATTTCGGCTGATTCCACCCCTTCAGCCACCACCTGCATATTCAGCTCCTGACCTAACATAATACAGGTTTTAACAATTGCCCTGGATTCCTCGTCCTGAGCCATCGACATGGTAAAACTTTTATCGATTTTCAGCTCGGTAAATGGAATGCGGTGTAACTGGGACAGCGAGGAATAACCGGTACCAAAGTCATCAATCGACAGGCCAAAGCCTTTCATGCGCAGTCGGGTGAGAATATCCAGCGAGGTCACCAGCTCACACATCAGTGCGCTTTCGGTAATCTCCAGGGTGAGCATGGCGGGATCCAGCTGGTTATTGATTAACAGGTCACTGAGCTGCTCGGGCAAGGACAGGCTGGTAATATTATCCGCCGAAATATTCACCGAGATATTGCTTGTCAGACCCTGTTGCTGCCACTTTCGACTCTGCTCAATCGACTGGCCAATCACCTCAGCAGTCAGCTCACCGATCAGGTCATGCTGTTCAGCCAGTGGAATAAACATATCGGGAAATATCAGTCCGCGCTCTGGATGCTGCCAGCGTGACAGTGCTTCAACCCCGTGCAGCTCGCCGCTCCTGATATCAATTTGTGGCTGGTAATGCAGCACCAGCTGCTTTTCACGCAAAGCGGTTTTCAGTTCCTCAAGCGTCGGCATATGTTGCGCAGCCACACCCTGCCGGTTGCTCGACTGCGCCTGTTGTGACAGCTCGATCACCAGCATCTTGAGCTTTTCAATCGACACCGGTTTGCTCAGGCTGCCGGCAACACGCAGCGCATGTGCCTGGGCCAGCTGTTGCGCAGAGTGCAGAACCCCCTTGTCATGCCCGCTGATCAGCACCAGTTGAACCTGTGCAGAATTTTTACCCAGCACACGAATCACTTCGATACCATCAATGTCCGGCATATTCAGATCCAGCAGAACAACATCCGTATCCTTCAGATCCAAATCCAGAAACTCCCGTGCATTGGTGAAGTACTGGTTGTCTATGCCCACACTGTCGATGGCAGCAGAAAACAGCTCCGCAACCTGTATATCATCGTCTACGATATAAATTCTAGCCATTAGATCCCTTCCGGCCTGTCTCAGTGCGGATCATCTGTACCCCGGACAAAGCTGTAACTACGCTCTGCCTTTGCATATCAGGCAGATGATCCTGTAATACACGTGCCATCAATCGCTACATATCCTCTTTAATCAACCAGTGCTTTGTATATGTAGCACAAGTGGCATAGGCTGTCTGTGAATAATCCAGACTCACTTTGAACAATGCTGGGGCAACTTGCGGGACTGACCGTTTAAATATTGTCCCTATGCATCGCCACCCGTGGCATCTCCATGCAGTAACTCCCGTACTCGATAGAGCAAATGCTGACGATCGAAGGGCTTTACTAGCAGGGTATCATGCAGTTCCGGGTCACGACTTTGCTGATGACGGTTATCACTGTATCCACTGGCCAGTTGAATTTTTATCTGCGGATAATGTTCACGTACATATTCAGCCAGCTTATAGCCATCCATACCCGGCATAATGACATCGCTGATCATCAGGTCAATGTGTTCCTTTTGCAGCACCTCAATTGCCTGTTCCGCATTTTCTGCCATAAACACCGTATAACCGACCGTGCTCAGGGTTTCTTCCAGCAAAAAGCGCAATGAAGGCTCATCATCCACCACCAGAATCGTTTCCTTGCCTCGCGCGGTTGCTGCCTGTGTCTGTTTATTTGACGCTGTTTGCACCAGCTCCCCCAGATAACGCGGGAAATACAGATCAAAACAGGTACCACGGGCAAGTTCCGATTCAACCCGCACCAGCCCCGAACTGCGTTTAACAAAACCATATACCTGGCTCAGCCCCAGCCCACTGCCCTGGTCACCCTTGGTGGAATAAAAAGGATCGAAGATACGCCCCAGCGACTCGTCGTCGATTCCATAACCCGTATCACAAATGCGTAGACGCACATATTCACCCGCACCTGTCGGCAGTTTTAGTTCAGCCGCCTGCGTTCGATCGATATTGAAATTACGGGTTTGTATATCCAGCTTGCCACTGCCTTCGATTGCATGCATGGCGTTAATACTCATATTTAATATGGCGTCTTCCAGGTCATTTCGATCAAGAAACACCGGCCACAGATCTGCCTGCTGATGAAACTCAAGCTGGATACGCGCAGTGAGCGTTTTTTCCAGCATGTTTCTGTTCTGTTCCAGCACACTATTGATATCCACCACATCTGGCTCAGCCGATTTCTGCCGGGAAAATGAGAGTAGTTTTTTCGTCAGATTCGCACCCCGGTTGCCAGCATGGAAAATTTCATTAACGTATTTTTTAATTTTTGAATCATCGGGCAACTGATCCAGCAACAGCTCGGAATACCCCAGTATCACCCCCAGCATATTATTGTAGTCATGGGCGATACCACCGGTAAGTTTACCCAGTGCATCCATTTTCTGGCTATGCCTTAACTGCATCTCCTGCTGTTTTAACAGCGTAATGTCTGTGCAGGATCCGATAAACATGCGTTTACCGTCAACCTGGTATGGCAACTCATTCACAGACAGGTGAATTGAGAATTCATCTCCGTCCTTGTGTTGTGCTGGCACATCGCGGGCATTGCCAATAATTTTCTTTTCACCGGTTTGCAGGAAATGCTGTATATAACCGTTATGTTCACTGCGATAGGGCTCGGGCATAATGCAACTGACATTTTTACCGATAATTTCCGTATCGCTGTAACCGAACATTCTCTCTGCAGCACGGTTAAAACTGTGTATCCGACCGCCTTCATCAATGGTGATCACACCGTTCTCCATGGTATTCAGTATCAATGAAATACTTTCTTCCTTATTCACCAGCTCGGTATTTTTCTGTTCTACGGTGTCGGCCATCTGGTTAAAGCTGATCGCCAGGTCAGTGAGCTCATCATTGCCTTTAACCCTGGCCCGTGACTGATAACCCGAACTGGCAAAAGCTTTCGCCGCCTGGTTAATATTTTTAATTCTGCGCACCAGGAACCGATCATGCAGGACAATAAAAAACGCCACCATCAGCAGCAATATAAACAGCATGGGTGCAGCCTTTAGCTGCAGTATCTGCATCGATTTGTCGGCGGCCCATGAAAGATCCAGGCGTGCATAGATATAACCGATACGGTTATCAATTAATTTGTCAGTATCCTGCAAGCCCAGCACCAGTGGATAAATCGCGAACAGATGCTGTGCACTCTTGTCCTCCCATACCAGCGAACTCAGGCGATTGCCTGATGTCTGTTTGTTTTGCAGCACTGCCTGGCCTTGACGGGTCAGTACACCATCAACAGCATTTTTCCCCAGGTGTACCAGTTGCGAGGAAGCAATAACACGGCTGTTTTCATCAAGCAACAGCGCCAGTTGAACATGCGGCAGTGTCGCCAGTGATGACAGCTCCACCTGCATTTGTTCGTGCTCATTATGTCGGGACAGAAACTCCAGGGTATGCTGCATGCGTGACAGGTCAACATGCAGTTTACGTTTCAGCTCATCGGTTTCGTAGGCAATCAGAAAATAGTAGGCATTTACCAGCAGGATGCTAACGATTAGCACCACGGCTACTACAACACCGATTGAAACCTTAACACTGAGGGGAAATCGCATAGGCACGCACTGTATTATTGGGGGTTATTGCCTGTGAACATCACCTCGGTGTTCACCTGGGCCTGAATTAAACGATGTTCATGCATAAGTTTAGTCATCTCGCGAGACAGCTGCAGCAAATTGTTTTTTCCGCTTGCGCTCAACATGCGCTGATTATCTGTTCTGTCGGGAAAGCGGATTGCGCTGAATGCGAACCTGGCATCGTTTTCCTCCAGCCGTAAGCGGCTATTCAAATCTGCCAGATGTAGCTGTGGTGATTTTTTTATCTGTGCTATCACATCAAACCAGACGTTTTGCAGATATTCCACATGCCCGCCAAATTGTGCCAGCCTGTCGGCACGCACAATCAGTACATCAACAATTTCACCGGGTATCTGCGAACTGTCAAACAGTACCTGGCCACCTGCTTCAAGCAAACGGCTACGAACCGGTTCCATGGTCACAACCGCATCGACCTCGCCATCAAGAAACGCCCGTTGATGTCGGTTCACTTCCAGCGGCACAATTTGCAACTGGCTCTCATCCAGCTGTGCCCTGGTAATAATCCGGCTGATTAAATAGGCACCCAGCGCGGAATGCTCAACACCGATACGTTTGCCTTCAAGATCCTCAAGCCGCGCTATATCCCGATGTGCAACCAGCGCGTCTGCACCGTCAGACACATCCAGCACCAGCACCACACGCACATCCTCACCCGCCGCCTGCAGGCTGATGGCTTCATCAAGGGTAACGGCAGCGCCATCGATCAGGCCACTACGATAGGCTTTCAGTACCTGGGAGGTCGAGGTGTATTCAATCAGGCGGATACGCTTGCTGTCCAGATGGCCCAGCTGCCTGGCCAGATACAGCGGTTCATAACCAGGCCATACATTGGTGCCGATACGCAAGGTGGGTTCGCCATTCTGACTACAGCCAGACACGACCAGCGCACAGCATAGACCAAATATCCTTAATAGCATCAGTTCCCCGCGAGACCAGTTTTTTCTGTTTTAAGCCTAGCACAGCTTATCGGCAGGAATTGTCTCTTTTACAGAAAAAACCCTATAAAAAACTCTACAAGTCGGGAGGTTACTCTATAGAACAGCTGTCTGGGTGACTTCAAAGTCTTCAAACACCCCTTCCAGGTTTCGCCGGAATAACTGCTTTGACCAGTTTTCCAGCCCTTTGGGTGACTCTTCCTTTTTCAGCACACTGGCGATCATGTCCAGCTTGACGGTATTGGGGGTGTAGTGTTCCACCAACTGGTGCCAGGCATTGAGCTGGTTAGCACGCACACCGGGCATGGCATAGGAGGTACACTTGACCGACTGAAAGCTTAAAGTGGAAAAAAAACCACGCAGTTTTTTATTCACTTCTTCGCGCACCAGTTTGCAGGCGAACCAGGCGATGGTTTCGGTGGCATCCAGCAGGTCCGCATCTATGTCCCCTGCTTTCTCCAGGTAGTCCAGCGGCGGAAAATAACTCAACTGGTGTTTTTTAACCGCTGCCAGCACCTGCTCGGTCAACGCCTCACCCACCACCGCCGCCGAGGATGGCAGATGCCGCTCGAGTAATTCAGGGGGCAGCTTCACCTTCAATGTAACGTGAATTTTACTGATATGCAGTGATGGCATAACGGCCTCTGGTATTGTTCGGCAAAACCCGAGCTGCTGTGGCCAGCGTGGCCGTCAGCTTCTCAGTTGCTGGGTGTGTGCTTTAATCGGGTCTGTCAGGTGCTTGATGCGTTTGCGCATCACCGAGCCAATGGCATCGGTCTGGCCGAACACCGGGTAGGTTAATTCTTCGCAATAGCCGGATAACACCATCATCGCCTGCAAATAGGGTTCGACATCCGGTAATAACGCCTTGATTTCCGCCAGTGACTCATCGCACTCGGCACAGCGCTGACCGGCCTCATCAATAATCAGCTGGATATCACGGCGGTTGACAAAGCCCGGGCAGACATCCGCGAAATAGCGTTCGATGGTCATAAACAGCGCCACCACCACATTCTGGTCACTGGGACGTTTCAGCGCGGCATCAATAGTATCCAGATAGTTCTGCCCGGCGGCGGACATCACCTTGAGCAATAATGCCGCGGCGGGATTGCCTTTATCCACCAGTGGTGCCAGCACTTCTTTATAGTGTTCATAGTTCGCATGGGGCGCGGCATCGCCGGGCAGGTCATCGGGCATGGCCTGCAGAAAGCCCACATAGTAGGCGCCCTTCTGGCGCGCTTTCTGCCACAGGCTCTGGCGCAGCTCCTCGGTCACCAGCCCCGGCTGCAGAGCAGCCCTGACACTGTCGATCATCGCCAGGGGTTCATCTTCAAACGGCAGGTGCTCAATCAGGAACTCCGCCAGAATCGGCCCCATTTTGCCTTCCACCACCGCCTTTTTTTCCAGCATGCGCCGTGCATTATCGGTGGTGGGCATACACCACCAGGCACGACGGGCAATTTCATCGGTCAGGCCCGCGGCATGCACCACCGCCACCACAGCCTCCTCTTCACCCAGCACCAGCAGCTGGTCCAGACTTTCGTCCCTGGCCTGTCCCATGCGTGTCCAGCGTTTGAGGTACACCGGATAGCCACCGGGTGAGCCGATCGAGTGGGAGGAGAACAGAGATTTAACATTGCGCAGATACTGTTCATCACGGCAATTGGGGTTGAGCGGCACCTGTGCCTCGCCACGCTCCGTAAGGGCATAAACCTTCATGCGTGAGGCATCCACGCGCACCGCCTGCAGACCCTGGGTGAGCAATACATTGAGACGAAGACTGTCTTCCGGGGAGAGATCCATAACCACTACTTTCTGTTTTAAACGTTATATTCTATCGTGTGTGCAGGCGACACAGGAAATTTCGCACCGGTATTTTCCGGCGACTAGTTTAACTGCACCCGCTGCCCCCAGGGCACCGGTGTTTTGCCTTTAACCAGCCAGGTGACTGGAAAGCTGGGTTCTTTATCAGGAAACTCACCCTGGGCATCAGTAAAGTACACTAGCAAATTAGGGGCTTCGTCCTGCGCTTCTACCCATTCGATAACCGGGGTAAAGCGGGTGCCGCCGCCGCCCTTGAAGGTCTTTGGCATTTTAAATTCTTCCCAGGGCTCGAATACCCAGGGGCAGCCTTCCGCCAGGTGGGAGTCACAGGCCAGCAGGGTCACCCGGGCGCGGATCATGCTTTTAATTGAATCCACCTCGGAGACAAACTCCGCCACTTCCTTTTCCGAAATCGAGCCACTGATATCCAGCGCCACCACAATATTCAGCTGCGCGCTGCGCAGGCTGGGATACACTGCCGGGTCGCCACGGCGGCTTGAGGGCCGCGCATAGGTGTAATCATCCCTCGCGACCATGGTGATATAGCGTGACAGCAACATGCGCCAGGGCAATCGGGGCTGCAGCAGGTGATCCACCATGCGCGCCATTGAGCCACCCAGCTTGCCCGCCTGTATCGCCTGCTGCGCGGCACTGGCCATGCGCTGCTGCCATTGCAGGCTGAGCGATTCGATTTCCTGCGGGGTCAGCGGCTCCGGCTCACCCTCGCCTTCTTCCGGTGGGCCCGACTGCTGTTTGCCGTCATCACCACTGGCCTCTGAATTGTCCTCACGGGCACCGCCCTGATCTTCACCGCGCCCCTGGGAGTCACTTTTCTGTTTCTGGTTTTTACCTTCGTGCTGTTCCTCGGGCTGATCACCGGTACTGCTTTCGTTGTCCTCGTCCTGATCATTATCAGAATCCGGGTTGATCTCCTGTTGCAGCTCCCGCTCCCGATCATTATCGTTATCTTCGAGCAGTGGATAAATTTCCTCGGCCGTCATGCCGTCGTATTCGCGCAGATAATTCACATCCGGCGGCGGTTTCATACCGTCGTTGATTAGCATCGGATTGATGGCAAAGTCACAGGCCATGTCCCAGCGGTGCTGCACCCGGTTCTGGCGACGGGCGAAATGTGACAGTGCACAGTGCAGCGCTTCATGGGCCAGTGCAAACTGGGTCTGCTCGGGGCTCAGCGCATCGATATAGTGCTCGTTGTAATACAGCTTCTTGCCATTGCTGAAGGTGGCATCACACCAGTCATCCTTTGCGCGCACCATCGGCAGGCGCAATACCAGTGCGCCCAGGAAGGGTTTTTCCAGGATCAGTTTTGTGCGAGCAGTCGCCAGCTTTTTTTCCAGATCAATTGCCATGTTTTATATGAAACTCACAGGGGCAAATAATGGTTCAGATTAGTTCTGTGCGGTCACAGGGCAAGGCGAAAAATGTGAGCTTACATAGGTAAGTGTCCATTTTTCAACGCAGGCATGTGATGGCACAGGGCTAATATGGACCATTATTTTAATAAATCATTAGCTCGGCGATATCATTTGCCCATTCGGCAAACTCCGGCACCGCGAAGATATCCTCACCAATCGCGCGGTGCATATCCGACACCATCATCACACCCATTTCCTTCTGGCGGAAATTTTTCGCGTATTTGAGAATATTGCCCATCACCTGGGGGGCTTCAGCAGTGCCCCTGACGCGAATCGCACGACCCACCAGTGCGGCGGCCACCGCGTATTGCAGATCAATCTCTTTAGGTGCCGCGACTTTTTCACCGGCAATAATCGCATCCAGATCCGGCATCTGATCCAGGCTTTCGATAAAGGCATTCAGTTCCACCCCTGCCGCCGGGCCTACACAGGCCTGCAGTGTACCCAGCAACAGATCGGGGTGATCCTCGAACTTGTGCAGTGCATTGTGGGCAAACTCCCAGGAACGTGGCGAGGGGAAGGCCACCGGGTTATGCGCCGGGTCAAAATCAAACAGCAGATCGGGACGGAAACGCAGGAAACCGATCACCCGCTCATTGATGTTGTGCTCCCAGGCCCAGGCCACCCAGTCATCCAGGTTGACATCCACTTCATAATGGGAGAAGCGATTGGCCAGTGGCGCCGGCATGGTGTAGGTGACACCGCGGTCGCCCTGGCGGTTGCCCGCGGCAAAAATCGCCCACCCATCGGGCACTTCATAGTTACCCAGCTTCCGATCCAGAATCAGCTGGTAGGCGGCAGCGGAGACACTGGGCGGGGCCGAGGTCACCTCGTCCAGGAACAGAATACCTTTTGCTCCGTGACGCTCCGCATCCGGCAGCATCGCCGGCACGGCCCACTCCACCGCATTACCGTTTTTAAACGGAATCCCCCGCAGGTCGCTGGGCTCCATCTGTGACAGGCGGATATCAATCACCGGAATGTCGTGTCGCTCCGCCACCTGGGCAACCATCTGCGACTTGCCCACCCCCGGTGGCCCCCACAACATCACCGGGGTGTGATGACCGGTTTCGGTACTGAGAAATTCACGATTAAGAACTGATAATAATTTTGCTGGGCGCATGACTATCCCGAATTAATAATTTTGCTTTTAGATGAAGTTTATAGCTTTAATTTAACATTGACCGTGACTGTTCAGATTGCCTCTGGGGTGCTTCAGCTCAAGGCGAAAAATGTGAGTTTACAACGCGTAAATGACCATTTTTCAACGCAGAGATGGAGCGCCCCAGAGGTGAGCTGGACAGTTACTTACTAGAAGCCGGCTTTCTTATACCACTCCTGCGCCTTGTCCTGGTTTTTTTCAACACCACGGCCTTCTTCATACATCATGGCAATGGTGGTCATGGAACCAATCAGGCCCTGCTCGGCGGCTTTTTCAAACCAGCACATGGCTTCGCCCAGGTCCTGGGCAATGCACTCGCCTTCCATATACATAAAGCCCAGGCCGTGCTGCGCAATCGCATGCCCCTGTTCGGCGGCGGCTTTCATCCATTTGAAGGCATTCTCGTCATTGGCAACCACACCCAGACCATTCTGATACATAATGGCCACCTTGTGCTGGGCCTCTGCATCACCTTCCTGGGCGTATCTGTTCAGAAAGCGCATCGCGGTATTGAAATTTTTCTCCTCGAATGCCGCTATGCCACTGGCATAATCGGGGTCGTTCATCGGCATTTCTTCAGACATGGTAAACCTCTTAATCTTGCTATTGGGGGGATTCGCCAGACAGGCACCGCCTAGCATAAAGCAGGGCCCGCGGGCAGCGTATATCCCTATATGGGGAGAATAATTCTCATTTAAACCGCTGCATATTAACAGAGTTTAATAATGAACATAAACGGGGCTTATTTGTGGATTTAGTCCCCGCCACTGTGCAGTGATGCTGAATCAGCCCACCAGCGCGCCGACATGGCCCACAGCAGGCGCTGACATGAGCTGGCCGCCGGGTTAGCGACACCACCGCACAGCCCGTGATGACGGCTTTTGCGACGGTTTTAGTGCAGAAATGAGCTTAATCCTTGATTTTTCGCGCTTTAGCCGTAGAATCCCCTGACTTACTAGGGTAGATGTTCCACCCCTCCCTATAGGGATATATAGCCAGTTTATCAGTCTGCTATACTATCGCGCATTCTGAAAAAGGTACTCGACTGCCTTTTTCCGACATTAACCTATTTCAAGTGTCGCTGGCAGCACAGCCAACGATATGTGACTAAACATGGTCTTTACCAGGAGTTAGCTATGAACCAAGAATACTATGACACAGTTGTTAAACTGGAAAAAGATGGTATCGATCCAGAATACATCCAGGGTTGGCAAGGTGGTTACGTATGTAACCCGGAGCGTGAAGAACAGAACTCTAACGAAGCCTATGAAGCAGGCTACGAAGATGGCAGCAATCACAACACAGATAACGCTGCTAACTTCAAAGCGTAATCTACGCGCTTGAAACAGTGACTTGAAGTTAACGCTTCAGTTTAATAAAAGGGGCCAGATTAATTTCGGCCCCTTTTTTGTTTGTGTCTTAAAAGAAAACGTTGATGCACAAGACAACCCAGCTAGTCGCCCAGGCGGGCCGAGCTGCGTCCATCCACCATTTCATATTTGGCTTTTTTCAGGTTTTCCATCATCTCAGGCACTTCAATCGCCAGCACCTGGTCGGTAATCCATTTACGATCCCGCTCACCCATCACCGCGCTGACAAAATCACCGAAATCACGCATGTATTTAAAACCGGGCATGTCCGCTTCATCATCCCATGAGCAGGCGGCATAGGCATCAAGGCGCTGGTTCAGCACATCGATAAAGGGCTTTTTATAATCCACGCCCCGCTCGATCAGGTCTTCACAATTTTCCTGGAAGGTTTTTGCCAGCTTGGTAGCGAACTTGACGATAAATTCCTGTCGTTCCTGCTGTTCCATCTGCCCCGCCACCAGCCGGTCAGTCACCGACACCAGGAAGGCCAGTGCTTCCTTAATCACTTCCAGGCGCTGTTGCTGGGTGTCAGTCTGGAAATTCTCGTTTTCCAGGTTCAGCACCATGCCCGCGGCAATTCGCCAGGAGATAAAGGCCATGGTATTGGCTTTTTCTTCAACGCTGACTTCACGCTCTTTATTATGCCATTTGGTTCTCATTCTCATGGGATCTACTCACACTCTTTTATTTCAAATGATTCCCGACTGTTTGCGGGGGGATATTCGCTGGCGAGTAGTATACTATTTATGGACAGGGATGTGCGGACTGTTGATTATTGCCGGACGCAAATAATCAACCCACTAAGGAATTATCTTCACCTCCAAAGTGATATAGCGGAACTCTGCATTAACCAGGGTTTCCATAGTATATCTGTCCAGCGCCGAGGTGCTGGTTCAACTGCTGCGATTGGCCAATGGGAGACTTATGCAAGCACTCACCCAGCTCGTTCAAGACAATTGCCACATTTCCGATGCCCAGTATGCAGGCAACTACACGCTGTGTATTTACCTGCTAAAAATGCGTGAATTCTATCGCTGGGAGCACCAGTTACCCTTTAGCCAGAGCCTGGATAACAGCCACATTGGCAAATGGCTGACCCAGCGCGAAGCCCTGTGGGATGAAATAGAAACCCGCCCCCTGAGCAACCTCGATATTAATGACCAGCGCTTTGACCTGTATGACAGTGCCGCCATTAACCAGCAGCTGGAAGCGGAACAACTGGTATACAGCGGCGGCTATGGACTCTATGGCAAGCCGGTATTTTTTCTCGCCGAACTGAAGCACAAGGAAACACACGAAGATTTCACCCTGTATGTTTCCGGCCGGGAACTGGCGCGGGACCTGGCCGCACCACCGGGCATGACGCAGGATAAAACCGTGTATATCCGGCGTGAGTCACTGCGCCGCTTTATCTGGGAAAAGTTCGAGGAATCCCACTGGCATAAGCAGGAAAATCCATTATCCCGGGCACTCACCTGTTATGATTTTAAACAGGCACCACAGGATGCACTGGAGCGCATGACCGACAATGAAGTTAATACGGTGCTGCACCATGAAATCGGCGAGATCAAGGCGGGCAAAATACTCGGTGAACTCTGGGAAACCATGTTAATGGAACTGCCCCGCTCGCAGGCGGAAATGATGGCCCGTGCGGTGCGCGACAATATTGCAGACATGCAGTCGACATTACCAAAACTGATTGAAAACAATGAAGCAGCGCAGATTCATTTTTATTTTGCCAATCTCAGTAGTCTGCGCAAGATGATTTTTCCCAGCTTGCAACAGGCCTACAGTCGCTGGCTTGAGAGCAAAAACACTCGCAGCTTAAGTGAACTGATAGAGCCGGCCAACGAACACTGGATTAATATGGCAACACAGATGCTTGGCCTGTACCAGCAACACGGCACTGCTGCTGACAGCCATCTGCAAAAATTGATTAACGACAACTATTTTTAGGCTTTTTTTGCTAAGCTAGGCGTTCACAGACCTAACCCATAGAACATAAATTCATGTATCACGATGCCACCCAACGCCAGCCCCTGCTGACATTAAAAGAAGTAAAGCAGGACAGTTTTATTTTTATCAGGGAAAATGCGCTGGCCAAAGATATCTGCCGGGAAATGATTCGCCGCTTTGAAAGTGACCAGCAATCACAGTATCGTGGGCGCATTGGCCAGGACTTCAAGGAAGACCCCAATATAAAACAGTCGACGGATCTTGCGATCAGTGCCCATGAACACTGGCAGGATATTTCCCGTGAACTGTTTCGCTCGCTGGGCACCTCACTGCGTGAATTCTCCGGAGCCTTCCCGTTTTTCAAGGGACGTTTTAAAGACATTGGTTACAATATGCAGCGCACCGATGTGGGGGAATATTATAACTGGCACATTGATGGCGGCAGCCATGACTTTGCGGATCGACAACTGGTAGCACTGTGGTATTTAAATGATGTACCGGGCCCCGGCGGTGCCACCGAATTTATGTACCAGGATGTTGCGGTGCAACCCACTGAAGGCTCGCTAATTTTGTTTCCACCCTTCTGGACCCACGAGCACCGCAACTCGCAACTGCAACAGGGTGTTAAATATGTGGCCACCACATGGATTTCATTTGCCTGAACGCAACTTCGTCAGTTGCATCACGCACTAACCACCCATCACCATGTACCTGAGCCAGCCTGAAACCACCGAAGAGTTTGCACAATATTATGAACTGCGCTGGCGCATTCTAAGACATCCCTGGGGCCAGCCCAGGGGCAGCGAACAGGACATGGAAGAAGCCAGCAGTTATCACCTCATGGCCCGTGACGGGCAACAGGTGATAGGCGTAGCACGACTCCAGTTCCCCGCCGACGATGCCGCACAGCTGCGCTATATGGCGGTGGCTGATGCCTGGCAGGGAAAAGGTGTAGGCCGGGAAATTGTCGAGCATATGGAAGGAATTGCCCGGCAACAGGGGGCACGCCAGCTGTTTTTACATGCCAGGGATAATGCGCTGGGTTTTTACCGTAAACTGGGATACGAAATAATCGAACCCAGCTACCTGCTGTTTGGCAGCATTCAACATTATAAGATGCAGAAAAATCTGTAAGAGGCAGGGCAGGTTATCGCGCGCCAAAATGCTGCGCAATGCGCTGTATCTGTTCAGCTTGCGGGTAGGTGTCTGCCGCCATCTGCAAAAAACTCTGCCAGCTGGCAAACTCACTGGCAAGACGGGCATCACAACCGTGACATCCGAGCACGCTGATCACCGCATCGCCAACTTTCCACGGCCCCTCGCCCCGGTATTCACCCTTGACCAGATGCACCGCTGGCTGCAGTTTTTGCAGCGCGCTATCCTGGTCGAGATAATCAGTCCAGAACAGATCAAAATACAGCAAGCCCTGCGGATGCCTGAAATATTCGGCCATCACATGGCTTTCGCCGCCGGGAAAGCGAATCATTAACGGGGATTTCATTGAAAATAAATCGGCCATGACGCAACTCGATTAAGCGCTTATTCGCTTGCGATATCAATCTCGTCAATTTCGTAATCGGAATCCACGGTAACCATTTTCAGGCCGGGAAACTTATTTAGAATATAAGCCGCCATTATATAAAACAGACGCACGTTTTCCTGGTGCAGTGCATTGACGATTTTATTCGCGGCAATCTGGCAGCGCTGTTCTGCAGTTGGCTCATCAATCCAGTAGCGTCCCAGTTGCAGTCCGCGGTCAAAATCCCTGTCCATTTCCGCTATAAAGGTCTGGGCTTCTTCAATCACCGCCTCGGGGATATCCAGTGTATAGAGTTGCTGATCAATGGTAATATTGAATTGCATAAAATCACTCGGCTTCGCAGCTTGTAAAACGCGGTAGTATACCAGAGCCGCATTCATTTAGACCCGACACACAGTGAGACTTTAATGTTATTAGCCATCCCCGATGTACTCAACGCGGAACAACTGGGCAAGGTCAGGCAACTGCTCGACGGTGCACGTTTTATCGATGGCCGCCTCAGTGCCGGCAGCAGTGCGCGCAAGGTTAAAAAAAATCACGAGCTACCTGCAGACTCCCAATTGCAGGGTCAGTTAAACCAGATTGTGATGAATGCGCTGTTCAACCATGCTGACTATCAGACAGCGGTACTGCCGCACCGCCAGGCCACCCCTTTCTACGCCCGTTACCAGCCGGGCGAAGCCTATGGCTTTCATGTGGATGACCCGGTGATGGGCCCCATGCAGGGCCGTTACCGCACCGATGTATCCACCACGGTGTTTCTTAATGAGCCGGAGGATTACAGCGGCGGCGAAATTGTGATCCAGACCCAGTCCGGTGAACAGCAGATCAAACTCCCCGCAGGCAGCGCCATTACCTATCCCTCCGGCTCACTGCATCGGGTGGCGGAAGTCACGCAGGGGGAACGTCTGGTTGCGGTCACCTGGGCGCAAAGCATGATTCGCGAGGCGGAGAAGCGCGAGCTTTTATACAACCTGTATAAAAGCCGTGAGCGGCTGCAGCGCAAATACCCCGATGATGAGGAGGTGGTTAAAATCGATCACACCTATATCAACCTGGTGCGCATGTGGAGTGAAATCTAGGCGGGGTATGCCTGAGCTGCCCTGGAGTTTTTCAGTGGCTACCTGAACAATGCCTGTCAATCAGGCACAAAAAAGCCGAACAGTGTTCGGCTTTTTTGTCAGATAAGATCCAGAAACTGAATCCTAGCGGTGAGAACCCTTATCCGCATGTGCTGCGTCAACCAGCTCCATCGCTTTATCACGGAAAGTTTCACGGTAGCCTTCCAGCACTGTGCCAGACTCTGGTGTGAAGTACTCTTTGGCATTAAAGCCGTTCTTGTGCTCGTTTTCGATGAATTTGTTCTGCATTTCGATCAGTTCTTTGATCAGCGCATTTCTATCAGCCATGGTTCTAACCTCATGAATTCGTTTGTGTGCGGCCTTATCCACTAATGTGGGCCCAGCGAGTGAGCGTAGTATAGCTGCATTCAGGAAAAAATACCTCTACCCCATAAGGAATAGAGGCGATTTATTTACTACTAGTAGCCGCCCTTGCGTGTAGACATGGGGCAACCGCCAATTTTCAGACCTTGCTTGGATGGCATAAGCGGGAACATTTCGTACATAAGCTTGGAAGTCACTTTTTCACCCCATAGCTTACCCATCGCTTTCATAATGCCACGCTCGTTAGGCTCGTTGCCTGCCAGTGTTTCTTCACGAACGTATCTAACGATATCCCAATGACGGTCAGTCGGCTCAATGCCTTCTTCAGCGAAAAGCTCAGCCGCAATTTCTTCGTTCCAGTCGTTCGCGTCTACCAGGTAACCTTTGTCAGTTCTTTCAACAGATTCAAGTGCCATGATTGTTGCCTCAGTCCCAATTGATCAAGTTAAACAAGTAATTTCTAGGGCGCATACTTAATCATAAAAGCCCATTAATGTCACTTATCCCATTAGTTATATATGGACTTATAAATCTTGTTTATCCGCATCTGGCGCAGAGATTTTATTTTTCTTTTAATTTTCAATAACCTGGGTCATCTACAGCACACACAAAAACACCCGCCGAGCTTCAAAAAAACCCGCGGGTGTTATTGTGCATCAGTAGAAAATAATATAATTATAATCCGCCGAAATCAGGCGGTGCCATCAAAATGACTGCTTTCCGACATATCCCCCACGGCCTTGATGCCTTTATGGGGAATAAACAGGCCAAAACCCATTTTCTGCCCCTCGCCTATGCCCTGCTGCTGCAGTGTCACCGCCTCTTCCGGGTCCAGATCGGCCACCATAATGCTCATGGTGTTCACCGGCCCTTCTGCCAGATTAAAGCGATGGCCAATGCCACACAGCGCCTTGCGCAGGTTGATCCCCATCTCCTTCATCTCCGCCGAGACGCGGCTGACAAAGGCTTCTTCACTTTCATTGTCGCCAACAATCACATAACGGGAAAACAGCGTGCTCAGGGGGCTGAATTTTTTAACCTGGAAATCACCAAAGGTTAAATCATGCCCGCCCAGGCGAATTGTCTGCCTCACCAGCGCCGCAGCATCTTCATGGCGGTGCTTGGGCATACGGATGCGCATGCGTGAACGGCGCGACAGGTAAATACAGCCGTCGTTGGTATCGTCTTCCGGGCGTTGCCAGCCATTGCCAGTGGAGGCACCGTGAATCATGTGCACCCCTGCCTGGGGTTCATCGGCCATCCAGGGAAGTATTTCCAGAATGGCATCAGACAGTTCCTGGGCATGATCCAGCGGCACCATTTTACAGTCGACCTTGAAGGACAGGTCAGTCACCGTATCCGGCACTACATAGGCTTCGGTTTTCTTATCTTCTTGCCATAACATAATATATTCTCTTTTAAATCAGTTGCTTACCTATTGGGAAAGGTAAACGCCATCTCCACCTGATTTTGCCAGTCGCGGGGCGTGTCCTTGAACGGCGGCTTGATATCTACATCCAGGTGAATCTCGCCGTCACGGGCCTTCTGCCGTGCAACTTCAAGCAGATCCTCGAAGCAGTTCAGCTCATGCTCCTGGGTCAGTATGTCACTCAAGTAAATCATTACGGGCTCTCTAGCGGTTTAACACGATCATAATATCTTGCGCGGTATAACAGTCGTTTCTGTTCCACGGCTTCGGCATCACTAAATGCGGTGCGGTTATGCAGCACGTTATTGGCAATTATACCTTCACCCGCCTGCATTCTATAGGTAATAACATAATGGTTATTGGTGTCCAGCAGCTCACGCATACAGGCCAGCGCCTCCTGGGTTAAGGCATCCTGCTTCCATTCGATATTCCGCGTACGGGCTGAATAGCGCATGTGCAGGCTGTTACTCTGGGCATCCAGCGAGAACACCGGGCCACTCTGCGCCGGGCGAATCTGCTTGCCATTCTCTATATTGGGGGGAATGGTCAGAACATCAAGCTGCGCCAGCGCCTGAATAAAGCGGGGCTCGGTCTCACGCAACTGCAGATAGGCCATTTCATGGTCCAGCATCAGGTTCTCGCCACCACTGGCTGCCGGCCTGACACAGTGCAGCACCATGGCGCGGATGGTGCGCTCGGGGTCGTTGTAATAGCCATCGGTGTGCCAGGTCAGCTGGCGGTCGGTATAGGGGATATAGCCGGTATGCCGTCCCGCCTGCATCACCTGGATCGAGCTGATATTATCCTCATCGGAGCACAGGTTACCATCCAGCCGCTGCAAGCCCAGCTGCTGCCCCAGCTCGCGCACAAAGGCCTTGTCGCCCAGCGCCGGATCAGCCAGCCGGTAGAGCACAAAATTAAAGCGTGAACAGGCTTCGAGCAGGCGCTGCAGCGTCTCCCCGTTAAGCGCCCGTGAATCAAGCTCGATCAGTTGTGTATGGGCACTATTTTCATAGGCCCGTTGCTTGCCATCACGCCAGTGGCGGTAGGCAGAGGTTGTATCTGTACTGACTGGATCAAATTGCACTGTATTACCCTGAAAACAAACATGATTACAGTGTATCCGATTTACCCGCTACCCAGGCAATATCCCTAACAGGCAGATAGGATACTTTATATATATGAGCAAACAGCAGACTATGTGCAATCCCACATAGTCGAGCCAATGTGTCAGCGGATTTCTGCCAAACCAGACATTAGGCGTTTTGGCACACAGATACTTAATTATACAGCTCAACCCATAATGGATATAACCGCCAGCCCGGAGCTCGACCGGCGCCATTGAAAACACCCAGTAAAGCCGGTACCTGCTGCCGGATAAAAACCATCCACACACGCATAAAACGCCGCCACAGCGGGCGATCAAACCGCCAACAAAAAAATCTTATATATGGATTAACGACCCGCAGGTTTGTATGCTATATTACTGACCCCAATTTTTATGCGGCATATCGGGGATTGACCCTGAACTGGGCCAATAAGACATATCCCATTAGGGATATCCGGAATATCACACACCCTCCCAAGGGATAGATGTTCTGAGCCGGTAACTCGGCCTAGACTACGTCGTACTAAATTTGGGATGTTTTAAATCGGCGGTTGGACGACCGCAGTTTTGAGACAAACCCAGAAAATTTTTAACCTTATGACTTCGGTCATATATTTAAATTTAGATGAGGGACAAGGCAGTAGCCCCCCTTGGATAATAAACTGTCGTCCCTACTACGGAGATCGCCATGGCAGCAAATAAGATCTATGAAACACCGATGCTTGACGAACTGGAGAAAGGTCCCTGGCCTAGCTTCATTACTGGTATCAAAGCTCTGCGTGACAACCACGAAAGCCAATTCATCAATGACATGACCAGCTCGCTGCTGGGTCAGTTAGAGCACTCTTACGAAACGCGTAAGGGCTACTGGAAAGGCGGCACTGTATCTGTATTTGGTTACGGCGGTGGTATTATCCCTCGCTTCTCTGAAGTGGCAGCAGCTTTCCCGGAATCTAAAGAATTCCACACACTGCGTGTACAGCCTACTCCAGGTAACTACTACACAACCGAGATGTTAAACAAGCTGGGCGACAGCTGGGAAAAGCACGGTTCAGGCCTTGTAACTTTCCACGGCCAGACTGGTAACATCATGTTTATCGGTACTACTACCAAAGGCACTCAGGCATTCTTTGATGAAATCAATGAATATGGCTGGGACCTGGGTGGTGCGGGTCCATGTGTACGTACAGCGATGTCATGTGTAGGTGCTGCACGTTGTGAGATGTCTAACTGTAACGAGCACGCTATCCAGCGCTGGTTGGTTAACAACTTCACAGACGATGTTCACCGTCCTGCACTTCCTTACAAATTCAAGTTCAAGATTTCTGGTTGTCCAAACGACTGTCAGAATGCTATCGAACGTGCTGACTTTGCGGTAATCGGTACATGGCGTGACGATATGCGTGTTGATCAGGCTGAGTTCAAAAACTACATTGAAACCAAAGGCCGTCAATACATTATCGACAACGTTATTACTCGTTGCCCAACTCAGGCACTTGCACTGAATGATGACGACACAATTGCTGTTGATAACCGTAACTGTGTTCGTTGCATGCACTGCATCAACGTTCTGCCTAAAGCACTGCGCACTGGTACTGACAAGGGCGTTACTGTTCTTATCGGTGGTAAGCGTACACTGAAAATCGGCGACCTGATGGGTACAGTTGTTGTGCCTTTCAAGAAGCTGGAAACTCGTGACGATTACGAAGAACTGGTTGAGCTGGCTGAAGAAGTTATCGACTTCTGGGCTGAAAATGCACTTGAGCACGAGCGTTGCGGTGAAATGATCGAGCGTATCGGTCTGGTTAACTTCCTGGAAGGCCTTGATATTGATGTTAATCCAAACATGGTTAGCAACACACGTCAAAGCTCTTACGTTCGTATGGACGGTTGGGATGACGAAGCAATTAAGTGGTTTGAGAATCAAGCAGAAGCTTAATTAGCCCTTCATTGTACGAACCGATAGCCGTGGATTAGTTTTCACGGCTATTTTTGAAAGATTTGAATATATAACTTGAGGAAATAATCATGGCAATGGCAGATATGCGTCCGCCCATCGAGTCTGGATGTCCAGACGGTTTCCAGTACATGCATCCTGCGATGCGTCGTAACTTTGGCCAGTGGAAATATCACACTGACCCACGCCCTGGCGTTTTATGCCACGTTGCTGAAAGCGGCGAAACTGTTTACACAGTTAAGTGTGGTACTCAGCGTATTCTTGACCTGTTCACTCTGCGTGAACTGACTTCAATCGGCGACGAATATGCGGACGGTTACATCCGTTTCACTATCCGTTCAAACGTTGAATACACAGTAACCGACGAAGCAAAAGTAGAGCCTTTAATCAAAGCGCTTGAAGATAAAGGCTACGTTGTTGGTGGTACACGTAACTCTGTTACTACTCTGTCTCACACACAGGGCTGGTTACATTGCGACATTCCTGGTACTGACGCATCAGGCGTTGTTAAGTCCATGATGGACGAACTGATTGACGAATTCCGTCAGTGGAACATGCCTAACCGTGTTCACCTGACAACTTCATGCTGTCAGATCAACTGTGGTGGTCAGGGCGACATCGCAATCAACGTTCAGCACACCAAGCCACCCAAGATTGACCACTCACAGGTTTCTAACGTATGTGAGCGTCCATCTGTTGTAGCGCGTTGTCCTGTAGCGGCTATTCGTCCTGCCCTGGTAGACGGAAAGCCATCACTGGAAGTTGACGAGAAGAAATGTATCTGTTGTGGTGCATGTTTCCCTCCTTGTCCTCCAATGCAAATCAATGATGCAGAGCATTCTAAACTGGCAGTATGGGTTGGTGGTAACCACTCTAATGCACGTGGTAAGCCTACATTCCAGAAACTGGTTGCTTCTGCAATTCCTAACAACCCACCACGCTGGCCTGAAGCGACTGCTATCGTTAAGCAGATCCTGAAGTGCTACAAAGAAGATGCGCGTGACTGGGAACGTGTTGGTGAGTGGGTTGAGCGTATCGGCTGGCCTCGTTTCTTCGAACTGACTGGTCTGCCTTTCACTAAATACCACATCGATAACTGGCGTGGTGCTCGTGCAAGCCTGAATGCTTCTACTCACATCCGTTTCTAAGTGTGGTAAAGATGAAATATAGTATTATGGTAAACGAAGGTCCATATACTCATCAGGCGTCTGACACTGCTTTGCATTTTTGCAAAGCAGCGTTGGAAGCGGGTAATGAGATCTTTCGCGTTTTTTTCTATCACGATGGTGTAAATAACGGTACCCGTTATACCGTGCCACCTCAGGACGATCGCAATATCCAGCAAGAATGGTCAAAGCTTGCAAAAGCCCATGACATCGATCTGGTTATCTGTATTGCAGCAGCCCAGCGCCGCGGCATTATGGATGCTGACGAAGCAAAGCGTCAGGGTCTTGATGGTGACAATATCGCACCTGGTTTCCGCATTTCTGGCCTTGGCCAGCTGATCGAAGCCGGCATAATCTGTGATCGTCAGTTAGTGTTTGGAGATTAAGTATGTCTACTAAGAAATTTATGTATGTAAACAGAAAAGCTCCTTACGGCACAGTTTATGCGCTTGAGTCACTTGAAGTTGTTCTGATCGGTGCTGCTTTCGAGCAGGACGTATCTTTATGCTTTATTGGTGATGGCGTATACCAGATTGCCAAGAACCAGAAGACTGACGGCATTGGCATGAAAAACTTCTCACCTACTTTCAAAGCACTGGGTGACTATGAAGTTAACAAACTTTATGTTGAAAAAGAGTCTCTTGAGGCACGCGGTTTGACATTGGATGATCTGATGGATTTAACCTGGGAAGACGAAGATGACGACTACGCTGAAAAGCCATCGATTCGTCTGGTTAGCTCGGCTGAACTGGCTGAAGTTCTAGACGAACAAGACGTTGTTCTAAGCTTCTAAGGGGTATTCATATGTCAACTTTACACACAGTAAACAAATCACCTTTTGAACGCGACTCTTTGTCTTCATGCATCAGATTAGCAAAAAAAGGTAGCGCAATTCTTCTTATAGAAGATGGCATTTTTGGTGCCATGGCGGGTACTGACCATTCAGCAATGGTTCAGGACGCAATGCAAAATGCATCATTTTATGTTTTAGGTCCCGATCTGGCCGCTCGTGGTATGAGTGAAGATCGTGTAATCGACGGTATACAGGTTGTTGATTACAGCGGATTCGTAGATTTAACCAAGCAACACGATACGTGTCAGTCCTGGTTATAAACCTGTTTAATATTATTTCTTACGTAGGAGTATAGAGATGCCTTTTGAAGCAAACGGTAAGACTTTCGAGACTGATGAAGAAGGTTACATGGTAAACCTGAACGAGTGGGAGCCAGAGTGTGCAACTGCAATGGCAACACTGGAAGATCAGGAACTGACTGAAAACCACTGGGAAGTTATCAACTTCCTGCGTGAATACTATGACGAATACCAGATCGCTCCAGCAGTACGTGTACTGACTAAAGCAATTGGTAAGAAGCTTGGTAAAGACAAAGGCAACAGCAAGTACCTGTACGAACTGTTCCCTTACGGCCCTGGTAAGCAAGCATGTAAGTATGCTGGTCTGCCAAAGCCAACTGGTTGCGTTTAATACAAAACGTGTATGGGGAGAGAAGCAACGCTTCTCTTCTCTACCTGAATTTCTGAAAGCTCAATGATATTTGTATTTGGGTTTTTTGTTTGTTAGCCCTGAGCGACTAACAAGCCAGCGCCTGGTCTGCGCTATAGAAAGTGAGCCTGATTAATTATTGAAGAACTTAAACATTAAAATATAGAATTTGTTGCGGAGTACGCCTTAATGTCCACCTTGATTGCAGTACTGTTAACCTTGGCTACCATAGTAATGATAGTTGGAGTGGTACGAAAAGCCCGCCAGTACAGCGCGACTCCCGCTCCATTAAAAATCCCGGTAACACCTGCACCTAAGAGCACTGGTGGTGTTGTAGTGCGTATGGCAAAAGAAGTTATCCTGTTTGCCTCGTTGTTCCGTTCCAGCAAGTGGACCTGGATCTTCGGCTGGATTTTCCATGTATCACTGGCACTGGCCTTTATCCGCCACCTGCGCTATGTCATCGACCCAGAAGGCATGCTAGGTTTCATGATGCCTTTCCTTAACCTGTGGCTTGTACAGACTGCTGGTAAATATGCTGTATTTGGCATGATCATTGGCCTGCTGGGCCTGCTGGCACGCCGCTTCCTGGTAGCACGTGTACGTTACATCTCTGCGCCTTCTGATTACCTGATGCTGCTTTTATTACTGGCGATTGCCATCAGCGGTTTCGTTATGAGCTTCATCACTAACGTGGATGTAGTACAGGTGAAAATGTTTATGCTGGGCATACTGAACTTTGATCTTCAGGAACTTCCTGAGGGCACTGCGCTGGTAGCCCATCTATTACTGGTTGCTTTACTTGGCTTTGTATTACCCGTCAGTAAATTACTGCATATCCCGGGCGTATTCTATGCACCAACCCGTAACCAGGTAGACAACCCACGCGAAAAACGTCATATCGCAGACTGGGCGAAGCCGCTGGATGAAACTCGTGGTAACTACCCTGAGTTGCAGCCTCAAGCGGAAGCGACTGAAGAAAGCAAAGCGTAAGCTTAACGAATAAATAACGAGCATTTACTGCGAGTATAACGAGGAATACATAGTGGCTGATTACGAAGTACCAGAAGTCAAAGAGTATGCGGTAGTTCCTATGCCGAAAGATGGCGTAATGACCCATCTGAGTCCTTTTGTGGCTAAGCCGGAATTTCAGGAAGCACTTAACTACGTTGGTAAAAAAGAACAGACTTCTGATGACGAAATGCCGAAGTATGTTCTGGTTGATGGCTGGAAAGAAAAAGCCATCGACAAGATGGGCGACCTGCTGAGTCGTTACCGCAGCCTGCAGGTGTTTATGGACTCCTGTGTAAAATGTGGTGCCTGTACCGATAAGTGTCACTATTTCCTGGGTACCCAGGATGCGAAGAATATGCCAGTCGCCCGTCAGGACCTGCTGCGCAGTGTATACCGCCGTTACTTCACCTTTGCCGGGAAATACTTCCCCAAACTGGTGGGTGCAAGAGACCTGACTGAAGAAGTGGTCGACGACTGGTATAGTTATTTCCACCAGTGTTCAGAGTGTCGTCGTTGCGCGGTATTCTGCCCTTACGGTATCGACACCGCTGAAGTGACCATGGCTGCTCGTGAAATCATGGCACACATTGGTAAAGGCCAGAAGTACTCCAATGAAATTATCGGCAAGGTATTCACCATTGGTAACAACCTGGGTCTGCCTGAAAAAGCACTGGCAAACGTACTTGAAGGTCTTGAAGAAGACGTAGAATACGACATTGAAGTACCGGTTAAATTCCCGCTGGATCAGAAAGGCGCAGACATTCTGCTGGTTACCCCTTCAGCCGACTTCTTCGCCGAGCCACATATTGATGGCCTGATTGGCTACGCCAAGGTGTTCCATGCAACCAACACCAGCTGGACCCTGAGCTCTGTTGCTTCAGAAGCGGCTAACTTCGGTCTGTTTATCGGTTCTTACGAAAACATGCAACGTATTTCGATGCGTATTCGTGAAGCCGCATTACAGCTGGGTGTTAAGCGAATTGTTTACGGTGAGTGTGGCCACGCATGGCGCGTAGGTTACAGCTTCCTCAATACCCTGGCAGGACCATTTGACTTCCTTGACCAGAACTACCCCATTCCACAGCACATCTGTGAATTCACGCTGGACAAGCTTGAAAAAGGTGAGCTGAATATCGACAAATCACGCAATGATGATATGACCCTGACATTCCACGACTCGTGCAACGTTGCACGTGCATCGGGCATGGGCAACAAGCCAGGCGGACAATTTGAGATTCCCCGTGCTGTTATCAAGGCGGTTTGTAACAACTTTGTCGATATGGAACAGGATACCATCCACGATGCAACATTCTGTTGTGGCGGTGGCGGTGGTCTGTTAACAGACGACCTGATGGAACTGCGCGTTAAAGGTATTTTACCGCGTGCGACTGCACTGAAAAATGCAGTCGAGGAAAATGGGGTAACACATATGGCAGCGATCTGTGCGATCTGTAAGAGCCAGTTTACCAAGGTACTACCCTACTATGGTTTTACCATGGACCAGATTGTCAGTGTTCATCAACTTGTTAGTAATGCGATCATCCTGGAAGGCCAGGTTGACCCGGAAGACTAACAGGAAACTGAGCTCCGACAGAACGATTTAACACAACGATTTTTAACTATACGGTTTAGCATATAGGAGAGTAGCATGGCAACTTCAAAAGAAGACATGCAGAAAAAAGACTTAACATTTCGCCGCTTCCAGGATGGCGATCATACATGGTCAGATTTCAGTGAAAAGATATTTGTTCAGGATACTTCACATAAGTGCCCTACCTATGTGCATCGCACACCCCCATGTCAGGGTAGCTGCCCATCAGGTGAGGATATCCGTGGCTGGCTGGATATCATCCGTGGTATTGAACGTCCACCAGAAGGTATGACAAAAGAAGAGTACGCATTCCAGCGCTCGACTTCTGCCAACCCCTTCCCTGCAATGATGGGTCGTGTATGTCCAGCACCTTGTCAGGATGGCTGTAACCGTAACGATGTAGACGACTTCGTTGGCATCAACTCAGTTGAACAGTACATTGGTGACAGTGCCTACGCTGGTAAATACAAGTTCGGTAATCTGCCAGAACTGAGTGGCAAGAAAGTAGCTATTATCGGTGGCGGTGTAGCCGGTATGTCTGCTGCCTATCACCTGCGTAAATTCGGTATCGGCAGCACCATCTTTGACGACCATGAAGAACTGGGTGGCATGATGCGCTACGGCATTCCCGGCTACCGTACACCGCGTGACGTAATGGATCACGAATGTATGCGTATCCTGGACATGGGCGGTATCGACACCAAACTGAACACCCGTGTTGGTAAAGACGTAGCTGTTGAAGCTCTTGAAAAAGAGTACGATGCAGTTCTGTGGGCACTGGGTTGCAAGAAAGGTCGTGGCCTGTTCCTGGACAACTGGAAAGACGTTCCCAATGCAGTAACCGCGGTTGACTTCCTTGAGCAATTCAACAAGGGTGAAATGAAGTACACCGGTAACAAGATCGTATGTGTGGGTGGTGGTGATACCTCTATCGACGTGGTCTCTGTTTCCCGTCGTATCGGCACACTGAAAGACATGGCTGGTGAGAAGCCTGAAGATTCAGCAGAAGGTCGCCTGAAGCACGGTGATGTTAATGATGCTGACAAGAAAGCCTGTGACAGCGTGGTTCTGACTGCACTGTTCAAGCAGGAAGAAATGACTGCCGCCGAGCACGAAGTTCATGATGCACTGCACGAAGGTGTTGTTATTCTGAATGAAGTTATGCCGGTTGAAATCATCACTGATGAAAATGGCCGTGCAACTGCACTGAAACTAGTTGAGTGTAAATTTGAAAACAATGCGCCAGTTGCGGTTGAAGGCGGTAAGGAGCACATTGTTGAATGTGACCTGATCGTATCTGCGATAGGCCAGTTTGGTGACCTGGAAGGTGTTGAAGACTTCGATAATGGTCGTTCATTAATCGACGCTGACAAGTTCTACCAGGTACCTGGCAAAGTTGGTCACTTCGTAGCTGGCGATATTATCCGCCCTCACCTGTTAACTACAGCGATTGGTCAGGGTTCAGTGGTTGCTGAAACTATCAAGCAGTTCCTGGATCAGAAAGAAGTCAAGAAACGTCCTAAAGTTGACGTTCATCACTTCAACCTGCTGAGCAAGCTGGATGAGTCTCACCTGGCACCATCCACTTACGCTGACAAGAACCTGCAGGAAGACCAGCAACGCGGTACTTGCGACAGTGATTACGCTGTTCACAACTTTGAAGACCGTTCCAAGCAGGAAATCATTTCAACTGATCTGATGTTCCTGGGTCACTTCCCGTCTGTGCCCCGTAATATGCGTCCTGAAGATGTTCCATCATCTGATGCAGTACTGGGTCACTTCGCAGAGCGTATGGGTGGCCTGGCTGAAGAGGCAGCAGTTGCTGAAGCCGAGCGCTGCATGAGCTGCGGTATGTGCTTCGAGTGTGATAACTGCGTTATCTTCTGCCCACAGGACGCTGTGTTCCGTGTAAGCAAGGATAAATCGACTACCGGTCGCTATGTTGATACTGACTACAGCAGATGTATCGGTTGTCATATCTGTGCTGATGTATGCCCTACTGGCTACATTGACATGGGTATGGGTGAGTAACATCTCAGTTTTCCGCCAGCAGCCTGCTGGCGGAACAACCTGAATAGTTACAAGGTCTTTAACTATTGGAGTGACTAATGCTGCAGATGAAAAATCTCATGCATAAAGCCTTGATTACAATCGCGGGCACTACAGCAGTGGTGTTTACCGCTTTTGCTAGTTCCGGTGAAAAACCAGCTTTTGCACCTCAGGTTCCCCACCCAACAAACGGGTCAACGGAATGCGTAGAACCTGTAGATGATATGAAAAAAAATCACATGGAGTACCTGCTTCATCAACGTGATAAAACAATGCATCAGGGTATTCGTACCAAGCAACACAGCCTTAAAGAATGCATCGACTGTCATGTTCCTGAAAACACCGAGGTACGTTTCGGTGATGACAAGCACTTCTGTAGCAGTTGTCACAATTATGCCGGTGTCAGCATCGATTGCTTCCAATGCCATACAGACCGCCCAGTGGGTAAAAATCCGCACAAATCAAATGCACAGGTAAACTTACCACTCAGCACTGATGTTGCAGATGGATCCGTTTCGGGAGCAAGCAATGAATAAAAACAATGTAACTCAGGAATCGGTAAATATTTCACGCCGTAGTTTTGTTGAAAAATCTGCAACGGCTGCCGCAGTATTTACCATTGCACCTGGCGTCGTTCTTAACCAGGTACATGCAAAGCCTGCCGCTGAGCCTGTTACCGATGCAAAACGCTGGGGCATACTGATTGACACTGCTAAATGCGGCAGCGGCTGTAACGATTGTGTCACAGCCTGTCATGAGGAAAACGGTATCGAATCACATGGTCGCCCATTAACCGACCAGAAGTGGATTCGCAAGATTAAACTGAAAGACAATCTGACCAATCACGTGGTATCTCTGCCCATGATGTGTCAGCACTGTGAAAATCCACCCTGTGTCGATGTATGCCCAACCGGTGCTTCCTTCAAGCGCGCCGATGGCATTGTTCTGGTCGATCGTCACATCTGTATCGGTTGTCGCTATTGCATGATGGCCTGCCCTTATAAGGCACGCTCTTTTGCACATGAAGCAGTTGATAACAAGGTCGAATTCCAGCCACGTGGCAAGGGTACGGTTGAGTCATGCACCATGTGTGTACACCGCGTAGATAACGACGGTACACCCGCCTGTGTTGAGGCCTGTTCGTCAAACGATCACGGTGCCATGGTATTTGGCGACCTGAAAGATCCGCAAAGCGAAATCTCAAAGCAGCTCGAGAAACACGGCGGCAAGCAGATTCGCGCAGATCTTGGCTTAAATACTGGTGTTCGCTATAGAGGAATCTAAAGCAGCATAACCGATCAATATTCTTTGAATAAAAATCATTATGAAAAAAATACACTTACAAGCAATTGAAGGTAAAAGCGCAGGCTATATGGGGCTTGTAGCCCTGCTAGGCGCCTTTATTCTCGGCGCACTGGGCTCTACCTACTATATGGAGCACAACGGACACTGGGTTACCGGCATGGACAACCAGGTTGTCTGGGGCATGCCCCATGTATTCGCGGTATTCCTGATTGTTGCCGCTTCTGGCGCGCTCAATGTTGCATCTATCTCCTCGGTTTTTAACAAGAAGATCTATAAGCCACTGGCACCGCTGTCTACTCTGGTAGCCCTGGCGTTGCTGGCTGGCGGCCTGATGATACTTGTTCTTGACCTGGGTCGCCCGGATCGACTGATCGTTGCCATGACCTATTACAACTTCAAGTCCATCTTTGCCTGGAATATGATCCTGTATAACGGCTTCTTCGTTATCGTCGGTGTCTATGCCTGGTTTATGCTGGATCGCACCATGAAACAGTACAGCCGCTATGCGGGTATTGCCGCCTTTGTATGGCGCCTGGCACTGACCACGGGTACCGGTTCAATCTTCGGCTTCCTTGTAGCCCGCACCGGCTATGACATGGCGATGATGGCTCCGATGTTTATTATTATGTCGTTCTCGTTCGGTCTGGCTGTGTTTATCCTGGTACTGCTGGCGTCTTATAACTGGACTGGCCGTGAGCTGGGTGATGTTGTGGTGAATCGTCTGCGTAAATTACTCGGCGTGTTTGTGCTGGCGGTACTCTACTTTGTATTCGTGTATCACATCTCTAACCTGTACGCGACCGAGCACCATGGCTTTGAAGCCTTTATGCTGCTGGGTGAAAATGGCGGTGAGAAGTATTCGATGATCTTCTGGGTTGGCCAGATACTGCTGGGTAGCCTGGTTCCACTGGCGCTGATCTACGCACCCGCCGTTGCCAACTGCCGCAAGACATTAACACTGGCCAGTGTGCTGGTTGTGTTCGGTGGCCTTGCACAGCTGTACACCATTATCATTGCCGGCCAGGCCTACCCGCTGGAAATGTTCCCGGGCATGACCATTCTGGAAAGTGGCTTTAATGATGGACTTGTCAGCCAGTACTCAGCTACCCTGCCGGAAATTATGCTGGGTCTGGGTGGTGTTGCACTGTCACTGCTGATGATTGCGTTCGGTGTCAAGGTACTGGGCTTCCTGCCTGCGTCACTTGCAGATTCGGTTGCAGATCCACACGCCAAAGCGGAATAAATAAAACGGGTTAGGTCAATGACCTGATCACCCGCTAACAACGGCTCGGAGTTCACTTCGAGCCGTTTGTATTTATACGCTGTTAAAGGGGAACGATTGAAAAACCAGCCAGTGGCCCTATATAAACCAGCACAATTCTATTGGCAGCAATGCTGCGCGGATTCGCTGTTTAGTCTGGCGTTTTCTTGTTACAGGTAACCTAACAGCATGTCGCATTTTCTTATCTCAGCAGCACATAAATCCTCAGGTAAAACCACCCTGAGTATTGGCTTATGCGCAGCACTGGCTGAAAGCGGCCTGCGGGTTCAACCATTCAAGAAAGGCCCGGATTATATCGACCCCATGTGGCTGGGACGTGCCAGCGGTCGCCCCTGCCATAATCTGGATTTCTACACCATGCAGCAGGATGAAATCCGCGAGACCTTCGCACAGCAATCTGCAAGCGCCGATATTTCACTGATTGAAGGCAATAAGGGGCTGTTCGACGGCCTCGACCTGCACGGCAGTAACTCCAATGCCGCCCTCGCCCGCCTGCTAAACGCGCCGGTGGTGCTGGTGCTGGATACCCGTGGTGTCAGCCGTGGGGTAGCGCCGCTGATCCTCGGTTACCAGTCATTTGAAAAAGACATCAATATCGCCGGGGTGATTCTCAACCAGGTCGGTGGCAGCCGCCATGAAAGCAAACTGCGTCAGGTTATCGAGCACTACACAGACGTCAAAGTAATTGGCGCGGTGCAGCGCAACCCCGACATGTCCATCGAGGAACGCCACCTGGGCCTGATGCCCAGCAATGAAGATGATTCCGCCGACCGCAAGATTATGCAGATACGTGACCTGGTGAAACAGCAGGTTGATCTATCAGGTCTGCGCTCGATTGCCGACAGTGCAGGTGAAATAACGCTACCAGAAACTTCTGTCACTTCACCGATTCAACTCGACTCGCCGATAAGCATTGGCGTGGTTAAAAACGATGCCTTCGGCTTCTACTACCCGGGCGATTTACAGGCACTTGAAGATTGTGGTGCGAAACTGGTAACAATCGACACCATCAGGGACACTGAGTTGCCCGAGATCGACGCTTTATTCATTGGCGGGGGCTTCCCTGAAACACGCATTGAAGCACTGTCAGCGAACCGCACAATGCGCGAGGCAATCAAACAGGCATTGCAGGACGGCCTTCCCTGCTATGCGGAATGCGGTGGGCTGATGTACCTTAGCCGCAAGCTGAGCTGGAACGAAACACAGGGCGATATGGTGGGCTTTATTCCCGCCGATTGCGTCATGCACGATAAACCCCAGGGACGGGGTTATATCCAGCTGGAAGAAACGCCGGCGCATCCATGGCTGGACTTTGCACCGCAACCAGCACCGCTGATTGCCGCGCACGAGTTCCATTATTCGTCACTTGAAAACCTCGACCCGGATGTTAAATTTGCCTACCGGGTTAAACGTGGTTCGGGCATCACCGGTGAATTTGACGGCATTATCATCAACAACACCCTGGCTTGCTATGCTCACCTGCGTGACACGGCAAGCAATCACTGGGCACAACGATTTGTACAGTTTGTACAGCATTGTAAACGTACTAAGCGGAGTAACACATGATTACACTAACCTCGGCTGCTGCAAAGCAGATCAAACATTCAGCCAAAGAATCGAACCTCGACGGCCTGCCACTGCGCCTGGCCTGCACCCGTATGGATGACGGCAGCTTTCACTATGGCATGGGCTTCGATGACATCAAGGAAGGTGATATTACCCACACATCCGAAGGTGTAGATGTTATTGTATCGGTCACCGCCAATGAGTTTCTTAACGGCACCAAAGTTGACTATGTTGCGCTGGAAGAAGGTGGTGAACCCCAGTTTATCTTTATGAACCCCAACGACCCGAGTTACGTTCCGCCAAAAGAAAAATAAGCGGACAACAGACGGCACAGTCAACACAACAGCAGCAGGCCATTATGTCATTTACCGAGCGTATACAGATGGAATTCAGGCAAATGTCTCTCAAGCATTTGCTTAACTGCATCACTGCGCTGTTTACCCTGCTCAGTCTACTACTGCTCACCGGCATCTGGCTGGCGACCACTGAGGGCTCAAAAACCCTGCCGCTGAGCATACACATCGTGTTGCTGCTGCTGTCGTTTCTGGCCATTTCCTATATTGCCTTTCGCAGCCAGCGCAGGCAGACACTGAACAATCAGCAGCAGAACAAGGCACAGCAGATTCTGTATAACGTCACCAGCACGGTGAGCAGTGGACGCGAGCTGAAAGAAGTGCTGGTGCTGTTCTGCAAAAAAACCAATGAAGAACTGGATGCAAAGAATGTATCCGTGTGGCTGATTACTGAAAACAACTGGCTGGAGTACATTGCCGGTTCTGGCATTGACCCCAAGGTGGTTTCACAGCCGCGGCGGGTCAAGATCACCGAAGAGCTGGCCAGCACGCTGATTGAAAACGACATTATCCATGACAACCAGCATGTCACCCGGTTGGCGGAAATCCTGCAGTGTGATGTAAGTGATGATGTACGCTCCTATTACCTGCCACTGCACAACGGCAAGCACACCCTGGGCGTCATTCGTATCAAGCTGAACCAGCGCCCGTTTGCCAGCCAGAATGATTTACTTGAATTACTGTCGACACTGGCGGATCAACTGTCAATCGCCATTGAAAAAGCCAAACAGGACCAGGAATCCCGACGCATGATTATTATGCAGGAGCGTAGCCTGATCGCCAATGAACTGCATGACTCACTGGCACAGACCCTGGCCAGTTTACGTTTCCAGGTACGGGTGCTGGATGAAACCCTGCAGCCCACCTCCGAATTCAAATCGATTCGTGGCATCGAGCAGGTAGAAAACAGCCTGGATGAAGCCTATTCCGATCTGCGCGAGCTGATTGCCCACTGCCGTACGCCAATTGATAAACAGGGCCTGATGCCCGCGGTCGAGAAGCTCATATCCCGTTTACGCAAGGACACAGGCATGCATATCCTGTTGCAGCAGCAATGGGAAAATTCCGACTTACCCACCAACCTCGAAATGCACATTTTCCGCATTGTGCAGGAAGCGATGAATAATATTCGCAAGCACAGCAATGCGCACAATGTACGCCTGATGTTTCGTTGCGATGAAAATGGCAACCACCATATTCTGATTGAAAACGACGGCCAGGGTTTTGAAACACCGAATATCAGCGAACACCCCGGCAAGCATGTCGGGCTTAATATTATGCGCGAACGCGCCAATTACCTGGGTGGCGACTTACGCATCGAAAGCGAACCTGATGAAGGCACACGCATCGAGTTGTACTTTACCTATAGCAGCGAGACCAAATATGATCCGCTACAACGATTATCGGAGATAAGCGCTTGAGTATGCGTGTATTAATAATTGATGACCACGCGCTGTTCCGCGTCGGCCTGCAGGGGCTGCTTGAACAACGCGGCATAGAAGTCATAGATGCAGTTGCCGAAGGCGCCACCGGCCTGCAACTGATTGATGAGCTCAAGCCGGACATTGTGCTGCTGGATTTACGCATGCCAGACATGAGCGGCCTGGAAGTATTAATCGAAGCCAAAAAACAGCACATTGATATCCCCATTGTAATGCTTACTACCAGCAATGAAGAACATGATCTGGTTGAAGCGCTGCGCAATGGCGCACAGGGCTATCTACTAAAAGACATGGAACCGGATGAACTGGTCAGTGCCCTGCGCGATATCGAAAAAGGCAAAAGCGTGGTTGCCCATGGCCTCACCGATGTGCTGGCAAAAATGGTACAGGGCGACCCGATTGAAGAAGTCGAAAAGGAAACACCGTTTTCCGAGCTCACACCACGCGAACTGGAAATTCTCTGCCTGCTTGCCGATGGACAGAGCAATAAGGTTATCGCACGCAATCTGGGGATATCCGATGGCACGGTAAAACTTCACGTTAAAGCGATTCTACGCAAACTGGAAGTACACTCACGGGTCGAAGCCGCGGTTATTGCGGTAGAACAGGGCCTGAAGCAAAATAAAACTCATGACAGCAACAGTTAATCAGGCAGCGCCGCTATGAAAACATTTCGCTCATTAATTGATGATATTCTTCCCTCAATCAGGGAAATTTTTCCCTGGGACCTGGAAGAAAAGCTCAACGCAGCCGAAGATATTCTGCTGATCGATATTACCGAGCCTCGCGAGTACAACACGGTACACATCCAGAACTCACTCAATGTGCCACGTGGTATTCTGGAATCAGCCTGTGACTGGGGCTATACAGACACCTTACCCAAGCTGGCAGCGGCGCGTGACAAGGAGGTGGTCGTCATCTGCCGTTCCGGTAATCGCAGCGCACTGGCAGCCCACACCATGCAGCAAATGGGCTTTAATCATGTGATCTCGCTAAAAACCGGCCTGCGTGGCTGGTTTGATTATGAACTGCCGCTTTATAACAGCGACAATAAAGAAGTGGACGAAGACACTGCCGACGCCTATTTCAGCAAAAGCCCCGACCCGGAACAGATGGGGCCGGATACAGACTGAACCCGCCTCCACCCTGGCATTAAATGCCAGAAGCAGAAAGAAAACGCACTAAAGTGCAGGAGCACTTTGAACGAGCGAACGCACGGCCCGAAGGGTGAAGCGCAGGATGTGTGGAATAAATAAACGCAAGCAAGGCTTTTAACAGTAAGCCTTAGTATTCATTCGCGTTTCATGGTTTCTTTGATTAACATAAGCGTCATCTGCAGGTCTGACAGATTTTTACGGGATATGGAAACTACACTTTGCCTGATGCCATCCTGTAGAAACGATTAGCGCGAAGGCACCGGCATATGTCATACACGCTGGGAAGCGTTAAGGGCTCTCTGAATAATACTGGCATGTCAGCCTTGCTCAGAGGCACCTTAATTAAAACTTAATAAAACTTTCGATCTTTTCGGTGTTTTCCCGCCTGCTGTACCACCACGCCCTTGATATGGGAAGGGCCGGCAAATTCCTCGGTTTCATATAAGTCATTCAGCGGTACCAGATAGTGCTTATCGCCATATTCACGGTACTGACGAAATGTGTACTCATTGCGTTGATCCAGCGCCACCACATAACAGCCATCACGCACCACACCTTCCGGGTCCACCACTATGACTACGCCGTCCATAAATTCAGGCTGCATGGAATCGCCAAGTACTTGCAATGCAAAGGGTTCAGCTTTACTACAGGATGATGCTTCCATTGGTCTACCTTTCGAGTGAATAACAGCCCTGATTATACACCAATACGCTGCGCGCATTAAGCGCACTAATTATGCTGGTGTTACTAAGCCGCACCATAATTTATATATTTTCTCCTTAATAAACAATAATTTATAACACATACAACCAAGTGTCCGAAGGGTCTGTCCATAGAACCCCAGGCACAGATGACAGCCCCTGTGCTTCCATTCACTGAAACGGTGGTGCTATAGTCAAAACAGCGGCGTTTCTGGCGCTGACACCTGCCTTTATTCCGCGATTAGCTGATCAAACACAATATATTGTCAGAAAATGCGCTGTAGCATATACATATTAACGTCACTGACAGGGCTGCGGGCAATACCCGGTCATAATGTCCCAGTTATCAGCAGCTCACACATACCCAGCAGGAGGGTTAAAAAATGGCACATATTGCAATTATTGGTGCAGGTATCGGTGGTTTACCCTGTGCCTATGAACTGCGCGAGCAGCTCGACAGCCAGCACCAGATAACGGTGATCAATAACCGGGATCATTTTCAGTTTACCCCGTCAAATCCCTGGCTCGCGGTTGGCTGGCGTACCGCAGAAGATATCGCGGTACCACTCAAACCGGTGCTGGATAAAAAAAGTATCCAGCTGATAGTAGACTCCGTCAGCGAAATTGATGCAGAGAACAATACGCTAAAATTCACCAACCACGAGCCAGTCAGCTACGACTACCTGGTAATTGCCACCGGCCCCAAACTGGCCTTTGATGAAGTGCCCGGCTCCGGCCCCGAAGGCTTTACCACCTCGGTATGCACATCGGAACATGCCAGACTGGCCTATACAGAATTCCAGAAGCTGCTACAGAATCCCGGACCGATTGTGATCGGTGCCATGCCAGGTGCCAGCTGTTTTGGCCCCGCCTACGAGTTTGCGTTTATTGTGGATGCCGAACTGCGCAAGCGTAAAATCCGCCATAAATACCCGATGACCTATGTCAGCTCCGAACCCTATATCGGTCACCTCGGCCTGGGCGGCGTGGGCGACTCAAAAAGCATGCTGGAATCCGATTTTCGTCACCATGATATAAAAACTATCACCAATGCAAAAACCACCCGTGTCGAACAGGGAAAAATGTTTGTTGATGAGCTGAATGAGGACGGTGAGCTGAAGAAATCCCATGAACTGGATTTTAATTTTGCCATGATGCTTCCCGCGTTCAAGGGCATTGATGCCATTGCCGCAGTTGAAGGCCTGTGCAATCCCCGCGGCTTTGTACTGATTGATGAACACCAGCGCAACCCGAAATATAAAAATATTTACTCATCCGGTGTCTGTGTTGCTATTCCGCCGGTCGAAGCCACACCCGTGCCTACGGGTGCACCCAAAACTGGCTATATGATTGAAACCATGTCGACTGCAATTGCGCACAATATTGTGCATGAAATTCGTGGTGAAGCGCCGGAAAAATGTGGCACCTGGAATGCTATCTGTCTGGCAGACATGGGGGACACAGGTGCTGCTTTTGTTGCCCTGCCGCAAATTCCACCACGCAATGTCACCTGGTATAAAAAAGGCAAGTGGGTACATCAGGCAAAAATCGGCTTTGAAAAATACTTTCTGCGAAAAATGCGCAAAGGCAACACCGACTCAATCTTTGAAACCTTTGTGCTTAAGGTGCTGGGCATAAGAAAATTGCAGGACGATAAATAAAACGCGTCTAACTCTGCAGGCTGGAAAATTTAAACCAGCCTGCAGCAGGCTGTTTGGTGTGCTATGTTCAGAAGGCATCAGTTGCGTGTTGATGATTTTTTAAAATGAAATAACCGCACAATCACAGCAAGGAGCAGCCATGAAATCACGGCTTCATACCCTAATCGCAGGCTCACTCAGCTGCGCACTAATCACGCCCATAATCAGCCAGGCATCCCCTTCGCTCAGTGGCGGCGTGTGGTTTAATTACCGTAATATAACCGATTCCGATTTCAGTTCCGCTACCTTCAATAGCGATCTGGACAGCGAAACCCGTGGTGATATCGCCGATGAAGCGCTGATTTTATATGCCGATCACAAGCAGGAGGGCCAGCCCTGGTATCTCTCCGCCGAGATGCGTTTTGGTCCAGGTGGCTTTACCAACCCCGCTGCGAACTCAACGGGAGATAATTTCACCCTGCACAAGGCCTGGATCGCCTATCAGTTTACTGACGGTGGCGAACTTAAAATCGGTAAAAGCCAGGTGCCTTTCGGCTGGAAAACAGTGAATTTCTGGCCCGGCGATGTTCTCCTCGGCGGATATGGTGACCAGATGGACGTGGGCTTCAAATACAGTCGTAGCCAGAATCAGCTGCACTACGACCTCGCCTATTACCACGCTGACGACTGGGGTGAGACCAGCACCGATACCGTGGATGATAATGGCCACTGGGGCAGCCCGGACAGCTACCGGAAGATGCAGACAGCGGTTTTCAATATCGAATATCAACTGGCAGACAAACAGACACTGGGTTTTTCTGCTCAATCCGGCCGATTACAGGACCTCAGCCAGTATGCAACCACAGCTGACGCCCCTCTCAGCGGCAGGCACCATGCATTCAATCTGCATTATCACGGACAGTTCGGCAATTTTTACACTAAAGCACAGTACATACTGGTGGAGCGTGAGCTACCCAATGTCGCGAATAAAATTGAGAACTGGCGTACTGCAATAGAACTGGGCTACACAGTGGATAAATGGTTCTACTACCTGGATGCCTCGATTGCAGACACAGACACCGAGGGCAATACAGCGGACAGCGTACAGGGGCATGCGCTGGGTGCCAGCTACAGTTATGGTCCGGGCTGGATTTATCTGGAATACCTGACCTCAGACGGTGATATCGGTGCAGACGGCGATATTTACCAGGCCGATTTCGATGCGGTCTATGTCTCGATTGATTATTACTTCTAAGGAAGCTCTGAATAATTCATCCATGAATTATTCAGAGCAAAAACAAATCAAAATGCGATTTCGATTTGTTTTTCATTTTCAATAACTTAACAGTTATTGCCATGTTAGTTTAGTCATGGGGCGGCACATCCCTGTGCCGCGGAACCTCTGAGTTTTTCAGAGGTTCCCTAACAGTCTGGCAGACCCTGACCAGGGCACGGGTAACACATCAATAAGGCTGGCATATGCCAGCCTTATTGATGTGCTTTATATTGAGATTTATTTATAAGCCTGGACTTACAAGCCGAGTGGATTGCGGATATCCACACCATCCATAAACGGTTTCATACGATCCGAGTGGGTGAGCTGATACACCAGCCCGACCCAGTTACCGACCACCTCACCGGCGGTGTCATGCCAGGTGTTATCCAGTTGATCCAGAATCAGTGCTTCCGGAAATTCCGGTAGATCAGTATTACACTGCATCGCCTGGTGCAGCCGGTACGCATATTCACGCAGTATAGCAGCGGCCTGTGTGGTGAAGTAATTTGCTGGAAACGGCGGGTAGTCTTTTCTATGCCCTTCGATATAAAGCAGCACTTCACGCTTAAACTCTTTTAGCAGAGAGATGGTGTCATACTCGGGATGCCCCTGAAAGAACACACTACGAAAACCATCTTCAGAAGTCGCCAGGTGTACACAGCCATCCTGCTCACCGGTGACCAGTACTTTCAAACCGGCTGCGGCAAACTGTGTCTGGCTTACATCATTCCAGCGTGAATGGGGCACATCAAAGCGGGTGTTGATATCATTCACCAGCGGATGTTCGGGCTGCGTCAATTTATGGGTAAACACCCCCCATTTTTTTATCGGCTGAGGCACACGTTTCTGTCCGTAACGGAATTGCAATACCGCGTGTGTCGCCAGGCAGGAGCATAAGGTTGAAGTGACATTTTCATGGGCCCAGTCAGCCACTTCAATCAACGGCTTCCAGAAAGTCTGGTTCGACAATTCCGCACCAATCACATTGGCACCGGTAATAATCAGCGCGTCCAGTCCCTGAGCCTTGATCTGTTCAAAGCTCTCATAATACTGATCAATATGCGCCTGCGCTTTCTCGCCTCTTGCAAGTTCGCTCAGGGTAAACGGGTGCACATAAAACTGTGCAATCGGGTTACTCTCGCCAATCAATCTGAAAAACTGTCGTTCAGTTGCCGCCAGCGCGGCATCCGGCATCATATTCAGTAAACCGATATGCAATTCGCGAATATCCTGGTGGCTGGCCGCATCCGGCGCAAGCACCTTGATGCCTTCATCCTGCAGACGACGAAACGATGGTAACTGGTTGTGTGCAACTAATGGCATGTGTCTGTCTTTTGGTTCAGGTTAATGAGCTGGTTAAACGGGCGGCTCGTGACTGATAAATTCAGTATCACGCCAGATAGCTATTTACCCTGTCTTGTAATGGCGGTTTCCAGCAGCTTAAGAAAATCGCCCTCATTCCTGACCTGTGCGACTTCTTCAGAGGTCACGGTATAGCCCTGCTTGGCAATTTCCTCATAGCGTGGAATACGCGAATGGAACAGTCGCGGGAATATCCAGCGGGTAAATTCATCGGGATCCATTTGCGCGGCATATTGCAGATTGTTTTCCTGCAGGTAAATCGCTAGCTGCTGCTGTAAAAAATCAGCCCGATAATACAGGGGCTTGGGCGCGCTCTGTGCACGGGCAATCAGCTTTTCTTCCTCGGCCTTATTGGTTACCTGGATATATAAAATCAGTGTGTGCTCAGCCAGGGTCTCAATCACACCTGGTTCATCAAGTTCACATAAGCTGCCACCCACATCATTCACAAAATGGTCGTAGCCGTAGATTTTCTGCGCCTTGTCGATAAATTTAGGCACATCGAACATGGTGGCAACCTCACCTTCACGGTACTTCGCCTGACGCTGGATGAAATCTTCCAGCTCCACGCCGCCAAGCAGAGGGTTACCCAGTTTTCCCACATAACTTAATACCGGACCGAGATCGTGCACCTTGATATTATTACGGATATAAATCCAGTCGTTACGCAGCAGTTCCTTTAGAAACGGTACCTGCATCGCCTGCTGTTTGATCATATCCAGTATGGCTTCATCCAGATAGCGTGTACCTATGCGATAATCACCGGAGAAATGAAACCACTGGCTGTCTCTGAGCATGGTCGACAAATAGGTTTTTCCCACACCGGACATACCCAGCAGGGTAACTTTCTTATTTTTCCATGCCCGAAACTCTTCAATCGTGAACTTCACCTGATCATAACTCCGCCTGCTTAACCAGCCGATAGTATACATTTTCCACAGACAGGTTAAATGGCTTTTTGGCCGTTATACGGGGCAGGCTGACGACTGTGAGGTTTGACCAGCAACTCGATCCATCGCATTTTCTTGCGCAGCAAGCGCTTTTACACAGCCTGTGTGTAACTCGAAGACCGACAGGATCACAGGTAATCAGCGATATCCACTGTGTCGATCTGCTCCTGTTTCAGGTACTTTGTGGCATAGCGCTGATATACACCGGAGCGCAAAAACAGTTCGAACAGCTCCGCATCAATGTGGTTTACATCGCGCATTCTTGCCATGATCTGCAGTGACTCACTCAGGGTCTTCGCTTGCTTATAGGGCCGGTCTGCCGCAGTCAGCGCCTCGAAGATATCAGCGATGGCCATCATCCGCCCGGTAAGAGGCATCTCGTGCTGATGCAGGCGCCGTGGATAACCCTGCCCGTCCATGGTTTCATGATGACAACCGGCAAGTATCGGCACCTCTCTTAAATGCGGTGGATAAGGCAGCTGTTCCAGCATAATAATTGTCTGGATAATATGCTCATTAATGATAAAGCGTTCTTCATCCGTCAAGGTGCCTTTACGAATAGACAGGTTATATAGCTCACCAAAATCGTATTGATAGTGCGGAACCTGCATTTTGAAATCCCAGGGATTGGGACCGCTATAATCAAGCGGTGTCTGTCGGGCAATTTTATGGTGGTATTTATTGTCCAGCAGTTTTTCCTCAACCGGCAGAGGTGATGCCGGTTGTTGCTCCATACGGCGCTTTTCTTCCCATGATACACCCAGTCGATCATCCAGCGTGCGTTGCCAGCGGTACTCGGCGATCGTCTGCAGGCGTTGCAGTGACTCATCCTGCATCGACTCACCACCCAGGTTGCACTCAGCCACAAAGTCAAAATCATCATCCAGCATGGTAAGGCGTTGTTGCAGTGTCTGCTGCAGGGCCACGCCATCGCCTCCCTGTGCAAGCGCCTGCCAGTAGTCAATTTGTGCATCCCGTTTTAACACTTCAAAGCGCATACGGATCTCATGGATACGGTCATAGATTGTCTGCAGCTTGGTTGCCTTATCCACCACATGTTCCGGTGTAGTCACCTTACCGCAATCGTGTAGCCAGCTGGCAATGTGTACCGCCTGCCACTGCTCATCACTTAACTGATAGTCTGCGAATGCCGGTGCCTCGGACTGACAGGCAGCCTGCGTCAGCATTTTTGTCAGCACGGGTACACGCTGACAATGTCCACCTGTATAGGGTGATTTGGCATCGATTGAACCGGCGATAATTTTCACAAAGGCATCCAGCAAATCCTGCTGCGCCTGCAGCAATTGTTTACTTTCCAGGGACACTGCGGCAAAACCGGCAAACGCACGCAGGAATGACAGTATATATTGCTCATTCTGCTCACTGATTCGATTATCTTTTCGATACACCTGCACGATCATGCCCATAAACTGCGATTGCCGGTTACGTAATGGCAGATACAGATATTGCAGTTGATGGTCATCCAGCCTGTTACTTAATTCATTCCAGCGCGTATCATCATCGACTTTTATATACTGGCAATCAATATCTGTCTGCATCTGCATGACCCGTGATTCCTGTACAATGGAGAACACCGGCATCTGTCGGCTATCAAGTCGCTCACCTGTTTTCAATTGCACCGATACAGCTCGTAACACTTCACCCTTATCATCAGGCAGGTAGATAACCGACGCATCCGCCTTGCTTGCCTGCAGCGTCTCAGCAGTAATTTTTGCTAACAATGAGGTAAAATTTTTCTCCGCCGCCAGTGACTGTATCAGATCGATAAACTGACTAATGCTGGATGTCATCAGCTGCTGGGCATCATTTAATGCAACAATCTCACTGATATGGCTTATGCGTGCCTGGTGTTGACGCTGGCTTGCGTTGAAGTCGAAATTCATAATGGCAAGTGAATCATTCGACAGGTGGTATAGCGATTTTGACACCCGACTGGATAAAAGCCAGATAATCGGCAGAGACAGCAGGATAATAACCGCCAGCAACCCCATCGTCAGCCAGAGAATGAAATTGGCTTCCTCCAGTAACTCATTAAACGGGGAAAACATAAACAGATACAGCTCACGATCAGCCATCGTGTTTATAAATTTCACCGACGCCTGCCAGCGCTGCTGACCATCATCCAGGGCAAAGGTTTTTGTCTGGTAGAGATTATCGTGGGGAATGAAACTGAATAACTGGCTGCGCAGCGAGGTAATCTGGCGCAGGCTGACAGTGCCGTTTATTTCTTCCACGATCGGTTCGGCTTGCTCGGAGCTGGCGATTACCTGTCCATTCGACGCCACCAGATAGAGTTCGGATCCCGCTGTCATTCTGGACTGTGCCAGCCCCTCGGAAATGTCCTGCAATGTAATATCCGTTGCAATGACCGCATCTCCCCTGAACATCTTCATTGCCACGGTGGTGCCCACTTTGCGCATAAAATAGAAATAATAGGGATCGATAATCTGCGGGCTGGTGGTGGCTGCCTGATACCAGGGGCGCACTCGAGGATCATACTGACTGGGGAATTCATTTCGCTGAATCACATTCAGGTTCTGGTCAAGAAAAACACGCCGCAGACGCCCTTGCCCCTGTGCGTTAATCTGCGTGTCATCTATCACCAGCATGGCGGCCTGGGGCGCATTGAACCGCTGCCGTAAATCCGCTGACAACAGCTTACGCAAAATCAGGTAATCTCCATTGGCATAACCGACCTGAATAGCAACAATGGCCTCATCCGTGTTAATCGCGCTGTAAAGTTCATGAACAAACTGCATGCGCTGTTCAAGGTTTTCACTTTTCGCCAGCGCGGAATAGGACAGCAATTCGAGGGAGTTATAAACCGGATTGTATTTTTTCTGGTAGGTGAGCAGGGTTTCTTCCGCTACCTTTTCATACAACTGGTCGGTGGCTGAGAGTATCAGCGTTGACACCTGGCTGTAGTTGAGCCAGCCAATGAGCCCGCCAACGCAGATAATCAAAAGTGCAAACAGTGATGTCAGTAACTGGCGAAAACTGTACTTGTAATGTGCAAACATTTTGTCCCTGTCTTAAATTGACTTTTTATAAGTTATTAGTCTTTAAGATAGCCCATATATCGCCGTTTTTATATTATTTGACGTCACATAATCTATGGGCATGTCCCGAAGCCGTCATCCATGGCAGCTCGACACATCGAGGAAATCAATGCAGTTTAATCTCGGGGTGAACCGTTGCGCGCAGGGTATGGGCCACACTCAGCATCGCGGTGCGGTAAAAACCGAACAATGCCAGCTGGTGCAGTTTATACAGCGACAGATACACCATGCGCGCGACAAAGCCTTCCACCATCACCGTACCGGTGATTCCCCCCATCAGGTTGCCCACGGTGCTGTATTTACCCAGCGACACCAGCGAACCATAATCCTTGTATTTAAACTCGGGCAATGGCTTATCCTTGAGCCTGGCACACACCGATTTCACCAGCATTGATGCCTGCTGGTGGGCAGATTGTGCCCGTGGGGGTACGTAACTGTTTTTTTCCTTCCAGTCGCATTGTGCGCAGTCGCCCAGTGCAAAAATATTGTCATCCTCGGTGGTTTGCAGAGTTTGCCGCACCACCAGCTGATTGATGCGGTTTACTTCCAGCCCATCCAGCTCCCTGAGGAAATCCGGCGCCTTGATACCCGCAGCCCAGACCTTGATCGCAGCGGGAATCTCACGCCCGGTGTGCGTCACCAGCTTGTCCTTATCCACCTTCACCACGCGTTCATTGGTAATCACATTGATATTCAACTTGCTCAGTTCGGCATGGGTGGCGCTGGACAGTTTGGGTGGCAGCCCGGATAAAATACGCTCCGCCGCTTCCACAATATGAATCTGTATCTGTGCGGGATTGATCTGGTCCAGGCCATAGGCAGTAAACAGGCGTGACACCTTATGCAGTTGCGCAGACAGCTCTATGCCAGTGGCGCCACCGCCGGCAATCACCACATCCAGCTGCCCAGGCCTGATGGGTGCAGCCTGGGTATTGGCCTTGATATAGATTTCCATCAACTGGGTCTGGAATGACTGGGCTTCACGTTTGGTGTCGAGGAACATGCAGTGCTCACGTACCCCTTCGATGCCAAAGTCATTACTTACCGAGCCCACTGCCATAATCAGCGTATCGTAATGAAACTGGCGTTCCGGAATAATTTCATCACCGCCATCGGTATAGGTCGGTGCCACATAGACAATGCGCTGCTGGCGATCCAGCTTATACATGCGCCCCAGACGATACTCAAAGTAATTGCTTTTCGCCTGCGCCATGTATTCCACCTGATTCTCGTAAGAATCGAAGGTACCGGCGGCGACTTCGTGTAACAGGGGTTTCCAGATGTGTGTGCGATTAAGATCCAGCAGGGTAATTTTGGCTTTTTTGCGCTTGCCCAGTTTTTTACCCAGTCGGGTTGCCAGTTCCAGGCCACCCGCGCCACCACCCACGATAACAACGTGGTGCAGTTGATTTTCACTCATAGTCGACACATCCAGTCATTTAACCAAATAATAGTTAATCGCTATAGTACATAAGAATATACTAATCAACCAGCCAATATGTGAAAAAGAGAAACTCAGGCCTGTATAGCGAGCATCTGCCGCCTGCTGTTTAGAAGGTGAAAACAGGCGGCTGTACCGGTTGGTTCTGGCACAACCGCCGTTTGTGGACGGTAACGGCCGTTCAGGCAACGCTACCGAAGGATTTATCAATTGCGCCCGGCGGTATATCCAGACCCGCCAGTTTGCAGCCTTCAGCCACCGGCCCGGACGGAATGATCTGATGTAAGTACTTGAGCCCACCCTGTGAATGAAACTTTTCATCAAGCGCGTCCTTAACCTCCCGCAGCTTGGGGTGATCTACCTTTTTATAGTACTCCTGCAACGCACCTACCAGTCGCCAGTGGTCGTCGGTCATAGTGATGCCATCGGAACTGGCGACTGCCTCGGCATCCTGAGTCGACCAGCCTTTCGGCGCATGGGGAAATGATTCTGATGAAACATTCATTGAAGTAGCCTCCTGTTAACAACATTAGACACACAACTAATATAGCACCCTACCGGCCGGTTTTCAGAACAACTGGGTGTTTAACGAAAATTAAACTGGCCGGTTTTAGAAGCACTGAAACCATAGCAGCGACCGTTTCAGTGGTGCAGCCGAAGCCAGCGCCTGAGACTGTACAGATGAAATGTCAGGCCCGTTCGCACGGCCAGGGGGCGGCAGGGCGAACGTAAGCGGTGGCGACCTGACAGGCACTCTAACAGGGTCCTGATGCGAATATACTGAATGGATTTAAAACCCTTAAACTCGAACGGCTGTTGAAGCATTTGCTGACAGTACAGCCAGCTGAAATTAACCCCGGCCGCGACTGACGCCATCAGGCTCTCCCAGAAACGGGGATTGACCTCGATAATATACACCTCTCCACTGGCTTCGTGCAGGCGCATATCGATGTGCGCCACTCCCTGCCAGTTAAGCAGTTTCATCAGCCTGGCGGCCTCTTTGTACACATGATCATTGTGCACAAACTCCACCGCCAGGCTGGGGGCATAGGCTTTAGGGTTATCAATCAGGCACTGCTGAATGGTACAGGCGGTTATCTCGCCATCCCGGCACAGCACGCTGATGCAGATATCACGTCCCTCGATAAATTCCTGGCACAGAATCGCTTCACGCGGAGGATTGCTGCGCAAATAATCCACAAGCGATGACTGATCAGAAAATTTACGAATGCCTTCACCACCCACGCCGGCGGGTAATTTAAACAACACGGGAAAACGCAGCGCCGAGAGTTCACTGAAGTCACCGTTATTCTCGGCAGGATCGTAAATAAAGGTAGCAGGCTGGGACAGCCGGTGCTCGGCCATATAACGGCTGAGACTGGATTTGTTTCGTGCCAGATCAAAGGCTGCCAGGTCAGGCAAGGCCGGCACAGTAACATGGGCGCTCAATTGCTGCTGGTGCATAATCAGAAAACGCGTTGCAGCCTCATCACCGGCAAATAACAGATCTATATTCTGAGTCTGCAGCAGCGAAATAATGGCATTCAGCCACTGCCCCTCATTATCAAGCTGCTCCGCCTCATGGTATTGCACATAGTCTAATCTGTGCGGAATATGCGCCTGCACATCAACCAGCAGATGCAGCTGGTAATCTTCACAATAGGACAATGAGCGCGCCATATTAAAACTGTATGCGCCGCCACCATCAATAATCAGAACGTTTTTCATAGGTTTAATCTGCACACTTCGCCGTAGCATGAACAATACCGCCATTGCGCGAAGCAACTGTTATTATTTTATTAAAGCTGTGCTGATTAACGTATCCCTTTAACCCTTCACCAGGGGTTATTAGCGGGCTTATTTAATCTTTTCAATCAACAACGACACATGTTCCCTGTCGAACACATTAACCGGTCCATGTTCAATATATAAATCACCGGACTGTATGCCAGGCTGTGCGCTCTTGCTGATTACTGCGGTTACATTAACCGTCTTGAACTTCGACAAGCGCATTTCAGGCATCATGGCCATACTGTCATTCAGGGTGACCAGCGCCGGTAATTCTGCAGCAGTTAATTTAAGCGCCGCCAGGGGCATCGGTGGTCCGTCTATGGCCTTAGCATAAACAAACAGGGTATCGTCCGCTTGCACCCTGTCTCTGAGTTGCGGGTCAAGATCAACGGTAATCGTAATTTCAGCAATCGGCCCCTTCTCCGCCTCTGTTACAGCCGGCTCTGAGGGGGCTGGCAACTCAGCCTTTAACTCTGCCACCAGGTCATCACCCAGTTGTTTTTCCACACCGCGGATCAGCTGATTCAGCTGTGCCAGTGCCTCAGGTTCTTCTGCCAGCATTGGCCGCAACTCATACCAGTGAACCAGTGCCTGTTTAAAATTGCCCTGCTGACTTTCAGCGGTACCCACCATCCATAATACTGTCGGATTGTGTGGGTCCATGGCCTGCACCTTCCTGACAATGGGCAAGGCGCTGCCGGTTAACTGACCGCCCTCATGCATTGCCAGTGCATCCGCGTAACCCAGCATTACCTGCAGCTCGTTTTCACCCACCAGTGCGATCAGTTTTTCGTAAGCCTCGGCAGACTGCTGGTATTGCTGTAGCCGCATATAGGTTCTGGCCAGCATTAACCAGCCCTCGGCATTATCCGGTTGTTCCTGCAGGCGCTGCTCCAGCTTAGCCACCGCTTCAGCGATGGTCATCTCACCACGACCCTCACCTGCGGGAATAGCCGTGTTACCGGTCAACTTACCGGTGGCCGCATCAAAGCTGCCAATCTGTGCATAAATCGCTACCGCCAGCAACGGCATGGCAAGCACCATCAACGCAGGGATATAACGATTGCGAGCTGCGGCGCCTGTAACCTTTGTCGATTCTGCATCCCGGTTTGCATCAAGGTCTATCGCCAGTGCAGTCTCCAGCTCATCATGCAACTGCTGGTAAACCTCATTGCTGATTTCACCCTCGTCCCGCTGCTGCTTAAGTTCTTTTAAACGGTCTCGGGCAATGGCTACATTGTAGTCATCAAAGTCTTCGGTCATTGGCTGGTTTTTACGTAACAACACCGGCACAACAAACAGCAGGGCGAGCCCCAGCAGAGCGACAATACTTAGAATAAAACTGATCATAAATTTTCCGCAATTAGATTATTTTTTCAGCCGGGTCGACACACAACAAACCACTGCTGTATGTCCTGGGCAGATTAACTAGTCATCATCCAGCAGTGAATGGGCTCTTTTCTGTGTTTGTGTATCGACCACGCTTTGCGCACTTTTTTGCTGACGACGCACATAGGAAATGGCAATCAGCGCACCGATCAGCAGAAAGATAAACGGGCCGAACCACAACATAAAAGTGGAGGATTTAACAGGTGGACGGTAGAGCACAAAATCACCGTAGCGGGCTACCATAAAATCGGCAATCTCGGTTTTGCTTTTGCCTTCATTCAACATGCTGTACACCTTGTTGCGCATGTCCACCGCCAGCTCCGCATTGGAGTCCGCCAGGTTCTGGTTCTGACACACCAGGCAACGCAGCTCGGCAACCAGCGTTTTATAGTCTTCTTCCATTTGCGCGTTGGCAAATTCCCGGCTTTCAACTTTTGCCTGCAGTGTCAGGCTGAAGCTGAACAGAAAAACACAGAATAAGCTGCTCAGTATTTTCATTGCGTCTGTTCACTCCCTGCACTGCGCTCAAAATAAGCGGCGAATTTTTTCTGCCAGACGCCCGGCGTCAACCCACCGGCATGCTTGGCAATCACCACACCCTGCGCATCAACCAGGAAGGTTTCCGGCGCACCATAGACACCCCAGTCCATGGCCACGCTGCTGTCGGGGTCGAAACCGATTTCCACAAAGGGGTTACCCAGCTGATTCAGCATAGCAATCGCCTCACTGCGCTCATCGCGCCAGTTGAGGCCAACAATGGGCACACCGGCCTTTTTCAATTCATTCAGAAAGGCATGTTCCCGCCAGCACTCAGGACACCAGGTACCCCAGATATTCAGTAACCACAGTTGGCCCCTGAATTGATCGCTATTGAGCATCTTATCTGCATCAAACAGGGTCGGCACATGGATTTGCGGTGCTGGCTTGCCGATAAATTCAGTGGGAATATCACGCGGGTTGTACTCGCCTTTGCCCATGCGGTCCAGCACCAGGGCAAACACGCCCATAAAAATAAAGAAGCCAATGAGTAATGCATAACGCGCCATCAGACAACCCCTGCCGCAACGCGACTGCTGTGTGTGTGTTTGACGGTTTTGCGGTAGCGTTTATCGGTTGCCGAAATCAGCCCACCCAGAGCCATAATCAGTGCACCCAGCCAGATCCAGCGAATAAACGGCTTGTGATAAATGCGCACACTCCAGGCACCTTGCGTATCCAGCTGCTCCCCCAGGGACACATACAGATCACGCCAGAAGCCGGGATCTATACCGGCCTCGGTCATCGGCATGCCACCGGCATTGTACAGGCGTTTCTGTGAAGCCAGCTGGGTCAGTGGCTCGCCCTGATAGGACACACTGAAACGACCTTCGGTGGCGCGGTAATTGGGGCCGCTAACATTGGAGACACCTTCAAATACAAAACTGTATTCGCCAATATCATAGGCCTGGCCTTTCGCCAGACGAATATCCTTTTCGGTGCTGTACAGCGTGGTAATGGTAATACCCACCAGAAATACCGCAACCCCGATATGGGCACAGCTCATGCCATAAAAACCACGGGGTGTGTTGCGCAGTGCCTGCCACTTGTTCTGTTTACCGGAAACCCGGTCATAGATACCCTGCAAAGTGGTGAGGGTAATCCAGATCGCCAGAATCGAGGCCACCAACGCACCCCACTTCACCTCATCCAGCAGCATATAAGGCAAGGCACTGCCCAGCAGAATACTCACCACAAACGGCAGCAACAGTTTGCTGCCAAGTCGGCTGACACTGTCCTGTTTCCAGCGGGCCAGGGCAGCCACACCCAGTAACATGGCGATGGGAATGGTCAGCGGCACAAACAGCGCATCGAAATACGGTGGGCCCACCGAAATCTTGCCCGCACCCAGTGCATCCATGGCCAGCGGATAAAGCGTACCCAGCAACACAGAGGCCGCCACGGTTACCAGCAGGATATTATTGATCAGCAAACCACCTTCGCGGGACAGCATATTCACTTTAACCGCACTGCGAATTTGCGGCGCCCGCCAGGCGTACAGCATCAACGAGCCACCGACCACCACGCCAAGGAACATCAGAATAAAAATGCCCCGTTCCGGGTCATTGGCAAAGGCATGTACAGAAGTCAACACACCGGAGCGCACCAGGAAGGTACCCAGCAGACTCAGCGAGAAGGCAAATACTGCCAGCAGTACGGTCCAGGCCTTGAACACGCCGCGCTTTTCGGTTGCCGCCAGTGAGTGAATCAGTGCGGTACCCACCAGCCAGGGCAGGAAGGAGGCATTTTCCACCGGATCCCAGAACCACCAGCCACCCCAGCCAAGCTCGTAATAGGCCCACCAGCTACCCAGTGCAATGCCGACGGTCAGGAACACCCAGGCGACCATGGTCCAGGGACGCGACCACTTGGCCCAGGCGGAATCCAGCTGGCCACCGATCATCGCTGCAATAGCAAAGGCGAAAGCCACGGCAAAACCGACATAACCCATATACAGCATTGGCGGGTGAATAATCAGGCCGAAATCCTGCAACAATGGATTCAGGCTGCGACCTTCCAGCGGCGCCGGAAACACCCGATCAAACGGGTTTGAGGTGAGCAGGGTAAACAACAGGAAGCCAATGCTCACCAGCCCCATCACCGCAATGACCCGGCCACGCATCAGCGCGGGCATGGAGCGGCTGAAATAAGCCACCGCCGACGACCAGAGAGCCAGAAACCACACCCACAACAGCAGTGAGCCTTCATGGCCGCCCCACACGGCAGAAATCTTGTAGATCACCGGCAGTTCGGTATTCGACTGCTGCGCGGTGTAGGCCACGGAAAAATCATCCAGCAGAAAGGTATAGGTAAGGCAGATAAAGCTGATGGTAATAAACAGGGTTTGACCATAGGCAGCGGGACGCGCCACATCCACCCAGGTCGAGTAGCGCCTGTGTGCCCCCACCAATGGCACCACTGACTGCACAATGGCCAGGCAGAGGGCGAGGATCAGCGCGAAGTGACCGATTTCAGCAATCATTATTCCGCTCCTGTGGTGTAGCCAGTGGGCGCTGCTTTGGCATCCTGGCCCACGGGGATATTCTCAGGGTGCTCCATGTCTTTGGCAGTGTCATATTTGCCGGATTTTTTCAGTGCTTCCGCCACTTCCGGTGGCATATAGTTTTCATCGTGCTTGGCCAGCACCTCTTCCGCCACGAATATATTTCCCTGTAATTTACCGGTGGCCACTATGCCTTGTCCTTCACGGAACAGGTCCGGCAGTATACCGGCATAGTGCACGGTGAAGTTATTGGCACCATCGGTCAGATCAAAATCGATGCGCAGCCCCTCGGTGGCACGCTTCACGCTGCCATCAACCACCAGCCCACCGATGCGGAAACTGTGATTCTCCGGTGCTTTACCCTCCACGATATCGGTGGGGCTGTAGAAGTGATTAATGTTTTCATTGAGCGCCATCATAATCAGCGCGATAAATACACCGACACCGGCGATCAGCATGGCAACAAAAGTCATTCGTTTCTGGCGTGGGGTCATGATTCTCTCGTTTTTACTTCGGTTGTGCTGAAACAGCTTCAGCAGTTATTCCGACAAGGCCGCAGCCTGTCTCCTGTCACGATCGGTTAATTCAGTACTCAGCTTTCTGCGGGATTATCCTGCTGCTGGCGTTCCTGCTGGCGGTATTTCATGCGCAGTTCCTTGATGATCTGCCTGCGTTTGAAAATGGGGCTGATAAACATCCAGCCCAGCAACAGGGTGGCAATACCATAAGAGCTCCACACAAAAAAGGCATAGCCGCCCATATGAAAGAATTCACTGGCTGTCATTATTTCACTCCCCCGGACTGCGTTTCCGCCGCCACAATGTCTTTTACCCAGCGGCTGTTCTGCTCACGGCGCAGAACCTCACCACGACCGCGCATCAGCACCGAGGCCAGGTAATACAATTTGAAAGAAATCGCCATTAGCAGCAGGGGAATCAGCATTGTGATATGAATTGAAGGCTTATCCAGTTTGCTCACCGTGGCCCCCTGATGCAGGGTACTCCACCATTCCACTGAATAATGAATAATGGGGATATTCACCACGCCGACAATCGCCAGCACCGCACCGGCGCGGGCGGCATTGCGCGGGTCTTCAATCGAGGCCTGCAGGGCAATAAAGCCCAGGTAAAGAAACAGCAACACCAGCTCGGAGGTCAGGCGCGCATCCCATACCCAGTAGGTACCCCACATGGGCTTACCCCAGAGCGAGCCGGTCACCAGTGCGATAAAGGTAAATGCAGCGCCGATGGGGGCGCTCATACTGGCCATCAGGTCGGCGGTTTTAATGCGCCAGATCAGGCCGATCGCGGCACTTGTGGCCATTACCACATAGATAAACATCGACATCCAGGCCGCGGGCACATGCACAAACATAATGCGGTAGCTTTCCCCCTGCTGGTAATCCGGTGGCGCAACAAAAAAACCGGTGTAAAGGCCGGCCAGCAAGGTCAGACCAAAGCCCCAGGCAAGCCAGGGGATCAGCTTGCCTGACATACTGTAGAAATTTCTGGGCGAAGAAAACTTGTGGAGGATTGCGGGTAGTTTCATATACACATACTTAAAGTCAAACGGATCACTGGTTATTCAATGCTGATTTTCAGCGCGGTTGCCGCAGCAATGGGCGCCAGGGTTATCGATAGCGCCAGTAAGGCCCCGAGGAAATACAGCTGCCCCTTAATTTCCAGCCCCGCCAGACTGGCGTCGACTGCACTTGCAGAAAAGATCAGCACAGGAATATACAGTGGAAGCACTAACAGAGACAACAACATGCCGCCGCGGTTCAATCCCAATGTCAGCCCCATGCCGATGGCACCCACCAGGCTGAGAATCGGCGTGCCCAGCAGCAGGGTCAGCATCAGGGTTTTTATGCCTTCTGCCGGCAGAAACATAAACAGGCCGAGCAACGGGGCCAGCAGGATAATCGGTACGCCGGTCACCAGCCAGTGGCTGAAAATCTTCGCCAGTACCAGCAGCGCATTGGAATGCTGGCTGAGCAGCAGCTGCTCCAGGGTGCCGTCTTCATAGTCTGCCTTGAACAGGCTATCGAGGGAAAGCATGGCTGCGAGCAGCGCGGCCACCCAGATCACCCCCGGCGCCATGGTTTGTAACAGTTCTTTTTCCGGCGAGGTGCCCAGGGGAAACAGGGTCACCACAATGACAAAAAACAGCAGTGGGTTCAGCAGCTCGTTGCGGTGTCGATAGGACAGCATCAGGTCGCGCCTGATCAGCGCCACAAAGGCGCTGCCGGTGGAGGGTATCATCACAGGGCCTCCAGCCGGGTATCCGGCAGTCGCAATCGGTATTGCGTACCCGCGTTGAGGTTCACCGGCTGGTGGGAGGTTATCACCAGTATCCCGCCCTGCTCGATATGCTGTGCAAAACGCTGTTCCAGCACCGATACCGCCGCCACATCCAGCGAGGTATAGGGCTCATCCAGAATCCACACCCGGGCATTGCTGAGATACAGCTGAGCCAGCGCCACACGGCGTTTCTGCCCCGCCGACAGGCGCGCACAGGGGGTGTCTTCAAAGCCGTACAGGCCCACCTGATATAAAGCATCTTCCAGGCTCATGGCCTCGTTGCTGCCATTCAGTGCCACTGCCATGGCCAGGTTTTCCAGTGGTGTCAGCTCGAACTTGATGCCGGGGCGGTGGCCGATAAACAGCAACTGCTGGAAATAGTCCGATTCCGGGTGGCTGATTTTCTGTCCCTGCCAGCGCACATC
>DATCTK010000043.1:0-57568 GCA_036567985.1 Gammaproteobacteria bacterium | reverse complement strand
TATCCTTTTTATGCATAACGCCGAGGTAAGTGGCGGAGCGTAAGCGGAGTCCAAGCATGTGCGTTTTTTTGCACATGCGAACTTGACCGTTTTGTTATGAGTTTGTGTTGAAATTGATATTAATACCATAAGAGACTTTTGCCAATGTTATTGTTTTAATGGATTCTTTGCTTTTACAATTGATAGTTATTTGCTCGTTTGAATCCCATGTGTAATTAAGTTTAAAGCAATAGCCAGCATATATAATATGCCCTTTGTCTGGATTTGCTATTGGTTCTGTTGATAAGACTAGATATGAACCGTAAGGTGCATGACCAGCTTCGCTATTAGAGAGAAACTCTGTCAGGGTATATATTGAATTTGGCGAGTTCTCTGTGTTGATTAGCTGATAGCCTGACCCATTGATTAAATAGAGAAAAGAGAATAGCAGTATCGTTGCTGAAGATAAAAAAGCTATTAAAGTGATTTTTGTTTTATTTCTCAATGAATCATTCCTTGATACTCATAACGCCCTAATAACCGGCCGAAAACCCGATTATGCGCTTTATTATTGTAGTTTTTAGTAGTGTACATAAATAGGGCTTATTTAAGTAATGGGCTTTTGGTCGGCGTTGATTTACTTGTATGCGCATTTTTCTTGAGCCTTGATTCATGAGCTGGGTCAATTCGGTATGGTGCTATGCTGGAGATTAATATTGATGCAATTACTAATGTGCATAGAATTAGCAGGCCGAGTAGCTTGTTTGACTGAAATAGATAAATAGCAGGAAATAGAAGTAGATAAAGGAATACTTGAATGAGGCAAATATGCTTTTTGAATAGCATGTATGAATGACACCCAGGGCATTCAACGCTATTAAAGCATGATATGGCTAAGTTTCTAATTAATGGTATTTTGCTACCACACACTAAGCATGTATTACGCTTCAATGTAAGCATAAGTTTTAGATAATTTCCTTATTACGCATAACGCTAAGTTAAAAGGCCGCCGCTTTTTGGCGGTCATTTTTGAACGCCTTGTTAAACCTAAATTCCAGCATTATCTAGTATTGCCTTGTTTAAGCTAGCTTGTCTTTTTTCAACAAGTTCAAGATATTCTTGAAGACCGTTAATTGTAACAACATCTACACGATAACTTGACCTATTGTAGTGCTCTGTTTTGTATTCGAATTTGAAGGCAGCAGTGTTGACTGCTTCAATGAGGATATCGTTATCTGATGTCAATTCAGCTGTTACCAATACACCATCTAAAATAACTACAGGTTGATTAAACGTTATCTCTGTTGGATTTTGATATAGGTCATTTGATTCTTTTTCGCCTTCCGTTTCATACTCTTCATGATAGTCAGTAGCAGATTTTATTGCAGATAAAAACGCACCATACCATCTAGATGGTTGATCTGGTTTTTTAAATGCTTCGTGTATTCCAGTGCCTTCCCAGCCATTGGCTTTTATCAATGAGTGTTTTTGAAGAGATTTTGCTAGGTGTAACGGTTTGCATGGTAGGTTTATGTAATCGATGATGTTATTCCATGCACAAGAATCAAAGTGTTTTGATGGGTAATGCTTGAAAACAACCCAAGGTTTTTCAGATTTTTTAACTTCAGCATAGATCCTGAAGCCATTGTATATAACAGTTTTGTCTCTTCTTTTTATTGAGGCACCATGATGGGCCACAATATCAATCTCTCTTGATTTACCTTCATCTTTGTCTAAATATGCTGCGCCACCGGAAATAGACCATTTTCGTTCCTGGAATATTCTCCTTACTTTAAGTTCTGATGCTAAGCCAGATTTCTCAAGATCTTTCTTTAGCCTATCCATTAACTCTTTATTCATTCGTTTCCTTGGGAAGGTTTAACGCCTACATAACCGGCAGGACGGCGCTTGGCCTGATTTTTAGGCCGAGCGTCCGGACTGTCGGCGTTAATGTGATTGTTAGGCTAATTATCATTTGAGTTAAGACTCACATTGCAATGTTTGCACTTTGTTGAAAAATAAAATGGAGGTAATCCATTTTTAGTAAAAAACGAGTTCTTACAGGATGGGCATATTGTTGAATATAATAATGCCCAAAGACCTGTAATTAAAACAAACATGACTAAAAATATTATAAAAATGGCATTTTGATCAACAATGCCTTGCTTTTGAAGAATGCCAGTAATGAATAAAGGAATAAAGCATGCATAATACAAAATGAGCTTTTTCTTTATGGGTTTAAATTGCTTGTTATTTTCCATGATTTTTAATCAATATGAGCCTAACGATAAATGTTAAGTGGCCAAGCGCTTTTTGCTTGGTCCACTTGAACTACTTGTTGGATTATTTCCTTCTAAATTTCAGGATACTTTGCAAAGTACTGCGGCGCATGAAATGTCGGCTGACAAAAAATGAAATGCTTTATAAAAAACAATTAGCACAAAGCTTCATAAAGCTGTCAGACTTCAACGCATGTTAAGCTGCTGCTTTATGAAGCTTTGTTCATATCATGTTTTTTACGCCCTTACAATTTCATGTGTCTGTTTGCTGGTTTATCCTACAGCTTATTTCCGTAATTCCTACAAATGCTTTTAAAACCGCAATCCAACAGTGATATATACGGACGTCCGTAATTTACCGGATTATATGGAATTCCGTATAATTGGGTTGTAATTCTTATTGAGGTTGATGATAATCGTTCTGGCTAAGGAATGCCAATGAGTCGATTATTTTGCCAGGGAGGCGCGCTATGACTGATTCGTCTATTGCCCATTTCTGGGATAAATTCATATTAAAATCAAAAGATTACGGTGTCCAGAGCCATAAGGCTTACTGGTATGTACGCCATGCTGAGGCGTATATTAAATCATCCGCTGGATTGCGCCTGTCACATCATACAGCGCAGCATATTGAACAGTATTTGAATGAAAAATACGGAAGTCCACGTTACCAGGGTTGGCAGTTAAGACAAATTCTGACTTCGCTGGAAATATTGTTCAAGGAGATGGTAAAGCCTGACTGGACAGTTGATTTTAACTGGCAGCTCTGGCGTGAACGTGCCGATAAGCGTGCTTCTCCGGGCCTGGAACCTGGTGAGAATGATATCGATCTAAAATCCATTCATGCGCAGCTGGTGCAGAAAAGTGTGCGTGCGGCGTCACTTTTTTCGCAGGTTTTTGCGAAGTATCCAGGCCATGTCAGTGATTTGATAACCCAGGTGCGTGTCAGGCACTATTCTATACGAACAGAGCAGGCCTATTTAAACTGGGTATTAAGGTTGATTGCGTTCTGCTCATTCGGTGACCCTGAAAAATATACTGATGATAATTTAAAAGATTATCTTGAGTACCTCGTTGTAAATCGTCGTGTCTCATCCAGTACACAGGCTCAGGCGCTGTCTGCAATTGTATTTTTTTATAAAAATGTACTCGCTAAGGACGTGTCGGAAGAGCTGGTGTTTGCCCGTTCTAAAAAGCCTAAACGCCTGCCGGTTGTGCTGTCGCGCAATGAGATCAGGCTTTTATTTGAAAATATGTATGATACGCATATGTTGTTAATGACGAAATTACTCTATGGCTGCGGCTTGCGTTTAATGGAATGCATTCGTCTTAGAGTGCTAGATGTTGATTTTGAATATAAACAGATCATTGTTCGGCAGGCCAAGGGTAAAAAAGACAGGGTGGTGCCCATTCCGTTGCGATTGATGGATGAACTGAAGCAGCAGATAGATCGTGTTGAAGTGCAGCATCAGAGTGATCGTGCAAATGGGTATGGTCATGTATATATGCCTGATGCGCTATCCAGGAAATACCCGAAGGCTGAAACAGAGTTTAAGTGGCAGTATGTGTTTCCTGCGAAGGTGATATCCAGGGATCCTCGTTCCGGCCATTACAGGCGGCATCATATACATGAGTCCAGTTTACAGAAGGCTATTAAACGTGCCGCCTTGAATGCGGGCATTGTAAAGCGGGTGAGTAGTCATACCATGCGCCACTCCTTCGCAACCCATTTACTCGAATCCGGTTCGGACATTCGTACCGTGCAGGAGTTGCTGGGGCATGCCGATGTGTCGACCACGATGATTTACACCCATGTGCTGAATAAACCCGGCGTGAGTGTGAATAGCCCGCTGGATAATTTAATCTAATACACAAGTGATTGATTCTTTTGCAGCAAAGCTTGTAAGCATTTGAAATTTGAGCTTAGCCTGTCGTTTGTGATGATTCAGTGCTACTGTTTTATTGTGGTTTAAATGAATAAACACTAAAAACAACAGGGGTTTAATATGGCCGCGTCACCGGATTCTGCCGAATTACCTGTAGCAAACAACGATCTTTGTGCCGCCTATCAGCGGGTGCGCGAAGCCAGTGAACGGATTTGCCAGCCGCTGCTGATCGAGGATTATGGTGTGCAGACCATGCCCGATGTCAGCCCGCCCAAATGGCACCTGGCCCATGTCAGCTGGTTTTTCGAAACCTTTATTCTCAATGAATTTGTCGATGGCTACCGTCTGTTTCACCCCGACTATGTGCGGCTGTTCAATTCCTATTACGAGCAGGTTGGCGAATACCATCCTCGCCCGCAACGGGGGCTGTTGTCACGCCCCACGCTGGACCAGGTGATGGCCTATCGCGCCCATGTCGATCAGGCCATGCTCAGGCTGCTGACGTCAGGCCGGGCTGATGAACAGGCGATGATTCGCGAACGCCTGATTATCGGCCTGAACCATGAACAGCAACACCAGGAACTGTTACTCACCGATATCAAGCATATCCTGGGTATGAACCCGTTGCGTCCGGCTTACCGGGAAATTGATCTGCCGCAGCGTGGGTCAGCTGAACTGCAGTGGGTAAGTTTTAGCGGGGGCATGACAAAACTGGGTGCAGGCGAGGGCGGGTTTGCGTTCGATAATGAACGGCCGCAACACGACATCTGGCAGCCGCCGTTTCGCATTGGCTCCCGCCCCGTTAGCAATGCTGAATACATTGCCTTTATCGAGGATGGCGCTTATGTTCGTCCCGAGTTGTGGCTTTCTGAAGGCTGGGCGGCGATCAAGCAGGGGCGTTTTCACGCGCCCTTATACTGGGAAAAACGTGACGGCCAGTGGTGCCACTATACGCTGGGCGGGATGCAGCCGGTGGATCTGCATGCGCCGGTGTGCCACGTCAATTACTTCGAGGCCGATGCCTATGCCAGCTGGGCGGGTAAGCGCCTGCCCACCGAGGCGGAATGGGAGATTGCCGCAGCGCAACAGCCCCTTGAGGGTAATTTGCGCAGCAGCGATTATTTACAGCCGCTCGCCGCTGATGCATCCGTACAGGGTTTAAGCCAGATGTTCGGTGATGTCTGGGAGTGGTCCCGCAGTGCCTATGGGCCCTACCCTGGTTACCGGCCTGCCGAGGGTGCGCTGGGGGAATACAATGGCAAATTCATGTGTGGCCAGTATGTGTTACGTGGTGGCTCCTGTGTAACCCCGGATGATCATATTCGCAGGACGTATCGCAATTTCTTTTATCCCGGCGACCAGTGGCAGTTCAGTGGTTTTCGCCTGGCGGAGGATAGTTGATGAATGGAATGACAGCTGCTTCAATTTATTATTACGACGAGCATCCGGCCCACGCGGACTTTTTCAGTGAGGTGCTGGCCGGTCTGCAACGGCAACCGCGACAGATCCCGCCGAAGTTTTTCTACGACGAGCGTGGCTCGGAATTGTTTGATGCCATCTGCCGCACCGATGAATACTACCTCACGCGGACTGAACAACAGTTATTGCAGCAACATGCGGCGGAGATTGCCGAACTGATTGGTGAGCGATGCCTGTTGATTGAGCCGGGTAGCGGTAACAGTGAAAAAGTCCGCCTGTTACTCGACGAGCTGAAGCCGGCGGCCTATCTGCCCATGGATATCTCCCGTGATTTTCTCTACCAGGCCGCCGGGCAGGTCGCACTGGAGTATCCCTGGTTGCAGGTGCACGCGACCTGTGTGGATTTCACCGCACCATTGAGTTTGCCCTGGTGCCCAGCGAATGCGCAGCGGCTGATCTTTTTTCCCGGTTCCAGTATCGGCAATTTCGACCCGCAGCAGGCGGAGCAGTTTTTAACTAACCTGAAAAGCGTGGCCGGTGAAAACGGCAGCCTGTTAATTGGTGTTGATCTGAAAAAAGAGTCGGCGATCCTGAATGCCGCCTACAATGATGCGCAGGGAGTGACCGCCGCCTTCAACCAGAACCTGTTATACCGAATTCAGCGTGAACTGGATGCGGAGATCGAGCCGGAGCAATTTAGCCATCATGCATTTTATAATGATCAGCTCGGGCGCATTGAAATGCACCTGGTCAGCCAGCAGCCGCAGGCGATCTGCATTGGCGATGAGCAATTTGGTTTCGCAACCGATGAGACCATCTTTACCGAGAGTTCCTATAAATACACTGTGCAGGAATTCATTGAGCTGGCGGCACGCGCCGGTTATGTCAGCAGGCAGGTCTGGACCGATGAAGACAATCTGTTCAGCCTGCACTATTTCGATGTGCAGGCCTAACCGGCGCGGGTAGCGATTTACAGCCGCTCGGGCAGGTGTTCGCGGATCGCCTTGCTGTCAAACTGCACCAGGTCCTTGTCCAGCTCGGCGCTGACTTTTTCTCGCACGCCGTCGCTTAATGCGCTACGTAACTCACCCAGAAAAGCCGGCGGGGCCACCAGTGTCAGGCGGTTAAAGGCACCTGCCAGGTGTTCTTTCTGCAGTAGTTCGGCAATTTCTGCGGCGAAGCGATGGCTTTCCATTTCTTTTGCCGAGGTGCCGGGGTCCATCGCATGTCGCCCCTTGCCACCACTGTCGAAGGCACGTCCGGCGCGGTCACCCACCAGGTCACTTTCTTTCAGGCGTGAGCCAGGCATCAGCAGGTCGGTTTGTTCCTGCAATGCTCCGGCGGAACCGTCCGCGTGAAACAGGCGTGCTCGCGCACTGTCGGCAACCAGTACCCATATTTTGCTCATTTCGACCTCCGTTTAGTGTTTTTTATTACGCCGTTGTTGTCCATGGATAGTAATGAAAATATGCCCTCCCGCCGGGTTTGGCAAGAGGGGTTATTGATAGAGATCAGCTGGTATATTAATAACGAAGGGGCTCTGGGCTGGTTCTGTTGAAACTATGCCTTTATGTGGGTTTTGGCAAGAGGCGTGTTGGTTTGGGGACGGATCAAGGTTTAGGGGGTATTTGACCACTACAATTCGCGCATCCCTGTGCTTGCCCTAAGATGGGCGGTCAATAGTAAAGTCATCTGTTTTAGTAACATATAGTTAAGTTTTATATTAGTTTTTAACTGAATAGATCGATATATGGTCCATAACGAAACTGTCGATTACGGGCCTGGCCAGTCACTTCTGTCAAAAGGCCGTGTTCAACAAATTTGTTCATCAGCTGATTGGCAGCAGGGTATGAAACTTTGGTTAGTTTCTGAATGTCCTGCACCTTGATGTAGGGGCGTTGGTATAAGGTTTCCAGGACTTGCGTAGCATTTCCCGCTACACGTCCAAAGTGTTCAGCAATGAGCATTCTATGTTCTTCTCGTAGGTCTACAATTTTTCGTGAGGTTTCAGTTGCTTCTTGAGAAACTTCATAGATGCCTTGCAGGAAGAATTTTAACCATGATTCCCAGCTGCCATTCTCACGTACTGATTGAAGTTGCTCGTAATACTGTTGGCGGTACTTTTTAAAGTAATGTGAGATATAGAGTACGGGTGTTTCCAAAATACGTTTTTGATATAGCATGAATGCAATAAGTAGCCTTCCAACACGACCATTACCATCCAGAAAAGGGTGGATAGTTTCAAACTGCGCGTGGGCTATGCCAATTTGTAGAAGGGCGGGTAAGCTTTCATCGTGCAGGAAGTTTTCAAATTGACCCAGTATTTCTTCTAGTTGTTGTGGAGGCGGTGGCACAAAGCTGGCTTCTTTTAAAGTGCAGCCTTGTGGGCCTATCCAGTTCTGGATTTTACGCCATTCACCAGGTTGAGCGTTGCCCCCGCGTACACCACTCAATAATACGTTGTGGATTTCGCGGATCAGGCGGTTAGATAGTGGTAAGTTTTCCAGGCGCTCCAGACCGTAGTTCATTGCTCGTACATAGTTGAGTACTTCATCAACATCGCTTGGGCGCTCGCTATCGAAGATATCGGCCTCTACTTCAAGGATGTCGTTGAGTGAGCTCTGGGTGCCCTCTATCTGGCTAGACAGTACCGCCTCTTTTCGTACATACATAAATATGAAGAGGTCAGGATTGGGTAATGTTCGAATAGAGCCGTCTAAGCGTCCTAGTGCACGATCAGCCCTGGATAATAGCGCTTGCATCTCGCCATCAATTTCCAATGCTGGCTCAGGAGGTAATGGATTGGGGATAAAGGCCTGGTGGCCTCCTGGCTGAACAACAAACTCACCTGAACGGGCTTGGGTCTTCATTATGTTAAAGCCTGCCTTTTAGTCGACCTGGATAGATGTTCTTTATTAAAGGTAGACTTTAACACAGATTGTTTTTGTGTCTATATGTAAGTTGGGCTTTATTAAGAATGGATGGTTATATTGGCCTGGAGACTGTAGCCAGCCCCGAGGTTCTCATCAGGGCGTTAAGGCCCATAAATAAAAAAGCCCTCTGGAAGCAGAGGGCTTTTTTATTTATGGCGCGCCCGACAGGATTCGAACCTGTGACCTTTGCCTCCGGAGGGCAACGCTCTATCCAGCTGAGCCACGGGCGCATAATGCTTTATTTTAAATTAACAGTCATTTATTTGTAACGGATTGCTCGGCTCGTCCCTGAGCCTCGGCCTTACGGCCCAGGGTGATAAAAAGCGATCACCCTGTCCTGGGTTGCTCCGGGCAACCCAGCCGAACCTCTGACCTCACCGACCGAGGGATGTACTCTATCCAGAGCTGAGCCACAGGCGCTAAGGCGGTGGAGTATATCAGAATTCCGGGGTGCTACAACTCGGGAGCCGATGTGAACAAAAGGCACCAGAATGGAGCGGCAGGCCAGGCTGGAGTGCACGCCAGGGGCGTTTCCGCGTAATCAGTGAACCCTTATTATTCCAGCTGCTGCTTGCTAAGTTATTGAAATATCGCTTGTTATTGCGCAAAAGCCGGCTGCCTGCATAAACTGGTCTGCTATCTGCTCGGTGTTTCTACAGCGCAAGTGTGCACTGTGCTTCGGGACGACCCGTTGGTATCGACTCATGGCAGGAGTATTCAGATACGAAGACGCCCTCTGGCCCAATCTTTTAGCAATGCTGTATGTGCTTGCCGCCTATCTGGGCGGTATGGCCATGATGTTGTCAGCATCATTAATGCTCAATTTAGCGGGTGTGCTGCTGTTTGCCCACGGCCTGGTGATTGCCGCCTACCTGGTGCACGAGTGCGCGCATAACAGTCTGTTTCGTAAAAATAAACACCACCGCTGGCTGGGTGAGGTGTTGCTGTGGATTTGTGGTGCCAGCTACAGCGATTACGAGGATATTCGCCACAAGCACGTCAGGCATCACACCGATAGAGCCGATATTGTCTCCTTTGATTACCGTAAACGATTGACTGCCTATCCGGCGCTGCTGAAAAGCATTTATTTGATGAGGTCGCGCCGGGTCTTTGCTGGCATAATAAGGAAGCGCTGGCGATTGAGAGTATTCGTAAATTAAAACAGATCGCCAGGCAAACCGGTGCGCAGATCTGGCCAAATCACGATATTGAATTTTATCGGCAGTGTCATCCCTTTCCCATGCACTATGAATAAGCCATAAAAAAAGAATAGATTACAATGAATTCAAGACTTGCCGTTATTGTGCTGGTATTCAGCTCGATGGGCTGGGGTTTAACCTGGCTACCACTGAAATACCTCACAGAAACAGGCATGAGCAGCCTGCAACTAATACTGATTGCCTTTACCTCGGGTGCGCTGGTGTTCTCGCCCTGGCTGTTTAAACAATACGCCTACTGGAAAACCAGTATTGGCCTGATGCTGATGATTGCGCTGGCCGGCGGAATTGCCAATGCCTCATTCCAGACAGCTATCGCCCACGGTGATGTGATCCGCGTGATGATTCTATTCTACCTGCTGCCGGTATGGAGTGTGCTCGGCGGGCGCATTTTTCTTAAGGAAAAAGTCAGTAAGGTGCGGCTCGTTGCAGTGATGCTGAGTCTGGCCGGTGCAGCGGTGATTCTGGATGTGGTGAATACCAGCTGGCAGGGCATCAGCTGGATTGATGTGCTGGCCATTGTCTCGGGTATGGGGCTGGCAGCAACCAATATTCTCTTCAGGTACACACAGAATATACCTGCAATGAGCAAGGTAGCGGTGATGTTTGCCGGCTGTGCCCTGCTGATTGCAGTGTCCCTGCAATTCACTGGCGAAAGCCAGAGCCTGCCGGGCAATCAGTCGATTATGCTGGCGGCGCTATACGGCGTTGTCTGGCTGGGCCTGATAACCTACGGCACACAGTGGGCGGTGACGCAAATGGAGGCGGGGCGTTCATCCATTATTATCGTAATGGAGCTGGTAGTGGCGGTGGTATCCTCGGCGCTAATTCTGGGCTCGGATCTGGGTGTGAATGAAATAGTAGGCGGCTTGATGGTGCTGAGTGCGGCGATTATAGAAGGTGTGCGCTATGAAGACAGTGAGCAGCAGCGAGAAACCCTGCCCGAGTGAATGAGAAAAATAAATTCCGTGCAATAGACACTGCTTGCTGGATGTACAGTAATGAGCCTGAATGCCTCAAGAAAAACCTCACCGGTGTGAATCATTGTGCATTCTGCCATATAATAGGCGGCTAACAGACACAACGGTTTAGCCGCAACCTATTCCAACCATTATTCAGAGACGTATTCCATGTCAAAATCAAAAATTATCTACACCGATACCGACGAAGCCCCGATGCTGGCCACCTATTCATTGTTGCCCATTATCAAGGCCTATACCGCCGCTGCGGGTGTGGATGTGGAATCGCGGGATATTTCTCTGGCCGGACGCATTATTGCCAACTTCCCGGACAGGCTCAGCGATGAACAGAAAATCGGTGATGCACTGGCCGAGCTGGGTGAGCTGGCGAAACAGCCGGGTGCAAACATTATCAAGCTGCCCAATATCAGCGCCTCGGTGCCGCAATTAAATGCCGCAATCAAGGAGCTGCAGTCACAGGGCTATGACATACCTGATTACCCGGCAGAAGCGAAAAATGCCGCCGAGGAAGAAATCAAGGCGCGTTATGCCAGGGTGCTGGGCAGTGCTGTTAACCCGGTATTGCGTGAAGGCAATTCCGACCGACGCGTGGCCGGGCCGGTAAAAGAGTATGCGAGAAAAAATCCACACTCCATGGGTGAATGGTCGGCTGATTCAAAATCACAGGTGGCCAGTATGAGCGAAGGTGACTTTTACGGTAGTGAACAGTCGGTGGTATTGGCTAAAGCGGACAGCCTGAAAATCGAACTGCTGGCGGATGATGGCAGTAAACAGCTATTAAAAGAAAAAACCGCTGTGCTGGAAGATGAAGTGATTGATGCGGCAGTAATGAATAAAAACAAACTGTGTGCGTTTTATGAAGAACAGGCACAGCAGGCGAAACAACAGGGTGTTCTACTGTCATTGCATCTTAAGGCAACCATGATGAAAGTCTCGGACCCGATTATGTTTGGCCATGCAGTCAATGTGTATTACCGCGATGTGTTTGATAAATATGCAGAGACCTTTGCAAAACTCGGCGTCAATACCCGCAATGGCCTGGGTGATGTCTATGCAAAAATCAGCAGCCTGCCGGATGCCGAGCGCCAGCAGATAGAAGCAGATTTACAGGCGGTGTATGAATCACGCCCGGCACTGGCGATGGTGGATTCAGACAAGGGCATTACCAATTTGCATGTGCCCAGTGATGTGATTATTGATGCCTCAATGCCGGCGGCGATTCGCTCGTCTGGCAAAATGTGGGGTGCGGATGGCAAGCTGCATGACACCCGGGCAATGATTCCCGATCGTTGTTATGCCGGCATTTACCAGCAGGTGATTGATTTCTGCAAACAGCATGGTGCATTCGATGTAGCCACCATGGGCAGTGTCAGCAATGTGGGGCTGATGGCGCAGAAGGCGGAAGAATATGGCTCACACGATAAAACCTTTGAAATACCAGCCAGCGGCAAGGTACAGGTCAGCGACACGGCGGGTAATGTTTTACTGGAGCACACGGTTGAAGCCGGTGATATCTGGCGCATGTGCCAGACCAAAGACCTGCCAATTCGCGACTGGGTCAAGCTGGCGGTGAACCGTGCCAGGGCAACTGGCCAGCCGGCGTTTTTCTGGCTGGATAAAAACCGTGCCCATGATGCCAACCTGATTAAGAAAGTCGAAGCCTACCTCGAGGATCATGACACCAGTGGACTGGATATCCAGATTATGGCGCCGGTAGATGCGATTAACGCCACCCTTTTACGGGTGAAGGCAGGAGAGGATACGATTTCAGTTACCGGCAATGTATTACGTGACTATCTCACCGACCTGTTCCCGATTCTTGAACTGGGAACCAGCGCAAAAATGCTGTCAATTGTACCCTTGCTGGCCGGTGGTGGCCTGTTTGAAACCGGTGCCGGTGGTTCGGCGCCCAAGCATGTGCAACAACTGGTGAACGAAAACCATCTGCGCTGGGATTCGCTGGGTGAGTTCCTGGCGCTGGCGGTATCGCTGGAAGACCTGGCGCAAAAACAGAAGAATCACCGAGCACAGGTGCTGGCAGATGCACTGGACAAGGCCAACTCGATGTTTCTTAACAGCAATAAATCACCATCACGTAAAGTGGGTGAGCTGGATACCCGCGGCAGCCATTTCTACCTGGCACTCTACTGGGCGCAATGCCTGGCGGAGCAGAATGATGATGCGGAACTGCAGAAAATCTTTGCGCCGGTTGCGGAAAAACTCACTGCCAATGAAGCAAAGATTGTCGATGAACTGAACTCGGCGCAGGGCGTGAAGGTGGACATCGGTGGCTATTACCATCCGGATCATGCGCTTGCCGCAAAGGTGATGCGCCCCAGTGCCACGCTCAATGCAGTGATTGATAGTTTTTAGCCGTTGTCAGGGTCGTTTTAAAAAGAAAACGCAAATGAACGCAAATAAACGCAAGGTTGTTGTAGGGTGGCATCAAGCGCAGCGGGTCCACCGTGTCCTGCAGATGTTGATATACGTACGGGCAGGGCTGCTTTGAAGAATTGTTTGGCAAACAGTAGCTAATATACCGGGAATATTATTTATCTCAGGATTGAATGCTGATTTACCCTGTCCATATATTTGCGTTTATTTGCGTTGTTCGCGTTTTCTTTTTTTATCATTGATCTTTTGTCGGGTTATGACTAAAAACCAACGACCCATGACTAATGACTATCTATCCGCCAAGCAGTCGATCCAGCGAACGATAACCAATCGCTTCACCTAAATGCGTCGGGGTGATGTGTTCACTGTCATCCAGGTCGGCAATGGTACGACTCATACGCAAAATCCGGTGGTAGGCACGGGCAGAGAGTTTGAGTTTCTGCATCGCCTGATCAAGCATTTTTTCACAGGCCGCATCCAGTTTGCAGACTTCATCTGTTTCCCGGCTCGACAATTGTGCATTGGCCTTATCGCTGCGTTCAAGCTGACGCTGGTAGGCCTGGTTAACACGAACACCGACCTGTTGACTGTTCTCATTGCTTTGCTGCTGGCTGTTATTGAGCAGCGCACGATCTACCGCAGGCACTTCAATATGAATATCAATGCGATCCAGCAATGGTGCGGAAATGCGTGCCCGGTGTTTGCGCTGCTGTTCCACCGTGCAATGGCATAAGGCTTTGCCATCACAGTGATAACCCTGCGGGCAGGGGTTCATCGCGGCGATCAACTGGAAGCTGGCGGGAAATTCCGCCTGGCGGGCGGCACGTGAAATGGTTATGCGGCCGGTTTCCAGTGGCTCGCGTAATACATCCAGCGTGTGGCGGTCGAACTCGGTCAGCTCATCCAGGAACAGCACCCCGTGATGTGCCAGTGAGATTTCCCCCGGCCGGGGATTGCTGCCACCACCCACCAGCGCCACTCCGGATGCGGTGTGATGCGGCGCGCGAAATGGTCGCTGCATCCAGTCGGCCAGGTCAAACCCCTGGTGACTGATCGAGCGCAGCGCTGCACTTTCGATGGCTTGCTGTTCGCTGAGTGGGGGCAGTAATCCACACAGACGTGAGGCTAGCATGGTTTTACCGGTGCCCGGTGGCCCAACCATCAGCAAATTGTGGCGACCGGCGGCGGCGATTTCCAGCGCGCGTTTGGCGCGATGCTGACCCTTGACATCACTCAGATCGGGGTGACGTGGATTGTGCGCGGGGAGTTGCAGTTGCGGGGTTTGCAGTTCCTGCTGCTGGTGTAGAAACTGGCAGATTTCCAGCAGGTGCTGTGCCTGGTACACCGTGGCATCTTTAATCAACCTGGCCTGTTGTGCATCACTGGCAGGCAGGATCAATGTGTGCTGTCGATCCCGCGCACCAATTGCAATGGGCAGGGCACCGCTCACTGCACGCAGTTCACCGCCCAGTGCCAGTTCACCATGAAATTCCAGTTGCGCCAGTTGTTCATCGGGAATCTGTTGCGAGGCGGCAAGTATGCCAATGGCAATGGGTAAATCATAACGGCCACCTTCCTTGGGCAGGTCGGCGGGTGCCAGGTTGACGGTGATCTTACGTGCCGGAAATTCAAAGCCGGAGTTGATAATCGCCGCGCGTACCCGATCCTTGCTTTCACGTACCGCCGCTTCCGGCAGGCCGACAATGGCCAGCGCCGGCAGGCCATTGGAGATATCAACTTCAACGCTGACCGGCAGCGGGGTGACACCATTCAGTGCCTGGGTATTGATGGTTGCAAGTGACATGGAATCCTTTCCTGTGTGGCCCGTTGCAGCGGGCGCTTATGTTTATTGTTGATCGATTTTGCGGATTAACTCGTCCAGTTGTTGTTCCAGTTGCTGTAGTTTCTGCTGGCTGCGTTGCAGCAGTGCGCTCTGCACATCAAATTCTTCCCGACTGACCAGGTTCATCTGGCGCAGACTGGATTCCAGAACTGCTTTTATATTGCTGTCGAGATCCGACTTTACTGCTTTCACGCTGTCCGGAACGACAGTAGACAGTTTATCGACCAGTTGGTTAATGCTGTGTGTATCAATCATTGTCAGTTAACTCGCGTTAGTAAGGTGTGATTCTAACGTATTTCTTATTGCAGGTGTGCTGCGAATAAGCAATGTTCCAAATTGGTGCGAAGGCGAATTATCTGCTTCAGACTGGTGCAGCTGGCTATTTCTACCAGCATCTTTATTTTGTTTTCACGAGTCTATCTAATTGTATTTAAAGAACATATTGTATTTGGCACGACTGCTGCAATTGGCTAAGCACATATTCGAACAACGACGAACGACCATAGGGGTTTTATACATGAAAAAATTAAACGTTTTAGCCGTAAGTGTAGCGATTGCCGCGGGTAGCCTGTCAGCTGGTACAGCAGTAGCAGGTGCAAGCGCCAATGTTGGTTATACATCCGATTATTATTTCCGCGGTATCTACCAGGCAAGTTCCAGTGCTTCAGCCGGACTGGATTACGAGCACGACAGTGGCCTGTATGTTGGTACCTGGTGGGGTGATGTAGGCAGTGGCCTGGAAACAGACTACTACGCAGGGTTTGCTGGTGAAGCGTCAGGCTTCTCATACGATATTGCTTACATTGTGTATGACTACACCGATGAGTTTGATGACAAGTACACTGAAATTGATTTGAACTTCGGTTACGGCCCAATCAGCATTGAGTATGCAATGGGCGAGTACGATACCTCGCCAGCCACTCTGGATTATACCTTTGCAGCGATTACTGCAGAGCACAATGGTTTCTATGTGAAGTTTGCTTCATTTGGTGATGACTTTGACGGTTCGTACACTGAGCTGGGTTACGGCGCCGAAGTGAGTGGTTTCGACATGGGTGTCTCTCTGTTGAGCAATGATGAGGACCTTGATGTGGTAACAGCGAAAGCTGATGGCGAAACAACGCTGATATTTACATTGGGTAAATCATTCGATCTTTAATGTGCCTGGCAAGCGAGCAATCGCTTGTCTTTTTTTAGCCCAGCTAAGTCTCAACCTGGAGATTATTGATGAAATTAATTTCTGCGATTATTAAACCTTTCAAACTCGATGATGTGCGTGAAGCGCTATCTGACATCGGTGTTCAGGGTATAACCGTGACCGAAGTAAAAGGCTTTGGTCGACAAAAAGGTCACACAGAACTATATCGTGGCGCCGAGTATGTTGTTGACTTCCTGCCCAAGGTAAAACTTGAGGTGGCGGTTGATGACGACATTGTTGAACAGGTTATTGAAACTGTTCGTAGCGCGGCAAATACCGGCAAGATTGGTGATGGCAAAATCTTTGTCTATCCGGTTGAGCAGGTGATCCGTATCCGTACAGGCGAGAGCGGCCCTGAGGCGCTTTAACAGAATTTAAAGAGGGTATGTAAGTGGAAAATCAAATTTTCGAACTACAGTATGCAATGGACACCTTTTACTTTCTGGTGTGCGGCGCATTAGTTATGTGGATGGCCGCCGGCTTCTCAATGCTGGAAGCGGGTCTGGTTCGTTCTAAAAATACAACAGAAATTCTGACTAAAAACGTATCGTTGTTTGCCATCTCAACCGTGATGTACATGGTGTCGGGCTACGCGATTATGTATGGCGGAAACGCATTTCTTACTGGCATTGCCGGTGGCGACACACTTGTCGCCGATGCACTGGCTGCGTCGGCCGAAGCCGGTTTTGGTGGGGATTCGGTTTATGCAGATGCATCCGACTTCTTCTTCCAGGTGGTGTTTGTTGCCACAGCCATGTCGATTGTGTCCGGTGCGGTAGCCGAACGTATGAAACTGTGGGCCTTTATGGCATTCGCAGTGGTTATGACCGGTTTTATCTATCCAATGGAAGGTTCATGGACCTGGAACGGTGCTGATGTGTTCGGCATGTACAACCTGGGTGATCTTGGTTTCTCCGACTTCGCAGGTTCAGGTATCGTACACATGGCCGGTGCGGCGGCAGCTTTAGCCGGTGTGCTATTACTGGGTGCCCGTAAGGGTAAGTACGGCCCTAATGGCCAGATCAATCCGATTCCAGGTGCCAACCTGCCATTAGCCACCCTGGGTACCTTTATCCTGTGGATGGGCTGGTTCGGTTTCAACGGTGGTTCAGTACTGAAGCTGGGTGATATTGCCAGTGCCAACGCGGTTGCCATGGTATTCCTCAACACCAATACAGCGGCTGCCGGTGGTGCACTGGCTGCGGTTATCACAGCCCGCCTGTTATTCGGTAAAGCGGATTTAACCATGCTGTTAAACGGTGCGCTTGCGGGTCTGGTTGCAATTACTGCCGAACCTTCAACACCGACTGCCTTACAGGCCACCATCTTCGGTGCAATTGGCGGTGTGCTGGTTGTGTTCAGTATCGTAGCCCTGGATAAACTGAAGATCGATGATCCGGTTGGTGCGATTTCAGTGCACGGTACAGTGGGCTTACTGGGTCTGTTACTGGTACCAGTGACTAACGGTGATGTGAGCTTCTCGGGTCAGATTATCGGCGCCTTAACCATCTTTGTCTGGGTGTTTGGTGCAAGTTTGATCGTATGGGGCATTATCAAGGCCACCATGGGTATTCGAGTCAGCGAAGAAGACGAATACGAAGGCATGGACCTGGTGGACTGTGGTATGGAAGCCTATCCAGAATTTACCTCCAAGTAGGGGGTAAATACCAGTAGCCTGGACTCCTGCTGGTTGGTCAAGGCCGGTGCTAACGCACCGGCCTTTTTTTGTGTCTGTGGAAAAATCACATTATACTGTTGTTCATGTCGGCTCTAAAAATTAGGCTGCCGGATAATGACGAAAAAACCAACGAATGTGAATGGAATCATGAACAAAATATTATTATTGTTAAGTTGTCTTTACCTGAGCAGCAATGCTTCAGCAGAAATCTATAAATGGGTAGATGACCAGGGGGTTACCCATTATGGCGACAGGCCCGCAGACGAGGCGGACTCACTGGAAGTGGATGTGAGTAAAAAAGGGCATATGGAGAGCAGTGCTGACAGGGCGGAAAAAAGGCAGCGACTGCTCAATGCGATGCAGGAAGACCGTTTAAGAGAACAGCAGGAAGCCGATAAACAGCGTGAACAGCAGCAGCATGCACAACGTCGATGTATCTACGCTAAAGACCGCCTGAAACAGTATGAGCGTGCGGGTTATCTGTATCGGCTGGACAAGGACGGTAACCGGGTTGTAACCTCGACGGAAAAACGCGAGCAGATGACCGAGCAGCTGCGCAAGGATATTCGTAAGAACTGTAGCTGATTAAAGCGACTTCGGCTTAGCCGATTTTCTGAAATGGTGTTTTATCGCTGTTACGACTGAACAGGCTGTCGTGTTTATAGATTCTGGAACGTGACTCTAGCAGTTCCCGGGTAAAGTCATCCGCATCCTTTTGCAGAATTTTTATGCCATGACGGTTAACAAAAATTAACTGGGCAGTCTGGCTGTTGATGATTGCCAGGCGCAAGCGCCGTGGTGGGGTGTTCTCGTCAATGTAGAGTTCGCACCAGATGCCGGGTTTAACCATGGATGGCAGGCGCGCAATTTTATTCAGTGCATCCGGGTCGGCTACTGATTCCAGCTGTACACGGGCATGTTGTAATGATTGATTGTAATGCGCCAGCAGGGATTTTATTGCAGGTTCAATCCGGTTTTCATGGTGGTAAAGCAGTAAAATATTATTGCAGTTGCGTACCAGTGACAGGTGCTCGGATTTGGTCTGTTCGTATTGCAGCCGGCTTTCAATCGGCTGGATCGAGTCAATGAGCTCCCGGTAAAGGCGAATAGCAGATTGCCATTGAGCGCTTTGCTCGTCGTGCTGTTTCAGTATATTAAACAGTGCGGTTGGCCATAACTTGAAAACCAGTTGCTGGCAACTCTCCGGTATCTGCCTGTGTTGCAGGCAGTATCTGAGCTTTGTTTTAAGGCGCTGTTTAATCGTCTGGCTCATTATGCAGGTTTCATCGCTCAGTTTGCGGCGGATAGTGAATTAATTACCATGCCCAGGGCATGATCAAATGCAGAATGATCGGCAATAAGCGACGACTGTTCCGTGTTAATTTCATTAAGAAACTCTTCCGCATCCTTTTCAATCACCTTGACGCCCATTCTGTCTACAAATACCAGTTTGGCTTCTTCCATAACAATCAGCGACAACTTGACTCGTCTGGCTGCATTGTCTTCGCCATTAAATACCTTGAACCAGACGCCGGGGCGAATTTCAGATGGCAGGCTGGCGACTTTTTCCCGCGCCAGTCTGGCCTGTTCCTGCAAGGGGTCAATCTCGTCTTCAAAGTCGAGCGCTGGATCTGGCATGGCGTCAAGTTCTGCTTCGCTGTCGATTTCTCCAGTAACTTCTGTGTAATAGCTGTCGCTTAACAGTGTAGAATCAGATGACTGATTCAATGCGCGATCACTGAAGTTACTTTGCTCCAGCATGCTTTCCAGTAATGTATATACCTGGTTTATTTCGGTCTCGATTTCTACCGGGTTCTGGCGGGTTTGTAGAAGGCTGTTATGAATAAAATCTAGCACTTCATCCTTTTCGCTTTGCAGGCGGAAATGGGATTGCGAGGAAGCAATTGGTTGCAGCAGCTGGATTAACTGCCTGGCGACACTGGATGCCTGTTGCCATTGTTCACTCTGCTTGCCATGCTTGATGTAGCGATGGAACATCAGGGTTGACCAGTGCTTCAGAATCAGTTTCTGCGATGCTTTGGGCAGCTTCTGGTTTCTGGCGTGTTTTTGCAGTTCTGCCAGCACCATATCGCGGGCATGTGCATGCAATACAGCCTTCTGTGTTTCGGTTTCGATTTCAACACTGCGGCTGATTTCATCCTGCTCTATCTCTTCAAGCAGGGCAACCGCGTTTTCGAAGCTTTCCAGGTCAATATCAAACTCATTGAGTATGCTTTCCACAACCTGTTCGAGTTTTTCAAACAGCGGGTCGCTGCGTTCGGCAATGCCACGTCCCAGGTAGGCGAGCATATTGAGTGTGGTTTTACAGGGGTGTTCGCTGGCACCGAAAAAGTTTTCGTCGATCATCGCCACCTTTATCAGTGGAATCTGCAGGCGTAAAAGCAGGTTGGTGACCGGTTCTGAAATGGCTTCATCGGCGATAATTGCATCGAACAGCATCTCAATAAAGTCGATGGTTTTTTCATCCACCCGGCTGACCTGACGGCTAATGGTGCCGGCAGACTGCTGGCTGATCTGACTGAGCAGTGCCTGTTTTAATTCAGCGGAATTGATCAGCACCGGCTGTGCATTGCCCGCCTGTGAATGATCCAGGGCCTGTTGCTGTATGCTGGACAGTGCCTGCATTACATCGCGGCGATCATAAAACTGGTTAGTGTGGCCGGCACGAGAGGCTCCGTTGGATGCTGTGTTGCCGCCGTAAATAAACTGGCTGGCAACACGGTTGATTTCCTGTTGCAGATGATCGCCTGCACCTGTACCTGAACCAGCTGGGCCATTACCACCGTTCATAGATGGCGTACCCATCGGTGCGCCGTGTCCAGCGATTATGCCGCTGCTCTGGACATTACTCTGGCCGCTACCATAGCCGGGGTTATGGCTGGCAGCATAATTGGCGGTAGCAGACGGCTGGCACACCATATTGTCCCTGAATACCGCATAGTTTGTATCACTGCCGGGAGCAGGTTCTGCCTGAGCCGAGTAACGGTTTTTTGGTGGATGTGCACTGTTTGCGGTTTTGATTTGCGGCAGAATACCCTGGTCAACAAACAGCTGGTTAAGCTTTTGATACAGAGGCGCAAGGTGCTGGATGACTTCCTGATCGAACAGTTTGAACAGCACAAGTTTGGTGTGTGCGCCCAGTTCGATATCAGCCAGTGCATCGCGGAAAGATTCACACAGGCTTTTGGGTGACAGTGCATCCTTGCCGAAGATGCCGGGGCTTTTCAGTGCCAGATGTTCAATGCGTGCTTCCAGGTGATTAACCGCTTCACCGTACAGGTTCATCGCCCTGGATTGCATGGTAGAAATGGCGACCAGTTCTTCCATCTCGCTCTGGTCTACCAGGCTTAACTCGTCTTCATCAAAGCTGCCGGTTTCAGTTTCTGTTTGTGCGGGCTGTAAACGTGTCCTGAGACCGTCGGCAAAGGCCTGGATAACCGGTTTGCGTTCCACCCGCAGCATGCGCATGGTGTCAAAGTATTCGTTCTGCAGTTCGTTGGAATTGGCATTCTCCGCCATCTGGAACAGCATGTCGTCGGCGCTATCAAACATGCAGCCGGTCAGCTCGGAGAGCTCCTGATTCAGACACTCGGTAATCTGTTTTAACAGGGGCTGTAGCTGCTTGAGGCGGCTACTGCTGGCCGAGGTGTTTTTTAAACGGTGAATTATTGCGCTCATCTTTCTATTCCATGCAGAATATTGGCGGAACAGCGCTGACATCTGTCGGCGGTTCCTGTCGTTCGAAATGGGCACTACTCTGGTCTGGCCTGTTTCAGGACACGGTTAGCTGGTAAGGCTGTGCGTTAGTGCGCATCGTTCGTTTACAGGCGGTAAATACAGTCATCTGCTGCTTCGCGGCCTGTAGATGCTTTTAACATTTGAAGTGCATTCGGAAGTGGGAATGAATACACATGAATTACGACTGTTAATTTAGCGGGTTTGCCGACGCAACAAAGTGATACGGGTCACAATACAGTGACCCGGTTGGTGACGCCTGGCAAGGTGGAGAGTTGCCCTAGATGCGAGGGCAGATAATATCCAGTACTTCTGCCGCATGCTCCCAGGCCTGATCCATAATTGCCGGCAGTTTTGTCATGTCCAGGCCGGTAATTTCCAGGGTTTTCGGCTCGAAGCCGGGGTAGTCATCCAGCAGGTGCTCATCCACCTCGGTATCCGGTGCCAGCGCATTGACGATGCAGTTGGCGGTGTGCACCAGTGCGGTTTCAATGGGTGCTCTGTTTGCCAGTAGCGGTGTGTGGTGATATTGCACCACTTCTTTCAGGGTGTCGGAGAGCTTCCAGGCATCGATCAGCGCGGCACCCACATCGGCATGGGTGAAGCCGATAATGGACTTTTCCGCCTTCCACAGCTGGCCATCGTCATCCGCAGCCTGCAGCAGTACCTGCTGGGACAGCTCCGGCTCCTTGAAGTAAAGCACCAGTTTGCCGATGTCGTGCAACATGCCGGCCACAAACAGGCGTTCGCCATGCAGGATATTGCATTGTTTGGAGAGAATGCGCGCCACTATGCCGGTGTGTACGCTGTGGCGCCAGAACAGGTCAATGTCCACCAGCTGGTTGGGAATACGCTTGAAGGTGTCAACCGCCGAGGTGGCCAGTACCAGGTTGCGCAGGTCATCTTCGCCGATCACCGATACCGCACGACTGACCACTTCAATCTGCGAGGCCAGGCCGTAGTAGGCGCTATTGACGATGCGCAGGATTCTCGCGGTGAGGGCTGGATCGTGACCGATAATATCCCCCAGCTGGCGAGCGTCGTGGTTGTCGTCTTCCAGCGCCTGGGTAATGCGGATATAGATCTCTGGCAGAGATATCAGTTTGACCACGCCTTTTACGAGGTCCTCAGCTTGTTTGGCCATTGTGCTCCCTGGTGCCTGCTCGGTTATTCTGTGTTGCTTCACCCGTTCGGGTCAGATACCGCGGATAATGGCTCAAACAGGCGTAAGTTTCCAGTAAAAGAGCTTAAAAAGCTTTAAGTAGCGATTTCAGGGACGTCATTTACTGGTTGCGCATAAAGTCGGCGGTTTTATAAAAGGCGGCATAGAGTTCCTTATGTAATGCCGGCTCAAGCTGCAGATCGGTCATCGCCTGATCCATGCACAGCATCCACTGGTCGCGCTCGGTTTCGCCGATGGCAAAGGGCATGTGGCGCTGGCGCAGCCGCGGGTGGCCGTATTTCTCGATATACAGCGAAGGGCCGCCGAGCCAGCCGGAGAGAAACATAAACAGCTTGTCGCGGGCCTGTGTCAGGTCTGCTGAATGCAGCTGGCGCAGCTCGCGACAGTCGTCGCGGTTGTCCATCAGATCATAGAAACGATCGACCAGCTGGCGCACCATGGCCTCGCCGCCCAGTCGTTGGTAGTGGGTATTTTGCATAATTCCGACAAATAATCATAAATCAGCGATTCTACACTAATCATCAATCCCTAATATGCTGTATAATCGGCGACCTTTTGATGGCCGGAGAAACTGGCCACTGTATGTGCCCGCACCGGCCAGGAGCTCGAACCCAAGATGAAACTTCGTAATATCGCGATTATCGCGCACGTCGACCACGGTAAAACCACCCTGGTTGATGAGCTGTTAAAGCAGTCCGGCACGGTTGATACCCGTGTTGAAATGGATACCTGCGTGATGGACTCTAACGACCAGGAGAAAGAGCGTGGTATTACCATCCTTTCCAAAAACACTGCCATTAAATGGAATGACTACCGCATCAATATCGTAGACACCCCGGGCCACGCCGATTTTGGTGGCGAGGTTGAGCGCGTGCTGTCGATGGTGGACTCGGTGCTGCTGCTGGTGGATGCCCAGGAAGGCCCCATGCCTCAGACCCGTTTCGTGACCCAGAAAGCCTTCAATATGGGCTTCCGTCCGATTGTGGTGATTAACAAGGTAGACAAGCCGGCAGCGCGGGTTGACTGGGCACTGGACCAGACCTTCGAACTGTTTGACCAGCTGGGTGCCACCGATGAGCAGCTGGACTTCCCGGTCATCTATGCCTCGGGTCTGGGTGGCTTTGCCAGCCTGGATGACAGTGCCCGCGAAGGGGATATGACGCCATTATTTGAAGCGATTATCGAGCATGTGCCCGAGCCGGATGTGGACCTTGATGCGCCTTTCCAGATGCAGGTGAGCTCGCTGGACTACAACTCCTATGTGGGTGTTATCGGTATCGGCCGTATTAAGCAGGGCAAGATCAAGCGTAACCAGCCGCTGACCCTGATTGACCGCAAAGGCAAGGTTCGCACCGGGGTGCGTATGCAGCAGATTCTGGGCTTCCATGGCCTGGAGCGGGTTGAAGTGCCTGAGGCACAGGCCGGCGATATCATCTGTTTTAACGGCATCGACAAGCTGAATATTTCCGACACACTGTGTGACCCGGAGCATGTAGAAGCCATGCCGCCACTGTCGGTAGACGAGCCCACCCTGAGCATGACCTTCCAGGTGAATAATGGCCCGCTGGCGGGACAGGACGGTAAGTTCGTGACATCACGCAATATCTCCGACCGTCTGGACCAGGAGCTGATCCACAATGTGGCCCTGCGCGTCGAGCCGGGTGAAACCGGCGATAAATTCCGTGTCTCCGGCCGTGGCGAACTGCACCTGTCGGTTCTGATTGAATCCATGCGTCGCGAAGGTTTCGAGCTGTGCGTGGGCCGCCCTGAAGTGGTAATTAAGGAAATCGACGGCAAGTTGTGTGAGCCCTATGAACAGCTGACCGTGGACGTGCCGGAAGATTCCCAGGGCGCGGTGATGGAGAAGCTGGGTAAGCGCAAGGGCGAACTGAAAAACATGGTGCCGGACGGACGTGGCCGGGTGCGCCTGGATTACATAATCCCGACCCGTGGCCTGATTGGTTTCCGTACCGAATTCCTTACGGCGACTGCCGGTAATGGCCTGATGTACAACGTGTTTGACAGCTACGGCCCGCGGGTTGACGCGGTGATCGGCCAGCGCAGCAAGGGCGTGCTGATTTCCAATGGCGCCGGTAAGGCACTGTCCTATTCTATCTTCAACCTGCAGGAGCGTGGCAGCATGTTCCTTGAGCATGGCGATGAAGTTTATGAGGGCATGCTGGTGGGTATTCATGCCCGCGATAATGACCTGGTGGTGAATCCGCTAAAAGGCAAGCAGCTCACCAACGTGCGCGCCTCGGGCACCGATGAAGCACTGACGCTGACCCCGGCGATCAAGCTGACCCTGGAGCAGGCGCTGGAATTCATCGACGATGACGAGCTGGTGGAAGTGACCCCCAACTTTATTCGTACGCGTAAGAAGCTGCTCACCGAAAACGAGCGTAAGCGGGCATCCCGCGGACCGCGCGCCAGCTAGCGGATGTTCTGCCATTCCCGTGTTCTGCGGGAATGGCGACCTCTCTCACAGACCGGCTTAACAGCAAACGCTAACGTTTTGTTTTTAATCAGCTAAACTCCTGTACAGAAAACATGACCTGACTGCCATCTCGTTGCCCATGAACAGTGCAATGAACAAAAGCAGTTTGATAAGACGGGCGAATGTATAACGTGTCTGAAAATAGCGAAAACCAGATTTTAATTGTCGATGATTCCCGGGTGATTCGTCGTGCCGCCGTAAAAATCCTGCAGAAAGACTTTGCCGTGGTTGAAGCCGAGGATGGCGAGGAAGCGCTGGATATTCTGCGCAGCAACCCGAAAATTTCGGTGGTGTTCAGTGATATCGGTATGCCCAATATGGATGGCTTTGAACTGCTGCAGCAGATTCGCGCCTCGGATGATGCCGCGCTGGCAAAAATGCCGGTGGTGATTATTACCGGTGCAGAAGAAACCGATGGCACCAAGGAAAAGGTGTTGTCACTGGGCGCCACCGATTTTATTACCAAGCCCTTTGATTCGGTGTCGCTTAAATCCCGTGCGGGCACCCACATCAATTATCGCAATGAAGTGCAGTCACTGCAGCAACGGGTATCAACCGATAAACTCACCGGCCTGCTGGTGGATTCGTCCTTCAAACAGCAGGGCGAACAGGCGGTCGCCTATGCCGCACGGCATTGCACCCAGTTGAGCCTGGTTGCCTTCAGTATTGATCAGTTTTCACAGCTGTTTGTAAAACACGGCAAGCCGGTGGCGGAACAGATTTTGCGCAAGGTGGCCTCAATTATTAACGAAGGCAAGCGCAAGGAAGATATAGTGGCACGCATGGGGGTATCACAGTTTGCATTGCTGTTGCCTTCATCTGATCCACAGGGTGCAGAAGCGGTGGTGACACGTATCTGTGACAAGGTGGGCCGACTCAAATTACGCATGGGTGAAGAGGAATTCAAGATTCGCTTTAGCACCGGCATTACCTCGCCGCGCAGCTGTGATGATCAAACAACGTTTGATGAGCTGCTGCAGCAGGCAGAACAGTCGATGCAGGTCGCGATTGATAATGGCCAGTCGGAAATTATCTGTTACCAGACCGGTCAGGCAATTGAATCGGCAACGCCCGCCCAGGCCGGGGTAGCGGTTGATGTTAATCTGGAAGAGCTGTTGCAGCAGTTATCGCAACAGCCATCAGCGGTAACCGATCAGCAACTGGCATCCGCCATGCGCAAAATTTTACCATTGATTAACAATGCCGATGGTCGCCTCAAGCTGGGCCTGGGCAAGGTTATTCTGCATCTGAAAAAACGCCTCTACCACTAGCCGCTGGGCTGTGAAATATGTGGTTTAAATACGCTTTTTTTAAAGGATAGCACCCGTCTTTAAGGTACAATAAGGCCTTTGTTTCACAGCATGGTTTTATTGTTTTATGTTATCAGTTACCCAGCGTATTGCCGATGAATTGGCCGTTAATGAACAGCAGGTGCAGGCTGCCGTCGGCCTGCTTGATGAAGGCGCAACCGTGCCTTTTATTTCCCGTTACCGTAAAGAAGTGACCGGTGGTCTGGATGACTCGCAACTGCGTCAGCTGGAAGATCGTTTACGCTACCTGCGTGAACTGGATGAACGCCGCGATGCTGTACTAAAAAGCATCGATGAACAGGGTAAACTCTCCCCCGAACTCAAGGCCTCGATTCTGCAGGCGGATACAAAAAATCGCCTCGAAGATTTATACCTCCCCTACAAACCCAAACGCCGCACCAAGGCACAGATTGCCAGGGAAGCCGGGCTGGAGCCACTGGCCAATAATCTGTTTGCCGATGCGGATCTTAACCCGGAAACTGAAGCTGAAAAATACATTGATACAGACAAGGGCGTTGCCGACATCAAAGCTGCACTGGACGGTGCGAGACAGATATTAATGGAACAGTTTGCGGAAGAAGCGGACCTGCTACAGCGTCTGCGGGACTACCTGTGGCAGAACGGCATTATTGAATCGAAGGTAATCGAAGGAAAGGAAAAGGAAGGTGAAAAGTTTGCCGATTATTTTGAATACAGTGAAGCGCTGAATAAAATTCCATCCCATCGTGCACTGGCGCTGTTCCGCGGGCGCAATGAAAATGTTCTGCAGATGAGTTTAAAAGTGCCCGGCGAAGATGAACTGAAAACAACACAGATGCATCCCTGTGAAGCCATGATCAGTCAGTTCTACCAGCTTGAAAATAAAGGCAGAGCCGCAGATAAATGGTTGCAGGATACGGTGCGCTGGGCGTGGAAAATAAAAATCTTCAGCCATCTGGATGTCGAGCTGAAAATGAAACTGAAGGAAGCGGCGGAAGAAGAAGCCATCAAGGTTTTTGCTTCTAATCTGAATGATCTATTACTCGCCGCACCCGCCGGCCCCAGGGCAACTATCGGACTGGATCCCGGTCTGCGCACCGGGGTTAAAGTGGCCGTGGTAAATGAAACCGGCAAGGTGGTTGACTATGCGACGATTTATCCCCATCAACCAAAGAACCAGTGGGATCAGTCGATTGCAGTCATCGCCGCACTGGCAAAAAAACATAATGTGCGTTTAATCAGTATTGGTAATGGTACCGCGTCACGGGAAACCGACAAGCTGGCCAAAGAGGTGATTAAAAAATACCCCGAGCTGAATTTAAGTTCGCTGGTTGTCTCTGAAGCCGGGGCCTCGGTTTACTCCGCATCGGAGCTGGCATCAAAAGAATTTCCTGATCTGGATGTGACCATTCGCGGTGCGGTTTCAATTGCACGTCGTTTGCAGGACCCGCTGGCAGAACTGGTAAAAATTGAACCCAAGGCAATTGGTGTTGGCCAATACCAGCATGATGTCAGCCAGACGCGCCTGGCACGACAGCTGGATACCGTGGTTGAAGACTGTGTAAACGCGGTGGGTGTCGATGTAAATATGGCGTCGGTGCCGTTACTGTCACAGGTCTCCGGCCTGTCACTGAGCATGGCGGAAAACATCGTGCAGTACCGTGACCAGAACGGTGCCTATGCAAACCGTCAGCAGTTATTGAATGTGCCAAGGCTGGGGCCAAAAGCCTTTGAACAGGCGGCGGGTTTTTTACGAATTTCCCAGGGAGATAATCCGCTGGATCGATCCGCAGTGCACCCGGAAGCCTACCCGGTAGTGGAAAAAATTATCCAGCAGTCGGGGCGTGATATTAAATCGATTATGGGTGACACAGGTTTTCTTAAAACCGTTAGCGCCAATGATTTTGTTGATGAGCAGTTTGGTTTGCCCACGGTGAAAGATATTCTCGCCGAGCTGGAAAAGCCCGGCCGTGATCCTCGTCCTGAATTTAAAACTGCAGAATTCAAGGACGGCATTGAAGAAATAAAAGACCTTAAGCCGGACATGGTACTGGAAGGCGTGGTTACCAATGTTACCAACTTCGGTGCCTTTATTGATATCGGCGTGCACCAGGACGGGCTGGTGCATATTTCCGCGCTGTCGAACAGTTATGTCAAAGATCCCCGCGAAGTGGTCAAGGCCGGTGATGTGGTCAAGGTCAAGGTGATGGAAGTGGATGTGCAACGCAAACGGATTGCCCTGAGTATGCGCCTTGATGATGACAGTCGTGACCAGGTGAAGGATATGCCACGGGATAAAAAACGTCCGGCAAAGTCCAGGCAAACACAGCAGTCCTCAGCATCAGTCGGTAACTCGGCCATGGCGGATGCACTGGCACAGGCCTTTAAAAAATAACCAATGCAGCGAATTAATTACCACAAAAAGCCAATACACATTGCAGTGGGTTTTGCCGTGCAATTATGTTAACACTCAGCAACCTTGCCATACGTCGTGGCGCGCATCTGCTATTCGAGCAGGCCAGCCTCAGCATTCATCGCGGTAACCGCGTCGGCGTAACCGGTGCCAATGGCTGTGGCAAGTCGAGCCTGTTCGCACTGATTTTAAACAGGTTGCACAGTGATGCCGGCGAACTGGAACTGCCACCGCACACCGTCATCGCCCATGTGGCGCAGGAAACCCCTGCAGTTGAACAAAGCGCACTCGACTATGTACTGGATGGCGACCGTGAGTTACGTGAAACCGAGCAGCAACTGGCGCAGGCGGAGGCCGATAATGATGGTCATGCCCAGGCGCTGTGTCATACAAAGCTGGCGGACATAGATGCCTACACCGCGGATGCCCGGGCTGGAAAATTATTGCTGGGGCTGGGGTTTAAACCCGAACAATTACAACAGCGGGTAAATCAGTTTTCCGGTGGCTGGCGTATGCGTCTCAACCTGGCGCAGGCACTGATGTGCCGTTCCGATTTATTGCTGCTGGATGAGCCCACCAACCACCTGGATCTGGATGCGGTGATCTGGCTGGAGCAATGGCTGTTGAACTACACCGGCACCCTGTTGCTGATATCCCACGACCGTGATTTTCTGGACAGGGTGTGTACCCACATTGTGCATATCGAACAGCAGCGAGTAAAACTTTATAGCGGTAATTACTCGGCGTTTGAAAAAATCCGTGCCGAGCAGCTGGCGCTGCAACAGTCACAATACGAAAAGCAGCAGCGTGAAATTGAGCACATCGAAAGTTTTATTCGTCGTTTCAAGGCCAAGGCGAGCAAGGCAAAGCAGGCGCAGGGCCGGGTAAAAGCACTGGAGCGCATGGAGCTGATTGCCGCGGCGCATATCGATTCGCCGTTTCATTTTAAGTTTTATGAACCCAGTAAAATGCCCCATCCATTAATGACCCTGGATAATGTGGATCTGGGGTATGGCGATGTAAAAATTCTCAGATCCGTCAGCCTGAGCCTGTTGCCCGGTGATCGCATTGCCCTGCTGGGCCATAATGGCGCGGGCAAATCCACCCTGATAAAACTGCTCGCCGGTGAGCTGTCGGTGCAGAGTGGTGACTTTAACCAGTCCAGCGAACTGAAGATTGGTTACTTCGCCCAGCATCAACTTGAGCAGCTGGACCCCCAGGCCAGTGCGCTGTTGCATATGCAGCGGCTGGATCCGAAATTGAGCGAGCAGCAGATCCGTACCTACCTCGGCGGTTATAACTTCCATGGCGATCGGGTGCTGGAAGCGGTGGCGCCATTTTCCGGTGGTGAAAAGGCGCGGCTGGTGCTGGCCTTGCTGATATACCAGCGTCCGAACCTGTTATTACTGGATGAGCCCACCAACCACCTTGACCTGGAAATGCGCCACGCGCTGTCGATGGCGCTGCAGGATTTTTCAGGGGCGATGGTGCTGGTGTCCCACGACCGGCATTTACTGCGCTCGGTCAGTGACCAGTTTCTACTGGTGGACCAGGGCAGGGTATCGGTGTTTAACCATGACCTGGATGCCTACCGTAACTGGCTGATGCAGCCAAAAAATAGTGCAGACAATAGCGCAGAAGCAAGCCAACAGGCTCAGTTAGCCGGCTCTGGACATGCGCCGGACACCACGGCACAAAATAAAAAAATTCAGCGCCAGCAACAGGCGGAACAGCGGCAGAAACTGCAGCCGTTAAAAAAACAGCTAGATAAGCTGGAAAAGCAGATGCAGCAACTGCAGCTGGCGCTGCAGACGTGTGAAGATGCGCTGGCACAGCCGGAAATATACGAAGCACAGAATCTGCAGCGCATGCAGGAACTGTCACAGCAGCGCGCAGAGCTGAGTCGCCAGCTTGAGCAGGTGGAAGAGGACTGGCTGCTTAAATCGGAGGAATTGGAGCACCTGGCTGAAGAAATCGCCCGTTAATCCATCAACAGCCGGTATACAGGCTGGATTCACAGTCATTTAGGCTTATACTGTGATAGGCGTCTCAGAACGAGGCGGTTGTTGCGAGGGTGTGCAAATGTCGAAAACAGATATGGCCGGTTATTCAGCGTCTATTCAGGCCAGTGATCTGGTCGGATTTTTTGCTGACTATAACGCAGCCGAACAGAAAATTGAACAGTCGCTGCTGATGCTCGAGCTGTCGCCGGAAGATGACCTGATGCTGCGGGAAATGCAGCACAGTGTCGACTGCATTCATCAGGCGCTGTCAGATATCGGCCTGCTGAAGCTGCAACCCCTTACTCGCAGCCTGAACCGTCTGCTGCAGTCAATCCGCAATAAGCATATTCCCTTTGAAACCGTACTCAGCGATCTGCTACTGCTGGCGGTGGATGACATCAAGATGATTATCGAAAAGATCATCGACGGTGAAAGCCAGCGCTGCGTGCTGATGAACCGCCTGCCGCGGATTTGCGATGCCATTGAAGTCATTCCCGATGGCGATGAGATGAACCGCGATCTGCTGATCAAGGATGCACTGCTGTTACTCGACCCCAGTATGGAAATTATTGAAACCAGCATCAGCAACAGCGACGCACTCGCCAACCTGTTTTCCAAAGACAGTCCCGATGAAGAAGAGCTGGCTGCCTATGGCGTTGAAGAGAGTGATGACTTTATTTTCTTCCGCGCACTGGCCGAGCCACTGGAGCACCGAGCCAACTACTGGCGTGGCCGGGTGCATCGTATGCTACGCCTGGCGCTGAAAATGAATGATATGGCGGGACGCCCGGTGGAGCCCAACCAGCTGGCCGCAGCCATCTATATGCACGATGCCGGTATGGCGCTGTTGCCGCTGGACATTATCAATGGCCAGGGTGAGCTGAGTGAGGAGCAGCGGCAGCAGATAAAACAGCACCCGGTGATCGGCTACGAGCTGATGCGCTATATGAAAAACTGGCGTGATGCAGCTACCATGGTATTGCAGCATCATGAGCGGGTGGATGGGCAGGGCTATCCCTACGGCTTAACCGATAGCGAAATTTGTGACGGTGCAAAAATAATTGCTATCGTAGACCTGGTGGATGCGCGCACCCATGAACGGGCCCACGCGACCCTGCTGAAACGGCCGCTATTGCGCGCAGCCATTGAAATTGGCAAACACGAAGGCGGCCAGTTCAGCGAACCCTGGGTGGCGGTATTCAAACAGGTGTTTAATGAGCTGCGCGAACTGAAAAAACTCGGACATCATACACAGGTGCACTAGTGAGTAGATCACAACTTGAACATGACCAGCTCAATCACCTGACTCCGTTGCAGGCCTATGAGCTGATGCAGGAGGTGCCCAGCGCGTTTTTGATCGACATTCGCTCCAATATGGAATACCTGTTTGTCGGTCACCCCAAAGGCGCGATCCATATTCCCTGGATTGATGAGCCCGACTGGGAAGTGAACCCGAATTTTGTTAAGGAAATCCGCCAGTTGATACTCGGCGGTGCCTGCGAGCAGGGGCAGAGTTCGCCGCCCATTATGTTGATATGCCGCAGCGGCAAGCGTTCTGTCGATGCGGGCAATGCCCTCTTGAAGGCGGGTCTACATAACGTCTGCCAGGTGGATGAAGGCTTTGAGGGCGACCGGGACGAAAATTACCACCGCGGTAGCCTGGGTGGCTGGCGTTTTCATGGTCTGCCCTGGGAACAGTGCTGAACCGATGAAAAGCCGGTGTAAACCCGCGCTGAAATCACGTAAGCTTGGCACATCATGAAAATAGTTCAGGCCCTTATGAGCAAATTCAGCAAAACCGATGATGAGTGGAAACAGCAGCTCGACGAGGAAACCTACCGGGTGACGCGTCAGCATGGCACCGAAGCGCCCTTTAGCGGTGCCTATTACCAGCATGATGAAACAGGTGTGTATCATTGTGTCTGCTGTAATGCGCCGCTGTTTACCTCGGAAGAAAAGTACGATTCGGGCAGTGGCTGGCCCAGTTTCTGGCAGCCGGTAAACGACCACTGTATCCGTGAAATTGAAGACGTATCACTGGGCATGGTGCGGGTGGAAGTGCGCTGCGCCAACTGTGATGCGCACCTGGGGCATGTGTTTGAAGATGGCCCGCAACCCAGTGGATTAAGATACTGTATCAATTCGGTCTGTCTGGACTTCGAAAAGAAATAACCCTGGAATACATCCCGCCTGCGCGCAGATTGCCCGGGTTCGGATATCGGGACTATAATCAGCACTCCGGCCATATCTGAGGTCATTCGAGCAAAAAATCATGGCAGACAGCGAACTGGAACAACTACAGGCCAGGCTGGAAGAACTACGTCTTGAGCACCGTGATCTGGATGATGTGATTCATCGCCTGCAGATGACCGGCGGGCTGGAGCAGATGCAGTTACAACGTCTAAAAAAACGCAAGCTCAGGCTCAAGGAACTGATTGTTAAAATCGAAGACGAGCTGATTCCGGATATTCTGGCCTGATTACGTCTCTGTTTTATTCGCTTGCCGCTTTTTCACATGCACTAATTATCCTGCAAACTTACTTACACAGAATCAATCTGCAGCGCAGACAGCCTGAAGCAGACTTTTCCCATCTCATTACTCACCAGTTCCAGTTGGTAACCATTGCGTTCGGCTAATTGCGCCGACTGGTACAGGCCAATGCCGTAGCCCTCGCTGGAAGGAATAATCTGTTTAAACAGCTGTGGTGCTTTTGCCGCGTTAACCGCATCGCCATTGTCACATACGGTAATTTCGACCTGGTCATGCTGAATCGCTATCTGCGTGGTGATTTTAATCTGCGGTGTTACCCGACGCTTGCTGCGTGCATTTTCCAGCAGGTTTTCCAGCACCGTATCAAATACATCGGTGTCGATAGAAACAGTCTGTGTAATCTCTCCCGTAAAGAGTATGTCCCGGCCATGGTAACGGCTTTGCAGTTCTTTCCACCAGTGGTCTATGTCTACCATGCGGGTGCCGGTATCGGTTCTGGCCTGTAATTTGTCCAGGGTGTTCTGTAAACGTTGTGTTAGCAGCGGAAGCTGGCGTTGCATTAGCTGGTGACTTTGCTGTGGATCATCGCTACCTTGCACCGCACCGGTGAGTGCCTGTAACGATTGCAGGATATTTTTCATATCATGGGTGAGCTTGGCGCCGGTTTCATACACAGCTTTCAGGTGAATCTGGTTTTTAAGGCTGATTTCACGCAGTTTTGAGGTGTAGAAAAAACACATCAGCTGCATTAAAAGCTGTGCGTGAATTTTTAATGCGGTGCCCATGGGAATCAGACTGTACAGGGTGATACTGATATCGTTTTCTTTAAACACAGTGTAGTAACGACTTTTATCACCCTGTAACCGGGATTGTTCTGCATCACGCCATTCAACACCACTTACCCAGGACAGGGTGAGTAAATGTTCAATGCTGTTGTGTAAAAAAAGTTGCGGTGTGATCTTTCTGTTCTTACCCAGCAATGAGGTTTGTTTTACCCAGTATTCAAACGGGTTGCCGATATTAAGAATGTGCCGTTCCCAGACCTGGCCAATACTGGCAAGTCCCGACTGCGGCAGATAAATCAGGCTCAGCAATAACAGAAAAGCCGCAATGGAAAGTGCGGTAATCAGCATCGACTGTAAATAGTGTATATGTAATGTAAAGCTGATTAAAATGCTGGCCAGGTAAAAACTGAATAAACCGAAGCTGATAATTGCGCTATGCAGGTAATCGATTTTAATGCTGCGATTTTTTCTATTGGGTGACAGCGCAATAAAACCACAGGCAATCATCAGTGCATAGGACACCAGGCGTTCGATCTGGCTGTCGATGACCTCAAACTGAAACAGTCGTGGAGTCAGGAACAGGCTGAGCTGCAGAATAAGAATGACCAGTGACAGTGCATACAGCGAACGTTGCGAGCCATTGAGCAACGCGCTGCCGCCGGTGAGACCGCTGAGCAGAATAATCCACAGGGCTATAAACCAGTCGCCGAGAAAAATATACAGCAGGCTGTTGATCAGCAGTACCGGTAGCAGGGTCCTGATCTGCACCTGCTGCGAGGCCTTGAGTGCCGGTTGCCAGAGCAGGAAAAAACCGATATGGGCAATCAGCAGGGCACTGCTGAGCAGGGGATTGTCCGCCGGTATTTGCAGCGCCAGCTGCAGTAATAGCAGCATCAGCCCGAGGTGGGCAAACTCGTATTTACTGATGAAATTAAGGCGACTGAGACGGGAGCGGCTGATCATGGTGTTGAAGATTTGCCATCTGTTGAGATTTCAGCACACGCTAGCGGGAAACTGTCGAGATTTCAACAATATTTAATGCAAAAAATTAGCTTAATCTTTTAAGTCTTTGAAAAATATGTACTATACTGATCTGGTATGCGCTGTGCTTAGGTATGATCAGGCTTTAAGAATTTACAGTTAACACTCTCAATAGGAGAAATTAATAATGATGAAGAAACAAGCGGGTTTTACCCTGATTGAAATCGCCATTGTGCTGGTTATTATCGGCCTGCTGCTGGGCGGTGTATTAAAAGGCCAGGAGCTGATCACCAACTCCAAGATCAGCCGTATGTCGAATGATTTTAACGGCATCTCCGCCGGTGTTTTCTCTTACCTGGATCGCTACGGCGCCTATCCCGGTGATGATGAAAATGCACAGGCACGCTGGGGTGGTGATGCAGTAGCCGGTGACGGTGACGGCCTGGTATCCGGCGAACCCTTCTCGGCAACCGTAGGCGATGAAAGCCGTCAGGTATGGGTGCATCTGCGCCAGTCTGGCCTGGTGGCCGGTTCCGGCACTAACCTGCCAAACCATGCATTCGGTGGCCCGATCGGTGTAGCGGATTCTCCGACAGATACAACCATTGCGGGTAATGCAATCTGTATGCAGAACATTGAAGGCAAGATCGCGGAAATCCTGGATCGCCAGCTGGATGATGGCGTAGGCAATACCGGTGAAATGCAGAATGTAGGCGGTACAGTGGCTTATACAGGTACCGAGCTGAACAACACCTTCACCATCTGCAAGCGAATCTAGTCTCGCATTTGCGTTAACACGCAAGCAAAAGCCCGCACAGCAATGTGCGGGCTTTTTATTGGTCGTTAGTCGTTAGTCGTTAGTCGTTAGTCAGACTAAAGACGAACGACCAAAGACCAACGACTATTCTAAGTGTCTCGTTCCCACGCTCCCGCGTGGGAACGCATACGGAAGTTATGAGATTAACAGACTGTAAAGCAAAGGGTTCCCACGCAGGAGCATGGGAACCAGTCAAGTCAGACTAAAGACGAACGACCAAAGACCAACGACTATTCTAAGCGCTATTACCCGTCTCCATCCCCAGCTCCTTGATCTTGCGGGTCAGGGTATTGCGGCCCCAGCCGAGTAGCTTCGCCGCCTCCTGGCGTCGGCCGTGGGTTTTGTCCAGTGCGGCGGTAATCATAATGCGCTCGAAGCGGGGCTGTGCCTCGTCCAGCAGGTGATCCTTGCCCATTAACAACTGGGTTTCCGCCCAGCTTTGCAGGCCATCTTCCCAGTTTCTGGCGGGCAGTTCCTGTGGGCTGCCGCTTTCCGGTAACAGTTCCGGCGGCAGGTCGGACATATGGATTTCCCGGCTGGAGGCCATTACCGTGATCCAGCGGCAGCTGTTTTCCAGCTGGCGCACATTGCCCGGCCAGTCGAGGCTGGACAGGTAGGCTTCCACCTCCGGCAGCAGAATCTTCGGCTCCACCTGAATTTCCTTTGCCGCCTGTTTAAGAAACAGCTGCAGCAGCGCCGGTATGTCTTCCTTGCGTTCGCGTAGCGGAGGGATATGAATGCGAATTACATTCAGGCGGTGAAACAGGTCCTCACGGAACAGGCCCTGCTTCACCCGCTGTTCCAGGTCCTGGTGGGTGGCGGTGATAATGCGCACATTGGCCTTGATCGGCGTGTGGCCACCCACCCGGTAAAACTGGCCGTCCGCCAGCACCCGCAACAGGCGGGTTTGCAAATCCGCCGGCATGTCACCGATTTCATCCAGAAACAGGGTGCCACCATCCGCCTGTTCAAAACGGCCGCGACGCTGTGCCGTGGCACCGGTAAATGCGCCCCGTTCATGGCCGAACAGCTCCGACTCCAGCAGATCCTTGGGAATGGCGGCGGTGTTAATCGCAATAAAGGGCTTGTCGGCCCGTGGGCTGTGCTTATGTAATGCACTGGCCACCAGCTCCTTGCCGGTGCCGGACTCACCGTTGATCAGCACGGTGATATTCGATTTGGAGAGACGGCCGATGGCGCGGAACACTTCCTGCATGGCCGGTGCTTCACCGATAATGTCCGGTGCCTGTGTCTCCTTGCCGGCGTTCTTCTCCGCCGTTTCCGCGCTTTTCTTGCAGGCACGGGTCGCCAGATCCACCGCCTCGTCAATATCAAACGGTTTGGGTAAATACTCGAAGGCGCCACCCTGGTAGGCGGATACGGCACTGTCCAGATCCGAGTGGGCAGTCATAATGATGGAAGGAATTTCCGGGTAACGCTGATTGACGGTGTTGAGAAACTCCAGCCCGTCCATGCCCGGCATGCGGATGTCGGTAATAATCGCATCGGGTTGGGCGCGATCCAGATAGCTCAGCGCAGCGTCGGCGGTTTCGAAACTGCTGACCTGCATACCCGCATTTTTCAGGGCTTTTTCCAGTACCCAGCGAATCGACGGGTCGTCATCAATGACCCAGATATGGTTTTCAGCCATGGGTATTCTCCACTGCGGTTGAAATGGGTAGGTAGATAGTAAACACGGTTTTGCCCGGCTGGCTGTTCATTTTAATCAGTCCGTCATGCTGGTTGATTAAGGACTGGGCAATTGACAGCCCCAGCCCGGTGCCTTCTGCGCGGCCGGTGACCATGGGGTAAAAAATGTGTTCCTGTAACTCTTCCGGTATGCCGGGCCCGTTGTCGATAATGTCGGTTTGCAGCACCAGCTTGTAATGGTTGCGGCCAATGGTGAAATGCCGCAGCGGCCGGGTTTTGAAGGTGATCTCACCTTCGCCGTTCAGCGCCTGGATGGCATTGCGGGTAATATTCAGCACTGCCTGGATAATCATATTCGAGTCCGCCATGATTTCCGGCAAACTGGGGTCGTAGTCCAGCTTGAAGTGGATATGGTCGTTATCGCTAAGCTCGGTACTGAGTAGCTGGCGCACATGTTCAAGTACCTGGTGGATATTGATATTGCGCTTCATCGGCAGGCTGTTGGGGCCGAGCATACGATCCACCAGCGCCTGTAGTCGATCCGCTTCGCCGATAATAATCTGCGTGTATTCCTTGAGTTCTTCGCTGTGTAGCTCACGCTCCAGTAACTGCGCCGCGCCGCGCAGGCCCCCCAGTGGATTCTTGATTTCATGGGCCATGCCCCGTACCAGGTTGCGTGTGGCATTCTGTTCGCTCAGCAGTTTTTCTTCGCGGGCAATGCGGATGTGCCGGTCCATATGGGAGATTTCCAGCATCAGCTTGACGCTGTGGTCTGCCTGTTGCAATGGCGTGAGCACATAATCAATGGTCAGCTTGCGACCACTGGGCAGGCGGGTGCTGGTTTCATATTCGGAAATCGGGTGTAGATCCTCGCTCGCCTTAAGCAGCCGCTTTTCAAAGGCGTCTTCCAGTATCATCACCTTCTGTAAGGGCGAGCCGATGGCCTGGCGGCTGGAAATGTGCAGCAGATTTTCACAGGCAGGGTTGATGTACTCGATAACCAGTTGATCGGTCAGTAGCAACACCGCGGTATTGAGGTTGTCGAGTATGGTCTGCTGAAGCAGATGATCTGATGAATCGTTTGCGCTCATATAGTGCTTTTAGCAAGAACTGAACCAGAAATAAAAGTGTATCAGCGGGATATGACAATTCGATAAAAATCAATGAATTATGTTTATTAGGCTGAGGCCCCGGCTAAACATCGGGGGTATTTCACGCTTATACGGGTTTGAGTATAACGGCTGACAGGATAATACGCACCAAAATGGTGCAAGTTATTGGGCTAACTGACAGGCGGGCTGTAGTGATGTCGGTGAGCTGACTTAATTTTGTCCAGCTCTGGGGTGAAGAATCGAGTGGCGATGCAGATGAAAAGTGATGCTATCGCTCTGTTTCAGGGTTTCGCCCTGTTTGTTTTTAATGACTGCACTCAACTGGTGCGTGCCACGGTCGATATTCTGCAGGGTGGCCTGAAGGGTGGTGAGATTCTCGCTCACCAGCTGATTATCGAGCAGCAGGCTGATCGAGTGCCCCTGTGCCAGATTCAGTGCAGGCTGTATGCTCAGGCTAATGCTGATATTGCCGTTGTTGCTGCGAATTGCCTGATCGTGTTCGGGCGATGTGATCTGCAGCAGGCTGTAGCGGGTTTCCGGCATATCCGGTGCAGGTAAAGCGGGCTCTGCTTTGGGCGGTATTCGTGTTGCGGGAATGGTATTGTCGCTGTAGGGATCCAGTTTTCTGGCATCCTTATGCTGTGGCTGGTCGGAATAGCTGACATTGCCTTCCTCATCAACCCATTTGTACATCTCCGCCTGTGCGGCCTGGCCGAGCAGTAGCAGGCTGCCGAAAAGTACCAGTTGAATCCAGTGTGTGAATTTGCTTTTCATAGCATTGATAGTAGGTAGATTATGCGCACTGTGCAAAGGTTTTCTTTTCGTCTCTGCGCTCGACCCGGCTTTATAAAGTTGTTCGTCTTTAGTCGACTAATGACTCTAAATTTGCCTCCCGCACAGGTCAAGGCAGGATTGAACGGGAATCAGGTGGATCCGCTTCGCTTGATGCCACCCTACGTGAAAAGTCATTTGTCTTTCAGTCCCTGGCCGAAAGAACAGAACCTGCCCCATGACTAACGACTATTACCTGCCTCCCGCGGAATACCGCACATCCTGAGCATCTTCGCTACCGGCTCCTGCCTCTCGCGAAATACCGCACATCCTGTGCATAACCGCTACCGGCATCCATGCCTCCCGCGGAATACCATACTTCCTGTATATCTTTGCTCCCGACATCCCTATCTCCCGCAAAATACCGCACATCCTGTGCATAAAAAAAAGCCCCGCGGTGCGGGGCTTTCTATACTGCTTAAGTCAGCTGACTGTGGTCAGCTTGCGGCTTATACAGAGTAGTACATGTCAAATTCAACGGGGTGAACCGCCAGGCGTGAACGCTGTACTTCTTCGTGTTTCAGCTCGATATAGGCTTCGATCTGATCCACGGTGAATACACCACCCCTGGTCAGGAATTCATGATCCGCCTTCAGTGCTTTCAGCGCTTCGTCCAGTGAGAAGGCAACCTGTGGAATGCTGGCTTCTTCTTCCGGAGGCAGGTCATACAGGTTCTTATCCATCGCATCGCCAGGGTGAATCTTGTTCTGGATACCATCCAGGCCTGCCATCATCATCGCTGAAAATGCCAGGTAAGGGTTGGCGGCGTTATCCGGGAAGCGAACTTCAACACGGCGTGCCTTGGGGTTGCTGACAAATGGAATACGGATAGAGGCAGAACGGTTACGTGCTGAATAGGCCAGCATAACCGGTGCTTCAAAGCCGGGAACCAGTCGCTTGTAGGAGTTGGTGGCCGGATTGGTAAAGGCATTCAGTGCACGTGCGTGCTTGATAATACCGCCAATGTAGAACAGTGCGGTTTCAGACAGGCCGCCATACAGGTCGCCGGTGAACAGGTTCTTACCATCTTTCGCCAGTGACATATGTACGTGCATGCCGTTGCCGTTGTCACCTACCAGTGGCTTGGGCATAAAGGTAACGGTTTTGCCGTAAGCGTGCGCTACGTTGTGGATCGCGTACTTGAGGACCTGTACTTCGTCCGCTTTCTTAACCAGCGTGTTGAAGGCTGCGCCGATTTCACACTGGCCCGCTGTGGCCACTTCGTGGTGATGCACTTCGGTTTCAACGCCCATGTCTTCAATCACCAGGCACATGGCTGAGCGCAGGTCCTGCAGTGAGTCAACCGGTGGCACGGGGAAGTAACCGCCCTTAACGCCGGGACGGTGACCCAGGTTACCGGTTTCAGTCTGTGCGCCCTTGCTCCATTCTGCTTCTTCCGAGCCGATCTTGTAGAAAACTTCGCCCATGTCGTTTTTCCAGGACACGCTGTCGAATACAAAGAATTCGTTTTCAGGACCAAAGTATGCAATATCCGCGATGCCGGTCGACTTCAGGTATTCTTCCGCACGTCTGGCAGTGGAACGTGGGTCACGCTCGTAGCCCTGCATGGTGGCAGGTTCGATAATGTCACAGCTGATGTTCAGGGTCGCTTCTTCGCAGAAGGGGTCCATAATCGCAGTGGTTGGGTCCGGCATCATAATCATGTCGGATTCATTAATGCCTTTCCAGCCTTCAATAGAAGAGCCGTCGAACATCTTGCCTTCCTCGAAGGTGCTCTCACTGATGGAGTGAGCAGGGCAGGATACGTGCTGTTCCTTGCCGCGTGGGTCTGTAAAGCGGAAATCAACGAATTTTACTTCGTTGTCTTTCAGCATTTTTAATACGTCATTTGCTGTCATAGTTGCTGACATGGTTGTCTCCAGATAGGTAGTACATGATTTAAATTCGAAACGTGTCGGCTTCAGGCCCCTGTCTGTTTATGGCCTGTGGTCACATAAACGGCTTTCATCTTTTTTGTTCACTCCCACGCCCGGTAGAAAGCATAGCTTACCGATTCGCGCGCACCGTGCCCTGGCCGGATGCGACAGGTTTCTAAACTGGTTGTTTTTACACTGCCAGCTATTCTGCATGAAATATGCCACAAGTGAAATGCCTAAAAATGGGCGTTTTGGGGCAATATAAAATGAAGTTGCACCATAATAGTGCGCACTGGTTTTTAACTGCACCATAATAGTGCTATTTGTATAAAACCTCCACCGAGCCGATGCAGTTCAGCTTTTTACTGGCATCACGGATGCGGCTTTTTATCTGCTCCGGCTCAACGCTGGACTGTATCAATGAAAGCGGCAATACCAGCTCGATATTAATTTTGCCATCCAGGTAATGCAGGGTTATATCCTGCATTTGCCGGGTTTCTGTGATGTCCTGCCACAGGGTTTGCAGATTGCTGAGTACCGCATCCCGCAGGGGCAGGTGACGGCAGCTGTTGCCCGCCTGCTCATCATCTTCCGGGTCGATGTGCACGGTGACATCCTGAATCTCTTCAAACTGCTCGATCAGCGCCATTTCCACCGCTTCCGAAATCTGGTGGCCTTCCGATACGCTCAGCCTGGGGGCAACCAGTATATGCAGGTCAACCAGCGCCATATGCCCCATGCGGCGGCTGCGCAGCATATGCAGCTGTTTTACCCCGTGTATCTGCATTACCGCCTGTTCCACCTGGGCCAGGGTTTCCTGGTCCAGGCCGGTGTCCACCAGCTCCTGGAAACTCTGGTGACCCAGTTCCCAGCCGATTTTACAGATCATCAGTGCCACAATAATTGCGGCAATCGAGTCCAGCATGGGATAGCCCCACATGGCCCCGGCAATGCCCACAAACACCACAATCGAGGAAATCGCATCGGTACGATGATGCCAGGCATTGGCTTCAAGCAGGCTTGATTTAACCCGCCGCGCCACAATCATAGTGTATTGATAGAGGATTTCCTTGCTGGCTATGGAGGCCCCGGCCACCCACAGGGTGATCATGCCGGGAATCGCGAGTTTTTCTGCATCCAGCAGGCGATAGGCCGCATCCACGCCAATGCCGATGCCCACCGCGGTGAGCAATACCGCCAGGGTAATGGTGGCAAAGGTTTCGTAGCGAGCGTGGCCGTAAGGGTGGTCCTCGTCGGCATCGATATTCGAATGATGGGTGGCCAGCAGCACCATGCCATCGGAGACCAGGTCGGATAAGGAATGCAGGCCGTCGGCAATCAGTGCCTGGGAATGGCCGATGTAACCGACCAGCAGCTTACCGATGGATAGCAGCAGATTGACAATCAGCCCCCACCAGGTGGCAGTGTCCATGGCTTTCTTACGTTGTGCTTTGCTGATGTCCACCGATTATCTGTTCGCAGGATTGAATTAATTGGTTATTGTCATGCCATACAACATTGCATGCAAGTCGACGGTATAATTAACCATGACGCACGACACACACGACACATAGGTTTGTTGCGGGTTGGTTGCGCAATTTTTTCGACGCACCGAACAACTCGGGGCGTCTTCCGTGAATCAGGAGAGTGGGATTATGATCGAACTACAGGTTGAAAACATTAAATGCGGCGGTTGCGCCTCCAGTATAAAAAAAGGCTTGTTATCCGATGCACGGGTAAAGGATGTCAATGTGGATGTGGAACAGGGCAGAATCAGCATTGAAATGTCCGATGACACTTTAGCGCAGGATGAGGCAACCAGAAATGAACTGGCGGCAGCACTGTTGAAAATGGGTTACCCCGAAACCGGTACCGCGGAAGGCATCAAGGCAGCCAAAGCCATGGCCAAATCCTTTGTCAGTTGTGCGATTGGGCGCGTTGACAATATGGTAAACAAATAATCGCATAGGAAGAAAAACTGCCTGAAGTTTGCTGCATGGCATCTTCGCTAACTTCACATAAATGTCATAATTTGTTCATATTAAATTCAGATTGTCTGCCGATACTTGCGATACTGAAAAGTAAACAGTAGAGGATTGACACTATGAAATTTTACATTCGAGAGTGGAGCGAAGGCACCATCGTATTGATGACAGAAGCAGGTCATGTGCTGTCGTATTTTTCCACCGTCAGAGATGCATTGCATGCCTGTTCAGAATGGTACGGTGCCAATAGCAAAGAGAAAAAATACGAAGTGACCGTGCAGTATAAAAACCAGGGTGATGCCTATGCAACCGTGGCCAGATGCGCTTGAGGGCGCTGTTTTTTTGCTTTAATTATTCCTGACAAACTTCAATCATAACAAACACTTCATCATCCGCCTCGCGGGTGCTAATCACTTTATGTCCATTAATGCGGCACCAGGCGGGAATGTCGTTCAATGCGCCTGGGTCAGTGGACACCACTTCCAGTGTATCGCCAGCCTGTAGCTGGTTAACTTTATCCTGTGTGCGAATCACCGGCATGGGGCAGAACATGCGTCGTGCATCCAGTTCGTAATGAGCCAAAGTTGTAACCTCCAAAAAATTTAAATCCGCTAGATACCTTCGCTCGAGTTAAACGTACCACTCCGCTTTAATTTCACTGGCAGGCATGGGTGCCACTTCCAGCTGGATGGTTTCGCCATTGGTGCGCCGCGCTTCGATATTTACACTGGGCTGGTTTTTTCCCTGGGAAAAACGCGCGGTAATCTGTGCGGCGAACTTCAGGTCCTCGTCACTGGCCACGCCGTCGAGCAGGGTTAAGGGGCCGGGTACGTCAGTGGTTTTAAATGAAATGTAATTATTGCGGTAACCCTGCAGGAATTTGTTCTCGCCATCTTCACGGCCCACTATCAGTTTGTAGTGGGGAGCCGGGCGAATATGGCGGCCGACTTTGAGCAGCATAATGTCATCCATTTCATATTCGCGACTGCCGCGGGCATCCCATAAATCCACCAGCTTGGCGGAGTAGTTTTCGTCGGTAAGAAAACAGCAGCCGCCGGCCGGTTTGGCATAGTCTTCAAAACCGAACTGCGCCGCCAGTTGCATTTGCGGTTTGCGGTTGCGACCGGAAAAACCGTATAACTTGTCCCGATCAACCCAGCCTTCTTTTTCCGGCAGGGTGGGCGGTAAATTACGTGCGCACAGCGGACGCAGCAAACGATCATCGGCACCGGATTCGCGGGAGACAATGGGCATGGTTTCCTTGCGTTGTGACATGGGGCGCTGGCCCACCACTTCGCCGGTAATAATAAAATCAAAACCGTTTTCGTCGGCCCATTGTTTGGCCTTGTTAACCATAAACACCTTGCAGTCGAGGCAGGGGTTCATATTGGCACCATAGCCGTGTTTCGGATTGAGCAGCACGTCCTTGTATTCTTCAACGATATCGATAATGTGCAGCTTGATGCCCAGCTGTTCGGCAGACCAGAGCGCGTTATTGCGCTTGGGTTTGTCCTTGTCCTTTTTACGAATCGCGTGGGTGTGGCCTTCAACACAGAAACCGGTGAAGAAGTTAATGCCTTCCACGTGAATGCCCTGTTCGAGCATGACGCGAGCAGCGAGTAGTGAGTCGAGGCCGCCGGAAATCAGGGCGACCGCTTTGCGTTGTTGAGACATGGTGCTTCCGGGTATAGCTGACAAATAGCCGGCCATTTTAACAGGATTAACGCCGCTGTGCCGCTTTTGCGGATAAACGTAAACCCTGTAAATACTGCGCTTTTATCATCGCACTGAGGCGTAAATCAGCTTTTCGCGGCTATTTTTTCAACAACCAGGCAATCGCGCCCGGTACGCCACGCCATAGCTCGGTATTCTGTGCCGCATACAGCACCGCTTCATCCTTGTCGCCGCTGCCCAGGCGTTCCGGCATGCGCTTCGGCATTTTGATTTTGCCGGTGAGTACTTTCGGCACGTATTTATTATGCGCCAGTGCCTGCTGTTTCAGCTGGCGGCTGTCGCTGCTGTCGCCCTGTTCAATAAACGCGCACAACGCCTGGTCGAAGAGAAAAAAGGCCCCCGTGTCCTGGGCAAACTGCCGGGCCAGTGCCCGTGCTTTGTCCAGCTGGCGGGTGGTGATATAGCAGTTGCTCAGGGGGTAACGGTTAAACTGGTTGTCCGCCGGGTTGAGCACAATGCCGCGCTCGTAGCAGGCGATGGCGTTGGCATAATCTTTAAGGTGCGCATAGCTGCTGGCCAGGTTGGTCAGCGCCTCCATAAAGGTGCGGGTTTCACGGATCAGCCAGAAGCGTCCCGTGTTTTTCTCGAAAAAATCCTCCCCCAGCACCCGCTCGCAGCCTTCCACTGCGCGTTTCAACAGGTCGCGCCGTTCCTCCGAGCTGGCGGCTTCCCATTGCGCCAGCAGCATCAGCGCATTGATATTGTCCGGGTCCTGTTGCAGCACCTGGTGCGCCAGCTGCACTTTTTCGATCGGGTCGGGGCTGGCCCAGGCCTGCTGGATCAGGTTGTTATTGTCCTGCATCGGCTGTTGCGGGTTAAACAGTGGAATCCCCGCCGAATTACCGCTGCCCAGGCGCACGCCGCTGGTTTTGCGTGGCTGCTGGTGCTTCTTTGCCAGATCCGCGTAATTCTGCATCAGCTTGCTGAATTCACTGAACACCGACAGGGTCACGGTTTCAATCGGCAGGCTGCCGTTCTTGAATTTAGCGGTCAGGACCTGTGCATTGTGCAGGTTGGAGAAGAAGCTCAGCATGGCCCAGAAGGACTGGGGTTGCGCGGCATCTTTAACCTCATCCCAGAAGTGCTCGGTCAGGGTCAGTCCCAGTTCGAAGCCGTGGCTCCAGTGGTGCAGCGCATTGCTTTCGAAGTTGGCGGCAAAGGGCTCGGTGAGAATGCAGTCTTGGGGCAGGCCTACCATAAAATCGTCGATATCCTGCGCGATGCGTTGTTGCAGCTGGCTGATGGTGTTGAGGTATGCCTCTGCCTGAGACAAGTCCGGTGGCTGGTCGCCGAATACTGCGGGCATCCACTCCCGCTGCTGCAACTCCACTGGGGTGCTGCAGATGGCAAACAGAAAGCCCTGCAGCTGCTGCAGATTAAGGGTGCCGGCCGGGCGCTGCGGGTCCTGCAGCCACTGGGCAAGCTCGGGCAATGAGAGAGTCTGATCAGGCATGGGATTCCGAATCTGGCGAAAAGGGGCGCTATTATCCAGCAATCAGGCGGGTGAGGCCAGCGCATGGCAAAGCGTTGAGGTCGCCGATGCGCAGGTCAGGGGCAAAAAAGCGGTAAAATCGGTAAATTTTCTGTGGTTACAGACAGGTCATTGCGCCGTGAATTCGGTATACTTGCCTGCTTTATAAAAACAATGATCGAATTCTAAATGGCATACGATGTATCAACGTTTCAGGGGCTGATCAACGCCCTGCAGGATTTCTGGGCGAAGCAGGGCTGCGCCATCATTCAACCACTGGATATGGAAGTCGGCGCCGGCACCTTTCACCCGGCCACCTTTCTGCGCTCCATCGGCCCGGAGCCCTGGCGCGCGGCCTATGTGCAGCCCTGCCGTCGACCCACCGATGGCCGTTATGGTGAAAACCCCAATCGCCTGAAGCACTATTACCAGTTCCAGGTGGCGCTCAAGCCCAATCCCGATGATATCCAGGAACTGTATCTTGATTCGTTAAAGGCACTGGGCTTCGACCCGCTGGAACATGATATCCGTTTTGTTGAAGACAACTGGGAATCTCCCACCCTGGGTGCCTGGGGGCTGGGCTGGGAAGTCTGGCTGAATGGCATGGAAGTGACCCAGTTCACCTACTTCCAGCAGGTGGGTGGCCTGGAGTGTCGTCCGGTGACCGGTGAAATCACCTATGGCCTGGAGCGCCTGGCGATGTATATCCAGAACAAGCAGAGCATCTTCGACCTGGTGTGGACCGAGGGCCCGCAGGGTGTCGTCACCTACGGCGATGTATTCCACCAGAATGAAGTGGAGCAGTCCCATTACAATTTCGAGCAGGCGGACACCGAATCCCTGTTCGCCTGGTTCGATACATGCGAAAAAGAAAGTGCACGACTGATTGAGCAGGGCCTGCCATTGCCTGCCTATGAACAGGTACTGAAAGCCTCCCATACGTTTAACCTGCTGGATGCGCGCCACGCCATTTCGGTAACTGAACGCCAGCGCTATATCCTGCGCGTGCGCACCCTGTCCCGTGCAGTGGCGCAGGCCTATTACGATGCACGTGAAGCGCTGGGCTTCCCCATCTGTAAAGCAGCTAAGGAGTCAAAATAATGAGCACACGTGACTTGTTAGTTGAAATTGGTACGGAAGAATTACCACCCAAAGCATTGAATAAATTATCTGATGCGTTTGCCGCGGGTATTGAAAATGGTTTGAAAGAAGCCGGCATTAATTATGCAAAAGTAAATGCCTATGCATCACCACGCCGACTGGCCGTGTTAATTAACCAGGTTGACGAAGCACAGGCGGATCGTGATATAGAAAAGCGCGGCCCTGCGGTAAAAGCCGCTTATGATAAAGACGGTAACCCCACAAAAGCAGCACAGGGTTTTGCCCAGGGTTGTGGCGTGGATGTGTCCGAGCTGCAAACCATGAGAACCGAAAAGGGTGAGTGGCTGGTGTTTCGTGAGCTGGAAAAAGGCAGGCCAACCACCGAGCTGGTGCCCGACATGGTTAACCAGGCACTGGCGAAATTACCGATTCCCAAGCGTATGCGCTGGGGCGACCGTGATGCGGAATTTGTGCGCCCGGTGCACTGGATTGTGATGCTGTTTGGTCATTATGTGATTGATGCAGAGATCATGGGTGTTCAATCGGGTCGTGACTCACGCGGTCATCGTTTTCATCACCCTGAAGTGATTAACCTGCAGTCACCTGAAGACTACATACATCGTCTTAAATCGCCGGGTTATGTCATGGTGGATCGTGAAGAACGACTGCAGACGATTAAACAACAGGCAGAACAAACTGCAGAAAAACTCGGCGGCAAAGCCATTATTGATGAAGACCTGTTACAGGAAGTCACCGCACTGGTTGAATGGCCAGTGGCCGTAGCGGGCGATTTTGATAAAGAGTTTCTTGAAGTGCCTGCCGAGAGTCTGATTTCATCCATGCAGGATCATCAGAAATATTTCCCGGTGGTGAATGCAGATAATGCCTTGATGCCGCATTTCATTACCATCAGTAATATTGAAAGCAAAGATATTGCAAAAGTGAAAGATGGCAACGAGCGGGTGATTCGTCCGCGCCTTGGCGACGCCAAGTTTTTCTGGGAACAGGACGGCAAGAAAAAGCTGGAATCACATATCGATTCGCTGGATAAAGTGGTGTTCCAGGCGAAGCTGGGTTCAGTGGGTGACAAGTCACGTCGCGTCGCCAGCATTGCTGAATCGATAGCAACAGAGCTGGGTGAAGATGCGGCACTGGCAAAACGCGCCGGGCTGTTAAGCAAGTGTGACCTGATGACCGAGATGGTGAATGAATTCACCGACCTGCAGGGCATTATGGGTCGTTACTATGCGCAGAACGATGGCGAAGATCAACGTGTCGCGGATGCACTGGATGAACAGTATATGCCACGCTTTGCCGGCGATCAGTTACCCGCCGGTCGCATCGGACAGATATTATCCCTGGCGGACAAGCTGGATACCCTGTTAGGTATCTTTGCCATCGGGCAGAAACCCAGCGGTGAAAAAGATCCGTTTGCACTGCGTCGTGCTGCACTGGGTGTGTTGCGTATTTTAATCGAGTGCAAACTGGATCTTGATCTGCAGATTTTACTTAAACATGTGGCAAAGCAGTATGCAGCTGAAGTAAAAGCCGAAGCGGCGATCGACGATGTAGTTCACTTTATGCTGGATAGACTGAAAGTGTATTACACCAGTCAGCAGGTCGGTGTGGATGTGTATGATGCGGTGCTGGCGCTGAAGCCAACCCGTCCCCTGGATTTTGATCGTCGTATTCACGCGGTGAATGAATTTATTAAACTGGATGCGGCGGAAAGCCTGGCGGCGGCAAATAAACGCATTGGCAATATCCTGAAAAAAATAGACGGTGAATTGCCGCAGCTGATTGATATTGATCTGCTGCAGGAAAAAGCCGAACAGCATCTGCATGATGAATTGCAACGCATTGCCGCAGAGGTTACGCCAGAACTTGATGCCGGTAATTATGCCGATGCATTACAGCAACTGGCAGCCTTGCGTGAGCCGGTGGATGCATTTTTTGACCAGGTGATGGTCATGGCCGACGACGACGCCCTGAAACATAACCGCATTGCAATGCTCAGCCAGTTGCATGGTCTGTTTATCAAGGCGGCGGATTTATCGCGTCTGCAGGCATCGCCCAAATAAATTTTACGCGCCCGCTGTTATAGCAACGGGCGCGTCATCAAACGGATATAAAAAGTGAGCCAACAATCCTCGTTTTCCCGTATTGGCCTGTACCTGAGGTCATCTATATTCTGGTGTCTGCATGTGCTTAGCCTGATTCCGGTAATACTGGTTCTATTGCTGTTTTTCTGGGCGCCCATCGGTGTGCGTTACGCCATTGCCTCCAGCTGGGCAAAAATGAATATGCGTTTTCTTAAATGGATCTGTAACCTTGATTATGAAATCAGGGGACGGGAAAATATTCCGTCCGAGGCGAGCCTGGTGTTAATGAATCACCAGTCCACCTGGGAGACCCTGGCCACGCAGAGTATCTTCCCCAACCAGTTATGGGTGCTGAAAAAAGAACTGTTGCGTGTTCCATTGTTCGGCTGGGGGCTGGCACTGATCAGTCCGATTGCCATCGATCGCAAGGCCGGCAAAAAAGCCATAGACCAGATTGTCGAACAGGGTGAAGCGAAACTGAACCAGGGTCGCTGGGTGATTGTGTTCCCGGAAGGCACGCGCATGGCACCGGGGGTCGACAGCAAATACAAAATGGGCGGTTTTATTTTTGCCACACGTATCAGTCACCCGGTATTGCCAGTGGCGCATAATGCCGGCGAGTTCTGGCCCAAGCACAGTTTTATCAAATACCCCGGCAAGATCACCATTTCCATAGGCGAAGCCTTTAATGCCAGTGGCATGGATCCCGATGAGGTCAAGCAGCGGGTGGAAGGCTGGATCAAGCAGGAACTGAAAGTCATAGGTGATCCGACGCGTTACAAACGCTGATGTGGATAAAATAAATTTCCTGAAGTGCGATAAACAGCGCTCAGCGGATTACATAAAAAGAAGACCAGGCAGATGACAATAGAAAATTTAAACCAGCAGTTTGCAATTAAAGATCATCTGCAGGTTATCGAAGGCGAAGGCGGTTTTGCCTTTATTAAAATTCATAATGATAAAGCCGATGCGCTGATTTCGCTGTATGGCGGACAGGTGTTGTCCTATCGCAAACCGCAGCAGCCGGATGTGTTTTTTTTAAGTGACAAAGCCTGGTATCAGGACGGCAAGGCAATCAAGGGTGGTGTGCCTATCTGCTGGCCCTGGTTTGGTAGTGATCCTGAAAATATAGGCCGCCCTGCTCACGGGTTTGCCCGCAACAGTTTATGGCAATTATCAGCAAGTGAGCAGCTGGCAAACGGTGATACGCTGGTCGAGTTACAGTTAAGCCCGAATGAACTGTCCGCTTCGTTGTGGCCCCATGAGTTCCTGCTCAGCCTCAAGGTCACCGTGGGTGATGAGCTGACACTGCAATTAACTACGCATAATAAAGACGCACAGGCGTTTGAAATCACCCAGGCGCTGCACAGTTATTTTGCCGTAGAAGCGATCGATGCGCTGCGTATCAGTGGGCTGGAAAATTTAAGTTATCTGGATAAGGCGAAAAGCAATAGCGGTGCAGAACAGAAAACCCAGCAGAGTGAGATTCATATCGAGGGCGAAGTAGATCGTATTTATCTCCAGGTGCCGGAAAAAATTACGCTCAAACACATTGCGCCATCCCATTCAGCCGATGCGACGATTAGCCTGCAGAGTAAAAACAATGCCACCGCGGTGGTGTGGAACCCGTGGCAGCAACTGTGTGAACAAAGTGCGGATCTGCAGCCCGACGATTACCAGCGTTTTGTCTGCGTGGAAACCGCCAATGCGGCGAGCGATGTGATCAGCCTGGCAGCGGGTGAATCCTTTAGTTTGCAGGCAAAAATTGCCCTGAAATAATTGCGCTGAAAAACATGCTCTGAATCAGTAACGTCTCGATAATAAGCGCAACGCGGCGCGCGGTTCGTCGCTAATTGCTTGCTATCACGCAGGTAAGGCGCCTATAGTGTGCGCCCTTGCGTAGCGAATCTGGTTGCGTGTTATTACACCGAGCCTGATTATGTTTCCCTACCGTGTCCGCTACCAGACCATCGAGTTCGATGGGCTGGATATCCATATTCGCAGCCTGCGAGATAAACAGGAATTTTCCGATACCCTGGGTGAAGCCGAATTGCTGGGCATTTCCTCAGCGCAATGGTCGCTGTTTGGTGTGGTCTGGGATTCAAGCCAGGTGCTGGCCCATGAAATGCTGACTTATCCGATTGTGGGCAAGCGAGTGCTGGAAATGGGTTGCGGCATGGCCTTAAGCAGCCTGTTATTGAGTGCCCGTGGCGCAGATATTACCGCGACCGATTATCACCCTGAGGCGGGCAGCTTCCTGGCAGAAAATACCCGCCTGAATAATGGTCGTCACATTCCGTTTCTGCGCACCAGCTGGGCAGAGTCCCACCCGGGGCTGGGGCAGTTTGATGTGTTGATTGGCGCCGACCTGCTGTATGAACAACAGCATATTGAACAGTTGTCCGCATTTATCCAGCGTCACGCCAGTCCGCAGTGTGAAATTATCCTGGTGGATCCGGGGCGTGGTCACTACACCGGTTTTACAAAAAAGATGCAGTCACTGGGCTATGTGCACAGCCGGCATAAGCCGCAGGCATGTGAGTATCTGCAGCAGCCTTTCAAGGGGCATGTGCTGAAGTTCAGCATATCACCCAGCCTGCCCTAAAAGGGCTCTGACCCCTTTTAAAAGGGGTCAGAGCCCTTTTAGGGGGAGACCAGCCCCAGGCGCAGGGCTTCCAGTGTGGCCTGGGCGCGGTTGGAGACATTGAGCTTGCCGTAAATGCTTTTCAGGTGGCTGGCCACGGTATTCGAGGTAATGCCCAGCACTTCGGCGGCTTCGTTGCGGCTTAAACCCTTGGCAATCGCGCCGAGAATTTCCTTTTCACGGCTGGATAAATCCGGCTTGTCTGAACCTGATGCTTTGGCTTCGCTTTGTGTGGCATGGAAATGGGTGATCATCTTGCGCGCAATCGAAGGTGAAATCGGTGGTTCACCCTTGATTATGCCCTGCAGGTTGCTGATAAATTCATCCGAGGTCTGTTCTTTCAGCAGATAGCCCTGGGCACCGGCCTTGAGTGCGGGAAACAGGTGACTGTCGTCGTCAAAAATTGTCGCCACCACACAGTAAGTGGAAGGGGATGCCTGCACGATTTCGCTGATAATTTCCACGCCATTGCCATCCGGCAGGTTGAGATCAATCAGTGCCAGGTCGAACTGGTGGTGTTTCAGGTGCTCCCTGGCCTGTGCCAGGCTGGAGGCTTCATGCACCTCGGCTTCAACAAACGCCTGGTGGATAATCGAGCTGAGCCATTCACGGGTTTCAGCATGGTCTTCAATAACAAGTACAGTCTGCATTTTTATGTCGCCTTGAGGGTCAGCGGAAAGCTTATTCTCAGGCAGCTTCCTTTGTTGGTGTCAGAGTCGTCGAGTTGAACAGCAGACCACTCCGCTGTTCCGTTCAGTTCCTGAACGCGCGTTTTTATATTATTAATGCCCTTGCCTGGGATGCATTTATCGACGTCGAACCCCGTGCCGTTATCTCGGCAATCTACGGTCAGCTGTTGCTGCTGGCAGTCGATACGAATTTCCATATATTGCGCCTGTGCGTGGCGCACGATATTGGTTGTTGCTTCATGCAATATACGGTTTAGATTGATGTGCTGGCGTGGAGTAAAGCTGAGCTCGTCCAGGCCATCACTCTGTTCCCATAATAGCTGCATACCAATCGGGTTGAGTCGATCCTGGATCTCGGCCCGTAAATCAGTAATAGCATCTAGTATCGTTACTGTTGATTTATTGTCAAGCGTGTAGATGGCGTTTCGCAGTGATTTGAGGATGCTGCGTGACAGTGCAATGGTTTCTTCATCCTTAACCGCGTGTATTAATGTCAGCAGGCGAGCCGCCACATCATCATGCAGGTCGCGGGCAATGCGCAGGCGCTCTTCACTGGCGCCCCGCTCAACCGCATCTTCCACGGTAATAAACTGCTGTGCCAGGCGTAGCAGTGAGCTCACCAGTTGCAGGTCACTGTCGGAAAAGGCCGGCGTGCCCTGTTTGGTGTGCAGAAAATAGCCGTGTCCGGTTTTAATGCAGGGAATTTCGATGGTGCAGTTGAGATTTGTCAGCTGGCATTTTTCAACCGGGCGTTGTGCGGTTTCCAGCAGGGTGTGTGGAAAGAAATCCAGAATGGTAATTGCCCAGCGGGCTTCCAGTGGTGTGTCACTACTGGCGAAGGTATTTATCAGATCGGGTAAATTTTTTTCCAGACTTTTATGCACAGAAAGTTGACCCCGATATACCTACAGGTTGTGAATTATCATTTCCGGGTGATGCTGCTTGCCCGGCTCGTTGTGGTTTGAGCCATGTCCGCTCGTGCCGCTTCTGCTTGCCCCTGTTCAACCCTGCCCATGGCAGAAAAACTTTTTATAAAAGGTGAAGACATCTTCGGATCACGAATCATTGCCTTGTAGTCGCCTTCAATAAACTTGAGTTTGCCGGTGCTACAGGCCAGGCCAATACCGGTGGTGCCAACTTCACGACTCAACCATTCTTTCCAGTGGTTTTCCCTGGCGCGTAAGTCCCAGTTGAGCTGCTGGCCTTTGTATTTTTCTGCTCTGGTAATATAGCCGTTTTCTACCACAATGCACGCTCGGGGTGCATCTTCATCGGGAAAACCGTAGGCAATGGTCGAAGAAAAATTAATCTGTTTCAGGTGGCTGGCAAGATAAGGATCTCTGTTCCACTCGTCCTTAAATTTGCGCATCCACGCATCGTCAAAAAGCCGTAACATAAGTGTAATATCCTGAAAAAATAACTCCGTTGCAGCGCGTGTGCGGCTTGCATCCTTACCTGTCTGTGCAGGTTTTAAGGTGGAACTATTTTAACTCCATCGTCATGGCTTGTATATTGTTTTGTTTTAAAGTGCTAAGCGTGTCATACAGTTGATCGGCTCTGCTGAAAGGGCCAATGCGCACACGGTGCCAGTGATCGTTATTGATGGCGACACTTTGTATAGAGGACTGCACACCCAGCAATGCCAGTGTCGCTTTATGACGTTCAGCATCCGCCAGGCTTTTAAATGAACCCGCCTGCAGAATGTATTTTTTTGCTTCACCGCTGCTGCCAGTGAGTATTTTCGTATCGGTTTTTGCCGTGCTTTTCGGTGTCTGTTTGCTTTCTATTTCAGGCTCCGGCACAAACACTTCCAGTTCGGATAATATGGTATAAAACTCGAAGCGGGGTTTGTTATTTGCCGGTTTTTCAGCATCGCTGTTATCAGTGCTTTTCGTTTCGCTGATCTCAACGGTGTCCTGCTCGCGGGCTTTTTGCAGTTCCTGTTTTACCGACTCGGTGAAATTAATATTTTCTGCCGGTTGCTTGCTGAGATAAACCAGGAACGCCGCAAACAGGCCAATCACCAGGCCGGCCAGCATCCACACATAACCCGGTACCGGTTTTTTTTCAGACATTTTACGTCCCTTGAAATCACGTGAAGTGGATGACATCGAACTTCCTACATCGACTCGGGTGCACTAACACCGAGCAGTTGTAAACCGTTACGCAGCACATGGCGTGTCGCCTGGATCAGGTTAAGGCGGGCATTGCGCAGGTCCGCGTCATCCACGATAAACTGGTGCGCGTTGTAATAGGTGTGCAACTGGTTGGCCAGCTCTCGCAGGTAATGCGCCAGCTGATGAGGTTCTTCATTGAGCGCCGATTTTTCCACCACTTCCGGGTATTTCGCCAGTGAGGTGATTAGCTCGGTTTCGTGGGTTTCGGTGAGTAAACTTAAATGTTCACTGCCGCTGGCGGCATCGTGGCTCAGCTGCTTTTCTTCCAGCTGGCGGAAAATACTGCAGATACGCGCATGGGCATACTGGATGTAATACACCGGGTTGTCACTGCTCTGTGACTTGGCCAGGTCCAGGTCAAAGTCCATGTGCTGTTCACATTTGCGCAGCACGTAGAAGAAGCGTGCGGCATCACGGCCGACTTCATCACGCAGTTCACGCAGGGTGACAAAGGAACCGGAGCGGGTCGACATGGGTACCTTCTCGCCACCACGATACAGGCTGGCGAACTGCACCAGCAGCACATCCAGTTTGTCCACATCATCACCCAGTGCCTGCAGTGCGGCTTTCACCCGGGGAATATAGCCGTGGTGGTCTGCGCCCCAGATATCAATTACGCGATCAAAGCCACGCTCCATCTTGTCCATGTGATAGGCAATGTCCGAGGCAAAATAGGTGCTCTGGCCATTGTCCCGCACCACCACGCGGTCTTTCTCGTCGCCAAACTCGGTTGACTTGAACCACAGTGCGCCGTTTTTCTCGTATACGTAATCGGCTTTCTGCAGTCGTTCGATCGCCTGCTTGATTAAACCCTTGTGGGCCAGGCTGCGCTCGGAAAACCATTCATCATATTCCACGCCGAATTCCAGCAGGTCTTCGCGAATGTCATCAATTATGGTGTTCAGGCCCGCATCGAATACCTGCAGATAGGAATCATCCCCCAGCAATATCTGTGCGCGTTCAATCAGCGCATCTATATGGGCTTCCTTGTCGCCGCCCGCCGGTTCGTCCGCGACTATGCCATCGAACACCGCGGCCGCCGGGTGCATCAAATTTTTATCGTGCTGCGCATAGAGTTGCTCGGCGATGTCCTTGACGTAGTCGCCCTGGTAACCGTTGCTGGGGAAAGTCAGTTCCACGCCGCAGTGTTGCAGGTAACGCAGCCACACACTGGTGGCAAGAATGTCCATCTGCCGACCGGCGTCATTCACATAGTATTCCCGGTGCACATTGAAACCCACCGCGCTGAGCAGTGAGGCCACCGTCGCGCCGTAAGCCGCACCGCGGCCATGTCCCACGTGCAGCGGGCCGGTGGGGTTGGCAGAAACGAATTCGATCTGCACCCGGCGACCGGCACCGATATTACTCAGGCCATAGGTTTCAGCCTGGGTATTGATATGCTCGATCACCGCCAGCGCGTTGTCCTGGGTGATAAAGAAGTTAATAAAACCGGGGCCGGCAATTTCCACCTTGTCCAGGTGGCCGTGTGTGGGCAGTGCGTCGATCAGCAGCTGCGCCAGTTCCCGCGGGTTTTTGCCGGTCGGTTTGGCCAGCATCATCGCCAGGTTACAGGCGAAGTCGCCATGGCTGCGATCTTTGGTGCGGGAAATCTGAATCTCCGGCGACAGCTCTGCCGGAATCAGGCCGGTGGTTTTAAGATGACTCAGTGCCTGGGTCAGCAGGGTTTGGATTTCGTGTTTCAATGTGGCGGCCAGTATCAATTCAGAGTAATAAATCAGAGGGCGAATTTTACATGCAGATCGGGGGGGTTACCAGTCGAGTGGTCGACAGGTTTGGCGCCAGATGTATCAATCCCCCATGCAGCGGGCTGTGGCTGGAATTTATATTTCTGCCAGCACCCGTTCGGCGGACGCAATGGCCTGGCCAAGGTAGCCGCTGCCAAACAGGTTGAGGTGATTGAGCAGGTGATAGAGGTTATACAGGTGCTTGCGACTGGGGTAACCGGCATCCAGTGGCCAGCTTTCATTATAGGCGTCATAGAAGGCCGGGCTGAAACCACCGAACAGCGTGGTCATGGCAATATCGGTTTCGCGGTCGCCGTAATAAAACGCGGGATCGAAAATCACCGGCGTGCCATCCGCCAGTGCCGCGGCATTACCGCCCCATAAATCACCGTGCAACATCGATGGCTGCGGCTGGTAGTCGCTAAACAG
>DATCTK010000042.1:0-14857 GCA_036567985.1 Gammaproteobacteria bacterium | reverse complement strand
ACCTGATTGTGTTTATTTACCGCGATGAGGTCTATAACCCGGACAGCCCGGATAAGGGCACCGCGGAGATCATTGTGGGTAAACAGCGTAATGGCCCGATTGGCACCACCCGCCTGACCTTCCTCGGGCAGTTCACCAAATTTGAAAATTTCAGCCCCGAAATGTATTCCTCGGAAGGTTTTGAGTAAGCGAGCCCGGAAAGTGAATCAGGAAACACCCGCCGAACAGCTGTTCAGCAGTAATCATCGAGCGGCCAGGCTGCATATTGACCTGGATGCGCTACGGCATAACTTCGCGCGGGTGAAGGCGCTCTCTGCGGGGCGCAGTATTATGCCGGTGATCAAGGCCAATGCCTATGGCCATGGTGTGCGTCAGGTTGCTGGCGCCCTGCATGGGGCGGATGGTTTTGCGGTGGCCCAGCTGGATGAAGCCATTGCCTTGCGCCAGCAGGGTATCCGCCAGCCGATTAGCCTGTTTCACGGCTTTGCCGATATTCAACAATTACTCGCCTGTGCCGAGTATCAGCTCAGACCGGCAATCAGCCAGAGCTGGCAGATTGATCTGCTGGTCAATAGCGAATTACCCCGGCCAATACAGCCCTGGCTGAAAGTCGACACCGGCATGGGGCGCCTGGGCCTGCCGCTTACCGATATCAGCGAACAGTGGGCACGGCTTAATCAGTTGCCGCAGGTAGAGTCGCTGGGGCTAATGATGCATTTTGCCAATGCGGATCAGCCCGAGGATGCATTAAACCTCCAGCAGGTGGAGCGCTTTGCCTCTCTGGCCAGCGAGCTGGGTGCCGAGACCAGTGTTTCCAATTCCGCAGCGCTGCTGGCCGGGCTGTATCCCTCTGAAGACTGGTTGCGCCCAGGTATTATGTTGTATGGCGCCTCGCCCTTACTGGGACAGTCTGCAGAATCACTGGGGCTGCGGGCGGTAATGAGTCTCCAGGCACAGCTGATAGCCATCAATCACCTGCCCGCTGGCGCGACGGTGGGTTACGGCGCTGACTGGCGCTGCCCCGAGGCAATGCCCGTGGGTATAGTTAATGCGGGTTATGGCGATGGTTACCCGCGGATGGCCCCCAGTGGCACACCGGTGATCATCAATGGCCAGTTAAGCCAGCTGCTGGGTCGGGTATCCATGGACTCACTGGCGGTTGATTTGCGCGGCATTGATGCGCAGTGCGGTGATTCGGCAGAACTCTGGGGGCAACAGCTGTCGGTAGATGAAGTGGCCAGTCGCGTGGGTACTATATCCTATGAATTATTGTGCAATGCGGGGCGGGGTCTGCGTGCATAAATCGGTCTTTAGTCTTTAGTCGTTAGTCGTTAGTCGTTGGTCAAAAGACTAACGACTACGTATACTGCTAGCGCCGACAATTTATTCTATAATGACATTCAATAAAAGCAGTTCAGCAGCGATATTAACGCAGTCACAACTAACTGAAACGAATAATAATTCAATGCCAGTGGAGGCAATATGATTAAGGGCTTTTCTCTTGCTTTAATTTTTCTTACAGGTGCGCTACTGAGTGCCTGTGGTGGTGGATCCGCCATGTATCGCGGAAACCTAGAGCACACAGGTGTGGTCAGCGAGTCGGCACCGACAACCATGAAACGCCTGGTGTGGAAATATTCAGCACCGGATAAATCCTATTCATCACCGATTGTAGCCAATGGCACAGTGTATCTGGGCAGTAATAACGGCACCGTATATGCACTGGACCTGAACGACGGTCATGTGAAATGGTCATTTGAAACAGGGGCCAATGTGGAAGCCCCGGTTGCGGTGGTTGACGGTACACTGTATATCGCCAGCTGGGATGGTTATCTGTATGCGGTTGATACCTCGACGCACCAGGAGAAATGGAAGTTCCGCACCAATGGCAAACTGTACACTGCACCCATGGTTGATAATGGCGTGGTGTATTTCGGCGGTCAGGACAAGCACCTGTACGCGGTGGATGCAAAAACCGGTGCCGAGAAATGGCGTTTCAATGCCGGCGGTATTATTTACAGCACACCAGCGGTCAGCAGCGCCATGTTGTTTGTGGGCACACTGGATGGCTATGTGCGTGCGATCAATAAAAAAACCGGTCAGGGTCAGTGGCGATATGAAGTGCGTCATCCGGTGTATTCTTCCGCCAGTATCTACGATGATCACATTTATATCGGCGCCGATGACAAGTATATTCACGTCATCAATATCAACACCGGTCAGTTGCGCTGGAAAAAGAAAACCGCCGGTAAAATCTTCTCTTCACCGGCGGTTTATGACGGTGTGGTGTACTTCGGCAGCACCGACAATTACATCTATGCCTATGACGCAAAACAGAGTGGTCGTATCTGGGAATACCAGACAGATGGCCCGGTTTTCTCCTCACCGGTGATTGCGTCGGATAGTGTGTATATTGCCAGCACTGACGGCAATCTGTATGCCATGAATACCGAGCGGGCCCAGGTTCTCTGGCGTTATAAAGTGGATCAGAAAATCTTCTCATCACCGGCTATAGCCGATGGCAAGGTGATTTTCAGTGCGGTTAATGGCGAAGTGTTTGCAATTGAGTAAACACTGAGCCGGGCTTTCCCATGGCGGGCTCAAAAAAACGCACCAAAGTGCAGGAGTACTTTGAACGTGCGCATGCACGACCCGAAGGGTGGAGCACAGGATGTGCGGAATACTAAAGTGCAGGAGCACTTTGAACGTGCGCACGCACGGCCCGAAGGGTGGAGCACAGGATGTGCGGAATAAATGCACACGAATTAACCCAACTCTTTATCAGGCCGGATCAATTCAGTGGATCCGGCCTGTGTCGTTCAGGTTGGGCGGTTTGTCCAGGGTATCTCTGAATAGTGATGACACATTAAACGTAAACTTACGCTGTATCAGCCCCGGTTTTATGGTTGTGGGGCTAAAGCAAGTTCAGTGCATATTTGACAGGTTTTTGATGCCCTTGTTCTGCGGTGGCAGGCGGCTGAGTGAGCCCACATCGCCTGTAGCGAGCAGGGATTCGATGTGCTGTATATTCTGCCTGAGGTATTTCAGGTACAGATTGTCTCCGCCGAAATGCGCTTCGGCAAACTTATAGACCTTTCCAAACAGGCCATCAATGCGCTTTTTAACTTCGTTGTTATAGAAAACCGGGGTTTTTGCCAGCAGGTCTTCAGGTGATGCAAAAATGGAAACCTGTTCACCGTCCTCGTTGCGGGTGCTGGTGATGCCGGCCAGTTCAAATTCAGGGTAGAGGCGGTCGCGGCATTTTTCCAGGTAACAACGGTCAGACATCTGTGCAATCAGGTCGGCAGTGCCGAGCATATAGCCGAGTAAATGGAAGCGTTTGTCCGGCAGGTTGATGTCCTGGGGGGCGATTTCATAACCGGTGTAATGCACCATATTTGCAGCAATCCCGGCAAATGCCGCCAGCCCATGCATTTGCAGGTACTGTTGCAGAAAATCGGCGCTACGGCTGACGTGTATGCGGGTGTATTCAGCGCCGTTATGATGCTTGTGATCGTTGCTTCTGCGGATATAACCGGAGTCATGAAACAGCGCGGTGATAATGGCCAGTGTGGTGAGTTGTGCACCGAGGGTGCGGTGGCGTTTGCTCTGTCTTTCATGGCCATCGATTAAGCGTGCCATGGCGAGGGTCATATCCAGTGTGTGCTGCTTGTCGTGGTAATAGGTGTCGCAGGCATTAAAACCTGAATACTGGCCTTCAAACAGGTTGTCAAAATCTTCAAACGCCTGGCGGATCTTGCTATCATCTGCGCCCAGGTAGCAGCTGTGAAAAATATCGCATACTGCATCAGATACGGCCTGGCTGTCGGAAACATTAACCGTATTGGAAACGTCGTATTGTGAGTGTCGTTTATTCATGTGCGCATATACCAGGCTGGTGTGCTAATCCTACAAATACCAGGGCGAATTATCTGTGAGTCGAATCACACAGTGTCAGAGTTAAACTGAATTAATGCGCGAATTTTCACATATTCCACGGAAATCACGTATTTTACTCGACTTTGCTTGCATGAAATCACTCGTTTGAGGGAATTGTGGCGCGCTTAATCGAATGTCTGGCTTATACAGTGGGGATTTACCGCGTAATCTGTGAGACGCTGTCGGCCGTTTTAAAGCGTTTGATAAGTCAGTCTCTTCAAATAAACTTAATCCATTATTAACAGGGTCAGATCAATGTCGGAAATCAATGAAATTTTGCTGGGTGTAAATATTGACCATGTGGCGACACTCCGCCAGGCCAGAGGCACCCGCTACCCTGATCCGGTGCACGCGGCATTGCAGGCGGAAAAAGCCGGTGCGGATTCGATTACCCTGCATTTGCGCGAGGATCACCGTCACATCCAGGAACGGGATGTGCTGTTATTGAAGGACTGCCTGTTGACCCATATGAACCTGGAAATGGCGGTGACCGAGGAAATGCTGGCGTTTGCCGAACGAGTGCAGCCGGCGGATTGTTGCCTGGTGCCTGAGCGCCGTGAAGAACTCACCACCGAAGGCGGCCTGGATGTGGTGAGCCAGGAATCACGCATCAAGGAGGCCTGTCAACGCCTGGCGGAAGCCGGTGTACGGGTATCGCTGTTTGTGGATGCAGACCGCAGCCAGATAGAAGCGGCAAAGCGCTGTCATGCACCGGTGATCGAAATTCATACCGGGCATTTTGCTGATGCAACAAGTCGTGATGATCGATCCAAGGAATTGAAAAAAATCTATGAGGCGGTGGATGTGGGCCATGACCTGGGCCTGCAGGTTAATGCCGGTCACGGCCTGCATTACCATAATGTGCAGGCGATTGCCGCCATTGGGCAGATCAGGGAACTGAATATAGGCCATGCGATTATTGCCGAGGCAATTTTCAGTGGTTTGCCGGATGCGGTACGCCGTATGAAAGCGTTGATGCTGGAAAGCAGAAATCGCGGCTGAAAGCAGCCCGGTAAACACTCACCAGGGTTATATCATGAGCCTGGTCGGGGTATCAGTCTGCTGTGCAGGCTGATGTGACCGTTGTGATATCAATTGTCCTGAAAATGCACCCGGTAATAGTCGAGTAGTGCATCAATCTGTTTACCCAGCCGGGTGATACCCTGTTGCAACTGTGACTGTTGCTGCAGATCGATGATCTGTTCGAGTTTTGCCGCAGCATGCCGCAGGGCCGGCACACCACAGTATTTGCTGCCGCCGTGTAGCTTATGCACATGGGTCTTTAACGCAGACATATCCTGTTCGACATAAGCCTGGTGGATTTTTTCATACTGGCCGGACAGGTCACTAACCAGCATGGGTAACAGCTCATTGGCAAGGCTTTCATTGCCACCGGCAAGTTCAATGCTTTCCTGTCGATTATAAACCTCATACTCTGCTTCTGTGTCCTCTGCTGTTTGTTCAGCTGGCATCTGTCGAGTGTCAGTGCGCGTAGTGTTATGTTTCTCAATCCAGTGTGCAAAGGTCTGCATCAGCAACTGTTCGGTAATGGGTTTAAGCAGAATATCGTTCATGCCTGCATGGAAAACCTGCAATTGCTCTTCCGGCATGGCATTGGCAGTGAGTGCGATAATGGTGGTGTGTTTACAGGGGTTTTCTGTTTCCCTGATTTTCTGGGTTGCTTCAAAGCCATTTATTTTTGGCATGTGCAAGTCCATTAAAATGAAATTGTAGTAACTCTCATGTGCCAGCCGCACAGCCTGTTCACCTTCTTCCGCAGTGGTGACCTCAATGCCGTGACGTTCCAGCAAAGTGCGCGCGAGTTTAAGGTTAATTGCGTTGTCATCTACCAGTAATGCCTTGATGTGCGAGAGTAATCTGGGTTGCTTGCTGGCGGGTTTATACTCGGCCACCTGTTGTGTATCTTCATCCTGTGGTGTAAACACAGCAAGCAGATGATTGCGCAGAATATTGGTGCGCGAACAACGGTAAATAATGTTTTCCAGGCCAGTTTCGGCCAGTGACCTTGCGTCAGTCATATCGAAGATACTGGCCAGGGTAATGTGTGGCAGGTTGATACCGGCCAGTGCCTGTACCAGTTCATTTAGCATGCTGTGGTTCTGGATATTGTTGCGACTGATACCGACAATAATGCCATCGATATCCTGCAAATTATGGCTGTGTGTGTGTTGCAGCAACTGGTTGATATCGCCAGCTTCAATGCAATAGACCCCCAGACTGTTCAGCATATTGCGACTTGAAATTCTATTCTGGTCAATCGACTCGAATAAAATAACGTTCAGCCCAAGGGGTGTGTGTTTTTGTGTGTCTCCCATTTCATCGTACTGCAGCGGCAGGGTGAACCAGAAGCTTGAGCCCTTGTTGAGTGCACTTTCAAAGCCGATTTCACCATTCATTAGACCAGCCAGTTTGCGTGAAATTACCAGACCCAGTCCGGTGCCGCCAAACTTACGACTGATGGACGTGTCAGCCTGGGTGAAGGCAGTAAACAGTCGCCGTTGACTGTTATCATCCATGCCCATGCCAGTGTCGGTGACTGTAAAGCGTATAAACTTCTCATCATCCCTGGATGTGTCCAGCAGAATCCGGATAATTACCTGCCCCTGTCGGGTAAACTTGATTGCGTTGTTAATCAGGTTGACCAGTATCTGGCGTATACGTGAAGGGTCACCGAGTATGTAATTGGGTAACTCGGTAGAAGGCTGGTAAATCAGTTCCAGGTTTTTCTGATAGGCCATGGGTGCAAACATGGTAATAATTTCATCCATCATGTCATCCAGGTTGAAGCGGATGGTTTCGATATTGAGCTTGCCTGACTCTATTTTTGAAAAGTCCAGAATGTCGTTGATAATGGTTAACAGGCTGGAGGCCGAACTGTGAATGGTGGTGACATAGTCACTTTGTTCTTCATTGAGTCCGGTTTTGCTGAGCAGATCGGTAAAGCCGATAACACCGTTCATTGGCGTGCGGATTTCATGGCTCATATTGGCGAGGAATTCGGATTTTATCTTGCTGGCGGATAAGGCCTGGCTGCGTGCCAGATCAAGCTCGATATTCTGAATTTCCAGTTCCTCGAGGGTTTTTTTCAGGTCACTGGTTGCACTTGCAATCTGGCTTTGCAGGTCTGAGCGTATCAGCTGGATTTCACTGGCCATATTATTGAAGCCTTCTTCCAGTGAGCCGATTTCACCGCCTGAGTCGGTTTCGATACGTGTTGTCAGTTCCCCGTGTGCAATGTTCTTCACGGCTTCGGTGAGTCGTTGAATTGGTTTGACCACGCTGCGACTGATACGGATTGCCAGAAATGCTGTGAGTATCAGGCCACTGACGGCAATTAGAAAACCTTTTAATAAACTCTCAAACTGTTTGGCCTGGGTGGCACTGTTATTTAGTGTGACATGGATATAACCCAGACGGTCATCCGTGTTTTCAACCTCACTGTCACCCAGAAACAGCTCTTCATAGTCAGAGATATTGACCTCACTCGCCATAATTTCCGATGAGTAAGTGTATTCTCGCGTATTGATAAATATCGGCATGATGGTGCTGACTGTATCCACCTGTTTGCTGCGGCTGATTAATACCTGGTTATCCCTGTCACTGATGGTGACATTGGTGATATTGTTTTCTTTCAGCGTGTTGGTGATCAGGTTGTCGAGAATTTCAATGTTCCCGGAGAATACGCCGTATTCACAGGCGGGTGCCAGGTGGTCAGCAATTAGCTGTCCACGCAGGTGCATGTCTTCTTCAATATAGGTATAGCGATTAATACTGAAATAAATGGACAGGGCAATAGTAATTAGCAGTGTTGGTAATAACGCGAGAAACATAACGCGTTTGTTGATGCTCCAGTTTCTCATTGCTGTTTCTCGTAGGCTTTGATGGACTGGACAATCGCAGCTTCATCGTTAAAGCGATAACCCAGGGAGCGTGCTACCTGGAAATTAATCGACACGGAAAAATCATCCGGTGAATAATGTTTCTCAGTTGCTTTATTTTGTAATATCTGGCGGCTAATTTTTACAGCCTGTCGACTGATCTGCTCAGGTTCAGAATAGATTGCGGCAATCGCACCGGCATGTGTCAGGCTCTTTGATACGCCAATCACTGGCAAGCGGTGTCGATAGCTGGAGAGCAGAATACTGCGAATGGTGTTTTTGTTATAGATTTCTGGATCTGCAGACATTAATAACACGTCACTGCGCTGGCTAAGGAACCTGATCGACCCGGCCAACTGTTCGGTCTGCTGCATGGTTTCAATTTGCAGTGAATGACCGGTGTTTTTTGCTGCTGCCTGATATTCCAGTTGCAGTGTTTCGCTCAGTTTGCCAAGGATAAGGCCGGTATTGGCCTGTTTTCCGAGCAGGGCACTGATTAGATGAAAATGACGCTCCAGTGGCTGATCGATTAACAGGCTGTGCCATTGTGTTTTTTGCGGGTAGAGCTGTGCAAACCCCTGGGCCAGGTTTTTCGGTATTAACAGACTGAGTACCGGGCCATTGTGCTTGCTGTCCAGCAAGGCCTTGCTGGTGCGGCTGCCGATCGCAATAATCAGCTGGTAGTCATTCAATACCTGCGGCTGAGGGCTGGGGTGATTATGCAATGCACTGTCAACCAGTATGTTCTGTGAAGTCAGGTCCTGCTGTAACTGGGTGATCAGTTGCTGGGTAAAACCGCTGGCCTGATGGTGTAGAATCAGCACCCGTTCCGGGGCTGTGTCTGCAATTACACCAGGCATAAGTGTGCAGCTTGCGAGCACATAAAAGCTGGCTCTTATAACAGTGATCGCTGAAGTATAAATTCCATACAGCAGGCTCGAGCCCTGAGTTTTATTGAGCTGCCTGCAGCGGTCACCGAGTAAATTGTTTAACATCCTGAAAATCAATTTATATCCTTGTATACCATCGTTCCTTTGCATCTTTACCAGACTAGTGTCTCTGTCCGGTTATCATTTTGAAACAGTTCAATTAATTAAACTTGAACGCCATCTCGAAGTATCCCCGTGTGTCCTGGAGACTGCCGGGAACGTATATCGTAGTTGGGTCGTCTGTTTCGTAGCCCGTTCGCGTGTAATCCCAGAAAGAACCGGCCAGGTTCTGTAGAATAAACGAGTAATCCACCCGGCTCTGGCTGAAATGGAATGACTTGCGCACAATCAGGTCGACCTTGGTGTATTTTTCGGCAGAGCGATCTGTGTGGGGGGTGGTGCCTGTGCGGTTATGGGTACGATCCAGCCAGTCCATATCACTCACATGATAGACCGCAAGGCTGGTGTTCAGGCTGTTTTCCCATTGCTTCATCAGCATACCACCGTAGCTGCGTCGCGGCAGGGATTCTTCCAGCCGACCCACCACATTGTCGGGGGCATCCGGGTTGGTTTTTTCTGCATCAATCAGCTGATAGGCGAAATAGGTATACAGGCGCAAGTCGTGGGCGATGCGGTAATCGCTGTAGAACTCAAGGCCACGGGTGCGGGTACTGGCGGCATTGTCAAAATATTTTGCGCCCTCGTTGCTTGGGCTGATATAACCGATATTTTCCGTGGGGACGTTGCTGTCCTGTTCCAGTTCGCTGATCAGCTTTTTCGATATGTCATGGAACAGTTTGAAATCCAGCGTCAGGCGGTTATCCAGCAGGTTCATCATCCAGCCCAGCTCGTAGCTGGTGATTTCTTCCGAGTCGATACCGCCGGGGGAGAAATATTCCACCTCTACCAGGGTGTCACTGCCCAGCGCCAGGAAGATATCATTGTCCTCAGGTAATGGCTCTCCACCATTGACGGTGAGGGTTTGTGACAGCGCATAATAACCCACTTCATCAAACAGCACCGGGGTGCGCGTGGCCTTTGACACACCGGCACGGAAACTGTGCTGCGGGTTGGGATGATACAGAAATGCCAGTCGCGGTGCGATATCAGTGCCGGAAATATCGTTGTTTTCAATCATCACCCCGGCATTGAGTAACAGACTGTCGTTAATTGCATATTCACCATGGCTATAACCACGGTACAGCATCAATGAATTATCGGTGCCGGGATCGAATACACTGTTGGCGCTGATTTTATCGAGGCGCACACTGCCCCCCAGTACCAGCCGCAGGTCGTGGCTGGGCTGCATATAGTAGGTGGCCTCCAGGTCATGGCGCTCCGATGGTAGATCAACCGTGTTATATACATCAAATGGGTCAATACCAAAGGCGCTTAAGTCGAAGGTGGTGAGATAGCTGGATCTATAGCTTTCGGTCAGATTGTAGTAATACTGCAGCGCCAGGCTGTTTCCATCTTTAAAATTGTGCTCCAGTCGCAGGTGCTGGTAGGCGGTGTCTACTTCCTGGTCTGTTGGCGTGTAATCGTCACTTTCCTGCAAATTGCCGTATTCACTGTTCTGGTAGCCACCCTGGTACATCAGTTGTGTATCGTTATCCAGCTGGTAATCGATGCGGTAACTGGCATAGTCGGTTTCGCTAAAGTCACGCAGCAGGTCGGTGCCATCATTGTTTTTTGTGCCCAGGCTGATACGGTAATCCATATCGTCCGTGCGGCCACTGTAACGATAAATGGCATCGGCGGTTTTATGGGAGCCAATGGTGGTTTTGACATAAGTGCCGCGATCCACCGACGCATGTTTGGTGGTGATGCTGACCACCGCCTGGAAGGCATTATTGCCGTAACTGGCGGCATTGGGGCCACGGGTGACCTCGATACGCTCAATTTCGTCGATGGTAATCACCAGGTCAGACCAGGAAATGCCCGACAGGGTGGGCAGGTAAACCGAGCGCCCGTCAATTAGCACCTGCAGCCGCCGCGAATAGCGTTCGCTCTGGCCGTGGTAGGTGGCCACCGGGTAATTACCCGATAAATAGCCCACGGTGAAGCCCGGTACCAGTCGCAGCAGATCGGGTATGGTCTGTGCGCCACTGGCCTCGATCATCTGTCGGTCGATAATGGTGGTGGAAACCGGTGATTCATTGAGTGGCTGTTTGAGCCGGGTGGCGGAAATCACCATGGGCAGTTCACCGATAAACAGCTCTTCGCTGTCCAGCAATGACAGGGTGGTGTCCACTTCAATGGCCTGGAGGGTGCAGGGTAGCAGTACCAGCCCGATGCATTTTGTTAAAAGTTTCATGTGGTGACGACAACCGTTCACTGAAGGTTTATAAATGTGGGATAATGCCCTGTATTTGTCGGGCAAGCGAAATGACAGACACTGACGTGTAAAACCCCACTCAATATGCAGAAAATACCCTGGTAATTGACGTTATTTTTTACTGCTAATGGTCTGATTTTATCAGCTTTAGTGTCAAAAACTATTTTTTGAAGTGAATTTTTATGAATCCTGAAGATTTTCCCACGCTGGAAGACTTTGTCGGCCATACACCGATGGTGCGTTTACAGCGCATGGTACCGGCGGGCAACAATATTGTAATGGTCAAGCTGGAGGGTAATAACCCGGCCGGTTCGGTCAAGGATCGGCCGGCGATGACGATGATCCAGCTGGCGGAAGAACGTGGGCAGATCAAGCCGGGGGATACACTGATCGAGGCCACCAGTGGCAATACCGGAATTGCGCTGGCAATGGCGGCGGCGATCAAGGGCTATAAAATGATCCTGATTATGCCGGACAATATGACCATTGAGCGCCGTGCCAGCATGAAGGCCTACGGCGCTGAGCTGATTATGGTGAGCCGCGAGCAAAGCATGGAAGGGGCACGTGACCTGGCGCTGCAGATGCAGGCGGAAGGCAAGGGCATTGTACTGGACCAGTTCAATAACCCGGATAACCCGATTGCCCATTACAAGGGTACCGGGCCGGAAATCTGGCAGGACAGCAAGGGCCAGATCACCCATTTTGTCAGCGCAATGGGCACCACCGGTACCATTATGGGCACCTCCCGTTATCTGAAAGAACAGAATCCGGCAATCCAGATTGTTGGCGTGCAGCCTGAGGAAGGGTCCAGCATTCCCGGTATTCGTCGCTGGCCGAAAGAGTATCTGCCGGGTATCTTTGAACAGAGCCGGGTGGATCAGACGATTGATATTGGCCAGCAACTGGCGGAAGACACCACCCGCCGCCTGGCAGCGGAAGAAGGTATCTTCTGCGGCATTTCCTCCGGTGGCGCGGTGGCGGCGGCACTCAAGCTGTGTGAGCAGGTGGAAAATGCACTGATCGTGTCGATTATCTGCGACCGCGGTGATCGTTATCTTTCCACCGGGGTGTTTCCTGCGGATTAAACCACAGGGTCCATCAAGGTTTTTCAATCGGCGCTGAAATCGGCCTGGTTGAATAAAGCCGATCTTACGCGATTATTTCCCTCGGCTTTAAGCCGGATAACAGAACAACAAGAGTTATTATGTCAAAACGACGCCGCAGAGCGCGCTTGCCAGAACAACTGGTCGAAGTAGAAATTGAATCACTCAGTCACGAAGGCCGAGGCGTGGCGCATATTGATGGCAAGGTGGTGTTTATTGACTACGCATTGCCCGGTGAAACCGTCGCCTTCAAATACAGCCGCCTGAGCAAGAAGTTTGATGAAGGCCGTGCGGTTGAGGTGCTCAAGGCCTCGCCACAACGGGTTGAGCCGATCTGTGCCCACTTTGGTGTGTGCGGTGGCTGCAGTCTGCAGCATCAGAACCCCGAGGCGCAGATTGCCAGCAAACAGGCGGCTCTGCTGGAATTGTTGCAGCGCATGGCGCAGGTGCAGCCGCAGCAGCTGCTGGAACCGCTGCGCGGCCCCCTGCAGCACTACCGGCAGAAGGCACGGCTGGGGGTTAAATATGTGGCGAAAAAAGGCAAGGTGCTGGTGGGCTTTCGTGAAAAGGGCAATGCCTTTCTCGCCGATCTGCAGTCCTGCCCGGTGCTGCATGAATCTGTGGGGAATCGCCTGAGTGCGCTGTCTGAACTGATTATGGGCATGCAGGCCAGAGAAACCATTCCGCAAATTGAAGTGGCGGTGGATGACCAGACTACTGCGCTGGTGTTTCGTCACCTTGAAGACTTGAGCGAGGACGATCGCGAAGCCTTGCGTGCATTTGGTGAGCAGCATGATCTGCAGATACTGTTGCAGTCCGGCGGGCCGGATACGGTGCAAGCCCTGTGGCCGGAAAACCCGCCGCCACTGGCCTATGAATTGAAAGAACAGTCGGTGCGGATTGAATTTCAGCCCAATGATTTCACCCAGGTCAACAGTGAAATCAACCAGCGCATGGTCAGCCTGGCCTTGCAGATGCTGCAACTGGATGCACAGGACAGGGTGCTGGATCTGTTCTGCGGACTGGGCAATTTCACCCTGGCGATGGCACGGCAATGTGCGGAAGTGGTTGGCGTGGAAGGCGCGCAGTCGATGGTGGTGAAAGCCTGTGACAATGCGCTGAAAAACGGCATTGAAAACGCCCGCTTCCATGGGGCGGATCTGTCGGCAGACATCGCTCAGGCACCCTGGTTACAACAGCACTACGATAAAATCCTGCTTGATCCACCCCGTTCCGGCGCGATGGAAATGCTCAAACATATCGGTAAACTGGGCGCCAGTCGCATTGTCTATGTGTCCTGTAACCCGGTGACCCTGGCCCGTGACAGCCATACCCTGATCCACGACTATGGTTATACGCTGCAGCAGGCCGGGGTGATGGATATGTTTCCCCACACTGCGCACGTTGAATCGATTGCGTTGTTTTGTCGTAAATAAGGCTTATATGCTAATGTCTGGAAACCATGTCTGATTTACATATCACCCTGAAGACCCTGCAGTCACTGATTAAACAGCACGCTGCGCGGGAAATTATGCCCCGCTACAAGCAGGTGGCCTATAGCCTGAAAAAGGATGGCAGCCTGGTGACCGCCGCAGACGATGCCATGCAGGCGGCGATGATCGAAAGCCTGCGTGCACTCTGGCCGGAATATAAGCTACTGGGTGAGGAAATGACCGCACAGCAACAACAGGCCCTGCTGGATGAAGACAGTGCGGGTCTGTGGGTGCTGGACCCGCTGGATGGCACCAGTAACTTTGCCAGCGGTGTGCCGATTTTTTCGGTGTCACTGGCGCTGATTAAGAACAGCCAGGTGGTGCTGGGGATGATTTACGATCCCAACCGGGACGAGATGTTCAGTGCCATCGGGGGTGAAGGCGCCTGGCTGAATGAACAGCCATTACAGGCAGCTACCGAGCGCGAGCTGCTGGCACAGTGCACTGCACAGATTGATTTCAAGCGTCTCAGCCCGGCGATGCGGGTGTGTCTTGCACGGGAGCATCCCTATGCCTCGCAGCGTAATTTCGGTTCCGGTGCGCTGGACTGGTGCTGGCTGGCTGCGGCGCGCAGTCAGGTGTATATTCACGGTGGGCAGAAACTGTGGGACTATGCCGCCGGGCAACTGATTCTGCAGGAAGCCGGCGGCTTTGCCGCAACCTTCGAGGGTGAGCCGGTGCTGGCAGAAACCCTGACACCCCGTTCGGTGATGGCCGCGGTGAGCGAACCGCTGTTCCAACAGTTGCAGCAGTATTTGAATTCAATCGACTGTCAGTAGGCAGTGAAGGCTAAACAGGGTTGTTAAAAAAGAGATTCAACGATGAGCATACCGAATGAAAGTATTTGTTATTAATCAGGACCAGCTGCTGCGCTATGGGTTGCTGACACTGGCAGCGGTGGTACTGAGTTTTCTGCTGGGTTTTCTGAGCGCATTGCAGCTGGCTACACCAGAGCCATCTGAGGTCAGTGTGCTGCAATTGTCAGAGGAGGCTGAGCAAACGGACGAGGCATCGACCGACTCTGCAGATTCGACGCAGCCGTCGGAAGCAGACAGCGCAGATAAAACCACGGACGCGGCACCCGCAGCAGAGGCTGAAAAAAAAAGTCAGCCGGAAGTGAAGACTGAGCAGCAAACCACTCGAGCGAAACCCGAAG
>DATCTK010000041.1:0-40945 GCA_036567985.1 Gammaproteobacteria bacterium | reverse complement strand
CAATCACACACAGGTATTCCTGGTCATTGTGGTGGATAAAATGCTGGTTCACCTGTACCGCAATCTGCTCACCCCGTGCATTGTTATACAGGGTGGAATGGCTGGAGGTTTCGTGTTCTTTGTAGGTCTGCCAGTTATTGTGCCAGTCATCTTCACTGAGATTGTGGTCAATCTCGGCAAAATGCATCTGCAGCAATTCTTCACAGGAAAAATTTAGCGTGTCACAGGCAGCGTGGTTCACCGCATAGATGCCGGCTTTGTGATCAATGACGAAGGCAGGTTCGGAAATCAGGCGAATCAGTTGCTGTGGCAGGTTAAGACGTTGCGGCATAAAGTGTTGTTAATATTTTAGTGTGTTAATGAATCCGGTCTATTCGCCGCTGTGTAAGACCGGAGTTAAAAGGTTGCCCGGGGAATGGCAGTAGAGGAAACTGCTTATCAGGCAAAACCACTAACAACAGCCTGTAATCAGTATTTTTGGGAATAGTGTGTGTAATAACCGCCCTGTCAGCGGCTTATATTAGGTGCAGGGCAGGTGCTTTGCAACCTAATATCACTGGGGATATCCCTGTATTCTGTACTATTATGCGGGCAGGAGGTGTCCCTCCCACCCGCATGGGGGATGGCTTACAGCGTTTCTGGCTCAAATGGTACCTGTGTGTCGACATCGGCCTCATAGTCGATGCCGTTGATGCCGAAGCCGAACAGCTTGAGAAATTCGTCCTTGTAGCCCTGGTAGTCGGTCAGCTCGAACAGGTTGTCGGTGGTGACCTGTGGCCACAGCTGCTTGACCTGGTTCTGCACATCGTCGCGCAGCTCCCAGTCATCCATGCGGATGCGTGAAGTGTCGTCCAGCTCCGGCCCGCCATCTCGGTAGAGCTGGCTGCGGAACATGCGGTTGATCTGTTCGATACAGCCTTCGTGAATACCCAGCTCTTTCATCACCTTAAAGCTCATGGCGATATACAGCGGCATTACCGGAATCGCGGCAGAGGCCTGGGTGACCACGCTTTTCAGCACCGCCACATGGGCGCTGCCATCAAGGTCTGCCAGGCTGTCACGCAGCGCGGCGGCGGCGCGATCCATGTCTTCCTTGGCCTTGCCCAGTGCGCCGTGCCAGTAGATCGGCCAGGTAATATCGGTGCCGATGTAGCTGTAGGATACGGTCTGTACGCCTTTGGCCAGCACGCCGGCGTCTTTAAGTGCCTGCATCCACAGTTCCCAGTCTTCACCGCCCATCACGGTGACGGTGTTCTGTATTTCTTCTTCGTTGGCCGGTTCCACTTCCGCTTCGATAATGCAGTCCTTGCTGGTATCAATCGCGGTGGCGCGGTAGGTCTCGCCAATTGGTTTTAACACCGAGCGCACCACTTCGCCACTGTCCGGCAGCTTGCGCACCGGCGAGGCGAGGGAATAGACCACCAGGTCGATTTCACCCATATCCTGTTTGATCAGCTCGATGGCTTTGCTGCGCATTTCATGGGAAAAGGCATCGCCGTTAATGCTTTTTGCATACAGACCTTCAGCATGGGCGGCTTTCTCGAATGCGGCGGAGTTATACCAGCCAGCCGAGCCCGGCTTGCTTTCCGTGGCAGGTTTTTCCAGGAACACCCCCAGGGTGGCGGCATTCGAGCCAAACGCGGCGGTAATGCGTGAGGCCAGGCCATAGCCGGTGGAGGCACCGATCACCAGCACTTTTTTCGGGCCATTGGCAACCGGGCCGTCGGCTTTAACGCGTGCAATCTGTTCCTGCACATTGGCTTCGCAGCCAGTTGGGTGGGTGGTGGTGCAGATAAAGCCACGGGTTTTGGGTTTGATAATCACGTCTTACAGTTCCATTAGTTATTGTACTGGAGTTATTGTACTGGTTGTTTAAAGCGTTGTTAGATGGCGTTATTGCAGGCTGGCTGCGACCTTTTTGAGTTTTTCCTGCACTTTGGGGGCGACTTCGCTGATGTGCGGGTTGTCCACCATGCCGAGTACCGCTATGGGGTCCATAAAACCGACATTGACCTTGCCGCCGTCTTCTTCGCGCAGCAATACATTGCAGGGTAGCAGCAGGCCGATGTCGGGCTCCGCTTCAATCGCTTCTTTGGCCAGCTGCGGGTTACAGGCGCCGAGAATTTTATAGCCAGTTCGATCATGATCCAGCTTGGCCTTCATCACTTTCTGTACATCGATTTCAGTGAGTACACCAAAGCCTTCCGCCATCAGTGCTTCACGTACCTTTGCTTCGGCTTCTTCCATTGTGGCATCAATACTGACATTAAATCCGTACATGGCTGTCTCCCATTGGTTGTCTGTTGTTTAAATAAAAGGGGGGCGGCAAATATTAGCACACTCTTATCACCTGGCGCAGCCGCATCGACTGGTCAGATCAGATATCCGCCAGCTGCCAGACATCAAATGCCGGCTCCTCGTATGGGTGGGCCAGCTTCATTGCGGCTATCACCGCGTGGATGTGGTGATCTTCCACCACCAGTTCCACCTTGTATTCATCAACCTGCTGTAGCCGGTTGATCTCGCCGATATGAGGGTGACTGTTGGCCAGTGGGCGGAACTGCCCCTGGCCCAGTGACTGCCAGCAACACTGGTCGTAATTGCCGATTTTACCGGCACCCACATCGAACATGGCCTGCTTGACCTGCTCAAGGTGATCCTGTGGAATGAATACGCAGAGTTTGTACATAGTGCGGCTTATCCTGACATAATTCCTGACAATTAGGAATGATATAGACCGGGTGATTCATGTAAAATAAACACAGTTTTTGCGTAACCCGAACTATGCAGGGTTACTGGAATATTTGTAACACAATCAACCTCAGGATCAATTTATGAGTGATGACGGCATTCAACTATCACCCGCCCTTATGCAGGACCTGCGTGACGCCTTATTAAAGCAGGATTCGCGCACCAGCGATGATGTGCTGGCAATGCAGTATCTGGTTGCGGCCGCAGGCATGATGCTCTCTGACTTTAACAACCCACAGATGAACAAGGACAATGCGCTGAATGATCTTGCGGGTTTTATGAAGCATGTGTTTGATTATATGGAAGCACAGAAACCGCAGATGCCACCACAGCAGGATGCATTTGGTGTGTGGAAGCCGAAATAGCCTGTTTCTAATGCAGAAGCTGCCCATGGTTTCGACTGTGGGTCGTCCCCCCCGGCGAGATACTCATTAATTCAGGGTATTTCAAGCGCATGACAGAGTTGTTCGAAACGCAGAGCGAGACACAGGGCGGCGCACAGTCTGAAGCGTCGAGTTTATTCAGCCGTGCTCATGCCTGTTTACAGGCGACCGAGCCGGCAGATAAAGTTGCACTCACCCAGGCGCTTTATGCCGACTGGAATGCACAGGGTCTGAGCCTTGATCGAGACTTCAGGCCCTTGCCAATCGGTGATGCCGGACGCCCATCCAGGCCCGAACTGGTTGCGCCCAAAGATGTGCCCAGACGCAGTATGCACACCGAACAGGGGCGGATTATCCTTTGCCATGCACTGGCGCATATCGAATTCAATGCAATTAACCTGGCACTGGATGCCGTTTACCGCTTTACCGACATGCCGCCCGGCTACTACAGTGACTGGCTCAAGGTCGCGTCTGAAGAGGCTTACCACTACAGCCTGCTGGAATCCTATCTGCACAAACGCAACTGCCATTATGGCGACTATGTGGCGCATAACGGCTTATGGGAAATGGCACAGCTTACCGCACACGATGTGCTGGTACGCATGGCGCTGGTGCCCAGAGTGCTGGAAGCGAGGGGGCTGGATGTGACGCCGGGTATACTGAACAAGTTGCAACAGAGTGACGACCAGGAGTTTGTCGAGCATCTGAAAATTATCCAGCTGGATGAAATCGGTCATGTGGCAATTGGCAGTCACTGGTTTAAATACCTGTGCGAGCAGCGTGGCCTGGATTACCGTGCAACCTTCAGGCAGTTAATTCAGGATTATATGAAAGGCACGCTGCGCGGTCCATTTGATGAAGTGGCAAGACGCCAGGCAGGCTTCAGTGAAGAAGAGCTGGCGGATTTAAATGCACTGGAAATAGCATAGTGTTTAGACAGATTGAGATTACCGGGCTTTAATAAGTCATTGGTAGCCATTTTTACAAACAGGTGTTATCTATGAAATTAATTTTGCAGGCGTTCAGTGCCATTCTTCTAACTGTCACCATGCAGGTTAGCCAGGCAGCCGAAGAGACCGGGCTGATACTGTATTACGACGAATATGAATCATCCGCCGGTGGCCAGCGTATGCGTTACCTGATTAATGATGATTTCTTACGCATTGATAACGGCCATATCGACAGTGATTTTATTCTTATGGATCGGGCTAAACAAACCATCTATAACGTCAACCACGAAGACCGCACCATTTTAAAAATCACCAACAAGCCCTGGCAAAGCCCGGACTATGATTTTATGGTGAGTGTGCGTGAGGCGTTACAGGCCGATGCACCGAAAGTGATGGGGCAGGATGTATACAGTTACGATGTGTATGCCGAAGATGAAGCCTGCACACGAGTGTTGCTGATCAAAGATCGCTATATGGAAGAAATGGCGGTGATGCACGAATACCAGACGATTATGTCGGGGCAGCAGGTGTCGACCCTGGCCAATACACCGCAGGAGATGCACACCAACTGTTTTCTACTGGATCAGGTGTACCACACGGGTGATTATTACAAACAGGGCCTGCCGATACAGGTGACCTACAGTCGTGACTACACCCGTATATTAAGCAATATCGAGCAGCAGGCACTGGATGCGGCGCTGTTCAAACTGCCGCAAAATTATAAAGAGTATCAGGCGTTTTCACAGTAGGGTAGGTTAAGCGTGGCAGATTCGTCCGGGTTATATATTGAGTCCGCAAATAAACGCGAATGAACGCTAATTTATATTCGGATTAAATCTGTAATAGATCAAGCAAGGCATAATAACCGAGTACCAGACAAACGATGTGGGTTGTGCGAGCAGTGTTGCTTTGAAAGTTAGTTTTCGGCTATATAGCAAAAGTTTTCATAGCTGTAGTATCCTGACAGAGTTAAATGCTTGTCTACTCAATCCATATATTTGCGTTAATTCGCGTTTATTTGCGGACTATTATTGCTTCTGGGGTTATTACCATCAACGAGTGCGTACTAATCAAACGCGCGCAGTTTGAAATCATCGGGTGAATTGAACTCAAGCACACTGCCCTGTGAGTACCAGTCGCCGAGTACGATGCGCTGGGCCGCCTTGCCATTGGCGCTGAGTTGATGAATTGCCGGGCGGTGAGTGTGGCCGTGGATCATCAGTTGCACCTTGTGGGCGCTAAACGCCTGGCTCACTGCATCTGCATTGACGTCCATAATTGCTTCATCCTTGTTGCTGGTTTCTTCACGGCTCTGCTGGCGCAGTGCGCGGGCCATCTGTTGCCGTTCTTCCAGTGGTTTGCCGAGGAAATCCTTTTGCCAGGCCGGGTCGCGCAGCATACTGCGCAGTTGCTGGTAGCGCAGGTCATCGGTACACAGGGTATCGCCGTGCAGTAGCAGCACCGGCGTGTGATCAAATTCGACCACGCTGGGGTCTTCAATGAGCTGGCAGCCGGCCCGTTGTGCCAGTGCTTCACCCATTAGAAAATCCCGGTTGCCGTGCATCAGGTAAATCTTCAGGCCCTTATCCGCCAGCTGTTTCATTTTAGCGAAGACTGCATTCAGGCCTTCAGCCTGGTCATCATCACCCAGCCAGTATTCCACCAGGTCGCCGAGTATATACAGTGACTCGGCGCTGGTGGCCTGTGTATCCAGAAACTCGATAAACAGGCGGATAATATCCGGCCGTTCAGGTGCCAGGTGCAGGTCGGAAATAAACAGATGCCGTGCCATTAAATACTACCGCAGCTTTCAGTATGCAGGTTGCTTAAACAATAGTGGCGCTGTTGATAATCACTGGCTCCCGCGGCACATCACCGTGGCCCATCATATTACCAGTCGCAACACCGGCAATGCTGTCCACAACATCCATGCCTTCAACCACTTCGCCAAATACGGCATAACCCCAGCCCTGTGCAGTGGGTGCGCTGTAGTTCAGAAAATCATTGTCTTTCAGGTTAATAAAAAACTGCGAGCTTGCCGAATCGGGATCTGGCGTACGCGCCATGGCGATGCTGCCACGCTTGTTAGGCAGGCCATTGTCTGCTTCGTTTTTAATGTTGGCGCTGGTGGGCTTCTGGGTCATGTCTTCAAGAAAGCCGCCGCCCTGAATCATAAAGCCGGGAATCACACGGTGAAAAATGGTGCTGTTAAAAAATTCATCTTTAACATAATTCAAAAAGTTTTCAGTGGAAATCGGTGCTTTGTCCGCGTTCAGTTCAATCACGATTTTACCGTGGTTGGTATCCAGGCATACTTTATCTGACATGTGCTGTTCTCTTGTTGATTAAAATGGCGTCCCCGGCAGGATTCGAACCTGCGGTCTATCCCTTAGGAGGGGATTGCATTATCCAGCTATGCTACGGAGACTTTGGGGGCATATGATACAGGCCATGGCGGCATTTTGCAGCCCTATTTGTCAGGGGTGCAGCTATTGATGTGGATTAGTGCTGATGATTGCGGCGACGATTGCGCCGCTCCTTGCGTTTCAGGAAGGCATTGAACTTGCGCCAGAAATAGCCGTCCGGCGTGTCTTCATAGGTCATGATGTAGTTGAGGCTGTGCAGGTCATTGAGTGACCAGCGCATGCTGCGATAGGCGCCGGGTGTACCGCAATAGAGGATCTGGTCACCGTGCTTGATGGCGATATCATCGGTGGGCATCAGCAGCAGCTTGTTGTCGCGTTTCAGCAACAGTGGGATCGCTTTGATCTGCCGTTCCCGCTGGCTGGGATCCTGCAGCAGATTACCCACACGCATCACCCGGCCTAGCTGTAATACCTCACACAGTGCCCGTGTTTCTTTTTCATTGACCTGCAGGGTCCAGGTGTTGGGGATGGATTCACCCAGTGCACCGGTGAGACGGCTGATGGCAACATTGGCCCAGGTAATGTCCTGTTTTCTGGCCTTGCTGAGAAAGGCGATCATTAATGGCGAGACCAGCAGTGAACGTATTTTACGTGCGATAATTTCGCTGGGCTGCATAATAATATTGGCCTGGGTGGCTTCAAACAGTTTTTTATTGGTCTGCCGATTGTGGCGGGCAACAATAAACAACTCCGGGTTGAGTTCCCTTGCGGTCATAATAATTGATAAATTATTCGAATCATTATTGGTGCCGGATATCAGGCCAACCGCGCCTTCAATACCGGCGACGGTCAGGGTATGCGCATCAAAGCCGGTGCCAAGAATAAAGTCATTGGCACTGTTCTCCGACTTGCTGAGAAAATCCTGGCGCTTTTCTTCCGATGGGTCAATGATGGTGCAGTGGATATTGCTTTTCAGCAGTTGTTGATAGAGGCCAGAGCCGAAGCGTCCATAACCGCAGATAATCCAGTGGCCTTTTTCAATGTAAATGGGGTTGGATAAATCGGTATTGGGAACACCGGTGAGCCAGTCATAGAGTAAATGTAGTGATGGCGAATGGATCGCCATGGCAAAGATATTGGCAAAGGTGTCATAGGGGTTAACCACGAAATCCGTGCCGAAGGAAAACATATTGCTTTCATATTCCTTGATTTCGGAACGGCAGATCACCCGCACACTGGGGTTTAATAATTTACTGGTAACGGCAATTTTGAGGTTGATTTCATCGGATGAAGTGACCGCCAGAACCGCAGCGCATTTCGGATTCTGCAGGCCGGCCTGAATCAGGTGTTCCGGGTTACCGGCATTGCCCACCAGTCCGGGTACTTCCATTGCAAAATCCTGCAGTGGCAGGGTCTGGATTTGCTCTATGTCTTCTTCAATCACCACCGTGTGCATATTGCGCCGGGTCAGGCTGCTGGCCAGGGCATGGCCGGTTTCACCAAATCCGCAGATCAGGATAAAACTGTCGGGAATGCGTTCCAGCTGGTTGCTGAAACGGCTTTTTTTCAGGGCCTCACGAAAGGTGGGATCCTGCACCAGCGAAATGATTTTACCCAGTGAGTAGAACCAGGCGATGACCGATAAATAGATGGTAATCAGTGCCGAGATGCGCTGCGCATTGCTGAAGTCGTGGGGGATTTCACCAAAACCGATGGTGGTGGCGGTGTAGCTGACAAAATAAAATGCCTGGAAAATGCTCAAGTGCCAGGTGTTGCCCTGATCGTCTATTCCCGGTGCAATGACCATACTGATAACTGAAATCGCGAAAGCGCATATCAGGATAATAAAGGGCGCGCGCATCTGGCGCATAATTAACGATGTCACAAGTGACATAAGCGGGCCAGTGTTCAGTGACGCATCATCGAGGTTTCAATAATCAGCAGAATAACCGAAATAAAATTGGCTATCAGTGCGCCGCCGCTCAGTGAAATAATCGTGGCCATGGTTTCCGGTGTCATCGGCTGCCCCTGTATATTGACGACATAGGCCCAGACAAAGGAGGCGGAGAATAACTGCACCAGTGCCACCAGGCTGGTTGCCAGCAACATGGCACCCATCTGTGAACGGTCACCAAATTTGAGCACGGTGGCGATCAGGTTAACCACGACCACTGCAAACAGTTCAAACGCATTGTGATGTGACGGGTTATCAACCTCACCGGTGAAAAAGCCGAAATTCAGGGTAAGGGCCAAAATCATAAAGAAACTGAAGACAACTTTTTCGCGGTTCATTTTTTTACTCTTGTTTGCGTGAAGTACTTATTCTGTTTATAGCAGCAGATGCTCCATCATGCGATGGTAAATTTTTGATAGTGTAATTAAATCGTCCGCTTTGACGTGTTCATTGAGCTGGTGAATGGTCGCATTGAGTGGTCCCAGTTCCAGCACCTGTGCGCCTGTGGGGGCAATAAAGCGTCCGTCGGAGGTACCACCGGCGGTGGACAGTTCGGTGTCATAACCGCAGATGTCCTGAATTGCCCTGCAGGTGGCTTCCACCAGTTCGCCCCTCGGGGTTAAAAACGGCTGGCCGGATAATACCCACTCCAGCTGATAATTCAGGCCATGTTTATCGAGAATGGCTTCGACCCGCTTTTTAAGCTGTGCATCGGTCACTTCGGTGGAGAAGCGCAGATTGAACATGATGTCACATTCGCCGGGTATGACATTGTTGGCGCCTGTGCCAGCATGGATATTGGAAATCTGGAAGGTGGTGGGTGGGAAAAATTCATTGCCCTGATCCCAGACTTCAGCGGCCAGTTCAGCCAGCGCCGGTGCTGCAAGGTGAATCGGGTTTTCTGCCAGGTGGGGGTAGGCGACATGGCCCTGCTTGCCCAGTACCGTCAGGTTGCCGGAGAGTGAGCCCCGACGGCCGTTCTTTACCACGTCCCCCAGTTTGCTGGTGCTGGAGGGTTCGCCCACCAGGCACATGTCGATTTTTTCGTTGCGTGTCTGCAGGTGTTGAACCACCCTGACCGTGCCGTTAATCGATGGGCCTTCCTCATCACTGGTGATTAAAAAACCAATCGAGCCGGCATGCTGCGGATGTTCAGCAATAAAGCTTTCGCAGGCGGTGATCATCGCCGCCAGGCTGCCTTTCATATCTGCCGCGCCGCGGCCGTATAGAATGCCGTCCTTTATTTCAGGTTTGAACGGGTGGACCTGCCACTTTTCCACTGGCCCGGTGGGCACCACATCGGTATGCCCTGCGAATACCAGCAGGGGGCCTTCATTATTGCGTCGTGCCCAGAAGTTATCGACCTCTTCAAAGCGCAGTTTCTCAATTGCAAAGCCGATTTTTTCCAGCCGCTCTATCATCAGTTGCTGGCAGCCCTGGTCGTCCGGGGTGACGGAGGGTCTGGAGATAAGGTCTATGGCCAGCTGCAGGGTGCTGTCGAGTGTAGCGTTTGACATGTAAAACTCTGGTCGTGTTGTTGTGGATGTGTTGCGGATTATATCGTATTCGCACGGGGTTTTTGCCTGAATTTATTCAGGCTGAGGTTCTAGTACCGGGATATGTAGCTGCGACGCAATTAAAGATGATTGCACTGTACAGCTAAATCGTTATTACTGTTTGCCTTCCTGCATGGCTTCGTACATGGCCAGGTATTCGGTTTCCATCGAGCTGAACTCTTCCTGCAGTTGTGCCAGTGCCAGGTCTTTTTTCACCACTTCCTCTTCCAGCTGGTTTATTTTCGTCTGCAGTTCCTGTAGCTGCTGTGACTCACTCGCATCACCCGACTCATGTTGCAGGCTGTCTTCGATGGTGTGTACTTCATCCTGCAGGCGTTCATTCTCTTCTTCGAGAATGGTGATGCAGCTCATCATTTCCTCAGATGAACGTGTAAATTCACTCAGGTGGGTTTTAAGTTCTTCGGCCTTATCTGTATCGATCTCCAGTGTTTCGATAATGGCCTGCAGTTGTTTGATGCGTTCTTTCTGCTGCCTGACCACTTCCTTAATCTGGCTTAATTCAACGGTGGATTCGCTGTCACTGTCCTGTTCAGCGTTCTGTGATGCACCGGCCTTAATTTTATGCAGCTCATCCTGCAGGCGCTCATTTTCTGTTTCCAGAATATCCATGCACATTTTTGAATCGAGAATCTGGCGTTCAAGTGAGCTGAATTGCTGGTGCAGGTCGTTGAGTGATTCTGATTCCTGTGGGGCTTCTTCTATGGCTTTGGCCAGGTTTTTCTGCATACTGGAAATTGCGTTTTCCTGATCGTAAATAATGTCTTTTAATTTATTGACTTCATTATCAACTTTTCTGCCCTGGGTCTCGATATAGAAAACCTTTTCCTTAACCTCTTTTTTCTGCTGAACTTCAGTGACTGTTTCTGTGTGCACTTCGATGCTTTTGAACTGTGCCAGCAGTGCCTGCATGCCAGTGTTAATTTCATCCCAGAAACTGTCATTGTCCTCGTTTTTCTGTGCAGCAGTTTTTTCCAGTTCCAGAAACTGCTGGCGGGCCTGGAGTAGTTGCAGCTGCGCATCGGCTGTTTGATGCTCGTCGTTCTCGGATTCTGTGTCAGCTTCGGCTTCGGCTTCAGAATTCTCTTCTGGCTGTTGTTCCATCTGTTGCTGGTTGCGCTGCATTGCCTGCTCGAGATAATCGATATAGCTGCTGTGCAGATTAACTGCATCGGCGGTTGCTTCAGGCTGTTCGGTCGGGGTGTCCTGTGACGGTGTTTGCGCGTTCGCAGATTTGCGTAAATACAGCATTATGCCGAGGGTGATAGTAGCCCCCAGCAGAAACAGGATGACTTCGAGCAGGGCAAACAGGGTGATCAGTGAAATATGCATAGTCGTTTATCTGCGATTTGTGGCATCTGAAGCGATTTAGTCAGCATCGCTTTGTTCCGGTTTGTTCTTTTTGAAATGACGATAAATAAAGAAACCGTTGACCGCAATAATCAGTAGCAGCAGATTGAACAGGCCGAAATAGAGCAGGGCGGTGGCAAGATCCGGCTCTTCTACAGCAGCGGGTTCTTCTGCAGTGGTTTCTGCTTCTGCTTCGGTTTCAGTTGATGTTGCTTCAGTCGGGCTGTCTGCCAGCGGCTCTTCTGGCTGTTCTTCTGGTAACACTTCCGGCAGGGTATTGCGGAACGAAAATGTCTGCTGCCGCTGGAAGGTTTTTGAGGTAGCAATCATGGTGGCGCCGTAGAAGCCGTTCATGTCGGGTTTGAAATGCACTACAAACTCACCCGCATCATTCAGTTCATTTACCGGCAGGGTTTCTATGCGACCATCCGGGTGTTCGATTTCAAGGCTGACCTGCATATTCCGCAGCAGTGCCTGGTTGGCTTCGGTTTGCTGGTCCTGTTCAAACCAGGCGCGCAGTATCAGCTCCGGTTGTGGACTTTGCCGGTCGAGTTCGAATTGTGTGCGCAGTTTAATGTCGGCGACAATGTAGGCGCGATTGTCGTCGTCGCTGAATAAAATGGACCATTCGCCCACCTGGGGTTTCTGCACCGTGATCATGTCGAAGCTGCTGGAGACAAACCAGTTGATATTGGCACTGTGCTGGCTGGCGCTGTAGTTATTGCCCTGCGGTGACTTGAGCTCGATCTTGCTTTTTTCGCTTTTCTTGTTGGCAATGATGGTGACTTCACTGATGCTTTCGTCCACTACGAAACGGTTTTCATCCAGTGGCAGCATATTGGGTTCTTTGGCCTGCTCGAAAATCTTGCTGAATACCTTGTGTAATACATCATCGCTGGCGGCCAGTGCATAGCGGCCATTGGTGACATCGGCAATCTGCTGCATCAGTTGCTGATCCGAGGCTTCGGTAAAGGCGATGCTGTACACCTTGATATTATGCTTAACCAGCTGCGGCAGCAGTTCGCTGATGATCTGCTGGCGCAGCATGGCGGATTTAGCGTTATCACCCACATCGATTTTGCCGTCCGACATCAGGATCAGAATCGGCTCACGTTGCAGTTGCTGGCTGTTTTCCAGCAGTTCCAGCCCCTTGCTCAGGGCGGCGTGGATATTGGTGTAGGCGCCCTTGTGGGAAATTTTATCCGTGGCCACCAGTGCCTGTTCGACCTGCTGCGGATTTTCCAGCTGGCTTAGAAAGGTGATGGGCCAGGCCTGGCTGCTGAAGCTAACCACGCTGGTGCGGTCCTGCTTGCCGAGTAGCTGGATAAACAGCTTGGCGGCGGGTTTACGCAACTCATTGGGGTCGGTGAATTTCATACTGCCGGAGCTGTCCAGCATAAGTACGCTGTCCAGTGGCGGTTTTTCAGTTGCCTTGCTACCCGCATCAGGGCTGTCGGTATCTGCTGCCAGCAGCCCGTGTGCGGGTGTGAATAGCAGCGTTAGCGCCAGCAGTGTGCGGCGGAGAGTGGATCTTATGGTGTTTTTTCTGGTTATATACGGCACGGCCGATGCCCCGATCTGTCAATTATTTGTTTAGCTAACTGAATTGTCTTAATGCAATTTTTCAGGTAGTTCAGCTAAGCCATTCATTTTATTGTAGTACAGATTTTCAAAACAGCTGACTTCGGTTTATTGTTTGAGGCGGTTCAGCACCGCTGTCTTCAGTTGTTCCATCGATTCATCGTCCAGCAGCGGGTTGTAGTCACGGTCGGTGATATAAAAGCTGTCGATGGCCTTTTCACCGGCGGTGGATATCTTGGCGTGGTGGATATGGATGTCACAGTCGGCAAAGCCCTGTGCAATGCTGGCCAGCAGACCGGGGCGGTCGTTGGTCTCAATATTGAAAATGGTCAGGTCATTGCCCACCTGCTGTTCGAAGCGAATAATGGTTTCCACATCAAAACTCTTCAGCGCACGGTTCTGGCGCCGTGGGCTGGGGCGGATGTCATCATCATGGCTGAGGCGTGCCTGCAGTTTTTCAACGATTTCATTCATCCGGTAGCCGTCGCTGGGGCTGCGGCCATCGTCTTCCAGTACCTTGAAGCTGTTGAGGGTAAAGCCGTTATCGGTCTTGTTTAGCCGCGCATCGGCGATATTCAGCCCCAGCTGCTCCAGGGTGGAGGCAATGCGGGCAAACAGTTTCTGTGTGTCGGCACAGTAGATAAAGATTTCCGCTTCACCACGCTGGTTGGTGCGGGCGCGGATAACCGGTGGTTTAAACTGTTTGTTGAGCAGGATCTGGCTGTGCCAGGTGACTTCGTCGGGGGTGTGGTTGATAAAGTAGTCTTCGGAGAAGTCATCCCAGAAATCGGTCAGCAATTCGGTAACCACCCCCAGCCGGGTCAGCATGCGCGAGGCGGAGGTGCGCGTGGCCTGGGCCACAATATGGCGTTGCTGCGGATTGTCGAGCCCGGCGCGCAGGGTCGAGGCGGTTTTGTGGTAGAGCTCGGAGAGCAGGTTGTCTTTCCAGCTGGTCCATTGTTTGGGATTGGTGGCGCGGATATCGCACATGGTTAGCAGGTAAAGGTAATCCAGTCGCTCCAGGGTGCCGATTTCCCTGGCGAAGTTATAGATGATCTCAGGGTCACTGATGTCCTTGCGCTGGGCCACCATTGACATCAGCAGGTGCTTTTCCACCAGCCAGCTCACCAGCTGGCCGTCCTGTTCCGGCATGCGGTGTGCCTGGCAGAACTGCAGTGCATCAATTGCACCCAGCTCTGCATGGTTGCCGCCGCGGCCCTTGGCGATGTCGTGGAACAGTCCAGCCAGGTAAAGCAGCTTGGGCTTTTTCAGGTGATGGAAGATGCCGCTGGCCAGCGGGTGTTCATGGGCAAAATCCGCCACCGACAGGCGGCGCATATTGCGCACCACAAACAGGGTGTGCTGGTCCACCGTATAGGCATGGAACAGGTCATATTGCATGCGGCCGACAATCTGCCCGAAGGCGGGGATATAGGCGGCGAGTATGCCGTAGCGGTTCATGCGGCGCAGCTCGTGGGTGACACCCCGGGGCTGGTTGATGATGTCCATAAACAGTTGCTGGGCGCCCCTGGAGGCACGGAACTGGTCGTCGATCAGGTGGGTGTTTTCGCGGATCAGGCGGATGGTATGGGCATGAACGCCCTGGATTTCCGGTTGCAGCTCCATAATCAGGAATATTTCCAGCAGCGCCCCGGGATGTTTGCGGAATACATTCTCGTGGCTGGCGGCAATATAGCCGTTCTGCACATGGAAGCGGCGGTTGATAATGCTGGGTTCTTCCTCCAGTTCACTGTAGAGGATCTCCTGGCGGAACAGCTGCAACAGCAGCTCATTGAGGCGTTCCAGTTCCATCACCACGCGGTAATAGCGTTGCATAAACTGTTCGATGGCCAGATTATCTTTACCGTCTTCATAGCCGAAGGCCTCAGCCAGCTGTTTCTGCAGGTCGAACAGCATACGGTCTTCGTGCTTGCCGGTGAGGTAGTGCAGGTGGATGCGGATTTTCCACAGGTAAATCTGGCATTCCCGCAGGCTTTCATATTCAGCCTGGGATAGAAACTGGTGCTCTACCAGCTCACTCAGGATGCGCGTACCGAAGTGGCGCTTGGCAACCCAGCCAATCATCTGCAGGTCGCGTAATCCGCCGGGGTTTTCCTTGATATTGGGTTCGAGGTTATAGGCGGTGTCACCGAACTTGTGGTAGCGCAGGGTCTGTTCTTCCAGCTTGGCTTCAAAAAAGGCCTTGCTGGGCCAGATTCTGTCGGGGCCTGTGGCTTCCTGCATCTGTTCGAACAGGCTTTCATCGCCGCACAGCAGCCGTGCCTCCATCAGGTTGGTGATTACCGTAATGTCATTGCTGGCTTCTTCGACGCACTGTTCCAGGGTGCGTACACTGTGGCCGATTTCCAGGCGGCTGTCCCATAGCAGGCTGACGAATTTTTCCAGTTGTTCGCGGCTGGCCTCATCGGGTTCGCGATCCAGTAACAGCATCAGGTCGATGTCGGAGGCAGGGTGCAGTTCACGTCGGCCATAACCGCCCACGGCGAGCAGGGTCAGTGGCTGTTTGCAGTCGCCGAAACAGGCCCTGAAGGCGTGCTTGAGTATCTGGTCAATTAGCAGTGCGCGGGTATTGACGGTTTGCAGGGTGTCGGCACCGGCTTCAAAAGCCTCTCGGATCGCCTGCTGGCCATGCTGAATGGCCCCCTTGAGCAGTGGCAGCAGCTGATCGGGCCTGGTGGTCAGTTGTTGCTCGAATGCGTCGCTATCAAATATGCAATAGCCGTTCAGGCTTATCTCAGCCATCTAGGGTCTCCCGGTTGGCGCAGTGTGAAAAGTCGTGGAGGTTTGCTGCAGTGCTGCGACGAGGAGCCTGATCGCATCACTCGATGCTTTCGTCCTTGCGCAGGGTCAGCACCTCGAAGCCATCGGCGGTCACCAGGATGGTGTGCTCCCACTGTGCAGACAGGCTGTGGTCCTTGGTGACCACGGTCCAGTTATCCTTGAGCAGTTTCACCTGGCGTTTGCCGGCATTGATCATCGGCTCGATAGTGAAGGTCATGCCTTCCTGCAGGGTGACCCCGGTGCCGGCCTTGCCGTAATGCATCACCTGAGGATCTTCGTGAAAGCCGCGACCAATGCCGTGGCCGCAGTATTCACGCACCACCGAGAAGCCGCGGGATTCGGCGTAGGTCTGGATGACTTCGCCAATATCCCCCAGCTGGGTGCCAGGCTTAACCAGTTTAATGCCTTCGATCATGCTCTCCCTGGCCACTTCGGATACGCGGCGTCCGCGGATGCTGGGTTCCCCCACATAGAACATCTTGCTGGTGTCGCCGTGAAACTCGTCCTTGATCACGGTGATATCGATATTGATGATATCGCCGTTTTTCAGTTTCTTGTCGCTGGGTATGCCGTGGCACACCTGGTAGTTGAGGGAGGTGCAGATCGACTTGGGAAAGCCATGGTAGTTGAGGGGGGCAGGGATCGCCTGCTGCACGTCAACAATATACTCATGACAGATCCGGTCCAGCTCATTGGTGGTGATGCCGGCCTTGACGTGGGGCTCGATCATTTCCAGTACTTCGGCGGCAAGGCGGCCTGCCACGCGCATTTTCTCAATCTCGTCGGGGGTTTTAATGTGTATGCTCATGCTGCTCAGTCTGTTGATTCCCCATTGATTGCCTGCCACTTGCAGGCGACTGGCCCGTTCTGCCGCTGCCCATGTGTTGCAGCTTTCTCAGGAACGGACGCTGATCTGCCACTGTTCTGCCCAGGGGATTAATTTAAATGAATAGCTGATTAGGCCTGAAATACGGCGAATTTTCAAGATTTCCTTATTTTTCTGCGGCTTAGGCCATAACCTCGCACAGCTTTGGGGCGTATAAAGGCGCGTTTTTATTGTGTCTACAGGGTGAATATGGTATAAAGCCGCCGCTCCCGTGCAAACTGCAGGGAGGCGAACATTCATTTTATAAATACGCACACATATCGACACCGTGTAACTGGGTGCCGGAAACGCGTCAAAACGCGGTTTTTCGGTTGTTGCAAGGGGTATGTGGAGGCCTAACCCGATCAGGAGATTATTATGGCTAAAGTGACCATGCGTCAAATGCTGGAAGCTGGTGTTCATTTCGGACATCAGACCCGTTTCTGGAACCCCAAGATGGCAGAGTACATCTTTGGTGACCGCAACAAGATTCATATCATCAATCTTGAAAAAACCCTGCCCATGTTCAACGATGCGTTGAACGCTATCAGCAAGATCGCAGCATCTAACGGCAAAGTGCTGTTTGTTGGCACCAAGCGTGCGGCACGCAATGCAATTGCCGAAGAAGCTGCGCGCTGCGGTATGCCGTTTGTAAACCACCGCTGGCTGGGTGGTATGCTGACCAACTTTAATACTGTGCGTCAGTCTATCCGTCGTCTGAAAGAGCTGGAAACCATGTCTACCGACGGCACCTTCGATCGCATGATCAAGAAGGAAGCGCTGAACCTGACCCGTGATATGGAAAAGCTGGAAAAAACACTGGGCGGCATTAAAGACATGGGTTCACTGCCTGATGCGATTTTTGTTATTGATACAGGTAACGAAGATATTGCAGTACATGAAGCCAGGGTGCTAGGCATTCCTGTTATTGGCGTGGTTGATACCAATAACTCACCGGATAACATTGATTACGTTGTACCTGGTAATGATGACGCGATTCGCGCAATCAAGCTTTACATCGAAGCAGTGGCTGATGCCATTATCGAAGGCAAGGCTGCATCATTAAATATCGGTACAGCGGACGAAGCAGAAGCAAGCGAAGAAAAACCAGCGCCTAAGAAAAAAGTAGCCAGAAAGAAGGCTGCACCAAAGACTGAAGAGTCAACTGCGCCAAAGGCTGAAGAGTCTGCGGAATAAAAGCTGGATTATTTATTTTTTCAGCTTACCAGTTAATTTATTAAAGAGGTAAAGGCGATGCAAATTACAGCTGCTATGGTTAAAGAACTGCGTGAGCGTACTGGCTCAGGCATGATGGAGTGTAAAAAAGCGCTGCAGGAAGTCGACGGCGATATGGAAACTGCAATTGAGAATATGCGTAAGTCCGGTCTGGCAAAAGCCGACAAGAAAGCCGGTCGTACAGCAGCCGAAGGTCTGGTTGCAGTTGCAGTATCAGACGACAAGAAAGAAGCGGCAATCGTTGAAGTAAACTGTGAAACTGACTTCGTGTCAGGTGGTGATGACTTTAAAGGTTTCACTAATGCAGTTGCACAGCGCATTCTCAAGGATTCACCTGCTGATCATGACGCATTGATGGCTATGCCGCTGGAAGATGGTGGCAAGAGCATTGAAGAAGTGCGCCAGGAAATGGTTGCCAAGATCGGTGAAAATATCCAGGTACGTCGTTTCGTACGTAAATCAACGGATGGTTCATTTGGTTCATACCTGCACGGTGTACGCATGGGCGTACTGGTGGAAATGAGCAAGGATGACGATGAGCTGATCAAAGACGTTGCCATGCACATTGCAGCCAGCAATCCGGTATGTGTAAACGAAAGTGAAGTGCCGGAAGATCTGCTGGCCAAGGAAAAGGAAATCCTGATTGCCCAGGCGAGAGAAAGTGGCAAGCCGGATGACATTATCGAAAAGATGATCGTTGGCCGCATCCGCAAGTATCTGGCAGAGATTACCCTGCTGGGTCAGCCGTTTGTTAAAGACCCTGATCAGACAGTAGAGCAATTGCTGAAATCGAAGGGCGCTGAAGTGAAAAGCTTTAACCGCTTCGAAGTCGGTGAAGGCATCGAGAAGAAGCAGGAGAACTTTGCAGACGAAGTAATGGCACAGGTTAATGCCAGCTAAACGCTGCTAAGTGATCAGGTAAGAATAAAAAACCGGGATTCGTTTCCCGGTTTTTTATGTGTATTAGATTAAATATGGCGGGGCAGCGCACAGCAGTTGTAGCAAGCCCGGTCATATAATGTTGTGATGTATGTGATACGGCTAAAAAACACCGATTTTTTTGAGGCATACAGTGCAATCTGCGGTATTATTAGGGCACCTATTTCAGGCCAGCCTGAGACCATAGAACACGATTAAAACCATAAGAGCGACGCATCATGAGCGAATCAAACCCAATTTATAAACGTGTGTTGTTAAAGTTGAGTGGTGAGGCCCTGATGGGGACCCAGGATTTCGGGATTGATCCGGATATTCTGAATCGCGTTGCCGAGGAAATCAGCGAGCTGGTCGAGCTGGGCGTGGAAGTCGGCGTGGTAATCGGCGCAGGTAATATTTTTCGTGGTAAGGGTCTTGCCGATGCCGGCATGGATCGGGTAACCGGTGATCACATGGGTATGCTGGCCACAGTAATGAACTGTCTGGCGCTGCAGGATGCGATTGAGCGGGTTGGACCAAGTTGTCGCGTGATGTCGGCGTTGAGTATTCACCAGGTGTGTGAGGATTATGTGCGGCGTCGTGCGATCCGTCACCTGGAAAAGGGCCGGGTTGTAATCTTTGGTGCAGGCACGGGTAATCCGTTTTTTACCACCGACAGTGCCGGCAGTTTGCGCGCCATTGAAATTGAAGCGGATGTGTTAATGAAAGCCACCAAGGTAGACGGTGTATATGATTCGGATCCAATGAAAAACCCGGATGCCAAACGTTATGAAAGCCTCAGCTATGATGACGTTCTAAGAGATAACCTTGCGGTGATGGATGCCACTGCGATCGTGTTGTGCAAGGAGCAGAACATGCCATTACGAATTTTTAACCTTAATAACCCTGGTGATCTGGTACGCACAGTAAAAGATAAAAGTATCGGAACATCGGTAATTCCTACTGCATAATTGCGTGGCAGGAACTTGCGTGGAGATGAAATAGATGATTGATGAGATTATACAGGATGCCGAATCGCGCATGGCGAAAAGCGTCGACTCATTAAAGACAGAGCTGACAAAAATCAGAACAGGTCGTGCCCACCCCAGCCTGCTGGACCATGTAATGGTTGATTATTACGGCAGTCCGACACCGATTAAGCAGGTGGCGAATGTGGTTGCCGAAGATTCACGTACCCTGGCGGTAACCCCATGGGAAAAGCCGATGGTGGCGGCGGTAGAAAAAGCCATTATGACTGCAGACCTGGGTTTGAATCCTGCGTCTCAGGGCACGGTGATTCGTGTACCCATGCCAGCTTTAACCGAAGAACGTCGTCGTGACCTGGTGCGCGTGGTCAAGGCTGAAGGGGAGTCCGGGCGCATTGCGGTGCGTAATATTCGACGTGATGCTAATGGTGACTTCAAGGACCTTTTAAAGGACAAGGAAATTTCTGAAGATGAAAGTCGTAAAGCGGAAGAAAATATCCAGAAGCTAACTGATAAATACATCGCTGAAATTGATAAATTACTGGACGCTAAAGAAAAGGAAATGATGGAAATTTAGTGAGCAGTCTCACTAAACGTCTGGCCCATGACAGTTACATCGATTAAATCAGGTAACATAACCGAGACTGAAAACCCGCGACATATTGTTGTGGTAATGGACGGTAACGGTCGTTGGGCCAGGCAGCGTCATTTGCCGCGCACCGCCGGGCATCACGCCGGGGTCAAATCAACCCGCAAGGTGGTAGAGGCCTGTATCAGGGAAAAAATTCAGGCGCTGACACTGTTTGCCTTTAGCAGTGAAAACTGGAAACGTCCCGAGCAGGAAGTCAGCAGCTTGATGGAACTGTTTGTGTCTACCCTGCAAACCGAAGTTAAATCACTGCATCAGCAAAATGTACGTGTAAGGTTTGTCGGTGAATGCAGTGCATTTTCAGAAAAATTGCAACAACGCATCAAAACCGCCACTGAGCTCACGCAAAACAACAACGGCCTGCAATTAAACATCGCGGTTAATTACGGCGGTCGCTGGGATATTGCCAACGCCTGCCAGAAAATTGCAGAAAAAGTACAGCGCGGTGAGTTGAACCCAGCAGATATCAATGCCCAGCTGGTTAATGAGCAGGTTTGCCTGAGCGAGCTGCCTGAGCCGGACCTGTTTATCCGTACCGGTGGCGAAAAGCGCATCAGTAACTTTCTTATCTGGCAACTGGCGTACACCGAACTTTATTTTACCGATGTGCTGTGGCCCGATTTTTCAGAGCAGCACTTTGTAGATGCACTCGACTGGTATGTCGGCCGTCAACGCCGTTTTGGCAAAACCGGTGAACAGGTCGAAAAACCCATAAATGGTTAACGCCTTATGCTAAAACAGCGCATTTTAACAGCGGTTCCCCTGGCGGCCCTGGTATTGTGGGGTATCTTCACCCAGCCTGCTGAAATTATTTTTTATGCCCTGCTGCTGGTTATTACCATCGCCGCCTGGGAGTGGGCACGTTTAAGTGGCATGTTGAATCCCTTGGCACGTGGGATCTACGCATTGTTTATTGTGAGCATCAGTTATCTTTCCAACCACTGGGTCACACTGCATCCGCAACTGCTGCATACTGTTCTTTCAATATCCGTCGCATTCTGGCTAGTTGCCAGTTATTACATGTTCAGCAAGGGTCCAAGGGGTGTTCAGTCGCAGCTGTCCTGGTTGAAGCTGTTGCTGGGTATTCTGGTGTTGTTGCCGCCGATTATGGCGCTGGTTTACCTGCGCGAACAAAGCCATTTATGGTTGCTGTACGGGCTGAGCATTGTCTGGGTTGCGGATATCGGTGCCTATTTTTCTGGTAAGCGTTTTGGCAAAACCAAACTGGCCGTTCATCTCAGCCCGGGTAAAACAAAAGAAGGTCTGTACGGTGCCGTGTTTTTAACCGCGGTTTACAGTTATCTGGCCAGCCTGTTTTTCGGGCTGTCACCGATTGCCACATTAATGCTGATGATTATTACCGTGTTAGCGACTTATATTTCTGTGGCAGGTGATCTGTTTTTCAGTTTATTGAAACGTGAACAGAACCTGAAAGATACCGGCTGCATCCTTCCCGGGCATGGCGGCATACTTGACCGAATTGATAGCCTGATGTCCTCTGCTCCATTTGTCGCGCTGATGTTTTCCATGGTGATATTTAATGGCTAGTCAGGGGATATGTGTGCTGGGTTCAACCGGCACTATCGGGGTCAATACGCTGGATGTGATTCGCCGCCACCCACAGCGTTACCATGTGGTGGCATTAACTGCGCAACAATCCCATGAAACACTGCTGCAGCAGTGTGTTGAATTTAAGCCTGAGTATGCAGTGCTGGTTGATGAGCAGGCGGCTCAGTGTTTGTCCGGGCAACTGAAAAAACAGGCACTGGATACCCAGGTGTTAAGTGGTGTCGATGCGCTCAGTTATGTTGCGCAGCTGGATCAGGTTGACCAGGTGATGGCGGCGATTGTGGGTGCCGCCGGACTGATGCCGGCCCTGTCCGCCGCTCGTGCCGGTAAACGCATTTTACTGGCTAATAAAGAAGCACTGGTGATGTCCGGTGATCTGTTTATGACGGAAGTTAAACAGCACGGTGCCACTTTGTTGCCGATTGATTCTGAACACAATGCCATTTTTCAGTGTATGCCCGAATCATTACCCCGAGGTCTTGAGGCTGCCGGGGTAAACAAAATTCTGCTGACGGCCAGTGGCGGGCCATTTCGCAGTCGTGAGCTTAACAGTCTGCATGATGTGACACCGGAAGAGGCGGTGGCTCACCCGAACTGGGTTATGGGGCAGAAAATATCGGTTGATTCTGCCACCATGATGAACAAGGGGCTGGAAGTAATTGAAGCCTGCTGGCTGTTTGCCACCCAGCCATCCATGGTAGAAGTGGTGATTCACCCGCAAAGCGTGATTCATTCGATGGTCAGTTATAATGATGGCTCGGTGCTGGCGCAGCTGGGGAATCCGGATATGCGTACACCTATTGCCCATGCCATGGCCTGGCCCGAGCGAATTGAATCGGGTGTGGAACCTTTGGATATTTTTCAAGTCGCAAGACTGGACTTTGAAAAACCGGATTTTGTCCGTTTCCCCTGCCTGGCGATGGCGTATGAGTCCCTGCGCATCGGCGGCACCGCCACTACCGCATTGAATGCGGCTAATGAAATTGCGGTTGATGCGTTTCTCAATAAACGCCTGCGCTTTACCCACATTGCCGAGGTGATCGAACAAACGTTGCAACAGGCAGAACATATCGAAGCCAGTGACCTTGATACGGTGTTACAGGCTGATCGGCAAGCTCGTAGCATTGCGCTCGAGTGGGTAAACCGACTGGAGAAAAAATAATGGGCTCAGGTGGCTTATTACACAATCTGCTGTTCTTTATTATTGCGATTGGTGTGCTGGTGGCCTTCCATGAATTCGGTCATTACTGGGTCGCACGCCTGCTCAAGGTTAAAGTGCTGCGTTTTTCTATTGGTTTTGGAAAGCCCTTATTTGTAAAAAAAGTACAGAAGGGTGATGACCTGATTGAATTTGTGGTAGCAGCAATTCCACTGGGCGGCTATGTCAAAATGCTGGATGAACGGGAAGGGCCGGTGGATGAGTCACTGCGCCATCGCGCATTTAATACTCAGCCGCTGTCTACTCGTTTTGCGATTGTTGCGGCTGGGCCGATTTTTAATTTTATCCTGGCAGTTTTTTTATACTTTATTTTCTTCGTTAACGGTGAAGATGGCATCAAGCCAATGATAGCCGAACCGGTTGAGCAAACAGCTGCAGCTGTTGCCGGTTTCGAAGATGGCGATGAAATTGTTGCGGTCGCCGGCCAGCCGGTACGTACCTGGAATGAGTTCCGCATGGCACTGATCGAGCACGGAATTGATGGTGGTGATCTTGTGGTCGACGTGCGCAGCTCCGACCTGTACCAGACGCAGCGTATTATCTCGATTGGTGATCGTCATATACTCAATGAAAAAAATGATGTAGTGGAGTTACTGGGTTTCAGTGTATGGCGCCCTGATATTCCTGCGGTGATAGGTGGTGTGAGTGAAGCAGCACCGGCGGAGCAATCCGGTTTACAGGCAGGAGACCGGATTGTAAGCATTGACCAGCAGCCGGTTAGTAACTGGCAACAGGTGGTTGAAATTATCCAGGCCAGTGCGAATACAACACTGCAGATCAATATCAGTCGTGACGGTGAAACCCGTGAAATCACGTTACAGCCTGAAGTCCGCGAGCGAGGTGATCAGCTGCTTGGTTTTATGGGTGCCTATCCAGAGGTGTCACAGCAACTGCTGGATCAATCCAGAGTACGACTTGAATACGGACTATTCGAAGCCATGCAACGGGCAACGGTAGAGACCTGGACTTTCTCGGTGTTAACCCTGAAGGTGCTGGGTAAAATGCTGGTAGGGCAGGCGGCGCTGGAGAATATTTCCGGACCGATCACTATTGCGCAGTATGCGGGTATTACTGCAAGCATTGGCTTTCTTATTTATATCAAATTTCTGGCGATGATTTCGGTCAGTCTGGGTGTGCTCAATCTGCTGCCTGTGCCCATGCTGGACGGTGGTCATTTAATGTATTACCTGGTTGAGCTGGTGAAAGGCTCACCGGTTTCACAACGAGTGGAGCAGCTGGGGCAACAGGTGGGTATTGCCCTGCTGTTTCTGCTGATGAGCCTGGCTATTTTTAATGATATCCAGCGCTTACTTAACTAATACCTGAAGCGGCACTTACTGAAACAAGCAGTATCCCCGGGTTTTTACTGATAACAAATATTGGCGATTATTTTGCAAAAGCGAATAGTATTAATTTTATTCCTGTTTTTCTTCCAGCTGTCTGCACTGCAGGCAAGCAGCGACTTTATTGTGGAAGATATTCGTATTGAAGGCCTTGAACGCATACCCGACGGTACGCTATTAAATTATTTGCCTGTTAAAGTGGGTGCGCCATTTGATGTGTCTGAAACCGCCTATGTGATTCAGGAGCTCTACAAAACCGGTTTTTTCAGGGATGTTAAACTGCTAAAAGACGGCAATGTGCTGGTGGTTTCGGTAAAAGAGCGCCCGGCGATATCCAATGTCAGCTGGAGCGGTAATAAGGACATTGAAGACGAACAGCTGGAAGAAATTCTTGACGATCTTGAGATCAGCAAGGGGCGAGTATTTGTTCCATCGGCGCTGGATAAAATCGAGCAGGGTCTTAAGCAGCAGGCGTACTATAGTCGCGGCAAGTATGCAGTGCGCATTAATACTAAGGTCACCGAGCTTGAGCGTAACCGTGTTGATATCGAAATAGACATTTCCGAAGGCGTGATTGCAAAAATCAAGCAGGTAAATATCGTCGGTAACAGTGTATTTGATGATGAAACCCTGCTGGATGAGTTCCAGTTGGGTGTGCCGGGTTTCTGGAGCTGGTTCAGCAGCCGCGATGAATATGCCAAGCCCAAACTCGCTGCCGATGAAGAAACTATCAAGTCATATTATCAGGATCGGGGCTATATTCGCTTCACGGTTGACTCAACCCAGGTGAGCATTACGCCGGATAAGAAAGACATTTATATCACCATGAATGTCACCGAAGGTGATATATACACAATTAAAGGTGTCAGCCTGGCTGGTGATTTTCAGGTGCCTGAAGAAGAACTGCGTGAACTTATTCTGATCAAGGATGGCGAAACCTTTTCACGCAAGCAGATGATTGATACCAAGGATCTGTTGACGCGCAAGCTGGGTAATGAAGGCTATGCTTTTGCCAATGTACGGGTAATGCCACAGATTGCCGATGAAAGCCGCCAGGTTGAGCTGGCGTATTTTATTGAACCTGGCAAAAAAGTTTATGTGCGCAGAATTAACTTCTCGGGCAATTACAAAACCCAGGATGAAGTGTTGCGACGTGAAATGCGCATTATGGAAGGCGGCGAGTTATCCAGCACCAAACTGGAGCGGTCAAAAATCCGTCTGCAGCGTTTACCCTATATTGAAGAAGTGATAGTTAATAAAGATCAGGTGGCAGGTACTGACGATCTGGTTGATATTAATATTAGTGTTAAAGAGCGACTTTCGGGCAGCTTTAATATTGGTGCGGGCTTTTCACAAACCCAGGGGTTTGTATTCAATCTGGGGCTGACACTGGAAAACCTGAATGGTACAGGCGAAAAACTGGATCTGAATTTCAATACTGATGATGCCAATAAGGTCTATAGCCTGTCGTTTACCGACCCTTATTACACTATTGATGGTGTTAGTCGTACAGTTGGTTTTTCCTATCGTGAGCGGGATGCTTCAGAGGAGTATATCAGTAACTATTTACAGAATACTTACGGTGCTAATATATCTTTTGGTATACCCCTGTCTGAATATGATCGGGTGCATATCGGTATAGGCTACGAGGCAACGGATATTTTGCGTGGCACAACCAATGTCACCAGCGATGTTCTTGATTTTATCAATGCCTATAGCAATGGTGAGGTCAATTCGAATGGTGATTTATCTGAAGCCTCGGTTGAAGCCTTTACATTGCTTACCAGTTACAGCCATGACACGCGTAACCGTACGATATTTGCCACCCGGGGTAACTCACAAACTGTGTCACTTGATGTGACTTTGCCTAACAGTGATCTACAGTATTACAAACTCAGCTACCGTAATCGCTTTTACTTCCCGATTTCAAACTCGGTGACAACATTGCTGCGCACTGACCTGGCCTATGGCAAAGCCTATGGTGACAGTGAGGAGTATCCTTTCTATGAACGCTTCTTTGCGGGCGGGCTACGCACGGTGCGGGGATATGACTCTAATTCACTGGGTCCACGTGATACCTTAACTAATGATACAATCGGTGGTGATCTACGCACTGTCGCCAGTGCCGAGCTGATTTTCCCGGTGCCATTTGTGGAAAATCCACCCAGTTCGGTTCGCTTCAGTGCGTTTTATGATATAGGTAATGTATTTTTGCAGGATCAGGGTGGTTTTGATTCTGCGGAACTTCGTAGCTCGGTGGGTGTATCATTTGTATGGCTCGCACCGATTGGTCCCCTGCGTTTTAGCTGGGGGCAGGCGCTGGATGACAAGCCTGGCGACGACAAGCAGGCATTCCAGTTCAGTATTGGTTCATTTTTCTAGGAGATGTAAATATGAAAACGCGTATGGTTAGCACTCTGGCCCTGATCGGCATGCTGGTATTCCCCCTTAGCGGATTCGCGGAAAAAATCGGGTTTGTTAACGTCACCCGTTTATTCAATGAATATGCCCAGGTAAAGGGTATAGATAATATGATTGAAGAGCGCTTCAATGCACCCAAACAGGACATTGAAAAACTGGTGTCTGATATCAAGGCGCTGGAAAAGGAAATTAAAACCAATGAACTGATGATGACTGAGAGCAAGCTCAGTGCATCCAAGGCACGTCTGCAGAAAATGGTGGGCGAGTACCGCGAAAAGGGTATGCAGCTGGAAAAAGAACTGCAGGAAGTGCGCAATGCGGAAATGGGCAAGTTTCGTCAGGTCGTGTTTGATGTGATCAAAAAATATGCGGAAGAAAAAGATTACGATCTGATTGTGAATGAGGGTGTGATGTACGCCAAAGACGAAATCAATATCACCGAAGATATTATGCAGCTCGTTATCAAGGCGACAAAATAATTACCGACAGTACAGCATGACTCATACACTCAAACAACTGGCGGATTATCTGGGTGCACCTCACCGTGGTGATGGCAGTGTGCAGATCAGTTCGATTGCCAGTATTGAGGATGCAAAGGCGGGTGATATCTGTTTTGTCGGCAGTGACAAGTACCTGAAGGCGCTCAAGGCCAGTGCAGCAAGTGCAGTGATAATTCGTGATAATCTGCTGGAAGCAACCACGCTGCCGGCAATTGTTGTGGATAATCCACGGGCTGCCTATGCCCGGCTGGTGTCCTGCCTGTATCCTGAGGTAAAACCCGTTGCCGGTATTCACTCGACTGCGGTGATAGACCCGTCTGCCAGGGTGGCTGCTAGTGCTACAATTGCTGCGCATGTGGTGATAGACGCGGGTGCGGAGATAGCTGAGGACGTGCGTATTGATGCCGGTTGTTTTGTTGGTAAAGACAGTCGTATCGGTCGTGGCACGCATCTTTATCCAAATGTGACGATTTACCATCAATGCATACTCGGTGAATACTGTATAATGCATTCATCGTCAGTGGTTGGCTCGGATGGATTCGGTTTCGAGTATGACCAGGGTGAATGGATTAAGATACCGCAGATTGGTGGTGTGGTTATTGGCAATGGAGTAGAAATCGGCGCCTGCTCGGTGGTTGACCGTGGCGCGCTGCAGGACACGGTGATTGAAGACGGTGTCAAGCTGGATAACCATGTACAGATCGCGCATAACGTGCATGTAGGTGAACACACCGTGATGTCACGGGGCGTGGGCATTGCCGGCAGTACGCGTATTGGTAAAAACTGTCTGTTTGCCGGCATGACAGGTGTCAGGGATCATATCGAAATTGCCGACAATGTGACGGTAACTGCCATGTCGATGGTCTCGAAGTCCCTGACCGAAGCGGGTTCCTATTCATCGAATACACCAATCGATGATACCCGTAACTGGCGTAAGAACAGTGCACGATTCAGGCAGCTAGATGAAATGGCGCGTCGAATTCGACAGCTTGAAAAGCAAATACAAGAAAAAAGCTGAGGTTTTACAGTGAACACAATGAATATCGGGGAGATCAGACAGCTCCTTGCACACCGTTATCCTTTTTTACTGGTTGATAAGGTGCTTGATTTTGAAGCAGGCAAACATCTGACCGCAGTTAAAAATGTAACCATTAATGAACCGTTTTTTCAGGGGCATTTTCCCCATTACCCGGTAATGCCAGGTGTGCTGATTATGGAAGCGCTGGCGCAGGCGACCGGCCTGCTGGGGTTCAAAACCATGGAAGAAAGCCCCGCTGAGGATATGCTGTACCTGTTTGTGGGCATAGATGATGCGCGCTTTAAGCGCCAGGTGGTACCAGGGGATGTGCTGACCCTGCAGGTGGAGCTGATCAAGCGCTCCCGCGCCATCTGGAAATTTGACTGCAAGGCACTGGTGGATGGCGAACTGGCTGCCAGTGCTACCATTATGTGTGCGGCAACCGTAAACCCCGGCTCTAAAAACTAGGTCGGTTTTGTTGTACGCTTAATCTGTGCTGATTTTCTCTGTACGATAAACAGTTATCGACCTTCAGGTCTGAGTTTTTAGAGGCTGCCAGGATGATTCACCCAACCGCTATCATAGACGACACAGCCCACATTGCTGATGATGTAGAGATTGGTCCCTACAGCATTATCGGTGCGCAGGTGGAAATTGCTGCGGGCACCTGGATTGGCCCCCATGTGGTCATTAATGGCCCTACACGCATCGGCAAAAATAACCGTATATTCCAGTTTGCATCAATTGGTGAGCAGCCACAGGATCTGAAGTTTGCCGGTGAACCAACCCGGCTGGAAATCGGCGACAACAATACCATTCGCGAGAATGTCACCATTTCCCGGGGTACGGTGGATGGCGGCAATGTCACCCGCATCGGCAATGATAATCTGCTGATGGCCTATGTGCACATTGCCCATGACTGCCAGGTGGGTGATCACATTATCTTTGCCAATTCGGCATCCTGTGCGGGCCATGTTGAAGTCGGGGATTACGCGATTCTCGGTGGCTTTACCCTGGTGCACCAGTTTTCCAAAATCGGCGCCCACAGTTTTACCAGTATGGGGTCGATTATCAACCAGGATGTGCCTCCCTATGTGGTGGTGGCCAGCAGTTACGGCAAGGCCGGTGGCATTAACAAGGTGGGCCTGAAGCGTCGTGGTTTCAGCGATGAGGTAATCCGTGCCATCGTCAATGCCTACAAAATTACCATCCGTTCGAAAAAGCCCAGGGAACAGGCAATGCAGGAAGCGGCACAGCTGATTGATCAATACGAAGAGGTCAGGGTGATGACCGACTTTATCCAGCAGTCAGAACGGGGCATAGTACGCTAGCGCAATCCTGGAAAGACACGCTAATTCATCGCGTTTTATACAATTAGTTTCACTCTCATGTTTACTGCTCATGCAGAAAATACTTCATCGAAAATTCAATGTGTATGGCCCCCAGCGCGAGTAAATTCTCTGTGCGTTGTGGCATTGGTAGCGCCTGTTCAATCGAACGCTGGCTAGCACTGAGCAGCACACTGTGTTCACCCCGGGTGCGCAGGTTTTCAATACGGCCATCCACCTGCAAATCAAACGACACCTCAACCTCGCCTTCAGTGCCACGGCGGATTGCACTGCGCGGATAATACTTGTAACTGTTAATGTGCTCGGCCACCAGCCCCAGGTAATTCTGTTTTTCCGCTTCCAGTGCTGCGCTGTGTTTTGCCTTCTGCTGTCCGCTACGGGCGGCCTGTAAAGCGGATGGTGCGGCATCGGAGATGGGTTCTGCTGCCAGGCTTTCTTTGCTCTGGGGTTCTTGAATTCGGGGCTCAGCTTCGGCTTCTGTTTCCTGTTCGATACTCTCGGCTGGCTGTGGCTTTGGCGGTGTATCAGCATCGGCAAGCACCGGCGGCTGGTCAGTGGTCTGCAGAGTGCTCAGCACCTTTTCATCAGGGATCGGATCTGCCTGCTGCACGGGTGGGGTGGTGGTTTGTGCAGGCGCGATCTGCTGCAGGTTGATCTCAACCACCGCATGGGCGGACGGTGCGCCGGGGCTTTGTTGCAGCCACAGATAGGCCGTCGCCAGTGCCAGGTGAATGGCACTGGAAATGCCCAATGTGAGCAGGAGCAGTTTGCTGCGACTCATAAAACGATTATGCCTCCAGCATCTCCAGTACCAGCTCCGCCATATTTTCCACGCCGCCTGGCTTGCCCAGCTTCTCGCGCACCTGTTTCAGCTCCGCCAGCATGGTGTTGCGGTAGTCGCTGTTATCCAGAATGCGCGTAATTTCCTCGGCGATGGCAGCGGGTTTAGCCTGGTACTGCAGAAACTCTTTCACAATGCCCTTGCCGGCGACAATATTCACCAGCCCAATGTGCTCGATATGTACCATGCGTTTCAGAATCGCATAGGACAGGTGAGCAATCTTATAGGTAATGCAGTTGGGGATGCCCATCAGGGCGATTTCCAGGGTGGCGGTGCCCGAGGCGGCAATAATCGCATCACAGCACTGCATCACATTATAGGAAAGGTCGTCCACCAGCCGAACCTGCAGGTGACGGTACTTATTCAGCTCCGCCTGGAACAGCTCGGAACTCAGGCTGCGTGCGATAGGAATCACAAATTGCAGTTCGGGCTTGCTGTGCTGTAACCGGTCGGCGGCAGCCAGCTGCAGCGGCAGTATGCGTTTGATCTCGCTGCGCCGGCTGCCGGGCAGCAGGCCAATCACCCTGCGATCCCTGTCCAGGCCGTATTCGTGCATGCAGCGGGCTTTATCCTTATTGGGTTTGACTTCATCCGCCAGTGGATTACCAACAAAGCGCACCGGCACATTGGCGTCACGGTAAAAGGCTTCTTCAAAGGGCAGAATCACCGCCATCATATCCACCCGCTTGCCAATCTGGTGCACCCGGTGCTGGCGCCAGGCCCATACCTGGGGGCCGATATAGAACAGTACCTTTACCCCCAGTGATTTGGCATGGTCTGCCAGTTTGTTATTAAACTCCTGGTAATCTACCAGAATCAGCAGATCCGGTGGGTTCTCCGTCAATGACGTTTTGAGGATCTTCAGTGCGGCCATAATACTGCGGTATTTGAGCAGTACCTCGATTATGCCCATCACCGCAATATCGGAGCAGTCCACCAGCAGATCGACACCGGCCTCCTGCATTTGCGCGCCGCCCATGCCATAGAATTCAAGCTGCGAGTCGTGTCGGCGCAGGGCCTTGACAACATTGGCGGCGTGCATATCGCCTGAGGCTTCGCCTGCGCTGATCATTATACGTTTGTTCATTCGAGCCCGTTGACTGCTGAAGGCCGGTTTAATCCGGCGCAAAAAACACAAGGATTTACCTTGCTCTAGTGTGCGACATCTATAAGATGTGACGCTTTCGGAGCCTCTGAAAACTCAGAGCCTCCTTATAATTTAACAGCGAATTGTACCGGAAATCATGATTAACGACATTGATATCGACCTGTCTCCCTACCGGCTGATTGCGGGTGTGGATGAGGCGGGCAGGGGGCCACTGGTGGGTGCGGTGGTCGCCGCCGCGGTGATTCTCGATCCGCAGCAACCCATTGTGGGCCTGAATGACTCGAAAAAACTCAGCGCCAGCAAACGCGAACAGCTGGCGGAACAGATAAAAAACAGCGCAACTGCCTGGGCGGTCTGCTCGGTCGAGGCGGATGAAATTGACCGGATTAATATTCTGCAGGCCAGTTTGCTGGCAATGAAACGGGCGGTGGAGTCACTGCCCGAGGCAGCGGATTTTGCCCTCATCGATGGCAATAAATTACCGCAACTGGACTGTGAAGCCGCGGCGATTGTTAAGGGGGATGCCAGGGTCGAGGCGATTGCCGCTGCCTCGATTCTTGCCAAGGTGGAGCGGGATGCGCAGATGCAGGCACTGCATTTAACCTATCCGCAATACGAATTTGACCGCCACAAGGGCTACCCCACCAAAGCGCATATGGCCCTGTTGCAGCGTCATGGGCCCTGTCCACAGCACCGCCGGAGTTTTGCACCGGTGCGCCGCGCACTGCTGGAACTGGCAGATACTGATGTTGGTTAGTTATTAAATAACAATAACTTAGATTGTTTTGTTAAAGTGCTATTTCGATGTATTGCAGGGGCGCTAATCGCCTCCGCACCACTCTTGTATTAAAACACTGGTGGAGTGGTAATTGGCGGGGGATTTCGGCAGGCTTTTGTGGTTCTGGTGGGATTTGTTCCCGGATCTTCCCGGCCTGGAGCAAAATAAAGTGGTAAATCGGTATTAGTTATTGTCGAAGACACGCAACTGTTTCATAATGATCATCCCCATCAGTAGATTTTGAATATGCTATTTAATCTAATTAAAACAATAAGATATATAACCTACTTCAAGTAAATAATAGGTCTAATGAATCCACGCTTTATACATCTTCGTTTACACACCGAATACTCGCTGGTAGACGGTATTGTGCGCATCAAGCCGCTGATGCAGATGGCGGCCGAGCAGAATATGCCCGCCATTGCACTGACCGACCAGTCCAACCTGTTTGCCATGGTGAAGTTTTACCGTGCAGCGATGGCGGCGGGTATCAAGCCGGTTATTGGCGTCGATATCTGGGTGCGTAATGCGGTTGAAACCGAACCGCCATCGCGCATGGTGTTGCTGTGCCAGAATGACCTGGGTTATAAAAATATCACCCGGCTGATATCCCGCGCTTACCTTGAAGGTCAGCATGCTGGAATCCCCATGATCGAGGTCGACTGGCTGCGTGAAGCCAATGAGGGCATTATCGCCCTGTCCGGTGGTCGTGAAGGGGATGTGGGTCGTGCCCTGCTTGCGGGCAACCAGATTATGGCCGGCGAGCTGCTCAATGCCTGGCGACATATTTTCCCGGATCGTTTTTATCTTGAGCTGCAACGCACCGGTCGCGAAGGCGAGGAAGAATACCTGCATGCCGCGGTGAACCTGGCGCTGGCCAGCACCACCCCGGTGGTGGCCACCAACGATGTGCGTTTTCTCAAACAGGATGATTTCGAAAGCCATGAGGTGCGCGTGTGTATACATGATGGCCGCACCCTGGATGATCCGCGTCGGCAGAAACACTACAGCGATCAGCAATACCTGCGCAGCGAAGCGGAGATGTGTGAGCTGTTTGCGGATATTCCCGAAGCACTGCAGAACACCGTGGAAATTGCACAACGCTGTAACCTGGATGTACGGCTGGGGGAGAGCTTTCTGCCCAACTACCCGATACCAGCAGGTGACACCATTGAGAGTTACTTTGTGCGCGTGTCCCGGGAAGGTCTGGAGAAACGCCTGGATTTCCTCATCCCGGCAGATTCCGAGAATGCACAGCAGCGTCGCCAGCCCTATTACGAACGACTGGAGACGGAGCTCAAGGTTATCAATGACATGGGTTTCCCCGGCTACTTCCTGATTGTGGCCGACTTTATCCAGTGGTCCAAGGACAATGCAATTCCGGTGGGGCCGGGGCGGGGTTCCGGTGCCGGCTCGCTGGTGGCCTATGCGCTGCTGATTACCGATCTCGACCCGCTGGAATACGACCTGCTGTTCGAACGCTTCCTCAACCCTGAGCGTGTCTCGCTGCCGGATTTTGACGTCGATTTCTGCATGGAAGGCCGTGACCGGGTGATCGACTATGTGGCACAAACCTATGGCCGGGATGCGGTGTCGCAGATTATTACCTACGGCACCATGGCCGCCAAAGCGGTGGTGCGTGACGTGGGGCGGGTATTGAACCTGTCCTATGGGTTTGTCGACCGGATTGCCAAGATGGTGCCCTTCGAGCTGGGTATGACCCTGAGCCGGGCACTGGAAGAATCGGAAGACCTGGCCAACGCCTATCGCAGCGAAGAGGATGTGACCGAGCTGATCGACATGGCGCTGTCGCTGGAGGGTTGCACCCGTAATGCCGGCAAGCACGCCGGGGGCGTGGTGATCTCTCCCTCGGTGCTGACCGACTTTACTCCGCTCTACTGTGAACAGGGCGGGCAGAGCGTGGTGACCCAGTTTGACAAGGATGACGTAGAAGCCATCGGCCTGGTGAAATTCGACTTCCTGGGTTTACGTACCCTGACCATCATCGACTGGGCGGTGCGCAATATCAAACTGCGCCATACCGACCAGCATGCGCTGGATATCAATAAACTGCCACTGGATGACCCCCAGGCCTTCCGCCTGCTGATGGCGGCAGAAACCACCGCGGTGTTCCAGCTGGAATCCAGCGGCATGAAGGATCTGATCAAACGCCTGCAGCCAGACTGCTTCGAAGACATTATCGCACTGGTGGCGCTGTTCCGTCCGGGGCCATTACAGTCGGGCATGGTGGATAACTTTATCAATCGTAAGCACGGTCGGGAAATCGTATCCTTCCCCGATGCCCAGTATCAGCATGAATCACTGAAGCCGATACTGGAGCCCACCTACGGCATTATCCTTTACCAGGAACAGGTTATGCAGATCGCCCAGGTGCTGGCGGGCTACACCCTGGGTGGTGCGGATATGCTGCGCCGCGCCATGGGTAAAAAGAAACCCGAGGTCATGGCCGAGCAGCGCGCGGTATTTGCCGAGGGGGCGAAGAAGAATAATATCGACCCTGAGCTGGCGATGAAGATTTTCGACCTGGTGGAGAAATTCGCCGGTTACGGTTTCAATAAATCCCACTCCGCTGCCTATGCCCTGCTGTCCTACCAGACCTGCTGGTTAAAGGCGCATTATCCGGCCGAGTTTATGGCGGCGGTATTGTCGGCGGATATGGACAACACCGACAAGGTGGTGACCCTGATCGAAGACTGTCACCGCATGGGGCTGGAGGTGCTGACGCCGAATATCAACAGTTCGGTGATCAAGTTCTCGGTGCCCCAGGACACACAGGTGCTGTACGGGCTGGGTGCGATCAAGGGCGTGGGCCTGGCGGCACTGGAAGGCATTATCGAAGAACGCAGCAATAATGGCGCTTATAAAGATTTATACGATCTGTGTCGTCGGGTGGATGGGCGCAAGGTCAATAAACGGGTGCTGGAAGCGCTGATCAAGGCCGGCGCACTGGATCCACTGGGGCCTAACCGGGCATCCCTGCTGGCACGACTGCAAAATGCGATGCAGATGGCGGAGCAGTACCAGAAAAATGCCAGCATCGGCCAGGATGATCTGTTCGGCAGCTCGGTGGATGAGGATGCGATTGCACCGGTGGACGAAATTACCCTGGAGGAGTGGGAAGAAGAACATCGCCTGACCCTGGAAAAGGAAACCCTGGGGCTGTTCCTCACCGGCCACCCGATCGAACGTTATGAAGCCGAATTAAAACACTTCACCGACTGTCGCCTGGGGGCGCTGGCGGATCAGTCGGACCTGGCCTCCGGTGCTGGCGGTGGTGGTTATATGTCACAGAAAAATGCGCGCAGCTATAAACTCGCCGGGTTGATGATCGGCATGCGGGTTCGCAAGACCAAGAATGGCAGCAAGATTGTCTCCGCAGTACTGGATGATCGCACCGCGCGGGTGGAAGTGCGCATTTATGAAGAAAAGTTCGAGCAGTACAGTTACCTGCTAAACAAGGACAAGCTGATTATTGTAGAAGGCAAGGTGGCCTATGATGATTACTTCGGCGGTTACCGTATCACCGCCGACAGTATTTATGACATCACCGAAGCACGGCAGAAATTCGCCCAGCGGGTGGAAATTAATTTGCAGCAGGTAAACGGCGATCACACATTTATTCAGCAGCTCAACCAGGTGCTGAACCCGTTTCGTGAAGGGGTTTGCCCTGTTTGGATCAACTACCGCCGGGATGGTGTAATGGCCAAGTTTGCACTGGGTAACGACTGGCAGGTGCAACCCAGTGATGAGCTGATCCAGCGGCTGGACAAGCTGGCCGGTGAAAACAATGTCAGTGTGATTTATTAAAACACTGACAGGTTGTTTTACATCTTGTCGACTTTTATATGATCAGCCAGCCAGCGCAGTTCAAACAGATCATCACGGCGGTCTTTGGAGTTGGTAACCGAGCCTTCGTGGCGTAGCTGGATCAGTTTTTCCAGATCCAGATCGGCAATCAAAGCCATCTCGGTATTGGGTGTGCTTTCCGCCATAATCGCATCATGGGGAAAGGCAAAGTCGGAGGGCGAGTAAACCGCCGACTGCGCATACTGGATGTCGACGTTTTCCACCTGTGGCAGGTTGCCGACACTGCCGCCAATCGCCACATAGCATTCGTTTTCAATCGCCCGCGCCTGGGCACAGCGTTGCACCCGTAGAAAACCGTTCTTGGTGTCGGTCCAGAAGGGGACAAATAAAATATCCATATCCTGTTTGGAAAGAATGCGAGACAGTTCTGGAAACTCCACGTCGTAACAGATAAGAATGCCAATGCGTCCCGCATCGGTTTCAAATACCTGTAAACTGTCGCCACCTTCAATTACCCAGTCGCGACGTTCGTGTGGGGTGATATGAATTTTCGGCTGAATCGCGGTGGTGCCATCGCGGCGACATAAATAGGCATTGTTATACAGGTTGTCGCCATTCATGGCGGGCATACTGCCGGCAATAATATTGATATTGTAGGTCACTGCAAATTGCGACACCGCTTCGACAATGCGATCCGCATAGGTGGCAAGAAAACGGATCGCATCATACTGGTTATCCTGGTCACCTATGCCCATTAAGGGTACATTGAAAAATTCCGGAAACAGTACAAAGTCTGCCTGGTAGGCGGACATGGAATCGACGAAGTATTCCACCTGGTTTAACCAGCTCTCAAATGAATCGGTGAGACGCATTTGCCACTGCACTATGCCTACGCGCACCGAGTATTTACGAAATGCATCAACCGCGTGGCCTTCCGGTTCATATAAAATATTATTCCATTCCAGCAGGGTGGCGTAACCCAGGGATTTCTTATCCTCCGGCATATAGCCTTTCATCAGGCGCTTCACTTCAAAGTCATTGGCCAGCTGGAAACTTAAAATGGGGTCATGAATTTCACGGCGACGCACCGCTTCAAGGTAATCCGCTGGGGACATTTCCGCATGTTCGTGGTAGCGGATAATGCGTCCGCCTGCGAGAATCGCACGCAGGTTCAGGTTGCGGCACAGCTCCTTGCGCGCATCATATAATCGTCGTCCCAGGCGCAGGTTGCGGTAATCCTTTTTGACAAACATGTCCATGCCATAGAGTGCATCACCGTTTTCATCGTGACGAATGCGGTCACGGCGCCCGAGCAGATCATCATAGGTATGGCTGCGGCTAAAACGCTCGTAACTGCATTTAACGGTGAGGGCAACTGCCACAATCCTGCCGTTATCTTCAATCACAATCTGCCCCTCGGGGAAGTCCTTGATTAAGGCGGTGAGTGAACTTTCGGACCAGGCGCCGCCAATGTCGGCGTAGATTTCTTCCATTAATTCGGAAATCTGGGGGTAGTCGCCATTTTCGAGGTTACGCAGTTTAAGGTGCAGATCTGAAGGGGTATCGGTACTCATAATTGATCTTGAACAATTTGATTATGGAAATGTTGAATCCACTGTATACGAAACACTGCGCCTGCGCTAGATTATGAGCAGCTTGCATGTAGTGTTATTTGCAGCAAAACAATACACATGCTGATAATTCAGGACTAATTGTGCTCACAGTTAATCTTCAAATGATCAAGGAGAACATTATGCGATTACTTGCCCCGCTTTCAATCTATGCCGCCCTGCTGACGGGGCTTATAAGCTCAATGGCAGCGCAGGCGGCCCCCATGTTTGCACGTCAGTACGGGGTAAGCTGCATGACCTGTCACGCTGCTTTCCCACGGCTGAATGCATACGGCGAAGAGTTCGCGGCGAATAATTTTCGCATGCCCAACTGGAAAGACTCTACCCTGCAAACTGGCGATGATCAGCTGGCATTGCCCAGCCAGATTCCCATGGCAGTACGCGCCCAGGCCTTCACCCAGGCACGCAGCGCCGAGCGTATTGATGTAGAAACCGGTGATCGTGTCCAGGCGGATGGCGATTTTCAGGCACCTTATCTGATCAAGCTGTTATCCAGCGCACCACTGTCGGAGCATATCAGCTATTATTTCTACGGCATTATGGCGGAGAAGGGCGGCAATGGTGAAACCATTATCGAGGATGCCTGGTTTTCCCACGATGATGTGTTTGGCACGGGCACCGGCATGATGCTGGGGCAGTTCCAGGTGTCGGACCTGATGTTCCCACGGGAAACCCGCCTGACTTTCCAGGACTATATAGCCTATCGCCTGGCGGGCATTACCTACGAGCGGGGTGTGGTGTTTGATCACGGTTTTGGTGGCGTGGATATCGCAGTGGGTGTGGTGAACGGTAATGGCATCAAGGAAAACCTCACCATTAACAGTCCCGGCTACCAGCGCCCGGATCACCTGTTTGACAACGACAACAAGAAGTCGGTGTTTATGCGGCTGGGAACAGACATAGGCCCGGTGAGTACCGGGCTGTTTGCCTATGCCGGTGAGCAGCGTAATGCTACAAATCCAGCTGGTGGGGACATTGAGCCTGAGCGCTACACCGACAAGCGCATTGCCGGCCTGGATCTGTCCGGCCAGATAGGCGGCAATAGCTACTGGTTTGCGCAAATCCTGATGAACCAGTGGGATGATTTTATCAACCAGGGCAGTGACTATGACTGGCTGGCGGGTTTTATCGGTGTGGATTACATCACCGGCAATCGTTGGACCTATTCATTGCTGTATAACTATGCCGAAGCGGATGACTTCAAAAACAGCGACACGGTTTATGAAGGCATAGAAATGAACAGCCTTAGCCTGAATGCCTCCTATTATTTTATGCGCAACCTCAAGGGCGTGATTGAACTGAATTACGACCTGCTGGATGAAGAGCAGAAAACCGGAACTTTCTGGACCGGCCACCTGAGCAGCGAGGATTATATTCTGTTCGGTTTTGATGCAGCCTTCTAGCCAGATTGCGGCCTGTTGCTAAAACTTACAGTCTACGCCGGTCATTGACGGACATGGGAACAGTTGTTTCAGACAGAGCCAGGGAATGACCGGGTGTGATTTTTTAAGCTATTGAAAAATAAATAAATATTATTAATCACGATAAAAGGTATGGTTTTTGCATTGGTTGTTTATGTTGTGTTTTTTTACCAGGTGGATTTGCATGGTAAGCAACAGGGACAGGGATTCAGCAAACAGGAAGAATAAACGCTGAATATCATAGTGAAATGATAAGGTATAAATGATGAAACTACAGACGATACTGACTGCTGCAGTGATTAGTCTCAGTGCAGGCGTTGCAAATGCCGCCACCGTGTGGATGCCGACCAGTGCGGATACAGACTTTTTACAGTTTGATCTGGCGGGTCTGAATACCAACGGTGGTTCACTTGCATTGTTTGACGAGGCTGATTTCGGCGGGATGGGACTGATTATCGGTGATACCGGTGGCCAGGTGACCTTCCAGGCGAATGGCAGTAACTGGGATGCAACCTTCTCAGGTGGCGGCACCATCACGCTGGTGGATGATTACAATTTTGTACTCGGCATGAGCTGGGATGGTGGTAGCAGCTGGTATGGGGACTCATCCTATTCACTGGCAGGTGGTTCACCGGACAGTTACCAGATCAACTTCGATGGCTTCAATGCGGGCCTGGAAGTAATGGGTAGCACCCTGGGTGTTGACCTTCAGCCGGTACCCGTACCGGCGGCGGTGTGGTTGTTTGGCTCGGGCCTTGTGGGTCTGGCTGCAATTGCCCGTCGACGAAGCTAAAGCCTGCTGTTAAAACTGGCAGTATTAAAACGGCGACTTTGTCGCCGTTTTTTTATGCACAGGAAGTGCGGTATTCCGCGAGAGGCAGGGAGAATAGTCGTTAGTCCGATGTCGTTAGTCAAAAGACTTAAAAGAAAGCGCGAACAACGCACTAAAGTGCAGAAGCACTTTGAACGAGCGAATGCTCGGCCCGAAGGGTGGAGCACAGGATGTGCGGAATACTAAAGTGCAGGAGCACTTTGAACGAGCGAATGCTCGGCCCGAAGGGTGGAGCACAGGATGTGCGGAATAAATGACAGCTCCTGCGCATCCATGCGCTCGCTGAATTAGTGCATCCATGTACGTCAACGCAAATAGATGCGACCAGCGGTTTAGCTTACAGGTTATATATTCCTGAGTTGTAGGTTGGGGTGACGCAGGAACCCCAACGATTTCTGGCAGAATTGAGTTGTATTATGCTCGTTCCCACGCTCCCGCGTGGGAATGCATATGCAGCCGGACATTAATATGTAAAGGGCCAGTTGTGATCTGATAAAATCCTTAAGTTAGTCACGACCACTTAAGACAGTCGCTTATGACCTAAAGCAGCTCCTCATGGCATTGACTGTGTGGGGCTGGAATTAGCTGATACTGTTGAAAAACTCCAAATTAAGTGTATGACATGAGATAATTCATACAAAATGACAAAACCGGATGCATGCCTATGATGGGACAGTTACCTGCAGCGCAGAACGAGCTGTTTTATGAATTTAATCTTGAGCGTC
>DATCTK010000040.1:0-17789 GCA_036567985.1 Gammaproteobacteria bacterium | reverse complement strand
TGCTTGAGCACACCTTTCAGGCGCTTTTCAAAATCACCGCGGTACTTGGTGCCTGCCACCAGTGCCCCCAGGTCGAGAGAATAAATGGTCGAGCCATGCAGAATTTCCGGCACTTCACCGTCGACGATTTTCTTCGCCAGGCCTTCGGCAATTGCGGTTTTGCCCACACCCGCTTCACCCACCAGCAGCGGGTTATTCTTGCGGCGACGGCATAAAATCTGCACTGCTCGTTCCACTTCGTTTTCACGACCAATCAGTGGATCAATTTTATTTTGCAGCGCCTTCATATTCAGGTTGGTGGCGTACTTGTCTAGTGGCGAGCTGTCAGATTCAGCCGCCTCTTCGTTCTGCACCTCGGATTCCATATGGCTGTCTTCTTCCGATACCTTGGAAATTCCGTGGGACACATAGTTAACGATATCCAGACGGTTCACGTCCTGCTGGTGTAACAGGTAAATCGCCTGGGATTCCTGTTCGCCATAAATGGCAACCAGCACATTAGCGCCAGTCACTTCTTTTTTGCCCGAAGACTGCACATGGAAAACTGCGCGCTGTAGAACACGCTGGAAACCCAGGGTGGGTTGCACTTCACCCAGCTGGTCTTCATGGAAAATTGGCGTGTTTTCGTCCAGGTACTGGGACAGTTCAATTTTGAGGCGTGAAAGGTCGGCACCACAGGCCTTGAGCACCGAGCTGGCACTGCTGTTATCCAGTAGTGCTAACAGCAGGTGCTCAACTGTGATGTATTCGTGCCGTTTATTGCGTGCTTCATTAAATGCGACATTTAGTGAAGCTTCGAGCTCTTTACTCAGCATAATATCGCCTCATCAAGTTTGTGTGGTGAGCCCTGTGTGGCTCGGCCACTTTTGTAAATCGTGTAACCAGGTGCCTTGTGTGCAGGCTATGCTTCTTCCATTGTGCATAACAATGGGTGTTGATGCTGACGTGAATAATCATTCACCTGTTCCACCTTGGTTTCTGCAATCTGGTAGCTGTATTCGCCACAAACCGCCTGCCCCTTGGTGTGCACCATCAACATAATCTGCGTTGCCTTTTCCTGATCCATGCTGAAAAATTTCGCAAGAATCTGCACCACAAACTCCATTGGCGTATAGTCATCATTCAGTAATATGACCTTGTACTTTCTGGGTGGTTTCAACTTCGGTTTGGCTTCGTCTACCGCCAGCCCATCATCATGATCCCATTCAGAATTATGATCACTCATGCCATGCTCTCATTGTAGTTCAAGCTGAAATGCTTTTCTCAAAATCAGCCTGTCCGACGTTTAAAAATTAATTAAAAAACTGCCTGCTGCAAATCGCAAAAGACAGCCTCCCCGCATCTGTACAGGGGAGTCTGGTAATACGGCATTTTACCCTATCTGATGGCAAAATAACCCCATTCAAGGCTTTGCCCGCTGATTTTTCAGGCAAACTGATTTGAACGGGGGATTCAGCACAGAATAACCTGCGATATAGTGCGGTTGAATTATCCAGCCATACAGCCAGGCATCCAGCGCCCCAAAATGGTGCCGCCCTGGCTGTGTTGAAAAACCTGACAAATGAAAACTTCGCAAATGAAAATATGCCATTCCGGGCTTACAGAAAGCCCCCGCTATACAACCTGCCAGCACAAATTTAGCGACATGTCTGTACACTGGCTGCGCCTGTTAGCACTGACACTTGCGCTATGCATCCCGGGCACAAACAACCTCAGTGCCAATAGCCTTGCAGCAGCGGACAGTATTTATCGTTTCCAGAGCAAAATGGCGCAACGCGGCCATGTCGCATCCCAGTATGCCCTCGCCTATATGTATGAAAGTGGACAGGGCACGGATAAGGATCTGGCACAGGCAACCGACTGGTACAAAAAGGCAGCTCAACAGAACCATATTCCGTCCAGGGACAGGCTGGTATATATCGAAATACTGAACAATGGCTACCAGCCCCAGCAACAGCAGCCGTGGTTACTCAGGCTGAAACAGACCGCCGATAACTATGATCACAAGCACCAGGGCGAATCCGCCTTTCTGCTGGGCCAGCTGTATGCCGCGGGTCTTGGGGTAAATAAAAGCCTGAGTATGTCGCTCAAATACCTGCACCAGGCGGAAGCCGCCAATGTGATTGGCAGCGACAGCGAGATTCGCCGGGTTGAAGCCGAGCTGGAGACATTACGAGCCAGCTACGCCATCAGCGACAGGCAGGCCGCACAGAGCACGCCACAAACGGCTAAAACCAGCACCACGACAAAACCACAGCAACCGGCCAGTAAACAGACCAGCCAGACTGCACCGCAACCCGCAGAAGCGATAACGCCGAAATCTGCAGCGCAGCCAGTAAGCCAGAATAAGCCGGCCTATAAACCAGCAGATAAGCCGGCAAGCAACCCAGTCGCTGCTGCAGATACAAAAAATACCCGAGCCGTATCCAGCGTAGCAACCCCACAGGCGGTTCCAGCGGTAAAACAGAACAGCAGAACCGGAGCCCAGGAGCCCCACCCCATGCAGGTGATCTGCTCCGGCTGGCAGCGCCTGGACAGCGCCTGTCGATAAGCCCTGTACGCTGAGCTCACCGCCAGTACAACCGCAACTCCCCTGCTTTAAGCCCGGCCTGTCAGCAAAATCCATTTTGGTAATTTAACCAATAACTTAAGCCACTAACTTAAGCCATTGGCGCGTATCTAATTAGGCCGTTCTGTTCTATAATTGCGTTTTTTCGGCATGCAGTTTCTGCTGCTTCGTTACGATTCATAAAATACACAAGATTTAAATGAAGGGTTCCTTAACATGGCGGATCAATTCAGCTTAACCAATTCTGCAACGGGCGATTCACTGGAGCTAGAGCTATTGCATGGCACCCAGGGGCCCTCAGCACTGGACGTGACCGCGCTCTACAAGGAAAAGGGCCTGCTCACCTACGACCCGGGTTTTGTCTCGACCGCCAGCACCAAAAGCTCGATTACCTATATCGACGGTGAGAAAGGCATTCTGCGCTACCGCGGCTACCCCATTGAACAGCTGGCCGCCAACAGTAACTTCCTCGAAGTCGCCTTCCTGCTGCTGTACGGCGAACTGCCCTCGAAAACCGAGCTGGAAAATTTCCAGGACATCATCATGCACCACACGATGATCCGCGAAACCATGCGAACCTTTTTTGAAGGCTTTCACCATGATGCCCACCCGATGGCGATCATGATCGGCGTCACCGGTTCCATGTCAGCCTTCTACCATGACTCACTGAATATCCACGACCCCAGACACCGGGAAATTTCAGCGCATCGCATGATTGCCAAAATCCCCACCATTGCCGCTGCCAGTTACAAGCACAATGTGGGCGAACCCTTTATGTATCCAAAGAACCACCTGGATTACTGCGGCAACTTTCTGCACATGATGTTCTCGACGCCCTGTGAAGAATACGTACCCAGCCCGACTGCAGTCGAGGCCATGAACCTGTTGTTTATCCTGCATGCAGACCATGAACAGAATGCCAGCACCTCCACGGTTCGCCTCGCTGGCAGCTCCGGCGCCAACCCGTTTGCCTGTATCGCCTCGGGCATTGCATCACTCTGGGGGCCTGCCCACGGCGGCGCCAATGAAGCGGTATTAAAAATGCTGGAAGAAATCGGTGATGTGTCCAATATCGATAAATACATTGATAAGGCCAAGGACAAAAAAGACCCGTTCCGTTTAATGGGTTTTGGTCATCGTGTGTACCGTAATTTTGATCCCCGCGCGATGCTGATACGTGACATGTGTCACCGTGTACTGAATGAACTTTCCGGTGAAAACCACCCGCTGCTCGAACTGGCCACCAAACTGGAAGAACGCGCACTGAAGGACGAGTATTTCATTAAACGTAAACTCTATCCCAATGTGGATTTTTATTCTGGCATTATTTACCGCGCACTGAATATTCCATCCAATATGTTTACGGTGATGTTTGCCATTGCGCGCACGGTTGGCTGGGTGGCGCACTGGAGTGAAATGATCTCCGACCCGTCGCAACGCATCGGCCGCCCGCGACAGATTTATGTGGGCGCCACAGAACGTGACTATGTGCCGATTGATAAACGCTAGATAGTATACGCAGGAATCAGCATTCAAAAAGATTGAGTCCGCAAATTAACGCGAATACACGCAAATAAATGCAAAAGCACTTTAATGCGTTTATTAGCGGACCAGTTCTTTCCGGCTGGTTCCCATGCTCCTGCGTGGGAACCCTTAGTGTGCTATGCAGGTTATTGCCATTAATATCTTGTTGCGTCTGCGTTCCCACGCGGGAGCGTGGGAACGAGAATACAGGATAATAGCTGCCAGTTTATAGTTTCGTGCACTGGCTTCATCGGCCAGAAGCAAATCCTACCAGTGTTACATAAAGTTCATCATTGAGTTTCTTGCTGATCATCGACAACAATCGCCGCTCCAGTTCGGTCTGCTGCAGTGCTGCTACTTTAAAACGAAACGACTCGCTGCCCAGCACCTGTGCTCCCTGTTTTAGCTGCAGTTCCAGCACCGCCCTCTGCCAGTACCAGCCCTGGTTCAACCCCAGGTCATTCACATCCAGCTGTGCTTCTAACTGATAATCCCCCTGCGAGCTTGCGCTAAATCCGGCATTGGCCATGGCTGATAACAGTGTGTTTTCAAGGCTGTCTACATGGTCACGGTTAACAATGGATAAGGACAATGACAAGGCCTGCAACTGTTGCTCGAGTAGCAGATTCAGTTCAGCCAGGTTCCACCTGGATTCATCGCCGAGACCATGGCGATCAATTATTTTCAGCATCGACTGCAGTGTCTGGCGTTGCTGCTGCAGTTCAATCGCCTGGTTAATGTAAGAAATACGTTGCAACCGATCCTGTGCATTTTGCTGTTGCTTGAGAAACACAGAGGTTTGCTCATCCAGCTGCAGCATTTCATCGTATAAACTGTTTTTTGCCTGCACCCGGTCGAGTTCGGCCAGTGCATGGTAAAGCTGAAGTGACGAGTCGTGCCAGACTTCACTGATCACCGCGCCCTTGATTACCACATCGGATTTTACCTGCACCCGTTGTGTCAGCTGGTGATCCTGCGCATGCGACTCTTCACCCAGTGCAATATTGATATGGGTTGACGACTGACGGCTAGTTGTATCACTGATTCGTGCCTGGAAAATTTTTGCCAGATTACCCAGCGCCCTGTCTTTGGCCAGTTCAATATTCGCTGCAGTACCGGTGGCAGATAAAACAGCCTCGCCCTTATCCCTGCCTTGGTTATTGATCCAGTTCGGCGCCCTGTCTGCCTGTGCAGGCAGGGTAAGTAACAACAGGCAAAAAATAACCAGCCGGTTTTTCATAAGTTACCTTAGAAATATCTGCAAAGGAAAGATGGGAATAATCAATAAACGTCCCGGCCCGCTTACACTGTCTGCCGAGAGTACCGGTTTTGTCCAGCGTTGATTCGCAATTACTTTTTCACCGGCCTTAAGTTCAATCTCGCCCTGGTAGGCACTGCTGCCTGTGGCCGGTGAATAGAAACCCAGTTGATAACGCCCCGGCGGCAATGCAATGCGCGCCAGTTCTATTTGTTGCGGCAAGGTATTCCAGCCGCGCGTATCGGCAATTTCAGAGCCCATATTAAACGCCATTAAAGCTAGCTGCGCCATTGCAGTGGAATTTTCCGCGACATTACGCTCGGATTTTTTCTTGATTGCTGCACGGGCAATGGCACGGGCGGTAATCAGTGGCAGATTTTCTTCCAGCGAGGCACGGGCCATGGCATCAATGTCTGCCACCACCTGGGTTGTATACTGCTGTTCTGCAATGCGCAGCTGTGTGTTGCTCAGGTGCAACGGCGGTCGAGGATAGGATGGCACCGCGATTCGCACCATCGAAGACAATTCACTGGACCAGGTCTGCAGCACAATCTGTTCCCGTTGTGGCACCATGCCCTTTTCAAGAATTACAATAATTTCAGCCTGCTGCTTTTTTTTGTCGGGCATGAAATCATTCATCGCAAACTGCTTTTTATACACCGCCAGTTCGTTATCCATGCCCATTAAGGCCAGGCTGCGCAGCAGGTCTTTTTTCAACTGCAATGGCACATCAAGCCGGTATTTATACTGGGTATTTTTATAGGCATCCACCGCCTTGCGATAGGCGACGGTGGCATCGCTTTGTTCCCCCAGCATTTCAAACAGAATACCGGAAAAATAGCGCATAAACGCCACATCGTCTTTCGGCTCACCCCATTCATTGAGCTTCACCTGCGACTGCAACAATTCCACCCGGGCCGAATCCGGCTGCTGCAGGCTGAGATAATTCAGCGCCATATACAGATGCAGCAACACCTGCTCATAGCGTTCGCCCTGGTAACTGATCACTTCATCATTCAGCAGCAGGGCTCCGCCCTGCTCACTCACCGAAGTGGCATAGAGTGCATCGATTTTTCGCTTGGCAGTTTCCAGTGCCTTGTTGCTGGCAGCATAGTCACCGCTCAGGCGCAACAGCATGCCCAGGTTAAGGTTTTCCATTACCCCGTCGGGCTTCGACTGGTGGACACGATCGGCTTCTGCCAGTGCCGACTGGTAATTTCCCGCATAAAGCTGCTGCCGCATCTCCGCGGTTTTAAGCGCACTGGTGGCACAGCCCTGTAAAAACAGGACACTTATTACAATCAATGCTGCTTTAGAAAAGGAAAACAAATGCTTACTCATTAAGCCTGTTGGACTCTGTCGATTGCGCCAGCGGATACACGAACCCGCAATAGATAATCTGCTACAGCATGCACGCCCAGCACGTGCACCCGGGCCACTGCAAACAACAGCGGCCGCGGGTGCAACGCACCGATTCATTCAACTGCCTCTGACTATAGACGCCAGCCACTCTTCTGGATGGTTTTCTTGATTTTCTTCTGGCCGATCCACACCTTGCGGTTACTCAGCATATCAATCAGGGTCAGATCAACCTGGTAGAACCGAGCCTGCTCGCCATCAACCGCATCGATAATGGTATTAATAGTGCCCTGCAACATAAAGTCAGCACCGGTTTCCTGGCCCATTGCCTTGCGGGTTTCCTCGCGGGCATTAAGATCCTGGTCAAGCCGTTCATCACGCACTGCGGTACGCTCAGTGGCTGAGGCAACGAAATCGATTTCACCGGAGTTAATCAGCTCACGTTCCAGGTCGCTGATAAAGGTGCGGGTATTGATATGTTCATGGCTGAGGTTGCGAACTTCCCCCACGATCACCGTAGGTGGTCGATTATGCACACGGGTGTAGTTGCTCACCCAGGGGCGGGACAACACATCATCGATCATTTCACGGGACACCAGGCGCGAGTCGGTATCATTCCATTCACCGCTGAGATCAGTCACCGTATCCGTGTCGACCCGGGTCACTTTGGTACCGCAGCCACTGCTTAATACCACCAGCGAGAGCAGGAACAGCAGGCCCAGTGTGTATACGAGACGGTTGCGCATCGGGGACGCACAGACCGATCCGGCAGATAAGGTACGCTGAGGTAAAGACATAGAGTTCTCCGTTATGCAAAGTAATTGCGGTTTGTATTTTTATACCATTAATTATCTTTTAAAACAGTCTTTTGAGGTAGATTTTATGGTATCTTGCCGGCCATGAAAGCCGTTGACACAATCCTACATGGCCGCTGGGTGCTGCCGGTTAATGACACAGATGAGCTGCTACATGATCACGCAGTGGTGATTGATGATGGTCGCATCAGCGCAATTCTGCCCAGCAGCGAAGCCCGCCAGAGCTTCAGTGCCAGCATTGAAAAAACCTATGCAGAACACCTGTTAATGCCGGGTTTGATCAATGCACACACCCACAGTTCAATGAACCTGTTCCGCGGCATGTCCGATGACCTGGCGCTGGATGACTGGCTCAATCATCACATCTGGCCAGCTGAAATGAAATGGGTGGGCGAACAGTTTGTGCATGATGGCTCGCAACTGGCGATAGCGGAAATGCTGCGCTCCGGCACCACCTGCTTTAACGACATGTATTTCTTTCCCGATGTCACCGCGCGCCTTGCCAGGGACATCGGCATGCGTGCCTGCATTGGCCTGATCGCCATCGACTTTCCCAGTGCCTGGGCCAGCAATGCCAACGACTATATCGACAAGGGCCTGCAGCTGCGCGACCATTTTCGCAGTGACAGCCTGATTCACACCCCCTTCGCGCCCCATGCGCCCTATACCGTCAGTGACGAGCCATTAAGCCGGATTCGTATGCTGGCGGATGAAATGGACCTGCCGGTGCATATTCACCTGCATGAAACCGCCTATGAGGTTGAACAGTCCATCAAGCAGTATGGCATGCGTCCATTACAGCGATTGCAGGAACTGGGACTGGTATCCCCCAACCTGGTGGCGGTGCATTTCACCCAGGCCAGTGATGAGGACATTGCCCTGATGGCCGAGTCCGGCAGCCATGTGGTGCATTGCCCGGAATCCAACCTCAAGCTGGCCAGCGGATTTTGCCCGGTGAAAAAACTCATGGATGCAGGCATTAATGTAGCGCTGGGCACCGATGGCGCGGCGAGCAATAACGACCTCAGCATGATCGGTGAGATGCACAGCGCCAGCCTGCTGGCAAAAGCGGTCAGCCAGGACCCCACCGCTCTGAATGCAATGCAGACGGTCAGAATGGCCACCATTAACGGTGCCCGTGCGCTGGGGCTGGAACAGCACACCGGCAGCCTGGCACCGGGCAAGTTTGCGGATATTATTGCGGTGGATTTCTCCGCACTGGAAATGCAGCCGGTGTACGACCCGGTGGCCAACCTGGTGTACAGCAGTAATCGCCAGCAGATCAGTGATGTCTGGGTGGCGGGCCGCCACCTGCTGAAAGACCGTCAGCTGACCACCCTGGACGAAGCCGCATTGCTGCGCAAATGCCAGCAATGGAATGATAAAATCCAGGCCCATGCCGAAACCACAGGCGACAAACGCTGATTCGCGTAAGTGCGAACACACCGGAACAATACGCCAGACCTATACACCTGAACCATACAGACAGACATCACTATGAGCACACTTAATATCGACCACGCCGAAATCGCCAAATTTGAAGCCCTGGCCAACCGCTGGTGGGACAAGCAGGGGGAGTTCAAACCACTGCATGACATCAATCCACTGCGCCTGCACTATATTGATGAGCGGGTACAGCTGAATGGCAAGCGGGTACTGGATGTGGGCTGTGGCGGAGGCATTCTCTCCGAGAGCATGGCCCACAGGGGCGCGAATGTGACGGCCATTGATATGGGTAAGGCACCGCTGTCAGTGGCCAGGCTGCATGCCATGGAAACCGATATCGAGATCGATTACCAGCAGATCACCGTAGAAGAACTGGCGGCACAGCAACCGGGCTCCTTCGATGCGGTCAGCTGCATGGAAATGCTCGAACACGTGCCCGACCCCTCATCGGTGATCAAGGCCTGCCAGACACTGGTTAAACCCGGCGGCTCGGTGTTTTTCTCCACCATTAACCGCAACCCCAAGGCCTACCTGTTCGCGGTGATCGGCGCCGAGTACCTGCTAAAAATGCTGCCCAAAGGCACCCATGAGTACGCCCGCTTTATCAAGCCCTCGGAGCTGGATGAGTGGGCGCGCATGGCCGAGCTGGAGCTGAAACACATCACCGGCCTCAGCTACAACCCACTCACCAAAAACTACAAACTGGGGCGCGATGTGGACGTCAACTACATGACCCATTACCTGTCCTCAGTTGACCCCAGCACAGCACAGGCCGATTAATGCAGCAAATTAAAACCGTGCTGTTTGACCTGGACGGCACACTGATCGACACCGCGCCGGATATGGCACATGCCCTTAACCTGTTACTGGAAGAGGAGCAGTGCGATACCCTGCCCTATGAGGCGATTCGCCCGGTGGTCTCTAATGGCAGTGCCGCGCTGGTTGAACTGGGCTTTGCCGGTGTCAGCGACCCCGCCGAACTGGCACGCCTAAAGCAGCGCTACCTCGACATTTACCAGGCCAACCTCTGTGTGCACTCCACACTCTTTCCCGGTATGGCAGAACTCATCGACCAGCTGGAACTGCACAGGCGCAACTGGGGCGTAGTCACCAATAAACCGGGCTGGCTCACCGACCCGCTGATGCGCCAGCTGGATCTGTATACACGGGCCGCCTGTGTAATCAGTGGCGATACCACCGCCAACCGTAAACCCCATCCCGAACCCATGTACCTGGCCTGCAAACAGGCGGGCTCAACAGGCTCACAGTGTCTGTATATTGGCGATGCACAGCGTGACATACAGGCCGGTCGCAATGCCGGCATGCAAACCATGATTGCCTGCTATGGCTATATCGGCGACTGGGAAAACATCGATGACTGGGGTGCGGACTACCGCATAGAGCAGCCGCTGGATGTGCTGGATTTACTCGAATTAACCTCCCCGGCGCTCTGAACGCGCAACCCGAATAATTATAATTTACTTTAAATAAGTAATTTATCTTATTGTTTAAAAAGGGTTTAACTCCATTTATTACAGAATTTAACAATCACCACTGGCACTCACACCGCTGCGCCGTTATTATGCGCGCCATAGTGTCAGGCTGAATTTCTACACCTGTTTAAGGCATCGGTGGAGCATAAGCCGCGGTGCCCTGGCCTTCTCAAACCGTGACAAACGAGAGGAACATAACTTGGAATTTAAAGACCTTAACCAGCTTGAAGCAGCGGCCGGCTCCGGCCGAAGAGAAACCATCCGCTTCGGTATGGCAATGCTGTTTATTGTGGGCATTATGCTCTACACAGGTGCCAGCATTGGCAATATTGAGAATGCCTTCCTGCTGATAGCCGCCGCCATGATCGGTGGCTATATGGCGATGAATATCGGCGCCAACGATGTCGCCAATAATGTCGGCCCGGCGGTCGGCTCCCGCGCCATGACCATGACCGGCGCAATTATTATCGCCGCGATCTTTGAAGCAGCGGGTGCGATTATCGCCGGTGGTGATGTGGTCAGCACCATCAAGAAAGGCATTATCGATCCGAATATGATCTCGGATCCCAGTATGTATATCTGGATTATGATGGCCGCCCTGCTCGCCGGTGCCCTCTGGCTGAATATCGCCACCTACCTGGGCGCACCGGTTTCTACCACCCACTCGATTGTGGGCGGTGTGCTGGGGGCCGGTATCGCAGCCGGTGGTCTGAGTATTGCCAACTGGGGGCAGATGGGCCAGATCGCCGCCAGCTGGGTTATCTCGCCGGTGCTGGGGGGTGTGATCGCCGCCTTCTTCCTCTACATCATTAAACGCAGTATCACCTATAAATCCGATATGAAGGATGCCGCACGCAATGTGGTGCCCATCCTGGTGGCGGTTATGGCCTGGGCCTTCGGCACCTACCTGATTCTGAAAGGCCTGAAAACCCTGTGGAAGGTGGACTTCCTCACCGCCGCCACCATCGGTGCCGGTATTGCGGCCACGGTTTACATTATTGTACGCCCGCTGATTTCCCGCGCCGCAGCCGCCATGGACAATGACAAACAGGGGGTGAACAAGCTGTTTACCCTGCCGCTGATTTTTGCCGCGGCACTGCTCAGCTTCGCCCACGGCGCCAATGACGTGGCCAATGCAGTGGGCCCGCTGGCGGCAATCAATGACGCGATCACCAATGGCGGCATCGCCACCAAGGCACCGATTCCACTGTGGGTGATGCTGGTGGGTGCACTGGGTATTGCGCTGGGCCTGGCACTCTATGGCCCCAAGCTGATCCGCACCGTGGGCTCGGAAATTACCGAACTGGACCAGATGCGTGCCTTCAGTATTGCCATGGCTGCGTCGATTACGGTGATTATTGCCAGCCAGCTGGGTCTGCCGGTGAGCTCCACCCACATTGCAGTGGGTGGCGTGTTCGGTGTGGGCTTCCTGCGCGAATACCTGAAAACCAGCTACTCCACCATGGTGGAAGAAATCAAGGCACATCACCATGAGCAGGATGAACAGGTGATCGAGAAGTTCCTGCTGGACTTCAAGGATGCCTCACTGGAACAGAAGCGCAAGATGCTGAAGCAGCTCAAGCAGCACTCCGCCAAGGCCGACCTCACCAAAAAGGAACGCAAGCAACTGCGCAAGCTGTACAAGCACGAGCTGGTGAAGCGTTCGCAGTTTATGAAAATTGCCGCCGCCTGGGTGATTACCGTGCCCGCCTCGGCTACGATTGCCGCACTGCTGTATTTCGCCATTCGCGGTATGATGCTGCCCTGATATACCGGCGCAAAGGCACGGGGCTGTTATCCATGCAGCCCCCGTGTTGGCCGCTCGAATCACGCAATAAATTCTGGCCTAATAACCTCATTTTATTCTGCTCATAAACTACATATATGTATTGAGCAAAACTTAACCACTATATATGGTGCTTTTTGCCGCCAAAAACTGCAGGCAATGCAGCCATATACCACCGTTTATCCATAAAAATGCAACTCTGTGAAATTTACTTAAAAGCGCGCAAAGCGCGCCAGATCGGTGTTTGTAGAATCCCCGCCGGGTTTAACCACAAGTTATCCCCAGAAAAACCCACAACCAGGATTTGAAACCACAACATCTTGTGGTATTTTACTCGCAGACCACTATATAAGCATAATCATCTGCTTATAAAGCGGCACGAATTAAGCGGCTAAACCACGCGACTAGCCAATTGCCGACGGGCCTCCCCGACTACGCAGCGGCCCCTGATTATCAGCCTGGATCATTCATGCCAGGCCAGTAATCAAAATGATTTAACGACGTCAGATTTAAACATAATTAAAGCTATAACCCGTAAGGAAAAACGAATGAGTGCTCCCCAATTGCAGGCCGTTCCCAATAATATAAATGAAGTGCCTTATCAGCCCGCCTCCCTGGATATCTGGGATACCAAGTACCGCCTGAAAACCAAAACCGGTGAAGCGGTTGACCAGTCGATTGACGAGACCTTCGCACGGGTTGCCAGGGCACTGGCCGATGTTGAAACCACCGCCGAACTGCGCAAGCAGTGGCACGAGAAATTCCTCTGGGCACTGCGCCATGGTGCGATTCCCGCCGGACGTATTATTTCCAATGCCGGCGCGCTGGAGCACAAGCCCGCCACCTCCACCATTAACTGCACCGTGTCCGGCAGCATCACCGACTCCATGGACGGCATCCTGGAAAAAGTCCACGAAGCGGGCCTCACCCTGAAAGCCGGTTGCGGTATTGGCTATGAATTCTCCACCCTGCGCCCCAGGGGCGGTTATGTCTCCGGTGCCGGCGCCTACACTTCCGGCCCGCTGTCATTCATGGATATCTACGACAAGATGTGCTTTACCGTGTCCTCTGCCGGTGGCCGCCGTGGCGCACAGATGGCGACCTTCGACGTGGGTCACCCGGACGTGTTCGATTTTATCCGCGCCAAGCGCGAGAACGGCCGTCTGCGCCAGTTCAACCTGTCGCTGCTGATTACCGTCGAATTCGTTGAAGCGGTTAAGGCAGACGGTGAATGGCCACTGGCCTTCCCCATCACCACCCGTGAATGCGCACAGGACGGCCTCGACCTGAACGATGCCTCCAAAGTGATCTGGCGCGAGTGGCCGATCAAGGGCGACTACATCACCAATGACACCGGCCTCACCGCCTGCCGCATTACCCGCGTTGTGCCTGCACGTCGTCTGTGGGACAGCATTATGGCGTCCACCTATGACTACGCCGAGCCGGGCTTTATCCTTATCGATAAGGTCAATGAAATGAACAATAACTGGTTCTGCGAGAATATCCGCGCCACCAACCCCTGTGGTGAGCAGCCACTGCCCCCTTACGGCAGCTGCCTGCTGGGCTCGGTTAACCTCACCCGTTTTGTGAAACACCCGTTTACCAGCAAGGCCAGCTTCGACTGGGAAAGCTACGGCGAAACCGTCAGCATCTTTACCCGCATGCTCGACAATGTAGTGGAAATCAATGGCCTGCCACTGCCCCAGCAGCGCGATGAAATCACCAAGAAGCGCCGCCACGGCATGGGCTACCTGGGTCTGGGTTCAACCCTCACCATGATGGGCATTAAATACGGTTCCGAAGAATCACTGGAATTCACCGACAAGGTGACCCGTGAAATGGCACTGCAGGGCTGGCGTACCGGTCTCGAACTGGCAAAGGAAAAAGGCCCGGCACCGATTATGGAAGAAGAGTTCGAAGTTACCCAGGCAATGCTCTACAAGCGTCCTGAAATGCTGGACGATGGCTACAAGCCAGGCGACAAGGTTAAGGGCAAGGTACTGCACGCCAAATACAGCCGCTATATGCAGCGAGTTGCAGAAGTTGACCCCGAACTGGCGGATGCACTGGCGGAACACGGCTGCCGCTTTACCCACCACAGCTCGATTGCCCCCACCGGCACTATTTCGCTGTCACTGGCCAACAATGCCAGCAACGGCATCGAGCCCAGCTTCGCCCACCACTATTCACGTAACGTGATCCGTGAAGGCAAGAAATCCAAAGAGAAAGTCGACGTCTTCTCCTTCGAGCTGCTGGCCTACCGCGCGATGGTCAATGCCAAAGCCATGCCATTCAGCGACAAGGAAGATAAAAAACTGCCGGACTACTTTATTTCCTCGGAAAACATCACGCCCAAACAGCACGTGGACATCCAGGCCGCAGCACAGAAATGGATCGACTCATCCATCTCCAAAACCGCCAATGTACCCACCGAATATCCGTTCGAAGACTTCAAGAATATCTACGAATACGCCTACGACATGGACCTGAAAGGCTGCACCACCTTCCGCTTTAACCCGGAAGTGTTCCAGGGCGTACTGGTACAGGACAAGGACCTGGAAAACACCACCTACCAGTTCACCCTGGAAGATGGTTCCACCGTGGAATTGAAAGGTAACCAGGAAATCGAATACGACGGTGAGATCCACACCGCTGCCAATTTATTCGATGCCCTTAAAGAAGGTTATTACGGCAAGTTCTAAGGCTTGCATACCAGGTTTGACGCAAACATCGGCTGCGCATATAAAAAACACAAGATGCGAGCCGGGTTCACTAACACACGGGCAGCCGGTGTTTGCGCCTTTTAAATGAGAGCTCTACAGATGCAAATCAGTATGCCGCTGTAGAGACGATAGAGTATTGAGATAACAACACTATGAGCACTGCAACACAGGAACAACCCAAGGAAAAACCCATGGCCACCAAAATCGATAAGAAAATCATTGATTTCAAGGTTGTAAAAGAAGAACCGGAGGTGGTCGAGCCAGTTAAACCGATCGAACCGGAAAAGATGCATGAAAACGTTGAACGTCCGGACATGCTGCTGGGCTCAACCTATAAAATCAAAACCCCGTTATCGGAACATGCACTGTACGTGACCATTAACGATGTCATCCTCAACCAGGACACCGACCACGAAACCCGCCAGCCCTACGAGATCTTTATCAACTCAAAGAGCATGGACCAGTTCCAGTGGGTGGTTGCGCTCACCCGGGTTATCTCCGCGGTGTTCCGCAAGGGTGGCGATGTCTGCTTCCTGGTCGAAGAACTGAAAGCGGTATTCGACCCACAGGGCGGCTACTTCAAGAAAGGCGGCAAGTTTATGCCTTCACTGGTCGCAGAAATCGGTGATGCGATTGAATCGCACATGAAGATGATCGGCCTGATCAAGGACGACGGCCCCGACGAGCACCAGCGCAAACTGATGGCCGCCAAACGCGCCGAATACGAAACCCGACGCGAAGTCGCGGTCGAGTCCTGCGACGATGACGCCGGCACCAGCTTCCCCGAAGGCGCGCAGCTGTGCAAGAAATGCCACACCAAGGCCACCATTATGATGGATGGCTGTATGACGTGCCTGAACTGCGGCGATTCGAAGTGTGGGTGAGTTGGAACCGAACAGGCTTAATGCCTGTTCGCAGTTCAACGAACGACCCGCATGGATGCTGGGCCGGACACCCTGCCTCATGGACGAGTACTTGTGTCATTATTAGAAGCCGGCAGTTCTATAAGAACACCGGCTTTTTAATGGGCTAAACAAAAAATAGAAAATGATTAAACACGAGCTCAAAACCTGCCCCCACTGTAAAGCGTCATTTGAATGTAAAAGCGGTGATATTATTAATTGCCAGTGTGAATCGGTCATTTTGACAACAGCACAACGTGAATATATCAGCCAGCGTTATGATGATTGCCTGTGTGCTAACTGCCTGGCTGAATTGCGTCAAAGTTATAACCACTGGCAGCATCGGCAGAATATACAGCAGATAACGCGGCATCATTGAAATACAGGAAGCAAGTGGCAACCATTTGAGTCATCAAATAATGGACAATAGAATATGGAAATTACCAAAACACTACAACCGGGAGACATGGGTACGCTCAACCTGCTCGAAACCTACGGCGAACAGCTGGTTTGTGTGCGTTACCGGTCTGACGAAAAAAGCCAGAAACGCTACACCACCGTCGAGCTCATCGTCAACGAAAAGCCCATGCAGCGCCGCACACCTCGCTACTCTGTGCTGTTAAAAATCAAGTTCGAAGAAACCGAACTCAGAAATCGCGTCAAAGCAGTCGGCGCTCGCTGGAACAGCCAGGAAAAAGCCTGGCTGATGGACTACAGGCTAGCCACGAAAATGAAGCTAAAAGACCGGATCATTAGAAAAATACTAAAAACGGATGACTAGATATAGACACACATATCCAGATGTAGACATTTATGGCTAAATACAGACATAATGGCTATATTTAGTAATCCGTATATATCACTGTTAGAAACATAAAAATGAATAAATCCATAAAAGAATTAAAAATAACTTCGATATTAATGCTTGTGCTCTGCCTATCAATTTTGATTGCTAGTCAATATTTCCTCCATGTGCATCAGGATATAACCTACACCGACCAACAAAAAGAAAAAAGAATAGATTTTATCAAGAGCACTCAAGACATTGATAAGCTAAGAGAGTTTTCGCTTCTTCTACTTGAAGCAGACTTGGAGCATGCAAATTATATAAATGAATCAATTGAATCAGCTAGGAATATAGCATTACCATTTGCGTTCCTATCAGCTTTGCTAGTATTTTACAGTTATCGTCTTCAAAAACAGTTTCTAACAAGTCATTCAAACGGGACAACCAAAAAGCAGGTTGCCCCTTAATTCGGCGTTAGGCTAGAAACATAATTACACACAAGGGAGTTATTCATAAAACTTAAAGTCTTTTTTCTCATACTTCTAGCTGCAAAGATTAGTATCGCAACTGCGGACCCAGAAAAAGATTGGTGCACACAAGAAACAGCCACCAACGGTTCATTAAGCTGGAACGAAAAGGTTCAGTGTAAAAATATTTTGCTACACAACAAATACATCAACTCACTTAATGAGTTAGAAGCTACTCTTGAAAAGAACAAGAAAAACTTTCCAGAGCATTCTAAAGCATATTCAAAAATATTATCCGATCTAAAAATCATTATAGATAAACGAAAACAACACCAAGAAGCTCTTTGCAGTTTTCGCTACAACAATTACGTCCACGAATTATACCCAACTCTTTCTGGATCGTCAGGCCATATATATAAAGAGGCATGTAAATCTGAACATCTACCAGAAATAGTTGAACTACTAGACGAAATTATCTACTCTTGCAAAAAAATCGGTGAATATGAACTGCCTTGCTTATACTAACCTAGCAAAAAGCCTAACAAGAACATAAACATTGATTAACCATACGCAAGTTGAATTACTTTGAACAGCTGCTACTATAAAACTCATTTCAAACAACTAGCCTACTGTATGGTTAACAAGTTATGTAGGCGTTAG
>DATCTK010000039.1:0-25900 GCA_036567985.1 Gammaproteobacteria bacterium | reverse complement strand
GCGTCACCCCAACCTACAGGCTTGTATCTTTTTCAAGCAGATCAATCAGCATGACACACGCCGGATCCACTGCGTTTGATCCGGCCTACATAAAAATTTGCGTTTATTCGCGTGTATTTGCGTTGTTCGCGTTTTCTTTTTTAAACAGACTGTAGGGTGGATCAAGCGAAGCGGATCCACCGGAGTAGAATAAAATGACAACCAGTTTATGTGAATTAATCTCAACCGATCAGCCCATCGTCATGGGCATTCTGAATACCACACCGGATTCATTTTCCGATGGTGGCCGTTTTGAGCAGATCGATATGGCGGTGCAGCACGCGCTGCAGATGCAGGCCGAGGGTGCGCAGATTATCGATGTGGGCGGCGAGTCGACCCGGCCCGGTGCCGAGGCGGTTTCCGTGGGGGATGAACTGCAGCGGGTGATTCCGCTGATCGAGTCCCTGCGCCAGCACTCCGATGTGATTATATCCATCGATACCAGCAAGCCTGAGGTAATGCGCGCCGCGGTTGCCGCCGGTGCTAACCTGGTGAACGACGTGACCGCGTTGCGTGCGCCAGGTGCGCTTGAGACCTGTGCCGAGCTGGATGTGCCAGTGTGTCTGATGCACATGCAGGGTGAGCCACGCAGTATGCAGAGCAACCCGAGTTACCGCAATGTGGTGGCAGAGGTCAGCGAGTTTCTGCTGCAGCGTAAGCAGGCGGCGATGGCGGCGGGTATCGGTGAGGAGCGTATTCTGCTGGACCCGGGTTTTGGCTTTGGTAAAAGCCTTGCGCATAATCTGCAGCTGCTGAAACAGCTGGAACAGCTGCAGTCCCTGGGCAGCCCGTTGCTGGTGGGGCTGTCGCGTAAATCGATGTTTGCAGCGATTCTGGACGGAGCAGCGGTTGATCAGCGGCTGTATGCCAGCGTGGCGGCGGCAGTGCTGTGCTGGGACAGGGGTGCACGGCTATTCCGCGTGCACGATGTCAAAGCCACTGTGGATGCGCTTAAGGTCTGTAGCGCCATGCAGCGCGCCTGAGGCGGGTCATTAGTCTTTGGTCCTTAGTCGTTCGTCAAAAAAAGACCAAAGACCAAAGACCAACGACTAACGACTAACGACTAACGACTAACGACTAACGACCAAGTTCGGCGTTAAGCCACAACTTGCACTATAATGCAGGCTATTCGTATCGGTACAGGCGGTTTCAGGCGGCAGACACCGGGTAAAAATTATAAAATTAAGCATAAGTATCTAAACGGACATTAAGTATGGCAAAGAAGTATTTTGGCACTGACGGTATTCGCGGCAGGGTAGGTAGCGGGCAGATGACGCCTCAGGCAGTAATGAAACTGGGCTGGGCAGTGGGCAAGGTGCTGGCCAGCCATGGTAATAACCTGGTGGTGATTGGCAAGGATACACGTATCTCCGGCTATATGTTCGAAGCCTCGCTGGAAGCTGGGCTGTCTGCTGCCGGTGTGGATGTGCGCATTCTCGGCCCCATGCCGACCCCGGGTATCGCCTACCTGACCCGAACCCTGCGGGCATCCGCCGGTATCGTGATATCCGCCTCCCATAACCCTTTCTATGACAATGGCCTGAAGTTTTTCTCCGCCGAGGGGGGCAAGTTGTCGGATGAGATCGAGGATGAAATCGAGGCCATGTTCGAAACCGAAATGGCGATTGTGGATTCCGCCAAGCTGGGCAAGGCCGAGCGGGTTGAGGATGCCCAGGGGCGTTATATTGAAGCCTGTAAGGCAAGTATTCCGGTGGGGACCTCATTCAAGGGGCTGAAGGTGGTGCTGGATTGTGCCAATGGTGCCACCTACCATATTGCACCCAGCGTATTTACCGAGCTGGGCGCCGATGTGATCACCATCGGTGACAAGCCCAATGGGCTGAATATCAACGCCGATTGCGGCTCCACCCATCCCCATACCCTGGCGGCCGCGGTGTTGCAGAACCGTGCCGACATCGGTATTGCCTTCGACGGCGATGGTGATCGGGTGATGATGGTGGACAGTAAGGGGCAGATCATCGACGGTGATGGCATTCTCTATATCATTACCCGTGCCCGCCTGGCCGCAGGGGACAAACGTGGCGGCGTGGTGGGTACCCTGATGAGCAATATGGGGCTGGAACTGGCAATCAAAAACCTTGGGCTGCAATTCGAGCGCACCCAGGTAGGGGATCGCTATGTGATGGAGGCGCTTAAACAAAATGGCTGGTGTCTCGGCGGTGAGAATTCGGGGCATATTATCTGCCTGGATAGAACCACCACCGGTGACGGTATTGTTTCCGCGCTGCAGGTGATGGCCTACCTGGCAGAAAGCGGGGAAACCCTGGGTGAGGCCTTGTCCGGCATGACCATGTTGCCCCAGGTGCTGATCAATGTGCCATTGCCGGTAAAAACCAACCCCTCTAACGAGCCGGGCGTGAAAAAGGTGGTGGCCGAGGTGGAGCTGCAGCTGAATGGCAAGGGCCGGGTATTGCTGCGCCCATCGGGCACCGAGCCGCTGATTCGCGTGATGGTGGAAGGTGAGGAAGAAAAACAGGTCACCGCCTATGCCCAGCAGATCGCCGATGCGGTGTCCGCCTCGATGGAGCACGCCAGTCCGGCCTAGGGGTGTTTCAAAAAATCTTCCTGACGCCCCTATGCGGGGCATCCGCGCTTGCAACTGCGGGGCTGCGCCTATAAACTGTGCGGCCTTTAAAAATATCAATTTGGAGTCCACTCGATGCGTCAGCCAATGGTAGCCGGCAACTGGAAAATGAACGGTTCCAGTGATTCAGTTAAAGAACTTATAGCAGGAATTAAAGATGGCATGGGTTCAGTCAATAAAGCTGAAGTGGTGGTTTGCCCACCCGCGGTGTATATTCCCCGCGTTTCCGGTGTAGCCGATGGCAGTGCGATCAAGGTGGGCTCGCAGAACGTGTGCGACCAGGACACTGGTGCGTTTACCGGTGAAATCTCCGGCGCCATGTTAAAAGATGTGGGTTGCGAATATGCGATCATTGGCCACTCAGAACGCCGTGCACTCTATGGTGAGTCCGACGAGCTGGTTGCAAAACGCTTTGCCGCGGCACGCCGTAATGGTATAAAGCCGATCTTCTGCATTGGCGAAACACTGGAAGAGCGTGAAGCGGGCATCACCAACGAGGTGTGTGCACGCCAGATCGACGCGGTGATTGCGCTGGAAGGCGTGGAAGCACTGGCAGACGGCGTGATTGCCTATGAGCCTGTGTGGGCAATCGGGACCGGTAAAACCGCCAGCCCCGAGCAGGCACAGGAAGTTCATGCCTTTATTCGTGGTAAAATTGCGGCACTGAATGCCGATGTTGCAGAGGGTCTGCGACTTCTTTACGGCGGTTCAATGAACCCCGGTAATGCGGCGGAGCTTATGGCGCAGTCGGATATTGATGGTGGCCTGATTGGTGGGGCATCACTCAAGGCAGCTGATTTTCTGAGTATCTGCCAGGCGGCGGGCTGATTAGTTTTTATCGCTGTTTTTATCGTTTAAGGAACTCTATTTCGTGATTTCAATTCTTCTGGTTATTCATGTGTTACTGTCACTGGTGATTATCACCCTGGTTATGCTGCAGCGCGGCAAGGGTGCAGAAGCCGGTGCAGCACTGGGTGGCGGTTCATCCGGTTCGGTGTTCGGCGCGCGTGGCGCGTCCAATTTCCTCAGCCGCAGTACGGCCATTCTGGCAACCCTGTTTTTTATTACCAGCCTGGGTCTGGCCTATCTGTCGTCTAACCAGCAGTCGGCTACCGTGTCCAGCGGTTCAGTGCTGGAAGGTGCAGCTGAGCAACCGGCCAGAGAGCCCAGTGACATACCGGCGGCAATTGATGCGCCAGCCAGCGATGTTCCGCCTGCATCGGAATAGCTAACGCCTGTTATCTATATTGGGTTAAACGCTGTGCCGGATGCGCAGCGCGAGTTAAACACTCAAACACCGTCAGGGTAGACAGCACATGATTGTGTAAAGCCGATGTGGTGAAATTGGTAGACACGCTATCTTGAGGGGGTAGTGGCGCAAGCCGTGCCGGTTCGACTCCGGCCATCGGCACCATTAAAATGGTGTATGCTGGTAAAACACATAACCAGTAAATTTTATAATAAGAAGACAATTACATGGAATGTCTCGATACTCGCAACGCTTTTCATAAGACCTTCGGAAAAGCCTTCACAGGAAAGTCCCGGGTAATAAATTCCCAGGAAAATCTTCACAGGAAAGTTTCACAGGAAAGTTTCACAGGAACGTTCGTCCAATCAGCTGTTGCTTACTGGTTTGTTGTAAACAAAACAGAAGCCAGATCCAGAAACGCGCAATAGAATTGCGTTGTTTGTTTTTTATACAAGCTTTTAATTGTTGGTGCGCCTTGTCGTGTGCCCGGTTTAACTCGCAGGTGGCTGATGTATGGCCCTGTCAGGTGTTAGTGAGATCAAATTATAAAATGTTAATACTCTAAATTAGGGGGTATTTAAAACATAATTGATTCTGTTTGATTAATTGATTAAACAGGCTGATAAACCTCGCTTATCCTGTAATACACATATTATGTGATGACATGGTCAGGCTTTTTTAATAAAGTCGAAAGATACATAATTACAAGAGCTTGCCTTGTCTTAGTGACAGGAGAAAAACACAGATGCTCGAAAATTACATACCGGTTTTAATTTTTATCACACTGGGGCTGATTGTCGGCCTGGCAATGATCGTGCTGGGCGGCTTTGTGCTGGCGCCACGCAGGCCTGATCCTGAAAAAAACTCCTCCTATGAATGTGGTTTTCCTGCATTCGAAGACGCACGCCTGAAATTCGATGTGCGTTTTTATCTGGTCGCTATTCTGTTTATTATTTTTGACCTGGAAATCGCCTTTCTGTTTCCCTGGGCCATTGTGCTGGATGAAATCGGTTTGTTCGGACTGTTATCTATGGGGCTGTTTCTTGGTATTCTGGTGATCGGCTTTATCTACGAATGGAAGAAAGGAGCGCTGGAATGGGAATAGAAGGCGTACTGCAAAAAGGTTTTGTCACCACGCAGGTGGATACCGTGGTTAACTGGGCGCGTACCGGTTCCATGTGGCCAATGACCTTTGGTCTGGCCTGCTGCGCGGTGGAAATGATGCAGGCGGGTGCCTCCCGTTATGACCTGGATCGCTTCGGTATTCTGTTTCGTGGCTCACCACGGCAGTCCGATGTGATGATTGTGGCGGGCACATTGACCAATAAAATGGCACCGGCCCTGCGCAAGGTATATGACCAGATGGCGGAACCCCGTTGGGTGATTTCCATGGGTTCCTGCGCCAATGGCGGCGGTTATTACCATTATTCCTATTCAGTGGTGCGCGGTTGCGACCGGATTGTACCGGTGGATATCTATGTGCCCGGTTGCCCGCCCACGGCGGAAGCCCTGCTCTACGGCATTATTCAGTTACAGAACAAAATTAAACGCACCTGCACCATTGCGCGTTAGGGTTAACAAGCATTCACATGACTAAAGCTCAACAACTTTACCAGCAGCTTACACAGCGCCTTGCCAGTCAGTTGCGTCAGCATCAGCTGGAACAGGGCGAAATCACCATTGAAGTTGCTCCAGCGGATTATCTATCGGTGTGTCAAACACTGCGGGATGATGCGGACTTTGCCTTTGAAATCATGATTGATCTGTGCGGTGTCGATTACCTGAATTATGGCAAGGACGAATGGAACACCAATGCCACGGGCAGTGGTTTCAGTCGCGGTTTTGAACCTGTTACACACGGCCGATTGCGCTTTGGTGATGAAGTCGAACAAGCAGAAGGCCAGGGCCGGCGCTTTGCGGCGGTGATGCATCTGCTATCGATTAAAAATAACCAGCGCATCCGTGTGCGTGTCTACGCCGAGGATGACTCAATGCCGGTGGTACCTTCGGTGTGTGAGTTGTGGAATGGTGCCAACTGGTTTGAACGTGAAGCGTTTGACCTGTACGGTATTCATTTTGACGGTCATCCCGATCTGCGACGCATTCTTACCGATTACGGTTTTGTCGGTCACCCATTCCGAAAAGATTTTCCTTTATCGGGCCATGTTGAAATGCGTTACGACCCGCAGAAAAAGCGCGTGCTGTACGAGCCGGTCACTATTGAGCCACGGGTACTGGTGCCCAAGGTGATTCGTGACGACAACCGTTATCAGCTACCGCAGGATGAAGATTAAGCCAATGCCTGAAATTCGTAACTACACACTTAACTTTGGTCCACAGCATCCGGCTGCGCACGGCGTGTTGCGCCTGATCCTGGAAATGGATGGCGAGGTGGTGCAGCGTGCTGATCCGCACATCGGCCTGTTGCATCGTGCCACGGAAAAACTCGCTGAATCCAAGCCCTATAACCAGAGCATCGGTTATATGGATCGCCTCGACTATGTGTCGATGATGTGTAATGAACATGGCTACGTGCTGGCAATGGAAAAACTGCTGGGCATAGAGGTACCGGAACGTGCGCAATATATTCGCGTGATGTTCGATGAAATCACCCGCCTGTTAAACCACCTGTTATGGATCGGCGCCCACGGCCTGGATGTGGGTGCCATGACCATGTTTCTCTACGCCTTCCGTGAGCGTGAGGACTTGATGGATGTATATGAGGCGGTATCCGGAGCACGGCTGCACGCCACCTATTACCGCCCCGGCGGCGTGGCCCGTGATCTTCCCGATTCGATGCCACAGTACAAGGCCAGCAAATGGCACAGCCAGAAAGAAGTGAATCGTCTGAATGAAAACCGCAGTGGTTCCCTGCTGGATTTTGTTGAGGACTTTACCAATCGCTTTCCCGGCTATGTGGACGAGTATGAAACCCTGTTAACCGATAACCGTATCTGGAAACAGCGGCTGGTGGATATTGCCATTGTTTCACCGGAACGCGCGCTGCAGCTGGGCTTTACTGGCCCCATGTTGCGCGGCTCGGGCATTGAGTGGGATCTGCGCAAGAAACAGCCCTATGAAGTTTACGACCGCATGGACTTTGATATACCGGTGGGTACCAATGGTGACTGTTACGATCGTTACCTGGTGCGCATGGAAGAGATGCGCCAGTCAAACCGCATTATCAAACAGTGCATCGACTGGTTAAGAAAAAATCCCGGCCCGGTGATTGCGGCTGATCACAAGGTGACACCGCCGCGCCGCGAACAGATGAAAGGTGATATGGAATCACTGATTCATCACTTTAAATTATTTACCGAAGGTTTCTGTTTGCCAGCAGGTGAAGCCTATGCTGCGGTCGAGCACCCGAAGGGTGAGTTTGGTGTGTACATGGTGTCCGATGGCGCCAATAAACCCTACCGACTGAAAGTGCGCGCCCCCGGTTTTGCACATCTGTCTGCGCTGGATGAAATGACCCGCGGGCATATGTTATCCGATGTAGTGGCGGTGATTGGTACACAGGATATCGTCTTCGGCGAGATCGACAGATAATTCACAGGTAATGGGAATGAGTACAACAAGCAACGAAAATTTATTAACTGCCCATACCATTGAAGAAATTGATGAGTGGCTGAGCCGTTATCCGGCGGACAAAAAAAAGTCGGCGCTGCTCTCGGCCCTGCGTGCGGTGCAGCATCAGAACAACGGCTTTTTAACCGTGCCCCTGATGGATGCGGTGGCGGAATACCTCGAGCTGGAAAAAATTGAAGTGTATGAGGTGGCCAGCTTTTATTCGATGTATGAACTGCAGCCGGTGGCACGACACAATGTGGCGGTGTGCACCAATATTTCCTGCATGTTAATGGGTTCCGATACCATTGTTGATCACCTGCAGAAAAAACTCGGCATCAAGCTGGGCGAAAGCACTGCCGATGGCCGCATCTATTTAAAGCTGGAAGAGGAATGCCTGGCCGCCTGTGCCGGTGGCCCGATGATGCAGGTTGACCATAAATATTATACCGATCTCACCCCGCAAAAGGTGGACGAGATCATAGACGCGCTGGAGTAAGCATGGCCAACGAAGTTTGCTACGCAACCCTGCAATTTGATGATCAGCCATGGTCCTATGAAAACTACCTGAAGGTGGGTGGTTATCAGGCGTGGAATAAAATTCTGCAGGAAAAGATGACGCCGGAAGAGGTAATCGAGATCGTCAAGGCGTCCGGTTTGCGTGGTCGTGGTGGTGCCGGTTTTCCCACCGGGCTGAAGTGGAGCTTTATGCCGCGCAATGCGCCGGTGCAGAAATACATTGTCTGCAACTCCGATGAATCGGAACCTGGCACCTGCAAGGACCGTGACATACTGCGTTTCAATCCCCATGCACTGGTGGAAGGCATGGCAATCGCCGGTTACTGCATAGGTGCCACCGTGGGTTATAACTATATGCGCGGCGAATTCCTCGATGAGCCTTACGAGCGTTTTGCCCAGGCGGTAAAAGAAGCCTATGCGAATGGTTACCTGGGCAAAAACATCCAGGGAATCGGGGTGGATTTTGATCTGTACCCGACCCTCGGTGCCGGTGCCTATATCTGTGGCGAGGAAACTGCCCTGCTGGAATCGCTGGAAGGTAAAAAAGGCCAGCCGCGTTTTAAACCGCCGTTTCCGGCCAATGTCGGTTTGTACGGTAAACCCACCACGATTAATAACACCGAGTCGCTGTCCTCTGTGCCCAGCATTGTTCGCAATGGCGCGGACTGGTTTAAAAACTTCGGCGTGGAAAACTCCGGCGGGGTGAAATGTTTTTCGGTGTCCGGTCATGTGAATAAGCCGGGCAACTTTGAAGTGAATATGGGCATGCCATTCACCGAACTGCTGGAACTGGCGGGCGGTGTTAAAGACGGTCGCAAACTCAAGGCGGTGATTCCCGGTGGCTCGTCGGTGCCAGTGGTGCCCGCAGACACCATGCTGCAACTGAATATGGATTACGATTCGATTGCCAAAGGCGGATCGATGCTGGGTTCCGGTGCGGTGATTGTGATGGATGAAACCACCGATATGGTCAAGGTGCTGCAGCGGATCTCGCGCTTTTATTTCTCCGAGTCCTGTGGCCAGTGTACCCCCTGCCGGGAAGGCACCGGCTGGTTGTACCGTATGCTGACCCGCATAGTGGAAGGCAAGGGGCTGCCGGAAGATCTGGATAAGCTGGATGATGTGGCGGCAAAGATTGAGGGCCGCACCATCTGCGCACTGGGTGATGCTGCTGCCATGCCGGTGAGAAGTTTTATCAAGCATTACCGGCATGAATTTGAATACTACATAGAACACAAACGAAGCATGGTGGAAGGCGCATAATGGCGGATGATGTAGTCACATTTACAGTTGATGAAGTTGAGCTGACCGCGCCCAAGGGTTCCATGCTGATCAAGGCGACAGACAAGGCGGGCATTCATATTCCGCGCTTCTGTTACCACGATAAACTCTCAGTCGCTGCCAATTGCCGGATGTGCCTGGTGGAAGTGGAAAAAGCCCCCAAGCCAATGCCCGCCTGCGCCACACCGGTGATGGAAGGTATGGTGGTGCATACCCGCTCGCCCAGGGCGATTGCCGCACAGAAGTCGGTAATGGAGTTTTTGCTGATCAACCATCCACTGGACTGCCCGATCTGTGATCAGGGCGGCGAGTGTGAGTTACAGGACCTTTCTATCGGCTATGGTGGCGATAGTTCGCAGTACACTGAAGTTAAGCGGGTGGTGTTTGATAAAGACATAGGCCCGCTGATTTCCACCGAGCTGACCCGTTGTATTCAATGCACCCGTTGCGTGCGCTTTGGTGAGGAAATTGCCGGCATGCGCGAACTGGGTATGACCGACCGCGGCGACCGCGCACAGATCGGTACCTTTATCGAAAAGAGCGTTGACTCGGAAATGTCGGGTAATGTGATTGATATCTGTCCGGTGGGTGCGCTCACTGCCAAACCCTCGCGCTTTACCGGCCGCTCCTGGGAAATGCAGCAGCATGCGGCCGTGTCGCCCCATGATTCGGTGGGTTCCAATCTATTTATTCACACCCTGGATGGCCAGGTGAATCGTGTGGTGCCCAGAGAGAACGAAACCATCAATGAAGTGTGGATCGCTGACCGGGATCGTTTCAGTTACCAGGGTATTTACGCCGAGGATCGCGCCACCGCCCCACAGATAAAACAGGACGGTGTATGGCAGCAAACCGACTGGGATACGGCGCTGCAGTTTGCGGTGGATGGCCTGCAGTCGGTGATCAAACAGCAGGGTGGCGAGCAGCTGGCCTGCTGGATATCCCCCAATGCCACCCTGGAAGAGCATTACCTGGCGCAGTCACTGTGTCGCCAGCTTGGCAGCAATAATATCGACCATCGCTTACGACAGACTGATTTCACTGATCAGGATGCGGCACCGATTATGCCCTGGCTGGGACAGAGCCTGCAGTCGATCGAACGATTACAGGCGATTCTGCTGGTGGGCTCCAATGTGCGCAAGGAACAGCCGCTGGTCGCACACCGCATCCGTAAGGCCTTCCGTCATCATCAGGTTAAAGTATTTACGGTGAATCCGCGCCGTTTCGAGTGGCGCTTTAAAACCACCAATGAACTGGTGTCCGATGCCGCTGGCATGGTGAATAACCTGGCGGCGATTGCGCGGGCGCTGGATATTAAACAGGCCAATCTGCAGGCATTGATTGATGCCGCAGAGGTGAGCGATCAGCACAAAGCGATTGCAGATGAGTTGACCCAGGCAGAGGCTGCCAGTGTGATGCTGGGCAATATCGCGCAGCAGCACCCGCAGTTTTCCGCACTGCGCTCGCTGGCATCTGCCATCGCCACTAAAACCGGCGCGGTCTTCGCCTATCTGCCGGAAGCGGCAAACACTGCGGGTGCCTGGCTGGCGGGCAGTGTGCCCCGGCGAGGTCCCTGCGGCCAGCGTAGCGAATCAACTGGTGCCCATGTGGGCGAGATGCTGAGCCAGCCGAAAAAAGCGCTGATCACTTTCAATATCGAACCGGAGTTTGATATGGCCAATCCAGCTGCGGCGATAGCTGCAGCCAGGGCCGCGGACTTCTGCGTTGCCATCAGCTGTTATGAAAGCGGCGAGCTCAGGGACTATGCCGATGTGATTCTGCCGCTGGCGAATTTTGCCGAAAGCTCTGGCACCTATGTTAATGCAGAAGGCTTATGGCAGTCCTTCAAGGGTGCGGTGATGCCACAGGGTGAGTCACGTCCCGGCTGGAAAATTCTGCGCGTGCTGGGTAATTTATTTAATCTGTCAGGTTTTGATTATCTGTCATCGGAGGATGTGCGTCAGCAGCTGCAACGGCAATGTGCCGATGTGCAGCTGGATAATCGGGTATCTACCGATGCACCAGTGGCCGAGGTAGCTGAGAGCAATGGTCTGCAGCGGGTGGGTGAAGTGCCGATCTACGCGGTGGACCCACTGGTGCGTCATGCAGCTGCCTTACAGAAAACCGTGGATGCGCAACAGAATTTTGTCGGTGTGAACCCTGCGCTGGCACAGCAGCTGGGACTGGAGGAAGGCAGGAAAGTGAAAGTTACCCAGCAGGGGCACAGTGAGTATGTGCTGCTGAAACTGGATGAAGGTCTGGCGGATGGCTGTGTGTGGTTGCCTGCCGGGGTAAGTGTCAGCACGCAGATGGCCGGGACCTTTGCACCAATCGAGCTGGAGAAAGCCTGATGGAGTGGATTACAGCAACTTCACTGCAAATCTGGAACAGCCTGCCGAACTGGTTACAGGTGCTGGCAGAAAACCTGATGTACATTCTGCTGGTGATGGTGCCATTGATGTTATGCGTGGCCTATGTGACCTACGCCGAGCGCAAGATCATCGGTTATATGCAGGTGCGTCTTGGCCCAAACCGGGTGGGTTTCAAGGGCTGGCTGCAGCCGATAGCCGATGCACTGAAACTGATGTTCAAGGAAGTGATTGTTCCCACCAATGCCAACCGCTTCCTGTTTCTGATCGCGCCCATTTTAACCCTGGGGCCGGCGCTGGCAGCCTGGGCGGTGATTCCGTTTTTTGAAGGTGCCCAGCTGGCCAATTTAAATGCCGGGCTGTTGTATATTCTGGCGCTGACCTCGATGGGTGTGTACGGCATTATCATTGCCGGCTGGGCCTCCAACTCCAAGTACGCGATTATGGGCGGGCTGCGTTCCGCGGCACAGGTGGTGGCCTATGAAATCGCCATGGGCTTTGCCCTGGTGGGTGTGCTGATGGCGGCGGGCAGTCTTAACCTGGGGGATATTATTGCCCGACAGTCCGGCGGTTTTCTCTCCTGGTTCTGGTTGCCGTTACTGCCATTGCTGGCGGTGTATTTTATTTCCGGGGTGGCGGAAACCAACCGCGCGCCCTTCGATGTGGCGGAAGGTGAGTCGGAAATTGTTGCCGGTTTCCATGTGGACTACTCCGGCATGGCTTTCGCGGTGTTCTTTCTGGCGGAATACGCCAATATCATCCTGATTTCAGCGCTGACTTCGTTGCTGTTTTTCGGTGGCTGGATGTCGCCGTTTGGTGCGCTGGCGGATCATGCCATTCTGGGTAATGGCATGCACTGGTTTATCTTAAAAACCATGTTCTTTATTTATGTCTTCCTGTGGTTCCGTGCGACTTTCCCGCGCTACCGTTATGACCAGATTATGCGTCTCGGCTGGAAAGTGTTTATTCCGGTGACCATCGTCTGGTTGTTTGTTGAAGCGGTGATGGTGGTGATGCAGGTGGGTCCCTGGGCAGTGGCTGCAGGACAGGGGGTGTAATATGCGAATGCTTAAGCACTATGTGAAAAGTTTTCTGTTCCTTGAGCTGTTCAAGGGGCTGATGGTAACCGGGCGTTACCTGTTCAAGCGCAAAATGACCCTGCAATACCCGGAGCAGAAAACCCCGATTTCACCACGTTTTCGTGGCCTGCATGCGCAGCGCCGTTACGCCAATGGTGAGGAGCGCTGCATTGCCTGCAAATTGTGCGAGGCAGTGTGTCCGGCGCTGGCAATCACCATTGATACGGTAGAACGTGAAGACGGTACGCGTCGCACCTCGCGTTATGATATCGACCTGTTTAAATGCATCTACTGCGGCTTCTGTGAAGAAGCCTGTCCGGTGGATGCAATTGTGGAAACCGATATTTTTGAATACCACTTCGAAAACCGTGGTGAAAATATCATGACCAAGGAAAAGCTGCTGGCAGTGGGTGATCAATATGAAGAACAGATTGCTGCCAACCGTGAGGCGGATGCGCCATATCGTTAGCCTGTGAAGCGTAATCCGGCTCTGCTGATGCATTAATGAAATAGCAGGGCCATGAAAATAATTTTGCAGTTGCCCGGGCGAGTTGCGCCGACAGCTGATAAGCATTGAATAAAAATATGACTGGAATTCACACATGAGTTTTTTTGAGGTCGTCTTTTATGCCTTTTCCGCGCTGATGCTGGTAGCTGCGCTGGGCGTGGTGAGTGCGCGTAACCCGGTGCACTCCGCGCTGTTTCTGGTGCTGACGTTTTTTGCCACATCCGCTATCTGGTTATTGCTGGAAGCGGAGTTTCTGGCTATCACCCTGGTGCTGGTATACGTCGGCGCGGTAATGGTGCTGTTCCTGTTTGTGGTGATGATGCTGGATATTAATGTGGCGCGCATGCGTGAAGGCTTTATGCGCTACACACCGTTTGGGATTGCGATTGCGATTATTCTGATTGTGCAGATGGTGCTGGTGGTAGGGCCGGAACAGTTTGGCCTGCAGGCGTTTGAAATTCCTGCGCCCCAGGCGGCGGATTACAGCAATACCAGAACCCTGGGGCGTGTGCTCTATACCGAGTATGTGTATGCCTTCGAGCTGGCGGCGGTGATCCTGCTGGTGGCGATTATTGCGGCGATTGCACTGACCATGCGACGTCGTCCCAATACCCGCTACCAGTCGCCGGATAAACAGATGCGGGTGCTTAAGGAAGACCGTCTGCGGGTGGTGAAAATGAAGTCGGAGGACAGGCAATGATTCCATTATCCAGCTACCTGATTCTGAGTGCGGTGCTGTTTGCCATCAGCATTGCCGGTATTTTTATTAACCGCAAAAACGTGATTGTGCTGCTGATGTGTGTGGAGCTGATGCTGCTGGCGGTGAATATTAATTTTATTGCCTTCTCGCATTTTCTCGGCGACAGCGCGGGGCAGGTTTTTGTGTTCTTTATTCTCACGGTGGCGGCGGCTGAGGCGGCGATAGGGCTTGCCATACTGGTGGTGCTGTTCCGCAATCGCCAGACCATCAATGTCACTGAACTCAACACGATGAAGGGATAAAACATTGGAATCTATCTATCTGGCAATTCCACTGGCTTCATTAATCGGCGCGATTATCGCGGGGCTATTCGGTAAAGCCATCGGCCGCAGCGGTGCGCATATAGTCACCATTGCCGGCGTGGGTACGTCCTTTGTGTTGTCACTGATGGCCTTTAATCACCTGGTGTTTGAAGGCGGTGAAATTTATAACGCTTCGGTTTACACCTGGATGGTGAGTGATGGCCTGCGTTTTGAAGTGGGTTTCCTGATTGATCACCTGACGGTGATGATGATGTGTGTGGTCACCGGGGTGTCGCTGATGGTGCATATCTACACCATTGGCTATATGAAAGATGATCCGGGTTACCAGCGCTTCTTCAGTTATATCTCGCTGTTCACCTTCTCCATGCTGATGCTGGTGATGGCAAACAACTTTATGCAGCTGTTTTTCGGTTGGGAAGCGGTGGGGCTGATTTCCTATCTGCTGATCGGTTTCTGGTATAAAAAGGAAACCGCAATCTACGCCAATCTCAAGGCGTTCCTGGTGAACCGCGTGGGCGACTTCGGTTTTATCCTGGGCATCGCTGCGGTGGTGATGTATGCCGGTAGCCTGGATTATCAGACGGTGTTTGCCGCCGCACCACAGATCGCCACGCAAACCATTGATATCGGTTTCGGTGAATGGTCGGTGATCACCCTGTTGTGCCTGCTGTTATTTGTCGGTGCCATGGGCAAGTCGGCACAGGTGCCGTTACACGTCTGGCTGCCGGATTCAATGGAAGGCCCGACACCGATATCGGCGCTGATCCATGCTGCGACCATGGTTACTGCGGGTATCTTTATGGTGGCGCGTATGTCACCACTGTACGAATTATCGGAAACCGCGCTCGCTACGGTAATGATTATTGGTGCCATCACTGCGCTGTTTATGGGGCTGATTGGCATTGTGCAGAATGATATCAAGCGGGTGGTGGCCTATTCGACCCTGTCCCAGCTGGGCTATATGACAGTGGCGCTGGGTGTGTCTGCCTATTCGGCGGCGGTGTTTCATCTAATGACCCATGCCTTTTTCAAAGCGCTGTTATTCCTCGCCGCCGGTTCGGTAATTATTGCCATGCACCATGAACAGGACATGCGCAAGATGGGTGGCCTGCGCAAGTACATGCCGATTACCTGGATTACATCGCTGATCGGTTCACTGGCGCTGATTGGCTTTCCCGGCTTTTCCGGTTTCTTCTCCAAGGACTCAATCATTCTCGCGGTGGGTGAGTCCAGTCTGCCCGGCGCCTCAATTGTGTACTGGATGGTGATGGCGGGTGTGTTTGTTACCGCATTCTATTCCTTCCGCATGTACTTTATGGTGTTCCATGGCAGGGAACGCATGGATATCCATACCCGCGAACACCTGCATGAAACACCCTGGGTGGTGACATTGCCGCTGATTGCGCTGGCGATTCCGTCGGTGATTATCGGCTGGATGACCATCGAACCCATGCTGTTCGGGGACTATTTTGCGCAGTCCATCCAGGTGAGCGATGCACATAATGTGCTGGCTGCCGTATCGGAAAATTACCACGGGCAATGGGCAATGGTTGAGCACGGTATCTTCTCCCTGCCATTCCTGCTGGCGATGTCCGGTGTGGTAATGGCCTGGTACATCTATCTGAAACAGCCGTCGATTGCCGATGCGGCGCAGCAGAAGTTTGCCTTTATCTACCGGCTGCTGGACAAAAAATACTGGGTCGATGAGCTGTATGTAAAAGTTTTCAGTGATGGCAGTCGCGGCCTGGGTCAGGGCTTCTGGAAAGCCGGGGACACGGTGCTGATTGATGGACTGCTGGTGAATGGTTCGGCGAAAGTTGTCGGCTGGTTTGCCGGGGTCATTCGTCACATGCAGACCGGCATGCTGTATCACTACGCCTTTGCCATGATTCTTGGCCTGGTGGGTTTGCTCTATCTGTTTGTGGATGTGTTGTGAGCCATAACGAATGAAAATTAACTTCAGGATAAAATCATAATGTTTGCAGATTGGCCCCTTCTCAGTCTGGTGGTCTGGCTGCCAATAATTGGCGGTATCGCGGTGTTGATGTCCGGTGACCGGGGTGACTCGGAAGGTTCGCGTCGACTGGCGCTGATCGTTGCCCTGGCCACATTCGTTCTCAGTCTGGGCCTGTACACCAACTTCGACAGTAGCACTGCGGCGATGCAGTTTGTCGAGCGCCATGCCTGGATCGATGCGTTTGATATCTACTACCATCTCGGGGTCGATGGCCTGTCGATGCCGCTGATTATTCTCACCACCTTTACCACCATCCTGGTAATACTGGCGGGCTGGCAGGTGATCCAGAAACGTGCCTCGCAATACCTGGCGGCGTTCCTGATTATGGAAGGCCTGATGAACGGCGTGTTTGCCGCGCTGGATTCAATGTTCTTCTATGTGTTCTGGGAAGCCATGCTGATTCCGATGTTTATTATTATCGGCGTCTGGGGCGGGCCGCGTCGTGTTTATGCCACCATCAAGTTCTTTATCTACACCTTTTTCGGTTCGGTGTTTATGCTGGTAGCGATGATTTACATGTATTACCAGTCCGGCAGTTTCGCCATTCTGGATATGCATAATCTGCCGCTGAGTATGCTGGAACAGAGCCTGATTTTCTTCGCTTTCCTTGCGGCCTTTGCGGTGAAGGTGCCGATGTGGCCGGTGCATACCTGGTTGCCCGATGCCCACGTGGAAGCACCTACCGGTGGCTCGGTGATTCTGGCAGCGATTATGCTGAAAATCGGCGGTTACGGTTTTCTGCGCTTCAGCCTGCCGATTACCCCGGATGCCAGCCTGGCCTATGACTGGCTGATGATCGCGCTGTCACTGATTGCGGTGGTGTATATCGGTTTTGTTGCGCTGGTGCAAACCGACATGAAAAAGCTGGTGGCTTATTCATCAATTGCACATATGGGTTTTGTCACCCTGGGTCTGTTTATTATTTTCCGCATCTGGGGCAATGCCGACGGCATCGACAGCAATGGCGCCAGCCTGGCAGTGGAAGGGGCGATGGTGCAGATGGTGTCCCATGGCTTTATTTCCGGCGCACTGTTTTTAATGATCGGCGTGCTATATGACCGTATGCACAGCCGCAATATCGCCGACTACGGCGGGGTGGTTAACAGCATGCCGGTATTCGCTGCCTTTGCGGTGTTTTTCGCCATGGCCAATGCGGGCCTGCCGGGCACCTCGGGTTTTGTGGGTGAATTCATGGTGATACTCGCCGCCTTCAAGGCGAATTTCTGGATTGCCTTTTTAGCTGCCACCACGCTGATCCTGGGTGCGGCCTACACCCTGTGGATGGTGAAGCGGGTGTTCTATGGCGAGATTAAAAACGACAAGGTAAAAGCACTGCAGGATATTAACCCACGGGAACGGCTGATTATGTGGGTGCTGGCTGTGGCGGTACTGGCACTGGGTTTATACCCGGCACCACTGGTGGATGTAATGCATGTATCAGTGGATAACCTGTTACAGCATGTTGCCCAGAGTAAATTACCCTGATGCTGGCCCGTTTGATTAGCATAACCGGTTGCCGTGACCTAACCGCGCACTGGCACCTGAAAGTTAAAGTAGAGAACCTGTAATGACATTAGAAATGCTCAATTTATCAGTTGCCATACCGGAACTGTTTCTGCTGGCGCTGGCCTGCGGTGTGCTGGTGGTGGATGTGTATCTCAGGGATGCACGCCGCAATGTCAGCTATGTGCTGTCGCAGCTTGGCCTGTTGTTAATTCTTGTGCTGATACTCGTTAACCCGGCCGCGGATACGCAACTGGCCTTTAATGGCCTGTTTGTCAGCGACCCACTGTCCACCGTACTCAAGGCGGTGGTGGTGATTCTGGTGATGCTGGTATTTGTTTATTCCCGTCGCTACCTGCAGCAGCGGGATATTTTCAAGGGCGAGTTTTATGTGCTCGGCCTGTTTGCGTTGCTGGGCATGATGGTGATGATCTCCGCCAATCATTTCCTGTCGATCTATCTGGGGCTGGAACTGCTCTCGCTGTGCCTGTACGCAATGGTGGCGTTTGACCGTGACAACCCCAATGCGGCGGAAGCGGCAATGAAATATTTTGTACTGGGTGCGATTGCCTCCGGCATGCTGCTGTATGGCATGTCGATGGTGTATGGCATGACCGGCTCGCTGGTGATTGATGAAGTCGCCAGTGCGATTGAGCAGCTGCCGGAAAATAATATTGTACTGGTTTTCGGCCTGGTATTTATGGTGATCGGCCTGGCCTTCAAGCTGGGTGCAGTGCCATTTCATATGTGGGTGCCGGATGTGTATCACGGCTCGCCCACCACGGTGACCAGTTTTATTGCCTCTGCACCCAAGGTAGCTGCCTTTGCGATGATTATCCGCCTGCTGGCGGAAGGTATGGGCAGTTTGCATGCTGACTGGCAGGGCATGCTGGTGATTCTGGCGGTGCTGTCGATGGTGCTGGGCAATGTGATTGCGATTGCGCAGACCAACCTGAAACGCATGCTGGCCTATTCCACTATCTCCCATGTCGGCTTTATTATGCTGGGCCTGCTGGCAGGCCCGGAAGAGGGTTATGCCGCTGCCATGTTCTACACCATTGTCTATGCACTGATGTCGCTGGGCGGCTTCGGCGTGATTATTCTGCTGACTCGCAAGGGCGTCGAGGCGGATGAGCTGAATGACTTCAAGGGGCTTAATCAGCGCAGTCCCTGGTTTGCCTTTATTATGCTGATCCTTATTTTCTCCATGGCCGGTGTACCACCCACCGTGGGTTTCTGGGCCAAGCTGGCGGTGCTCAAGGCGGTGGTGAATATCGATATGCTGTGGCTGGCACTGGTGGCGGTGTTCTTCTCGATTATCGGCGTTTACTATTACCTGCGCATTATCAAGCTGATGTATTTTGATGAGGCGGAAGATAACAGCGCCATCGAGTGCCGCGCCGATATGCAGATTGCTCTCAGTGCGAATGGCCTGTCGGTGTTGATGCTGGGCCTGTTTCCCGCCGCATTGATGTCGATCTGCGTCGCTGCCTTTGCCTGATCAGCGGGCATAAATGGTTAATAATTCGAACATTTTTACGAAAAAGCCGTTTATCGGCTTGCATTAGATCGGTGAAATCTGTAGTATCTGCCCCACGTTGATGCGGGGTGGAGCAGTCTGGCAGCTCGTCGGGCTCATAACCCGAAGGTCGTAGGTTCAAATCCTGCCCCCGCTACCAAATTATATTTGGGTTTGTTATTCATAAGTTTTCCAAAAGCTTTGGATTATGAGCCCGACGGTGGTCAGTCCCATGGTTTATAAACCGTGGGAAGGTCGCAGGTTAAAACCCTGCTCCGCTACCAAATTATTTTGAGTTTGTTACCATAGCTTTATGGTTATGAACCCAACGGTGGTCGGTCCTGTGCTTTATACCCACGGGAAGGTCGCAGATTAGATTCTGCCCTGAACTACCAAATTATAAGAAGGCCCCGTAACAACGGGGCCTTTTTTGTGGTCAAGCTGGTCGACTGCGATGTTTCGGCATCCAGTGATTCATCTGAGGGTAATAGCACCTGAATAACGAGGACTTAAGTAAACAGTGAGTGATATCTGGTCATTGATAGAGCCGGTTGTAGAAGGCATGGGCTACGAGGTTGTGGACATAGAGTTCAAGCCACATCCGACCAATGGATTACTGCGCGTTTATATTGATAAGTCCGACGGCATCCTGCTGGAAGACTGCGAAGCGGTCAGCAAGCAGATCAGCAGTCTGCTTGACGTTGAAGATCCCATTCCTGGGCATTTTAATCTCGAAATTTCATCACCGGGTATGGATCGTCCTTTACGCAAGCAACAGGACTTTGAGCGTTTTACGGGCGCTGTTATCAAAATTAAACTGTCTGTTCCGAATCTGGAAGGGCAGAGAAACTTTACCGGTAAGTTAATGGGTATTGAAGACCAGAATGTGGTTATTCAGGTTGACGGCGAGACTCATTATTTGCCACTAGACACAATCGACAAAGCGCGTTTAGTGCCGCAATTCTGATTATGGTTTTTGGAGCCAGACATGAATAAAGAAATTCTCTATGTTGTAGATGCTGTTTCGAATGAGAAAGCAGTAGATAAGGAAATTATTTTCCAGGCAATCGAAGCTGCACTGGCTACAGCAAGCCGCAAGAAGCAGGGCAAAGACATTGATGTGCGCGTGAAGATAGATCGTAAAACCGGCGACTATGAAACTTTTCGTCGCTGGGAAGTGTGCGAAGACATGGAAGACGGTTGCCTGGAGTTTCCATTAAAGCAGATCACGCTGGAAGCTGCGCGCATCGACGAGCCGGAGATTCAACTGGGCGATTTTATCGAAGAACCAATTGAGTCGGTTGAGTTTGGCCGCATCGCCGCACAGACCGCCAAGCAGGTGATTGTGCAGAAGGTTCGTGAAGCAGAACGTGCACGCGTAGTTGAAGCGTTCGAAGATAAAGTGGGCGAGCTGATTATGGGCACGGTAAAGCGGGTTGAGCGTGGCAATGTCTACCTTGATCTGGGTGAAAACGTAGAAGCCTTTATTCCCCGCGAAGATGTGATTCCCCGTGAAGCAATTCGTCCCGGTGACCGTCTGCGCGGTTACCTTAAAGAAGTTCGTTCTGAAGCTCGCGGCCCGCAGCTGTTTGTCAGTCGTACTGCTCCCGAGTTTCTGGTGGAACTGTTCAAGCTTGAAGTGCCTGAAGTTGGCCAGGGCCTGATTGAAATTATTTCCGGTGCACGTGATCCAGGATCGCGCGCCAAGGTGGCGGTCAAATCGAATGACCCGCGCATGGACCCGGTGGGTGCCTGTGTGGGTATGCGTGGTTCACGGGTACAGTCGGTCTCCAACGAGCTGGCAGGTGAACGGGTTGATATTATTTTATGGGATGAGAATCCAGCGCAGTTTGTTATTAACGCCATGTCACCCGCCGAAGTTGAATCGATTGTGGTGGATGAAGACGCACACTCGATGGATGTTGCAGTTGATGATGAAAAGCTCTCACAGGCAATCGGTAAAGGTGGCCAGAACATTCGCATGGCCAGCCAGCTAACCGGCTGGGATCTGAATATCATGTCCACTGCGGATATGGAAAACAAGGCGGAAACCGAAGGTCGTGTACTGGTTGAACTGTTTATGAGTCAGCTGGATGTAGACGAGGAGGTGGCAGTTATTCTGGCAGCCGAAGGTTTCTCCAGTATTGAAGAAGTAGCCTATGTGCCGGAAAGCGAATTTCTCAGCATTGAAGAATTCGATGAAGAAATTGTGGCAGAACTGCGTGGCCGTGCACGGGATGCACTGTTAATGAAGGCGATATCGCAGGAAGAAAAGGAAAATGAACCACAGCAGGACCTGCTGGACATGGAAGGTATGGATGCAACACTTGCACAGCAACTTGCATCTAAAGGTGTTTACTCCATGGAAGATCTGGCTGAACAGGCGATCGATGATCTGATGGATATCGATGAAATGACTGAAGAGCGTGCCAGTGCACTCATTATGACTGCACGTGCGCCCTGGTTTGAAAATCAAGATGAGGCAAACCAGTAAGCACACTGGGGGAGACGACACATATGTCAAAAGTTACAGTCAAGCAGCTCTCTGAGGTGGTCGGTGCACCCGTTGAGCGACTGCTTGAGCAATTAAAAGAAGCCGGTATCGAAGCAGATAATGCCGATACCGAAATTACCGATGAACAGAAAGTCAAACTGCTGGATCACTTGCGCAGCAGTCATGGTAAAAATGACACGGCTGGTGGTGGTAAAAGCAAGATCACGCTGAAGCGTAAAACTACTTCGGAATTACGTGCCGGTGGCAGTAAAACAGTTAATGTTGAGGTGCGTAAAAAACGCACCTTCAGCAAAACGGGTGAAGTAGATGATGCCAAAGAAAAGGAAAAGGCTGAAATACAGCGCCTGATCGCCGAAAAAGAAGCACGTGAGGCTGAACGTCAACGAGCTGAAGAAGAAGCCATTCAACGATCAAAAGATGCTGCAAAACAGCGTGAACTGGATGAGCAGGCGAAGCAACTGGCAGAGCAGGAAGCGAGCAAGCAGGCGGAAGCAAAATCCCGTAACAAGAAGGATGTCGAGCCGGTAATTGCCGAGCCAATTATTCCTGATGTGCTTGAAGAAAAGCAGGACAAGGGACGCAAGAAAAAATCCCGTAAGGACGATGACAAGGATAAATCCGAAACCCGCTACGGCAGAAAAGAACTGCACATTGCCTCGGGCAAAAGTGGTGGTCGCTCGAAGAAACCACATCGCAAGGATCTGGCTGCGGATAATGCCGCAGCAAAACATGCGTTTGAAAAGCCGGTTGCGAAGATGGTGTACGACGTTGACGTGCCTGAAACCATCAAAGTATCTGATCTCGCTGCCAAGATGTCGATGAAGGCAGCGGAACTGATCAAGGTGATGATGAAGATGGGCGTTATGGCGACCATCAATCAGGTGATAGACCAGGAAACTGCAATTCTGATTGTGGAAGAATGCGGCCACAATGCCAGGGCCTCATCAGCCGATGATCGCGAAAACATTCTGCTGGCAACTGCCGATGAAGAACTGGGTGAAGTACAGCCACGTCCACCGGTGGTGACCATTATGGGTCACGTTGACCATGGTAAAACCTCGCTGCTGGATTATATTCGCGCCTCCAAGGTGGCCTCCGGTGAAGCCGGTGGTATTACTCAGCACATTGGTGCCTACCATGTACAAACCGACAAGGGTGTTATCAGCTTCCTCGATACACCGGGCCACGCGGCATTTACTGCCATGCGTGCACGCGGTGCACAGGCTACGGATATTGTTATCCTGGTCGTGGCCGCCGACGACGGCGTGATGCCGCAAACCATTGAAGCGATTCAGCATGCCAAGGCAGCCGGTGTGCCATTGATTGTTGCAGTGAATAAAATTGATAAGGAAGACGCGGATCCGGAACGGGTTAAAACTGAACTGGGTGGACATGATGTTATCCCGGAAGCCTGGGGTGGCGATACCATGTTCGTTAATGTGTCGGCTAAAACCGGTGAAGGCATTGATGACCTGCTGGATGCCGTCAGCCTGACCGCTGAAATTATGGAGCTGAAAGCACCATCCAAAGGCCCGGCGCAGGGTATTGTGGTTGAAGCGACCCTGGACAAGGGACGCGGTGTAACCACCACCGTACTGGTGCAGAAGGGTTGCCTGAAGAAAGGCGATATTCTGCTGGCGGGTCAGGAGTATGGCCGTATCCGTGCCATGTTTGATGAAAGCGGCCAGCAGATTGATGAAGCTGGCCCATCGATTCCTGCAGTGGTTCTCGGTCTGTCTGCCACTCCGGCGGCGGGTGACCAGATTCAGGTGATGGCGGATGAACGTACCGCACGTGAACTGGCAGCCAGTCGTAGCCATAAAGAGCGCGATATCAAGTTCGCAGCTCAACAGCAGGCGAAGCTGGACTCACTGTTTAACAACATGGGTCAGGGCGAAGTCAAGATGCTCAATATACTGCTTAAAGCCGATGTGCAGGGCAGTCTGGAAGCGATCCGTGATGCATTAATGAAGCTGGCACAGGACAACGACGAAGTGGATGTTGCGATTGTCGGTTCCGGTGTGGGTGGTATTAATGACACCGATATCAGCCTGGCGGCAGCCTCCAATGCGGTTGTGCTCGGCTTTAATGTGCGCGCTGATGCAACCGCACGTAAGTCGGTGGCCGAGCGTGGCGTTGATATGCGTTACTACAGTGTTATCTATGATCTGATCGACGAAGTGAAGCAGGCGTTGACTGGTATGTTGTCTGCTGAATACAGAGAAGACATTATTGGTCTGGCAGAAGTGAAAGATGTCTTCAAATCGCCCAAGTTCGGTCTGATTGCAGGTTGTATTGTGACCGAAGGCACGATTAAACGTAGCCAGCCGATTCGCGTACTTCGCGATAATGTGGTGATTTACGAGGGTGAGCTGGAATCACTGCGTCGCTTTAAGGATGCAGTGGATGAAGTTCGCAGCGGTACCGAATGTGGTATTGGCGTGAAAAACTACAATGACGTTAAAGTTGGCGACCAGATCGAAGTCTTCGAACGCGTTGAGGTTGAACGCACACTGTAACTCAGTGATACACCGGGCAGCTTGACTGCCCGGTTATCTTTCAGGGTAATATCATGCCAAAAGAATTTTCTCGTTCGCAGCGTATGGCGGAACAGGTTCGTCGTGAACTGGCGGAGCTGGTGCGTGATGAAATCAAAGACCCCCGTGTAAACTGGGTTTCCTTTACAGCGGTTAAAGTCAGCCGCGATTTAAGTAATGCGGTTGTCTATTTTACCGCGCTTAATGATGAAGACCGGGAGCCGGCAACCGAAGCCTTGAACAAGGCGGCTGGCTTCTTGCGTCATCAGTTATCCCATCGTATCCGTTCGCGTATTGTGCCATCACTAAAATTTGTTTATGACGTCAGTATCGAACGTGGCACCAGTATGGAGTCGCTGATTGCCAGGGCGCGTTCAACAGATGCCGATGCTGAAGACTAGTCTTCAGTAAGGTTTAATCTTTCAGGTTTTATTTCAGGTTTTTAATAAGTCATGGCGCGTAACAAAAAAGGTCGTTCTGTTAACGGCGTTGTATTGCTGGACAAACCGCTCAATGTTTCATCAAACCATGCACTGCAAAAAGTGAAGCGTTTGTTCGATGCAAACAAGGCAGGGCACACCGGCAGTCTTGATCCACTGGCTACCGGCATGTTGCCCATCTGCCTGGGCGAGGCGACAAAAATCTCTGCCTTTCTGCTTGATGCAGACAAGGTCTATCGCTTCAAATGTAAACTGGGTGAGCAGACCACCACCGGCGATGCGGAAGGTGAGGTGATTAACACCCGTGCTTTCGAGCATATAACTGTGGCGGATATCGAAGCCTGTTTGCCACAGTTCACCGGCGATATCCTGCAGGTGCCGCCGATGTACTCTGCGTTAAAAAAAGATGGCCAGCGTTTATATGACCTGGCGCGTCAGGGCATAGAAGTTGAACGCAAGCCACGTCCGGTCACGATTTACTCCTTACAGTTACTGTCATATGAAAACGGTGAAGCGGAATTGCAAACCCACTGTTCCAAAGGCACCTATGTGCGCACCCTGGCTGAAGATATCGGTGAGGCACTGGGTTGCGGTGCCTATGTCACCGAGCTGCGGCGCCTGAGCGTTGGCCCCTATCAACAGGCCATGCTCACCCTGGACGAACTGCAGCAACTCGCAGAGCAGGGTTTAGATGCGCTGGACAGCCATCTATTATCCTGTGACAGTGGTATCAGTGACTGGCCTGTGATTACACTGGATGCCGACAGCGCTTATTATGTGAAACTGGGTCAGGCGGTTCAGGTATCTGGTGCGCCGACAGAAGGCCTGGTCAGGCTGTATTCGGATGAGGTGTTTATTGGTGTGGGTATTATCCTGGATGATGGCAAGGTCGCACCGAAGCGTATGCTGGTGCTTTAAGCGTTATTATCTTCTACCAGCTTGTAGTGTCTGAATATTTTGTAGGGTGGCATCAAGCGTCAGCGGATCCACCGTTCGTAAAAAGTCATTTGTCATTAGTCTTTTATCATTGGTCAAAAGAGCAGAACCATCTAACAATCTACGACAATACCTGCACAGACATTCTGAATTGTGCTTTTTCGCCTTTCTGGCGACTCACTTCTTTTTCT
>DATCTK010000038.1:0-12311 GCA_036567985.1 Gammaproteobacteria bacterium | reverse complement strand
CGAAGGGGTAGAGATTCACCACCACCAGGTCAATGGGGTCTATGCCATTGAGGCGCATCACTTCATCATCAATGCCGCGACGCCCCAGGATGCCGCCGTGGATTTTTGGGTGCAGGGTTTTGACCCGGCCGTCCATCATTTCCGGAAAGCCGGTGTGGGCGGAGACTTCAGTGACCGGTAGATTGTTTTCGGTGAGTAATTTAGCGGTGCCGCCGGTTGACAGAATCTCCACCCCTGCATCAACCAGGGCCTTACCCAGTTCCAGTATGCCGGTTTTGTCGGAAACACTAATAAGGGCCCGTTGTACTGGGCGGGTGCTGTCATTACTCATAGGGTCGCAATCCACGGTCTGATAAACAAGGCTGCGAATTATAAACCAATTGGGGGTTAGTCAGAAACTAAAACAGGTAATCGCCGGCATAATGCGCTTTATTCGCGCACGATTATCTGGTGCTTTGTTTACGCGGTGGTGTTATCCGCTGTGATCTGATTTCTGGCCGGCTGTTGCCCTGCTGTTACAGGTGTTGCGGTCGGGTTGTGGTTGTTGAGCTGGGTGATGTTCTTGCATGCTTCACGCCCGAACGGGTCGGGCTGTTTACTCTGCGCGCAGCTTCAGATGAGACCGTAGATTTTCAGCTTCTTGCGCAGGGTACCGCGATTAATACCCAGGTGTTCTGCCGCTTTAGACTGGTTGCCATCCACATGGCTGAGTACCATTTCAAGCAGCGGCGCTTCAACCTGTTGCATCACCAGGTCGTAAATATTACCGGGATTTTCATCCCCCAGATCATTCAGTAGCTGGCTGAGTGAATTGCGAATAATGTTGTTTAAGCCATTGCCCTGGGTGTCGTTGTTGTCTGTGACTGGGGTTTCGTTCTGGTGGTTTTTTAAATTTATGACATTGCTATTATTCATGCTGCAATTCGCCTGTTTATCGTTTTAGATTTAAGGAAGCTCTTAATACTTTATCCCTGAATCATTCGCCTGGAGCGAATGATCGCAATTAGCCCCGATAGGGGTGAGTCTCATGGATGAGACGCACAATTCTCAGAGCGAAAACAAACCAAAATGCGATTTTGGTTTGTTTTCCATTTTCAATAACTTATCAGTTACTGCCATGCAAATTGAGCATGGGGCAGCACATCCTTGTGCTGCGGAACCTCAGAGTGTCTCTGAGGTTCCTTAAAAAAATTTATAACTTCTGCAAGCTGAAGCGTCGCATCTTCAATGCGGTTAATGTGTTGTTGAAACTGCTTCAGTTGTTGCGGATCGTCCAGCCGGTGGCTTTTGCAATACCAGCTGATGTGTTTACGTGCAATACGCACGCCGCGTTGTTCCCCGTAAAACGCGTAAAGGTTAGTCAGGTGATTCTGTAAAATCATACTGACTTCCTGCTGGCTCGGGGGCGCCAGCATTTCACCTGTTTGCAGGTAATGATTGATCTCGCGAAAAATCCACGGTCGGCCCTGTGCCGCGCGACCAATCATTACAGCGTCTGCACCGGTGTAGCGCAGCACCTGCTGTGCTTTTTCTGCAGAACTAATGTCACCATTAGCCACCAGCGGTATGCTAATGTGCTGTCTGACTTCAGCAATGGTGTCGTATTCTGCAGCGCCCTGGTAGGCGTCAACACGGGTTCGGCCGTGCATGCTGAGCATCTGTATGCCGCAATCTTCGGCAATGTGTGCAATGCTCAGCGCATTGCGATTGCTGTGGTCCCAGCCGGTGCGTATTTTTAACGTTACCGGGTTATCGACCGCAGACACCACAGCTTTAAGAATTTCTGCGACCCGTTTTTCATCTTTCATCAGCGCGGAGCCGGCGGCCACATTGCAAACTTTTTTGGCCGGGCAACCCATATTGATATCAATAATCTGTGCGCCATTGTCGACATTAAAGCGGGCTGCGTCCGCCATTTTTGCCGGTTCGGTGCCGGCTATCTGTACGCTGATGGGTTCGGCTTCGCCGCTGTGATCCATGCGTAGTTGTGTTTTACGACTGTTGCGTAAATGCGGTTCGGAGGTCACCATTTCAGACACCACCAGTCCCGCGCCGAGGCTTCGACAGAGTTGTCTGAAAGGTCGGTCGGTGACACCTGCCATGGGGGCAAGAAATACCGGTGATGATAGTGTGTAAGGGCCGAGCTGCATTATCGTATCCGTCTTTCGGCTGCTTATTCTACTCACAAGCGCCGCTATAAAAAATACATTTATTTGTTTTTTTCGCAGAAAAAAAACTTGATTTTTTGTGCAGCTAAAAAAATCAGCCACTTGTGAGAATTAATTAAATTTTGACTGAGTTATTGCGTACAAAAGCCGACGAAGTGTTGTTATTTGTCAGTCGATTGACTTAGTAAAATGGATGATTTTTTCCGACGAACGCACCGAAATCGTGCGCAATTTAATACGCTGCGGGGGTAGCGTGAAGTTTAATAGTGCATCAATCAGCGAGTGAATGAATCAGGATGGTCGCTGGCCGCTACCTGCGCTTTTGCTGGGGCACTCGCTTTGCTGGCAATGACCGGACAGCCCCGCCAGTTCCTTGAGTGCATCCAGCTGGTGAATATTCACATACTTGCGCTGGGTGGAGAGAATGCCTTCGCTCTGAAAACGGCTAAAGGTGCGGCTGATGGTTTCAATGGTTAAACCCAGGTAGTTGCCGATGTCCTTGCGTGACATGCTCAGGTTAAACTCGGTTTCGGAAAAATTACGCTGCTTCAGGCGTGTTGACAGGTTCACCAGGAACGCCGCGAGTTTTTCCTCGGCGCTTTTCTGTGCCATTAACATCAGCAGTGTCTGGTCGTTGGAAATTTCCTTGCTCATAATACGAAACAGCTGATGGTGCAGTTCCGGTATCTTGCTGCTTAAACCTTCCAGTGTATTGAATGGAATTTCGCACAGGCTGGTGGTTTCCAGGGCAATCGCAGTGCAGGGGTGTTCGTTTTCGTGAATCGCATCCAGCCCCAGCAGTTCGCCGGGCAGGTAGAGGCCGGTAATCTGTTCATCACCCTGTTCACTTTCGCTAAAGGTTTTGATCGAGCCACTGCGTACTGCATAAATCGAGTTGAAACGGTCGCCGCTGTTAAACAGGTGTTCGCCCTTCTGCAGGGGACGGCTGCGCTTGATAATGCTGTCCAGTTTGTCGATGTCGCCCATATTCAGCCCGAGGGGTAAGCACAGGTCGTGCAGGTTGCAGCTCTGGCAGGCGGTTTTCAGTGCGGAAAGCTTAATCGGTGCTGTGCTCATGGTCTCAATACAACGGTGGCGGTTTAAACAGGCATTTCAATGAGTGTATATGAATCACCCAGTAAAGGTAAGTGCTTTATTGTTTACCGCCACCCATGCACGGCGGAGACTGGGGCGCGGCACCTTTCTGCTGCCATTCCTGCGGGGTCATAGTGTGCAGCGCCAGTGCGTGTATGACGTCCAGCTCCTCGGCGAGGATTTTATTCACCAGGCGGTGCCGTGCCACCAGCAGTTTGCCGTCGAATTCAGCGGAGACCGCGACCACCTTGAAATGGGATTCCGAGCCGGGGGGCACATTGTGCATATGGCTCTCGTTGATCACCTCGAGATGCTCGGGGTGCAGGGCGGTTTGCAGCTTTTCAGTGATATCGTCTTCTATGCTCATGATTCTAACTTCAGTGTGTCTTGCGGGGAGGAATTAATCATAGCAGAGATGACGGCTGGAAAAAGCGCCGAATCGTGGGGGATTGCAGGGTTGATGGATGCGGCGCCGACTTTTCTGTCGCGCATAAAAAAAGAGCCGGCCATCAACGAGTGGTGACCTGCTCTTTACTCCCCCCCAGGAGATTCTTCACTCATCTGCGAGTTCCAGCCTTGCGGCGACTCAACAGATGGCTTGCAAAATCTGTATGGTTGGAGCTTAGTGAGCGGTGCGGGTTTGTGCGTTGATCCATATCAATAAAAACGCGCTTGAGGCGAATTTGCCATATTTTTAGTGTGGTTTACTGGGGTGTCCCGATTATCCCTCCGGATTACAGTCTGTCAGGCGCCGCTTGCCATTGCTCGTCCCGGTAGAGTTCCAGCCCGGCGAAGTGGCGTTTGTAGTCCATTTTGCGGTGATTCCTGATCCAGTAGCCCAGATAAACATGGGGGTGTTGATACAGGCGTGCCAGCCAGATTTGCTGCAGCACGGCAAAGGTGCCCAGGCTTCGAGCGGCCTCGGCTGGTTCAAAAAACGTATAGACCGCAGATGGGCCCGTCTGCAGAAAATCCACCACCGCAACCGCCAGCAGCCGGCCCTGCAAGCGGGATTCAATAAACAGGGTGCTTTGCCAGCTATTAAGCAGGAAGTTGCTGAAGTCTTCCGGCTGGGGGTTGGCCATGCTGCCGTCGTCATGGCGGGTATTGAGGTAGCGCTGGTAGAGCGCGAAATACTCTTCACTGTAGCGTGCAGTCACCAGCCGGGTGCGCAGATCCGCATTGCGTTTCAGGCAGCGGCGCTGGTTGCGGTTGGGATGAAAGCGGGCGACATTGATGCGTGCCGGTACACAGGCGTTGCAGCCCTTGCAATGGGGGCGGTAAACGAACTCACCGCTGCGGCGAAAGCCCCTGGCAATCAGCAGGCTGTATAGTTCGGCGCTCATTGGCAGCTGCGGGTCGGGAATCAGGCTGGCGGACAGCCTGTCATCGTAATAGCTGCAGGGCTGCTCGCGGGTGATATACAGGCTGAGGTGTTGCTGACTCATTGCATTGGCTTCGTGAAGCTACACCAGCAGGCTGCTTTCGTTACTGTGCTCTTCAATATATTCATTAATTTTAAACTGCAGGTAGAGCACCTGAAACAGGAAGGTCCAGATGCCATTGATCCAGAACAGGCTGCGTTCACCGGCCTGGGTCATTTTATGCAGTCGCTGGCGCAGGGTAAACACCCAGAACAGATTGAACAGGCTGTAGACAAGGCCACTGATACGGGCCAGTTGCTGGTAGTCTTCATTGTCCGGGTTATAGCCGCTGACAAAGGATAGAATCAGGTTGAGCATCAGCAGCCCCAGCACGGTGTGCACCAGTATCATCGGAATCGGTTTGTCGGTCACCCGGTTAATGATCTGTGTGCGGGTAAACAGCCAGTAGGTGTAATACAGCCCCAGGCTGATAATGCTCAGGCCGAGTGCTGCCCATACGGAAACCCGCGGCAGTGCCTGCAGCGCATGGCCCTGGCTGGTGGATGGGGTGCTGGCTGGATCTTGCTGGGGGTGGTCGGGGTCCGGGGGATACATTTTAAACGCGCCTTTGTGCTGCTGTTATCGGGGCTGGTTGCCATTATATACAATGCCTCGCGGTTAAGTCGCTGACTTCTATAGCGAATTGGCCAGCCACCGGAGGCGGGCATTCTCACATGATAAGGCACAGCCTGTATATCGGTGTTATAATTCGCGCCTTTTATGATAACCGGTTCTGGACGAGATATGAGTCGCGATACCCGCATACAACAGCTGCAGCAGGCCCTGACACAACGCATTCTTATACTGGATGGCGGCATGGGCACGATGATCCAGAGTTACAAGCTGGAAGAAGCAGATTTTCGCAGCAAACGCTTTGCCGACTGGGCTTCGGATCTGAAAGGCAATAATGACCTGCTCAGTATCACCCAGCCGAAGATTATCCGTGACCTGCACCTGGCCTATTTAGAAGCGGGTGCCGATATTGTCGAGACCAATACCTTTAACAGCACCTCGATTGCCATGGCCGACTACGGCATGGAGGAGCTGGTGTATGAACTGAACTACGAAGGCGCGAAACTGGCCCGTGATGCCGCGGACGCCGTGGCCACTGCCGACAAACCCCGCTTTGTTGCCGGGGTGCTTGGCCCCACCAATCGCACCGCCTCGATCTCGCCGGATGTGAATAATCCCGGTTACCGTAATGTCACCTTCGATCAGCTGGTTGAAGCCTACACTGAAGCGATGCGCGGCCTGGTGGACGGTGGTTCGGATATTATCCTGGTGGAAACCATCTTCGATACGCTGAATGCCAAGGCGGCACTGTTTGCCATCCAGCAGTATTTCGATGAACACAATATCTCCCTGCCGGTAATGATTTCCGGCACCATTACCGATGCCTCCGGGCGCACCCTGTCCGGGCAGACGGCCCAGGCCTTCTGGGCTTCGGTGAATCACATCAACCCCATCAGTTTCGGTTTTAATTGTGCGCTGGGCGCGAAAGAGCTGCGCCAGTACGTGGAAGAAATGTCCGGTGTGGTCAGCTGCTATATCAATGCACACCCCAATGCTGGCCTGCCCAATGAGTTTGGTGAATACGATGAATCACCGGAAGAAATGGCAGCGGAAATCCGCGAATGGGCCAGCTCCGGGTTCCTGAATATTATCGGTGGCTGTTGTGGCACCGCGCCGTCGCACATTAAGGCGATTGCCGATGCAGTGGCGGAATTCCCGCCGCGCAAGATTCCCGAGCTCAGGGTGGAGTGCCGTTTAAGTGGCCTGGAACCGCTGAATATCAATGCCGATTCGCTGTTTGTTAATGTGGGCGAGCGCACCAATGTCACCGGCTCGGCCAAATTCAAGCGGCTGATTCTGGAAGAAGAATACGAGGCCGCACTGGATGTGGCCCGCGAGCAGGTGGAAAACGGCGCGCAGGTTATCGACATCAATATGGATGAAGGCATGCTCGATGGCGAAAAAGCCATGGTTACCTTCCTTAACCTGATTGCCTCGGAGCCGGATATTTCCCGCGTGCCGGTAATGATCGATTCATCCAAGTGGCACATTATTGAAGCCGGGCTTAAATGCATTCAGGGCAAGGGCATAGTCAACTCGATCAGCCTGAAAGAAGGTGAAGCCGCGTTTATCGAACAGGCTAAACTGGTGCGTCGTTACGGTGCGGCGGCGATTGTGATGGCGTTTGATGAAGTGGGTCAGGCGGATACCCGTGAACGTAAAGTAGAAATCTGTAGCCGCGCCTATAAAATTCTCACCGAGCAGGTGGGCTTCCCGCCGCAGGATATTATTTTCGATCCGAATATTTTTGCCGTGGCTACCGGCATCGAAGAGCATAACAATTACGGCGTCGACTTTATCGAAGCCACCGCAGATATCAAAAAGCGGCTGCCCCATGCAATGGTGTCCGGCGGTGTCTCCAATGTGTCTTTCTCCTTCCGCGGTAATAACCCGGTGCGTGAAGCGATTCACGCGGTGTTTCTCTACCACGCAATCAAGGCCGGTATGGACATGGGCATAGTCAATGCCGGTCAGCTGGCGGTGTACGACGATTTGCCGGAAGAACTGCGTGAATGCGTCGAGGACGTGGTGCTGAACCGTCGCGACGATTCCACTGAACGGTTGCTGGATATCGCGGAAAAATACAAGGGTGATGGCAGCGGCGAGAAAAAGGAAGAAAACCTCGAATGGCGTCAGTTGCCCGTGGCCAAACGCATCGAACATGCGCTGATCAAGGGCATAGATGCCTTTGTCGAGGAAGACACCGAAGAAGCGCGGCAGAGTTTCAATCGCCCGATTGAAGTGATTGAAGGCCCGCTGATGGATGGCATGAATGTGGTGGGCGATCTGTTCGGCGACGGCAAGATGTTTTTACCCCAGGTGGTGAAATCCGCGCGGGTGATGAAAAAGGCGGTGGCCTACCTGATTCCGTTTATCGAGGCGGAAAAAGATGGCAAGGCGCAGTCCAATGGCAAGATCTTAATGGCCACGGTAAAAGGCGATGTACACGACATTGGTAAGAACATTGTCAGTGTGGTGTTGCAGTGCAATAACTTCGAAGTGATCGATATGGGCGTGATGGTGCCTGCAGCAAAAATCCTGGAAAAAGCCAGAGAAGAAAATGTTGACCTGATTGGCCTGAGTGGCCTGATCACACCGTCGCTGGATGAAATGGTGCACATGGCGAAAGAACTGCAGCGGCTGAAAATGGATGTGCCCCTGATGATTGGTGGCGCGACTACCTCCAAGGCACACACCGCGGTGAAGATTGAACAGAATTACGATGGCCCCACGGTCTGGGTGAAGGACGCTTCCCGTGCCGTAGGTGTGGCGCAGAAACTGATATCCGAAGAATATAAAGCTTCTTATGTGCAGGAGCTGCGCGAGGAATACGAACAGGTACGGGTGAACCACGCCGGACGTCGGCAGAAAACCGACTGGGCCAGCCTGCAGGATGCCCGCGCCAACAAGGCGGTGATCGACTGGGATAACAGCGACATAGGCACACCGGCATTCAGTGGCGTGAAAGTGTTTGATGATTATCCGCTGGCGGACATCCGCGAGTACATCGACTGGACGCCGTTCTTCTTTGCCTGGGAACTGAAAGGACGTTACCCGAAAATTCTCGACGACGCGGAAAAGGGTGAGGAAGCCAGGAAACTGTTTAACGATGCCGAGGCGATGCTGGATAAAATCATCAGCGAGAAGTGGTTGCAGGCCAGAGCAGTTATCGGCCTGTTCCCCGCCAACTCGGTAAATGATGACGATGTGGAAGTTTATACGGACGAGAGTCGAGGCCAGGTGCTGACCACGCTTAACTTCCTGCGCCAGCAAACCCGTCAGCCGCCGGGCCGTCCCAATTACTGTTTAAGTGATTTTATTGCGCCAAAGGAAACCGGTCAGCCGGATCATATCGGTGCCTTTGCGGTCACCACCGGGATTGGCATTGATGAACATGTGAAGCGCTTTGAAGCGGACCATGATGACTACAATTCGATTATGCTCAAGGTGCTGGCCGATCGTCTCGCGGAAGCCTTTGCCGAGTTGATGCACCATCGCATGCGCACCGAATTCTGGGCCTATGCCAAAGATGAGGCGCTGGACAAGGACCAGCTGATTGCGGAAAAATACCGCGGCATTCGTCCGGCGCCGGGTTACCCCGCCTGCCCGGATCACACCGAAAAGGCCAAGCTATGGGATCTGATTGAGGCGGATAAAAATGCCGGTATCAGCATCACCGAAAGTTTTGCGATGATGCCGGCGGCCTCGGTCAGCGGCTGGTACTTCAGTAACCCCGAGTCACGCTACTATGCGGTGGCAAAAATTAATCGCGACCAGGTGGCGGATTACGCAAAACGCAAGGGCATGAGCCTGGCGGAAACCGAACGCTGGCTGGCACCGAATCTGGGTTACGACGCCGACTAGCATCGCCAGCGGATAATCAGGCGCCAGTAGGCTTTGCAGCCGCTTCGCTGGCCGCCGGGTTCGCCTGCGCATCTGCCGCCAGTGCCAGATCTTTCAGCGACTGGCCGTGCAGGCACTGCGCCAGTGCCTGGTTCATGGCTTCGTCAATCTGTGTAATCGAGGGTTCGCGGTGGATGCTGTCCAGTGACAGCAGGCTGTTTTCCTCGGCGGCACGCACCGCCTCAATAATATCGTACAGCGACAGGGTTTCGATATCATAGGCCGGCAGATAGCGAGGCGGCTCCTCGGCGGTTTCCTGCAGCAGATCCGTATTGCACAGTTGAAGAATAATGCTGTGACAGACATCCGCATCAATGTGCAGTTGATGCGCCAGTGCCTCCACCGACCAGGCCGGTTTATGCCCGTGATAGTGCCGTGCCACCAGCAACATAATATTCAGTGCAATGTTTTCCTTGAGGCGGTTGCTTAAGGTGATTTTTTCCGCGCTGAGAATCCGGCGCGCCGGGTTCTGGTAATAAAAGGCCACATTGGCGCCGATCAGCAGAATCACCCAGTTAATATACAGCCAGATAAAAAAGATAATGGCCGAGGCAAAGGCAGAGTAGATGGCGGTGTACTTGGTGGAGCCGGCGACAAAGGCGGTGAACACCCAGCTGCTGACTTCCCATAACAGGCCGGCAACAATCGCGCCGACCACCGCGGAAACGGGTTTGACCCGGGTATTGGGTACAAAAATATAGACAAAGGTAAAGGCGCCGATAATCAGCAGGGTGGGCAGCAGTGAACCCAGCAGCTTTACCACTATGCTCACCGACTCGATCTGCATCGCATCCTGAATCAGCCCGATATTGCTCACCGAGGCGCTGATGCCCAGCGCGGAAAACAGTAGCACCGGCCCCACCAGCACCACCGCAATATAATTGCTAAAGCGCTGAGTCAGGGAACGGTTCTGCGATACACGCCAGGTGGCGTTGAACGCCTGTTCGATTTTCTGCAGCAGGGAGACCACGGTGTACATCAGTAACAGCAGGCCGAGTGAACCCAGTACCCCGGCCTTGGTGTTATCCACAAACCTGATAATCACTTCCGCCAGTTCAATGCCCTTTTCACCCATGGGCAGAAACAGGTTCATCAGCAGCGGCTCCACCTGGTTGTGTACGCCAAAGCCCTTGAGCACTGAAAAACTCACCGCAAGCAGTGGCACCAGCGCGAGTATGGTGGTGTACACCAGCCCCATGGCGCGCAGGGTGATCATACCCTGGAGGAAATCGCGGATGACCAGGTGGCTAATGCGCAGGGCATTCACCAGCCGGACCTGGCCAGCGCTGAACTGGGCTTCGGCGGTGTTCCAGACTTTATCGATAAACAGCTGTTTTATCTGCTGTGGGCTCAGTGTGGATATATGCATGGTTTTGTCGTTTTAATTGTATGGTTGAATGACAGGCTGGTATTTCATTGAGCCGACTATATCAGTGAGTATAAACAGACTCAGGGCGCTTTGAGTAAAAACATGGCGGCCAGCTAATTTAAGCCCGACATTTAAGCATGAAAAAATGCCGCAAGCGAATCACCAGGCGAGTGCTGCAGGCATCAGGTTTATGCTCGCGCAGAAATTATCGGCAGAAGCACGGGTGATGGTGTAGTCTGGCGGCTTATATTCCGCCACGTATTGGGGCAGAATACCCCTTAATCCAGCTTCCCTGTGGGAGTCTGGCTGTTATCCACAAAAGCTGTGGATAACTTTGTGGAAGAAAAGCAAAATCATTGCTGAAATGGAGTTATTACGGAATTGTTGCTAAATTGTTTAAAAAATAACCATTTAAAAAAGTCTTATTTAAATCAATCACTTAATAATTTCCTATAAAGCACTTGACAAGTTTGCTCTATAAGAAACGGCTAAAATAGCCTGGGCTGGTGCAGCACGGTCTCTGTGCATAACTTGCCAGGCCCTGCACCATTTAGGGCGTTTTAATGGGCATAAACAGGGCATAATTCAGTAAAATTATCCACAACAGGGCAGATATAAAATCATGACGCAAATCAGTGCGCCAGCCAGCCGGGCATTCAGCTGTTTGTTGTGCCAGGGCGGTATTAATATGGGGTCAGTTTTTTGAGTATATCCAGGCAACAGGCGCAGCCTACCAAGCAGCGTATTGGGCAGCTGGGCGACAGTCACTGCCAGCTGCTTTACGACCCCGAGCTACTCAGTCATCCCGCGGCGGGTTTTCTGCAACAGGAGATTTTTTCCCATGCACTGGACTACCAGCTGATTACCGCCGGTGGCCGGGGCAAGGCCTGGTTTATTGAGCTGGAGGGTCTGTCGGCAGTATTGCGCGCCTACCAGCGTGGCGGGCTGCTGGCAAAAATCAATCGCCAGACCTACCTTGGCTGGGGGGCAGAGCAGAGCCGCGCCTTCCGTGAATGGCGTTTGCTGCACACACTCTACCAGCTGGGGCTGCCGGTGCCACAGCCGGTGGCCGCGTCTATCTGTCGCTGGCCGAGCCGTTTCTCTCCCTTCTACCGGGCGCACATTCTGCTTAAACGCATCGCCGATGTGCAAACCCTGCAACAGAGACTGACCAAACATCCGCTGGATAAAGAGGTATGGGCCAGAGTGGGGCGCTGTATCCGTCGCTTTCATAATCTCGGTGTCTACCATGATGATTTGAATGCCAGCAATATTTTGCTGGATCATCAGCAGCGGGTGTACCTGATTGATTTCGACAAGGGCGAAATCCGCGCGCAGACTGAAGAAGACGTGGATCAGCCGGCGCCATGGAAGCAGCAGAATTTGCAGCGCCTGCGCCGTTCACTGCTCAAGCAACAGGGCATTATGCAGGCCAGTCAGGCGGCATTTTATTTCAGTGAGGATGACTGGCAGTGCCTGCTGCGGGCCTATATAAAACAGGGGCGTCCCGTTTAGGGAAGCTCTGAATAATTCATCCATGAATCATTCGTCTGGAACGAATGATCGCGTTAGCCCCGAAGGGGTGAGTCTCATGGATGAGACGAACAATGATCAGCGCAAAAACAAATTAAAATGCGATTTTTATTTGTTTTTCATTTTCAATAATTTAGCAGTTATTGCCATGTTATTTTAGTCATGGGGCGGCACATCCCTGTACCGCGGAACCTCTGAGTTTTTCAGAGGTTCCTTAGGTTTTTCTACTCTGTTGCCAGATCCAGT
>DATCTK010000037.1:0-5636 GCA_036567985.1 Gammaproteobacteria bacterium | reverse complement strand
GACTAAGGACTAAGGACTAAGGACTAAGGACTAAGGACTAAGGACTAAGGACTAAGGACTAAGGACTTCTATGTCTCTCGCGGAATACCGTACATCATAAAAAAGGCTGCGTTTTAACGCAGCCTTTTTATGGAATTTGCTTTAATACCCGGGGGCGATTACTTGGCGGTTATTTCTCGCGGTAAACAATGCGGCCTTTTGCCAGGTCGTAGGGGGTCATCTCAACGGTGACCTTGTCGCCGGTCATAATACGGATATAGTGCTTGCGCATGCGTCCGGAGATGTGTGCGGTCACGATATGACCGTTTTCGAGTTCCACGCGGAACATCGTATTGGGCAGGGTTTCCAGGACCGTGCCATCCATCTGTAATGCTTCTTCTTTTGCCATCTAGCTTCTCATCATGTGAATATTGCGGCCCAATTATCAATAAATTGAGGGATTACGCAAGGGGCAATGTGGAATTAGTTGTGTTTAAAGTACTCTTGCGCCTTGTCCGCGAGCTGGGGCAAAAACAGTAACGGGTCGACCGTGGCCTGGTTGGCAATCACCGCCAGGTGCAGGTGAGGGCCGGTGACCCGACCGGTTTCACCCACAGTGCCAATCACCTGCCCGGCGCTGACCGTATCACCGGTTTTCACACCGATTTCATGCAGGTGGGCATACAGGGTAAGCAGCCCCTGGCCATGATCCAGGTACACCATATTGCCGCTGAAAAAGAAATCGCCGGACTCAATCACCCGCCCGGCTGCCACTGCTTTCACCGGTGTGCCCTGGGGCGCGGCTATGTCCAGCCCGGAATGGGGACGTCTTGGCTGCTCATTAAAGAAGCGGCGCAGGCCAAAAATGCTCGAAATGCGTCCATCCACCGGCACCACAAAATCGGCCTGTACGGCCTGCTCAGACCAGTACTGGCGTGCTGCCTGCTTGCGCTTTTTCTCGCTGAGGATGCGCGGCATATCGTCCTTGTAGGGATTGACCTTGCGTTTGTTGGTAATGGTCAGGTACTGCGCCTTGTAGGTTTTGTCATTCACTGTGAACGGAATATGCTGGGTTTCACCACTGTCCAGCTGCAACTCAACCCGGTGCTCGCCGGGCTGGGTGTTGAGGGGCAGGCCCACCAGTACAAACTGGCCCTGTGGGTTTTTGATTTTTGCCAGCCGTTTATTATCAAAACGGGCGATCGCATCCTGCTGGTGTTCAGCCAGTTCGAGCAATACAATGCCGCCGGGTACGGCATCGGACTGTGGGGTAGCCAGTGCAGGTGTGAATGCAGGTGAAAGTAGGCATAGAAGTAGCGCCAGTTGGCGTAGGTGTCGGTACATCAGTTCGGGTCCAGTGCTCGGTGTAGGGTTTAATCACAGCAGGGTACAGTCCTGCCGATGTGATTTTAACGATTATGCAATTGTGTATTATGATATGCCACTTTGCACCCTGAAAACAGGCAGGGTGACAGGGAAACTCTGCCTTCATGCAGAGCCACACAGTAAAAGGCAGATAAATTCAGTGCAGCTTTCCACGCGAATCCAGCAGATCAGTCCATTCTATGTCATGGATATTCTCGCACAGGCACAACAGCTGGAAGCAGCCGGTCACCGTGTTATTCACCTGGAAGTCGGCGAGCCTGACTTCACCACGCCCGCGGCGGTTAAATGCGCAGCGAAACAGGCGATTGATAATGACCAGACATTTTATACCCCCGCCAGTGGTCTGCCTGAATTGCGCCAGGCCATAGCCGATTATTATGCCAGCCGCTTTTCGCTGACGCTGGATGCGCACAATATCCTGGTTACCCCGGGTGCCTCAGGGGCTCTACAACTGGCGCTGTCGGCGGTGATCAATCCCGGCCAGAAAGTGCTGATGGCCGATCCCGGTTACCCCTGTAACCGGCATTTTGTCCGCCTGCTGGATGGCGTTGCGCAGCCGGTGGCGGTGGATGAAGGCACCCACTACCAGCTCAACCGGGAACTGATTGAGGCCAACTGGACAGGGCAGACAGTTGCGGTATTGCTGGCAACACCCTCCAATCCCACCGGTACACTGGTTGATCGCCAGACTCTGGCTGAGATTATCCAGCTGGTCAAAGACAGGGATGCAGTGCTAATTGTGGATGAGATCTACCAGGGGCTGGTGTATGAGCAGGCCGATTTCACTGCACTGGAACTCAGTCGTAACCTGTTTGTGATTAACAGTTTTTCAAAATACTTTTCCATGACCGGCTGGCGGCTCGGCTGGCTGTATGCGCCAGATATGTATATAGAGCCGATCAACCGGCTGGCGCAGAACCTGTTTCTGGCCGCACCCAGTATTTCGCAACAGGCGGCACTGGCGGCCTTCGAACCGACTAACCTGGAACTGCTGGACCAACAGGCAGCGGAACTCAAACAGCGCCGTGATTTTCTCTATGATGGCCTGCAGCAGCTGGGTTTTAAACTGAAAGTGAAACCCGCTGGTGCGTTTTATATTTACGCCGATGTATCGGCCTTCAGTGAGAACAGTTTTGATTTCTGCCGTGAACTGCTGAGCCAGGCCTATGTTGCGATTACACCGGGGCTGGATTTCGGTGAATATAATGCTCATCGATATGTGCGTTTTGCCTATACACAGCCGGTTGAACAGTTGCAGATTGCGCTGCAACGGATTGCTGAATTTCTTCATCAACAGACGTAAAACTGTTACGCTTTAACTTATATGATTAATCAGACGAGATTACAGTGGCCTCTTTTCTAAGCGAACTTAAAGAAGACATTAATAGCGTGTTTGACCGCGATCCGGCGGCACGTAATTTTTTTGAAATTATCACCACCTATCCCGGTATACATGCGCTGATTTTTCATCGAGCAGCCCATGCGCTGTATAAACGCAATCTGAAATGGCTGGCGCGGGTACTGTCGAATATTGTGCGCTGGTACACCGGCATCGAAATTCATCCGGGTGCAGTGATTGGCCGGCGATTTTTTATCGACCATGGCACCGGCATTGTGATTGGTGAAACCGCGGAAATCGGTGATGATGTCACCATTTACCATGGCGTGACCCTGGGCGGCACCAGCTGGAAAAAGGGTAAGCGCCACCCCACCATTGACAATAATGTGGTCATAGGGGCAGGGGCCAAAATTCTCGGCCCGATAACCCTGCAGTCCGGTAGCCGCATCGGTTCCAATGCGGTGGTCACCAAGGACGTGCCGGCAAATGCCACGGTGATTGGTGTGCCTGGCCGGGTGATTGAACGGGACAAGTCGGATGAGGCGGCCTCGCGCCGTGCAGAAACCGCCAAGAAGATGGGCTTCGATGCCTATGGTGTGGTGCAGGATGCGCCGGACCCGGTGGCCACCGCAATCAACTGCATGCTCGATCACATCCACGTAATGGATGAGAAAATGGAGCGTATGTGCAAGTCGCTGAAGGCGCTGGACGCGGAGCTGGACGATATTCAGCTGCCCAAGCTGGGTCATCTGGAGATAGATACCCAGTCTGGTGATGTTGCGGCGGAGCAGGTGGCAGAGGCCGCTGAGGCTGCCGCGTCGGCCACCACGGACAAGTCTGAAAAACCTTAAAATTTAAACACTTAGCTTATCTCATAATACTTGACTATTTTACTCGGGATTGAGTATACTTGGCACAGAATTTATGAGAGCAAGCTATGAAACTGACCACTAAAGGCCGCTACGCGGTCACAGCAGTACTGGACCTCGCATTTCACGAGCAGGGCGGCCCCGTTTCCCTGGCTGATATTTCCGAGCGCCAGGGTATATCTCTATCCTATCTGGAACAGCTGTTTTCCCGACTCAGACGCAACAATGTGGTCGCCAGTACCCGTGGGCCTGGCGGCGGTTATTCACTGGCGCGTCCGGATACGGAAATCTCCATGGCGGAAATTATCCTCGCGGTGGATGAATCCTACGATGCCACCAGTTGTGGCGGCGAGGGTACCTGCAGTGGTGACAGTTACCAGTGTCTGACCCACGACCTGTGGACTGAGCTGAGTGATGAAATCCATGAGTTTCTCAACGGCATTATGCTGTCGGAGATGAAATCCCGCAAGGAAGTGCTGGAAGTGGTGCGACGTCAGGACAGCCAGCAGGAGAAGGCATTGAATCGCGTGGTAGTTGAGTAGTCTGTACCTCGTGCAAGCAGAGTTTTAAAGGTTAGAGTTTTAAAGGTTTAAGTGCCGGTATATTTCGACCATAACGCAACCACGCCCCTGGCCCCGGAGGTTATGGAGGCAATGCTGCCATATATGTCGTCAATCTACGGCAACCCCTCCAGTGTGCATCGCTACGGTCGACTGGCCAGAAATGCACTGGAGCAGGCCCGGCAGCAGGTGGCGGACCTGCTGGGTGCGCAAGCTAACCAGGTAGTGTTTACCTCGGGTGGCACCGAAGCCAATAACCTGGCATTGAAAGGCAGTTTGCAGGCACAACAGCCGGCGCGACTTGCCCTAAGTGCCATTGAACATGCCGCCATGCTGGGTCCGGCTGCCCAGCTTGAGCAGGCGGGCTGGCAACTGGACAGGATTCCGGTGGATACACAGGGTGTGGTCACGGAAGCCGCGCTGCAGCAGGCGCTGAGCCCCCAGACCCGGCTGGTGTCGGTGATGGCGGCCAATAATGAAACCGGTGTGTTGCAGAATCTGCCCGTACTGATCAGTGCCGCCAGATCGTTGAACGAGGATCTGCTGTTCCACAGTGACGCCTGCCAGGTGGCTGGCAAGCTGCCGTTGAGCTTTAGCGAGCTGGGGCTGGATCTGCTGACACTGTCAGCCCACAAGCTGTACGGCCCTCAGGGCGCAGGTGCGTTGATCGTCAGCCGACGCATTGACCTGCAGCCACAGATCAGCGGCGGTGGCCAGGAAAGTGGTCGTCGCAGTGGCACCGAGAACCTGGCGGCAATTGTAGGCTTTGGCCAGGCGGCAGAACTGGCAGCGCAGCGCCAGCAGCAGCGTGAGCAACAGGCACTGGCACTGCGCCAGCAACTGCAGCAGGCGCTGCTTGAGCAGCCGGGCATCACGGTGTTTTCAGTGGATGCTGAACGTCTGCCCAATACCCTGCAGTTCTCTATGGCGGGGATTGATGGCGAGACCCTGCTGATGCAGCTGGATAAAAAAGGCTTTGCGGTATCCAGTGGCTCGGCCTGCCAGAGTGGCAAAACCGAGCCAAGCCATGTGCTGCTGGCGATGCAGATAGACCCGTTGGTTGCCAGAGGCTCGATTCGGGTCAGCTTTGGTGAACAGAATACGCAGGCGCAGGTGACTCAGTTTGTTGAGGCGCTTGCGCAGATAAGGCAACAATTTAATTAAAGGTTATCGATTGTGAGTGAAAAACGCCCCATCTATTTTGACTATTCAGCCACCACGCCGGTGGACCAGCGTGTCGCGGACGTGATGATGCACTACCTGACGGTGGACAGCGACTTTGGTAACCCGGCCTCACGTAGCCATGCCTTTGGCTGGGCGGCGGACGAGGCGGTGGAAACCGCACGTGGCCATGTGGCCGCGCTGGTGAATGCCGACCCACGGGAAATCGTCTGGACCTCGGGCGCCACCGAATCGGACAACCTGGCGATCAAGGGTGCGGCCCACTTCTACCAGAAGAAGGGCAAGCACATTATCACCTGCAAGACCGAACACAAGGCGGTG
>DATCTK010000036.1:0-11408 GCA_036567985.1 Gammaproteobacteria bacterium | reverse complement strand
CTTCTGCCAGATCCGTATTTCGCCGTTGTTTGAAACCATCGAAGACCTGGGACACATCGAATATGTGCTCAGGGCGCTGTTTGATAACCCGGTATATAACCGCCTGCTGAAAGCCTCGGGTAATCTGCAGGAAGCCATGCTGGGCTACTCCGACTCATGCAAGGACGGCGGCATTATGGCCTCCTCCTGGAACCTGTACGATGCGCAGCAGAAAGTGATTCGCCTGACTAACCAGTTCGATATCGACTGCCGCCTGTTCCATGGCCGAGGCGGCACCATCGGTCGCGGCGGCGGGCCAACCCACGACTCCATCCTGTCGCAGCCGGAAGGCACAGTACACGGCCAGATCAAGTTTACCGAGCAGGGTGAAGTGCTGTCCTATAAATACAGCAATATGGAAACCGCGATTTACGAGCTGACCATGGGCGTGTCCGGGCTGATGAAGGCCAGCCGCTCGATTATCTCCGACCAGAAGCCGGTGGCCAAAGAGAATTACCTGAAAACCATGCAGACCCTGACCCGCTTCGGTGAAGCCAGCTATCGCGAGCTCACCGATAACACCGAGGGTTTCCTGGATTATTTCTATGAAACCACCCCGGTGAGTGAAATCGGCCTGATGAATATCGGTTCCCGCCCCTCGCACCGCAAGGCCAACCGCTCCAAGGCCTCGATTCGCGCGATTCCCTGGGTGTTCGGCTGGGCGCAGTCACGCACCACTCTGCCCGCCTGGTATGGCATAGGTACCGCACTGAGCTGCTTTATTGATGGCAATGAGGACAACCTCAAACAGTTGCAGGAAATGAACCGCAACTGGCCCTATTTCAAGGCAATGCTCAACAATACCCAGATGTCACTGTGCAAGGCGGATATGTCCACCGCCAAGGAGTACTCCGACCTGTGTGAAAACAAGGAAACCGAACAACGGGTGTTCAGGATGATTTTCGACGAGCACAAGCGCACCGTGGAGAATATTCTGGCGATTACCGGCAACGAGAACCTGCTGGCCGACACCCCGGCACTGGCCGTATCACTCAAACGCCGTGACCCCTATCTCGATCCACTGAGCCATATCCAGATTCTGATGCTCAAGCGTTTCCGTGATGAGCAGGCTACCGAAAGCGAACAGACCGTGTGGCTCAACCCGTTGCTGCGCACCATCAGTGCGGTGGCCGCCGGTATGCGTAACACCGGTTAGCCTCAAAGCCCGCCTTTAACGTGAATTAATGAGCCACGGCAAGGGCGGGTTTGTACGGGTAACCGGTGGAACCGCAACCCATTAAAGTCCGCCAATGAACGCCAGTAAACGCAAATGTGTAGATCTGGTGTTCTGTAATGACCCAGATTGGGTTAAGGAACCAAACCCCAAGGTAAATCGACACCGGATGAAGTCGTTGAAGTGACTGCGTAACCCGGCCTGCAAAAAAACTATATCTATAAATTTGCGTTTATTCGCGTTTATTTGCGGATATATACACTACGTAGGTTGGGGTGACGCAGGAACCCCAACAATCTTGACCATATTGACTGATGTTGGGGTTCGTTCCTCACCCCAACCTACATCAATTAACGTTCATTTGGGCAAAAAAGGGTGGGAAAAAAGGGGACGCTACCCTTTATTTCACCCTTTATTCCTCTTACCTCAATCTGGGTCAACTCCGAACACCAGCACCAACACATTTGCGTTTATTTGCGTTCATTTATTCCGCACATCCTGTGCTCCACCCTCCGGGCCGCGCATTCGCTCGTTCAAAGTGCTCCTGCACTTTAGTGCGTTTTCTTTTTAAATCAACCCTGTTAACTGGATGTTAACTGGACACCCACCCCAACAAATACGCTGTTTTGCAGATTAAATAGCCTCCCCATCTTGCCCTTTCATAAATAACTGCTATTAATAACAGTACAATATAATCATAGACTTACAGCATTTTTATAAGCTGCACTCTAGTCTTTTTCCACAAACCCGACAAGCTGGCACCCAATGAACAGTCTACTTAAACGATTCAACAGCTACTCCATCAAAAAACGCCTGATTATTGCATTTACCCTACCGCAGATTTTTCTCGGCATCTCACTGATCCATCAGCTTGAACAACACCGCTCACTGGAGTTCACCAGTATTTTTATCCTGCTGGTAATGGGGCTCGCACTGGCCGTGTATTACTTTATCCAGGGCAATATTGTGCAGCCCATGTTAAATGCGGTGCAGGACGGGCTGGATTCGGTCGCCACTATCATTGATGAGTTTGCCGTCGATACCCGTAAAAAGGTCAATCTGAAGCTGTCGGACCAGGGCTCGGAAATCGACCAGATTAGCGACAGTTTTACCCGTCTGGCCAGTGAAATGGACGCGATTGTGGAAAAGGAAAAGGAACTGAACTCCGACCTCGAAGGCAAAGCCAGTTTTATTTACGACGTGGTCTCCAAGGCCGCCGAGGGTGATCTGACCTCGGAGATGATGGTGTTCTCAGGCCATGACTCCATCTCCCAGGTGGCTGAAGGTGTACGTACCATGCTGCAGAACCTGAACGACCTGGTGAAACAGGTGCAGCTGTCAGGCATCCAGGTCACCTCCTCCGCCACGCAGATTTCCGCCAATGCCAAGGAGCAGGAAGCCACGGTGGCGGAACAGGCGGCCAGTACCAATGAAATCATGTCCACCATTACCGAGATTTCCGCCACCGGCAAGGAGCTGCTCAACACCATGGAAGAAGTGAAAAACGTGGTGGAAAGCACCGCCGAATCCGCCACCGATGGCCACAATGCGCTGGTCTCCATGGAAAACACCATGGGGCAGATGCAGACCGCCACCGGGTCGATTTCCTCCAAGCTAGCGGTATTGAGTGAAAAGGCGGGCAATATCAACACCGTGGTCACTACCATTAACCGCGTCGCCGACCAGACCAATCTGCTGTCACTGAACGCCGCGATTGAAGCGGAAAAAGCCGGTGAGTACGGCCGTGGCTTTTCCGTGGTGGCCACCGAAATCCGTCGCCTGGCTGACCAGACCGCGGTGGCGACCTGGGACATTGAACAGATGGTGAAGGAAATGCTGTCGGCGGTATCGGCTGGGGTAATGAGCATGGACAAGTTCACCGAGGAAATTAATCGCGGCGTATCCGATGTGGCCACGGTGGGTGCACGACTCACGCACATTATTGACCAGGTACAGGCACTGCTGCCCCGCTTTGAAACCGTTAACGAAGGCACCCGTTTACAGGCAGAAGGCGCAGAGCAGATCAAGGAGAGCATGATCCAGCTGAATGAGATGGCTCAGCAGACCGCGATTACCCTGAAACAGTCCGGGCAGTCGGTGGAGCAACTCAAGGAAGCCGCCCGTGGCCTGCAGGAAGGGGTTTCAAGTTTCAAAGTGACCCACTGATGCTGATTCTGGGCGTCAGTATCGGCAGTGAACAGTATGGCATTGAGGCCATCAGGGTACTTGAAGTGGTGCCGCTGATTACACTGAAAAAAGTGCCGCTGGCAGATGCCAGCATCAAGGGCCTGTTTAACTACCGTGGCCAGCCAACACCGGTGATTGATTTATGCCAGCTGTTTGAACAACGTCCCTGCAGCGACAACCTGAGCACGCGCATTGTGATTGTCAATTATCAGCAGGACTCCGACACACCACGTGCGGTGGGCTTTATTGCCGAACACATTACCGATGTGATGCGTTGCCAGCCGGATGAGATGCGCAACAGCGGCATTACCGACAGCAGCAATGCATTTCTCGGCCCAATCTACAGCGGTAACAATGGCATGGTACAACTGATTGATACCGACAAAATCCTGCCCGAATCAATCAGTCGCCAGCTGCTGCAATCTCTCGAGCAGAATCCATGATGCAGCATTACGACAGGATCATCCAGATGCTGAAAAATGGTATTGGGCTGGATGCCAGCACCATTGGCGAGCGCACCGTGGAAAAAATTCTCACCCAGCGCATGATGGTCTGCAAAATCGATTCAGTCGATGAATATTACCAACTGTTATGTCGCGATCCGAATGAAGTCAATGAACTGCTCGAATTTGCGGTGATTCCGGAAACCTGGTTTTTCAGAGACACTCGCCCCTTCGAGGTGATGTTTCGGCAGATGCAGACCGGACTGCTTAAAAACCGCCAGCGCCAGTTCAATATTCTCAGCATTCCCTGCTCCACCGGCGAAGAGCCTTTTTCCATTGCCATGCACCTGATCGACAATGGCCTGCCCGAGCAGTGTTTCAATATCGATGCGGTGGATATCAGCAGCCGCGCACTGGACTATGCCGCACAGGGCACCTATGGCAAAAACTCGTTTCGCGGCAATGGCTACCAGCCCTATCAGCAGAAGTACTTTCATCAACAGGGGGACTTATTCAAGCTGGATGAGTTGATTCATAAAAAAGTTAATTTCAGTCGCCTGAATATTCTACATGGTGATGAACATCGGCGGGAAAAATATGATTTTATACTGTGCCGCAATCTACTGATTTATTTTGATGTGGCCACCAAATATACCGCTTTTGTTAATCTGGCAAAACTGCTGAAGAAAAGCGGCCTGCTGTTTATCGGCCATTCTGAATTTGGCGCCGTGCCAAAAGACATTTTTAAAAATATGGGCAGTGATTATGCCTTTGCGTTGTGCCAGTACAGTCATCCGGATATTGCTGTCACCCCAGAACAAAAACGCCCGAGCAAAAAACCGCTATTAAAAGCCGTACAGCGAGCCAATTTTGAACACCATATTCGTGCAGCACCAGCAGAAATCAGTGATACGCTCGACAATAACACTGACAAACTGCTGCAACAGGCGGAACGACTGGCCAATGGAGCGCAATACGCCCAGGCGGAACAGATCTGTCAACAACTGATCAGTAAGGATGCCAGCCAGGTACAGGCTTTTTACCTGCTGGGGCTGATTGCCAGTGGCAAACAGGATAGCGAAGTGGCGGAGTCAATGTTCAGAAAAACTATTTTTCTTGATCCCAGGCACTATGAGGCACTGAGTCATTTATCACTGTTACTGGAAAAAAAAGGCGACCGCAAAAACGCCGAACTGTTCAGACAACGTGCCAGCCGAACTCAGTCAGGCTCCCATAACAAAACCTGAGCAAGCCAATGAATTCACAAACACTTAATGACTGCTGGAATAAAATTGGTGTATGGGGTGACCAGTCTCCCCGCTGCGAACGCCTCAAGGATCTTATTCATTGCCATAACTGCCCGGTGTACAGCCAGGCAGGTAGTAGCCTGCTCAGCCGCCCGGCGGAAGGCGGCTACCTTGCCGAGTGGCAGACGAATCTCAGTCAACCGCGGCAGCAGGTACAGAACAACCTGAAATCCGCACTGGTGTTTCGCATGGGTGATGAATGGTTTGCCATAGCATCCCGCTTTGTCAGGGAAATTATTCATTGTGACAAACACCATTCGCTACCCCATCGGAAAAATAACGTATTACGCGGGCTGGTTAATGTACGCGGCGAACTGTTACTGAATATTTCACTGGGTTACCTGTTCAAGGTGAGCAAAAGTGAAATCAATAGCAAGAACACCCGCGAGCGTTATATCGTGATTGATGACAGCGAAGAAAAGTTTGCCTTCCCGGTAACCGAAGTTCGGGAAATTATCCATTACGATGAAAATGAGCTGCAGGCAATACCCTCCACCTTTCGCAAGGACACCAGTGGTTTTATCCGTGGCATTATCCAGCATAATGAAGCAGATATCGCCATACTGGACAGCGATATCGTGTTTACCGCATTGCATAAGAACATATAGATGAGTAATCCTGTGCAACCCGTTAACGAATCCATGCTTGATCTGTTTTCCATCGAGGTCGAGACGCAGACAAAAAAAATCGCCAGTGCCTATGACACATTACAGACAACCGATGATCCTGTGCCGGCCTATGAACAGCTGATTAATGCGAGCCGGGCAATCAGGGGCGCCGCCAAACTGGTGCACGTTGATATTGCGCTTCGTTTGACTGACAAGCTGGAAAACACCCTGTCGCAGTTACAGGCCATAGCCCACCCAGCGAACGAACAACTGGCACAGGCGATCAGCAACAGCACCGAACTGCTCAAACAGATTGCCAGCCTGGATGCTGCGGCCCTGAATCAACCGGCACAGCCACTGCTGGCACAACTGGAAGCCTTCGGCAAATCACTGGATACACTGCTGGAGAGTACCAATACACCAGCCCCATCCACAAAAACAACAGACGCAGCGCAAGCAACTGACACGCCTGCTGATGCGCAACACAGCAGCGATAGTACGCAACTGGACAGTCCGCAGATTGAATTCAGCCTGGCCGACAATATTGACACGGACATGTATGCACTGTTCCTGGTAGAACTGCATAACAGCCTCAACACCATTGCCAATAACCTGCTGGAAAGTGAAGACAGCCCGCACAACGACAGCCTGCTGGAAGCCATGATGCGCGCCGCGCATTCAATTAAGGGCGCGGCACGCATGATCGGCATTGATGCCGTGGTCAAACTCGCCCATGCCATGGAAGATGTTTTCGTCGCAGCACAGAAGCACAGCATCAGCTTGCAGAAAAACACCGTTGACCAGCTATTGTTCTGTGTGGATGTATTAAAATCCATCGAAGACACGCCATCTGAACAACTAGGCCAATGGACGCAGCACAACACGCAGATCATTAACCAGTATCTGCAGTCTCTGCGGCAAATTCAGTCAGGCAACCAGGTTTCACCACCTCAACAACCGGGCGTGGTCAATACTGATAAAGCTAACCCCACACAAACCACTAAATCCAGAACCATGGATTCCAGTGTGCGCATCAGTGCAGAGCGTATTAACCGACTGGTGGGCCTGGCAGGTGAATTGAGTGTAACCAGCCACTGGGTGCGTGACCACGCCGACTCAATGCTTAACCTGAAGCGCAGGCACAATGATATTCTGGCGCAGATTGACCGGCTGCGTAATCTGATTGACGATGCCCCGCAATCCGAAGTTCAACAACACCTGATCAGTGACATTCAGCATCAGGCGGAGCGTTACCGTGATACGCTCACCAGCCAGATTATCAGCCTGGATAATTTTGATCGCCGCTCCAGCAGCCTCAGTTCACAGATCAACCATGAAATCATTACCAGCCGCATGCGGCCGTTCAGTGATAGCATACAGGGTTACAAGCGCGTGGTACGGGATTTATCCTCCACGCTGAATAAAAAAGTCAATCTGCATATCCATGGTGAACAGACGACTGTGGATCGCGACATCCTGGAAAAGCTGGAAGCGCCCCTGAACCATATGATTCGCAATGCCATCGACCATGGCATTGAATCACCGGAAGAGCGCCTGGTTCTTGGCAAGGATGAAACCGGCAATATCACCATCAGTGCCAGCCATCAGGCGGGACGTTTATTGATTCAGGTAAAGGATGACGGCCGTGGCGTGGATACCGAAGTTATTCGCGAGCAAATTCTCAGCCGCAAGCTGGTGAATGAACAGATGGCAGAAAGCCTGTGCAAATCCGAACTGCTGGATTTTCTTTTCCTGCCCGCCTTCTCCACCCGCAGTGAAGTCACCGAGCTCTCCGGTCGCGGCGTGGGTCTGGACATTGTACACAGTGCGCTGCAGGAAACCCGCGGCAAGTTGCATTGCGATTCACAGCTCGGCCAGGGCATGGAAATCAATATGGAACTGCCACTTACCCTGTCGGTGATTCGCAGTCTGCTGGTCAGTATCAAGGGCGAGCTCTACGCATTTCCATTGGCCAAAATACAGAGTATTTTCAAGGTCAATAAAAATGATATTTCTACCCTGGAAGACAAGCAGTATGTCACCCTGGACAATAAACACATCGGGCTGATTCATTGCTCGCAAATTCTTGGTGTCCAGAACAAACACCCTGCCCAGGATGAAATTCCGGTAATTATTATTGGCGACTGGAACAACAGCTATGGGCTGGTAGTCGATGAACTGCTGGGGGAGCGCAGCCTGGCGCTTCGTACCCTTAACAAAAAGCTCGGCAAGATCAAGGACATCAGCGCTGCGGCACTGACCGATGATGGCGAACCTGTGTTGCTATTTGATATCGACGACTTATTACAGAGCATCCAGGACATTATCAATGGTAAGGATCTTTACAAGATTGATGCACAGCAACAGTCTGCCGAAGACAGAAAGCGCGTATTGATTGTGGATGATTCACTCACGGTACGCGAAATCGAGAAAAAGTTGCTGGAATCCCGTGGCTACCTGGTGGACATTGCCATCGATGGCGTAGACGGCTGGAACACCGTCAGAGGCGGCCACTATGACCTGGTTATATCGGATGTAGATATGCCGCGCATGAACGGCATAGAACTGATTAAACTGATTAAGAGTGACGCCGCACTGCGCAGCCTGCCGGTAATGATGGTGTCCTATAAGGATCGAAGCGAAGACAAACAGAAAGGCCTGGAAGCCGGTGCGGATTATTATTTAACCAAAGGCAGCTTCCATGACGACACCCTGATTGAAGCGGTCATTGATCTGATTGGTGAGGCAAATCATTAGACCATGCGAATTGCGATTGTACACAGTAACCCTGACAGCATAAAACAGCTTGAACAGTTAATAACCGACCTGGGATACAGTATCAGCTGGAGCAGTGAAAGCGGCCAGCAGGCCTTGCAGAATCATCAGCAGGACAAACCTGACCTGTTACTGATCTCACTTGAAATAACCGACATGAGCGGCAGTGAATTAATCCAGCAGATTATGCAGGATACCAGCGCGACCATTATCGCGACCTGTCCTTCAGTTATGGATAACACGGCGAAAGTATTTCAGGCCATGTCCTATGGTGCACTGGATGCACTGTCAGAACCGCGTGCAGACAATAAAGCCTCCCTTGATGATTTCAAAAGCAAACTCAGCAATATTAAAAAGCTGCATGACAGCGCCAACCGTGTACCCAGAAGCAGAGGCAAACAGGCGAAATCCAGCACAACACTGGTGGCGATTGGTGCATCCACTGGTGGCCCTGCGGCATTGCTCACGATTCTCAAACAATTACCCGCCAATGCACGCGCCAGTTTTGTGATTATTCAGCACATGGACGATGAATTCAGCCAGGGCCTGGCAAACTGGCTGAATGAACAAACAGAGATTTCAGTCGAGATTGCTCAGCCACACACCCGGCCTGAACCCGGCCGTGCCTATATGGCCGGAAGAAATGACCATTTAATTATCGATGAGGAGGGTTACTTCGCCTATACTCACGAACCGGCGAACTACCCTTACCGGCCTTCGGTTAATGTATTTTTTGAGAGTGCGGTGGCGCACTGGCCAAGCCGCCTGATTGGCGTGTTATTAACCGGTATGGGACGGGATGGCGCAAGTGGTCTATTATCCTTCTATAATCGTGGCATGCTGACCATTGCACAGAACCAGCAAAGCTGCGCCGTTTACGGTATGCCGAGGGCTGCCTGTGAAATAGGTGCGGTCACTAAACAACTTGATATAAACGAGATAGCAGCGGAAATTCTGCAACAGCTAAGCTAGTTTCCGTAAACGCCAGGTCACCAATAACACAATACAACTATAAGTTAAGCACATGAGCGAAAACACATCAGCCGACACAGACGCACAGATTCGTATTTTATTAGTGGATGATCAACCGATTATTGCCGAAGGCATTCGTCGAATGCTGGCCAGTGAATCGGATATGCAACTCACCTACACTGAAGACCCGGCACAGGCGATTGAAAAAGCCGTGGAAATAGATGCCACCATTATTCTGCAGGACCTGGTGATGCCGGATGCGGATGGCATGACCCTGTTGCGTTTTTACAAGGCGAACCACGAGACCCGCGATATACCGGTGATTGTACTGTCGTCAAAAGAAGAAGCCACCACCAAGAGCGAAGCTTTCAGTTACGGCGCCAGTGATTACCTGGTTAAACTACCGGATGCAATCGAGCTGATAGCGCGCATTCGTGCCCATGCAAAAAACTATATTTTACAGAAAGAACGGGACTCGGCGTTTTTTGCGCTGCGCCAGTTAAAAAAACAGCTGGAAACCAGCAATAAAAAACTACAGGAACTGTCCACCAAGGATGGCCTCACCGGCATTGCCAATCGACGCCACTTTGATGAAACACTGGAAACCGATCTGCAGGACGGATTAAAAAACAACACACCGGTTTCTCTGGTACTGATTGATATCGATTACTTTAAAGACTTCAATGACAACTACGGCCACCAGCTGGGTGACGACTGCCTGAAAGAGGTGGCCTCTCTGTTATCCAAGGCCTGCCTTAACCCACAGGATCTTGCGGCACGTTACGGCGGTGAGGAATTTGTCGCCCTGCTGAGCGGCACCAGTGAAGCCCAGGCGCTAAAGGTGGCGGAACGCTTCAATGAAATGCTGGAACGTACCTGCATTGAACACAAGCACTCAGGCGTAGCGTCGCATATTACGGTCAGTATGGGAATTGCCACCCACGATACCGGCAACAGTTATAAAGCAAAAGACCTGATTGAAGAAGCGGATCGCGCGCTTTACCGGGCCAAGGAAAGTGGCCGTAACCGCGCGGTTCTGGCGTCGAGTTTATCTAATGAAGTGTCGTCAGGGGCGTCCTGAGAAAATTCCGGGAAACCCGGCAAATAGCAGCCTGGCTTACGCGTTTCAGGCCACCTGTACCGGAATCTGATCACTGGTGCGAGCAATGCGATTGTTCTCATCCAGATACACCAGCTTCGGCTTGAACCTGGCGGCTTCTTTCTGATCCATCTGCACATAGCTGCAGATAATCACCCGGTCACCCGGCGAGGCCTGGTGTGCCGCTGCACCATTCACTGAAATCATGCCGCTGCCCGCCTCACCGCGAATCGCGTAGGTGGTAAAGCGATTGCCATTGGCCAGATTGTAAATCTGGATCTGTTCGTATTCATGAATGCCCGCCTCATCCAGCAACAGGCTGTCAATCGCACAGGAGCCTTCATACTCGAGCTCTGAGAGCGTCACTCGGGCCTGGTGTAGCTTGGCTTTAAGCATTGTCAGCTGCATAAATATTCCTGCGATAGGGGCCTGTGAAAGGGCGATAATTGTTAGACAATCGATTATGAGGGAATTATCCCCTGCAATCAAGTTAAGCCAATTCTAATATAATGGATAGACGACTGTTTTTGCGGGGATTTTCCGCCCATCTGTTAATACATCTGGCATGCACATCGCAACTCAGGCGGACTCGTCTATGCGCAGATTATCAATCAGACGCACCTCGCCCAGCCGCGCCGCCGCCAGCAGCACCGCCTGCCGTGATGGCGCCTCGCTCAAAGCGCCGAGTGGCTGCAGATCCAGGTCACACAGCGCAATATACTCCACCTCGAAGCCCACCTGCTGCAGTCGCTGTTCTGCAGCGGTATGCAGGCTGGTAAAATCCTGCCCCTGTTGCAACTCACC
>DATCTK010000035.1:0-22339 GCA_036567985.1 Gammaproteobacteria bacterium | reverse complement strand
CCTGAGGCAGCTGCTTAACTATTTAGAGGCGTTCGGACTTGATCTGCTTCAATTACCGTTCATACTAGTCATGTATGATGAGTCCTATGCAAGCACTCCAGCCATTTCGTTCTATGCCGAAAATCAGCGCGTCCGCGTTGTCGCTGCTGCTGTTAATCGGCAGCCTGTGTCAGTTCTCGGCGCACGCGGGCAGCCGCGGCGAGGCGCTGTATAACGAGAATTGTGCCATCTGCCACGGTGAGGATGGCTCCGGTGGCATGGGCATTCCGCTGTCATCCGCCTCGTTTCTGGATGCTGCCTCCACCCGCTATATCAGGCAGACCATCCGCCTGGGCCGGCCCGGCCGGGTCATGCCATCTTTTTACTGGATGCAGGAAGCGGATATCAGTGCGATCATTGATTACATCAACGACTGGCGCAAGACACCGCCCAGGGTCTGGTCAGCGCGCGCCATTGAGGGCAACCCGGAAACCGGCAAACAGCTTTACCTGACACACTGCGCCAGCTGCCACGGTGAAGATGCGAAAGGCGGCAAGGGCACCGGCATGCACTTTTCCCGACCTACCGATATTCCGGTCACCGCCACCGCACTGAATAACCAGGGTTTTCTGCATTCCGCACCGGACGAGATGCTGTACTTTATTATCAAATACAGCCGCCAGGGTTCGACTATGCCCGCTGCCAGCCAGCTGGGCCTGAACAACCAGCAGATCAATGACATTGTCAGTTATATCCGCAGTTTCCAGCGTGACAACCTGCTTAAAAATGACCTCTACGCAGAAGAGCCACCCTCGCTGATAGTTGATTCACCCTACTCGTTCGAGGAAACCCTGGTTAATGTGAAACGCGCCATTGCGGGGGCCAACTTTATCCATATTCGCGATCAGGCACTCACCGATGGGCTTGAGGTGACAATGGACAAGGACAACCGACAAACCATCGTGTATTTCTGTAATTTCAATTTCCTTTATGAGGCACTGAAAATCGACCCACGCGTCGGCATGTTTCTACCCTGCCGCATTACCATTACGGAACAGGCGGGCAAGGTACAGATGATGAGCATTAATCCCAAACACCTGAGTCAGCTGTTCAATAACAATGAACTGGATGAGTCCTGCGACAAGATGTACGACCTTTATCTGGGAATACTGGAGGATGCCAGCCTGTGATTATGCGCTCTCTGAGTTTTCTGCTGCTGATGTTATTTAGCCTGTGCAGCCAGGCAGTGGTCACCGGTGAAATGATTATGGTGCGCTCCAGCGAGGCCTTTCCGGAAACCATGTCCAGCCTGCAGCAGGCGATCAGCGACAGGGGTTATAGCCTGTCCCGTGTACAACGGGTGGATATTGGCCTCACGGCCAAAGGCTATGCGACGGATAAATACCGTGTGGTGTTTTTTGGCAAGGGCGAACAGGTCAAGCAACTGGCGGCCGATTACCCGCAACTGATTCCCTACCTGCCACTGAAAATTGCCATTTATGCTGAAGGCGACGACACCATTCTGATCAGTGCCAACCCGGCCAGTTTCAATGACATGTTCGATATTCCACAGCTCAAGCCGGTGTTCAATCAATGGCAACGGGACATTATCGATATACTAAATTCTATGCAAAGTGTTAATTGACGACTATTATCAATTGCATGTTTCATAAAATCTTTAAGTAATATGCCATCAGAAAACAGAAAGCATCTGCGCATCGGGCTGGGTGTGGATATAGAACTTACCGTGCCCGGACAGCCACCGGTCACCGTGCGCACCCGCGATATCAGCGACGGCGGACTCTACCTGGTACTGGATGAAACCCATATGCCACCGGTTGGCAGCGAAGTGACCGTACAGCTTAAAAACCAGCTGGGGGATGGCGAAGAGCCGCCCACCAATCGCGCCCGGGTGGTACGTCACGAAGCGGACGGGGTGGGTCTGGAGTTTCTCGAATAGCTGCACCGATTCATTGCCACCCAGTCTACTGTGGCTGATCATTTTCAGCTCGAAGACTCGCCAGTATCTATATGCAATAGCTTCACTACCGGCTCATTCAGCTCTGCACTGTCGCTGAAGCCGGACACCAGCAGCACCCGATTGCCGGTTTTTGCCAGTGCACACATCTCGCACACCCGCTCGCTCAACGCATGCCAGTTCTGGCTCACTTCTTCAGCGACATATAACGGGATCACACCCCAGTTAAGCGCCAGTCTGCGACACACCGCCGCGTTGCTACTCACACCGATCAGGGGTGCACCGGGTCGCTCTGCAGATAATACTCTGGCGGTTGCACCGCTGTTGGTCGGCACCAGTATGCCCTGCAGACGCAACTCATCGGCGAGGGACTTTACAGCGCTGGAGACGGCCTTTCGATCCGCTTCAATCTTGTCGCTCATCTTCGCAAAGTCCGCTTCACCAAAACGGCCGTTGTGCCACTGATAGGCTTCCATCTCACGCAGAATATCATCCATCATGCCCACCGCCAGCACCGGGTAATCGCCACTGGCGGTCTCGGCGGACAGCATCACCGCATCGGCACTGGACAATGCCGCGGTGGCCACATCACTGACTTCGGCACGGGTGGCTTTGGAGTTGCTGATCATCGACTCCAGCATCTGCGTTGCCACAATCACCGGCTTGGCATACAAGCGTGCACGGTTAATCAGGTCTTTCTGAATTAACGGCACCTGCTGTGCCGGCATTTCAATACCCAGGTCACCCCGCGCCACCATTATGCCATCGGCTTCCGCCAGAATATTATCGATGCAGGCGATGGCTTCGGGCTTTTCTATTTTGGCGATCACCGGGATATCGCCACCGGATTTTTCCACGAAACGTTTCAGGGTACGTATGCATTTTTCACTGCGCACAAAACTCAGCGCCAGGTAATCCGCCTCCAGTTCTATCGCCAGTTCGCTGTCACGTTTGTCTTTTGCGGTAAAGCTGGTGGTGGAGATCGTCGAGTCCGGCAGGTTCAGGCCTTTTTTATTTTTTAGAATACCGCCATAAATTACCGTGCAGTGCACTTCTTTTTTCCTGATTGATGTAACTTTCAGTTCCAGCTTGCCATCATCCAGCAAAATTCGATCATCGCGTTTTACATCTTTATACAGGTTTCTGTATTGCGAAGGGATCAGTCCATCACGCCCCATGCTGAGTGAACAACTGACAATCACATTATCACCCGCGGTGAGTTTAATCTGCTCATTTTCAAACACACCGACGCGAATTTTCGGCCCGCATAAATCCATCAGCAGGGCGATCTGCTGTTTTTTTCGCTGTGCCACCCTGCGCACTTTTGCCGCAAGCTCACGGTGCTCATCGTGACTGCCATGGGACATATTCAGGCGAAACACATTAACGCCCTTATCAATCAGTTCGGCGATTCGGTTTTCACTGTTACTGGCCGGGCCAAGGGTGGCGATAATTTTGGTGCGACGCCAGTGCAGGTGGCTGTTATCGGCGCTCTGATAACTCAACATGGTGGATTCTCGTTTTCATTTATACACAAATAAGCTTCCAGCCGCAGGCAGGTGTTAACTATTGCATTATATTAAGCTGGACGGAGCCTAGTTTAGCACCGGCCTGACTAAATAACCCACTGGATAAAACAAAAGCGAAGTGCCCGCTCTGTCGAGCAGGCGAGGTGATGGTTTATGCGGTTGTTAGAGAGCTGATAACCACAGGCTATTGATGGTTAGCAGGGTGGCCACGATAACAATGACCAGTAAACTGTATCTTGCACTCATTTTGATGCTTCCTTTTATCTAATGACCCTATTGGTAATGATTCTAACGGCACTCTGTGTTGCCTTAATCTGTTGCGGACTACGACTTGCGCAATCCGCACGACATAGCTTAGTCGGGCTGCACATTTTTGTCTCCACCCAGCTCACAGTTTAGCGATGTGATAATTCCTAACGCTTACAGGTTGAGAGAAATTTAGCTGACGGCGTATTACAGGGGTTGGCGGAAAAACTCGATTTATCATCCTGCTGTGCTTGCTGTGCTTGCTGTGCTTGCTGTGCTTGCTGTGCTGACTGAGTGGCTGTTTCACCTGACCGTGCCGTTTCAGCTGGACTATTGTCCTCCCCTGCACTGATGGGTTCAAGCGTCGAAGCTGTCTTCTCTGCCGCCTGTTTACGCTGTTGCTCCGCTCTGAGCGCCGCCTGCTGTTCCAGCAGTTCGCGTCTTGCCTGCTCCGCACGCAGTGCTTCCAGCCGTTCGGCTTCCAGTTGCGCCTCCAGCTCGGCGGCACGCTGCTGGGCACGAAGCTGCAGGGCGCGTTCACGCTCACGTGCCTTGGCCTCGGCAATTTCCGCTTGCCGAGCCCTGGCTCTGGCTTCATTCAAGCGCGCCTCGGTTTTGCGCTCCTGTTCCGCAAGGATTTCAGCCGCGCGCACTTCCGCGGCTCGCATCTGCTCCTGTGCCTTGGCTGCGGTCAGCGCCGCATCACGCTCACGTTCCAGTGCCCGAGTCACCGCCAGTGCGGCATCACGTTCCTTTTTTAATGCCTCCAGCTCCTGCCGTTCGGCTTCGGAAATCACGGGTTGCGAGGTTTCTGCCTGGTTTGCCGAGCCGACACGGTCATCCCGTTCACCCAGCATCATCCAGGCAAAAGCCATCATCATCATGGAGGCGATAAACATGCCGATCACCAGGCCTATCAATACCAGGTTCAGCCCCTTGCGCGGGTTATCCTCAATGTGCACGATGGGGTAGTGCTCATCCCTGTAGCCGTGCTGCGATCTGTAGGGTGCAGTGTCGTCGTGCCGATGGGAATGCTCAGTGTCACCGGCAGCATAATACCGAGCACTCGTGTCTGTATCGCTGAAATCATTGTGTTGCTGTTCTGGCGCGGTGTCTTTTGAGCTATCGCCCGTTGTTTTCTGCTCCGGCCTGTCTTCATTCACCGCCTGGTGTGCACGCCTCGCCAGGTCGGCGATCGGCTCATCATCTGCGGATTTTGCTGATTTTTTTCTATTGCCTGATGCCGTCGCCTGTTCTGTATTCTGTTGCCTGTCCTGGGTTGTGTCCTGGGTTGTGTCCTGGGTTGAGTCCTGGGTTGAGGTGCGCTGCTGCCCTGTTTCTGCTTGCGGCTCGGCCTTTTTCTGCACCGGCTGGCGTTCGTCTGCCTGACTCTGGGCTGGACCACTCCGAGCAGTCTGGTTATCGGCTGGCTCAGCGGCTGCCGGTTTTTGCTGTGGGGTTTCCGGCTGTACCGGTGGCAGCTTATCTGTGGCATGGGGCTGGCTGGTTTTGAAGGTGGGGATAATGCTATTACTGTGCTGCTCCCGCACCACATCATGCACCAGTGCCGCATCAATGGTTTTGCGCTGTTCAGCGTAACCGTATACCAGCGCGGTATCGCACAGCAGATTAATCAGGCGCGGTGTGCCGCCACTGTACTGGTAAATCGCACTGCAGGCATCATCGGTAAATATGGCCTGTTGTGCGCCTGCGACCTGCAGCCGGTGCTGGATATAATCGTGGGTTTCCTGTTCATTCAGTGCTTCAAGGTAGTAGTCCACCGCTATGCGCTGCGCAAACTGCATCAGCTCCGGGCGACGCAGGGTTTCGCGCAATGCTGGCTGGCCCGCAAGAATTACCTGCAGCACCTGATCCTTGTCGGCATTAATATTCGACAACATGCGCAGCTCTTCCAGAGTGTCGGCTTTCATGTTCTGCGCTTCGTCTACGATCAGTACCGTGTGTCGGTTCTGCGCATATTGCTCAACCAGGAAATTGACAAATATGTGGTGCATCTGCGATTTGCTTTTGCCTTCGCCGTCCAGGCCAAAGGCCATTAGCACCCAGTTAAGCAGTTCGCCAAATGACTGGTGGGTGTTGGTGATCAACCCCACGGTGGTATTGTCTTCCAGTTCTGACAGCAGGCGACGAATCAGTGTGGTTTTTCCCGCACCCGTGTCGCCACATATCACACTGAAGCCGGCCTGGTTCATCATGCCGTATTGCAGCAATGTCAGCGCACGCTGATGCTTGGGGCTCAGGTAGAGATATTCGGGATCAGGTAAAAGTGTAAACGGCTTTTCCGTTAGCCCATAAAACGATTCATACATATTGGTCACAAGCTCCTGACTTGCTTATTTATCTTGCCATTTTCTGTAACTGAATTATGAGGCGCATAATGTCTTTCATTGCCCTAAAACACAAGTAGACTACTCTAATATACTAATTTATGGTTCCCCTGCCTGCACCTGTTGCCAGGATGACCAGTTGGCGCGGTTTTCAGCAATGTGAAACAGTGCTGCCACTACGTGCCGATCATAAAGCGAACCGGATTGCTGTAACAGGATATCGGTCACTTCGCTCACGCTACGACCTTCACGGTAGGCCCTGGAACTGACCATGGCGACAAACGCATTGGCCACCGCAAGTACACGCGACTCAAGCAGTATGTCATCTCCCGCCAGTCCTTTGGGATAACCACTGCCATCCATGCGTTCGTTTTTCTGCGCAATTATGTCCAGCACCGGACCATCGAATGACAGATCAGACAGAATATCGACGGAGTATTCGATGTGTCGGCGCAGCTGCACGGCTTCTTCTTCAGACAGGGGCTGCAATTTGGTGAGAATTTCCCTGGGCAACATCAGCTTACCAATATTCGCCAGCAACGCGGCTATCTGCAAACTCTCCAGCTGCGCTTCACTGAGATTGATCGCGCGACCGATTTCCAGCGCGACTTCCCGTGTGCGTTGTGAATGATTGGCGCAATGGGGATCATGCAGGTCCACTGCTTTAACCAGCGTATTGATTATGCCCTGCCCAAGCTGCTCGCGTTTTTCCTCTTCCTGTTTGAGCTGGGTAATATCGTGTAGCACATACAGCACCTCACCCTGATGCTCGCCACTGGATAACTGTTTAACCGATACATGATAAACACAGTTTTGTTGCGTGTTGTTTAATGCCAGTAAACTGTTCGAACCTGTTTGTTGTGTGATGGCTTTAAGTTGTTGCGCCTGCTCGACACCAACTATAGCTGACAGGTGCATACCAATCACTTCGCTCGCCTGTAACCCGTAGAGTGCTGCAAATGATGGATTTGCAAATACGATGCGATCCTGTGGATCCAGCAGAAAAATATGCTCTCGAATATTATCAGTCACCGCATCAAGCAAAGCCGTGCGGTTTTCCAGTGCCTCGCCAATCTGTTGCAAACGTAAACTGGTACCGTGTCGCCATACCGCAATAAATGCCGCCGCCAGAAACAGTATCAATACGCTAAAGGTTGTGAGTAAAAATTGCTGGTGTCGGTTGGATTCAGCCAGCGCTTCTTTTGCATTGATTTTCTGTATTAATCCCCATGAGGGCTGATCAAGCTTGCGCCCGGTCATTAACACCGCTTCACCACTGTAGTCCGCCATGCGCACAAAGGCACCGGGATTATGAAACGCATTGGAGGCTGCCAGCAGATTATTATTATCGGGTAACTGGTGAAACAGTCTGCGTTCATGGCGAATCGGGCTGATATAAACCAGCGCCGGTCCCTGTTGTTTTACCAGCAGGGTTTCATCGGTTTCGGTGGCACTCTGTCTGTTTTGCAATAGTGGATACAGATCTTTTTCCGGGTCCAGCATAACCAGCACGGCGCCGGCCGGTGTACGTGAATCCATATCCTGGATTCTGAATACAGGCGCAATAAAGCCCAGCACCGGTGACTGGCCGACTTTATGAAAATCGATAATCTGTGGTTTTGCGGTGTTGAATGTCTGCTGCACTATTTCAGCGTGCTGTTCAGGTGCAAAGGTAAACCCCTTGCTCGCCATCATCAATTGACCGTTCCCATCCAGCAGTGCCAGCCCAAACGGTGTCTGGCGTTGCAAATTAAGCGACTGCGCCGTTTGTGGTTCGGTTACTGCAAACCGATCGGCACTGACATGCAATAAATTACGCACATGTGATTGCTGCGCGGCAAGCACCGAGTCGTCTGCCGAGTCGCTGGCTTGTTCTGTCAGGAAAAGTCGTACACTTGCATTATCTGCCAGCTCGCGCAACTGTGTCTGTTGCTGGCTGATCCAGCTTTCCACGCTCTCTTCCCTGATTTCTGCCAGCAGTGCCAGGCGTGACTGCCAGTTTTGCAAATCACGCTGCCGCTCCTTGTCTGCGTATTCAACAATCAACCATAAACCGATTGCAATAAAACAGATCAGCAGCAGCGCAAAAATTGCGGGGGAAAAACCTTTGATAACCGATTTGGAGTATGTGCCTTGATTGTGCATTTTATTTTTTATGTGACTTTAATCTTTAAACATTAATTTTAATATTATTGGATAAATTACTGGGGAAGAAACATCCACCATTTATCTTCATTCAGTGCATAAATAGGCACATAATGAAGTATGTGGCGGTGCGAAACCACTTCTTCAATCTGGTTATCCATTATCAGAACATCATCCGCAGCTTCAATTGCCAGCACTGCATGGGGTATGCGCAGGTTGGTGTCCTGCAATACCACCAGGCGGATTTTACGCATATCAAAACCCAGCATTTTCAATGACAGCATTTTAATAATGGCATAGTCCTCGCAATCACCACTGTTGAATAGAAATTCCTTCGGTGTGGCCCAGTAGTCTTCAACACCGTAATTTTCAATATCCAGAACATACTCACTCTGGTTGGCGAACTGATTTACCTTAATAATCTGCTGCGCCTGTGGAAGCTGCTGAATGCTTTGTAAAAAGGCCACCCAGCGTTCAACATGGCACTGATCCAGCTGACGTGTTTCACAGTTACCCGCTGGCGCATGCTCACGAATATGCCGCTCCAGCACAGACAGCCACTGGGGAAACAGCTCAAGGTTACTGCGCATGTTTTCCTGGTAACCGAATATACCCGCCTGTACGCTCAGGGCGGACAAACTGATGACAAAAAAACACAGGCTACACAACAGGTTTCGCAACACAATACACCACTTTAGTGTTTGAAAGCGTTTATAAAATTTCACTTCACAGCAACATGTAATTAAGCAGAATCACAGCCTGTAGTTTACCCCAGTTCACATCCTTAACTGGCAGTTTATTCATAGCACAGCACCCTCAATTTCGCTGCAAGCCTGTTCCGGCGGGCTTTTATTACCACAGTTTCCCCTTGAAAAAGCACCGGAAACCCGTCAATATCGCGGCAAAATATAATTCACAGCGTTCGAGGAACCACTTAAATGATCAGGAAAATACTCACCACTGCGCTTATCAGCGCCAGTTTAATCTCGCACAGCAGTGTCGCACAGGAAAGCATCGATCCGGAAGCCCTGTTTGAAGAAGCCATGCAATACCGTGAAGATGGCGAACTGTTTAATGCCATCGAAATTTTCGAAACCATTCTCAGCAACCAGCCTGAACTGAATCGCGCCCGCCTCGAACTGGCCGTCTCCTATCACCTGACCCGTCGCTACGAAGAAGCACGTGAAGAACTGACACGGGTACTGAATGACCCGGACACCCCCGAATCGGTCAAGCTCACTATCACCGCCTACCTGGCACAGCTGAGCGGCGACGTGCAGGCGGCACAGCAACGCAGCCGATCATCGATCTACCTGTCGGCCGGCCTGTTTTCTGACTCCAATATCAACCTTGGCCCCGACAGCCAGACCATTGCCCAGGAAACACTTGAGGCGAATGTGAAGGAAAACAACAGCCATGGCGGACAGCTGCTACTGTCTTTCTCCAATCGCTCACGGGCCAGCCAGCCACTGGCCATGGCCGGACGCGCGGTGGACTTTGAATGGCTGACACAGGCCACCGCCTATAATAAAAGCTATGCGGCGGATGCCGGTGACAGCGACTTTAATCTAAGCGTACTGTCGCTGTCGACCGGGCCGGCACTGATTGCTGATCGCGCCTGGCGCAGCGCGCTGAATTTCAAAATGGACAAGCTGTTTTTCGGCAATGAGCCCTATGCGCTTTTCTCCGGTTTTAATCCGCTGTTTACCTACAGCATTATGCCGGACCTGGAACTGACACTGGAAAACACCACCACCATCAAGGAATACGATGACAAGTCACTGGATGACACACTCAAGGGTACCGCCACTGTGTGGGGCATGGATCTGGCGAAATTTTACAGCTCGTTGAATATCGGTATCCAGGCTGGCATCAAGCGCCATGACAATGGTGCCAAGGCTGACTTCCGCCGTTACACCGGCACCGAGATTTACCTCGGTGGACAGATGCCGGCCTGGGAGAATGCCCGCGCCTACCTGACCGTGAGCAGCCGTGACTATAAGTACAAGGGAGCCGACACGGATGCCAACTTCACGGAAAAGCGTGACGAAACCGAGGTCGTAGCACTTCTGGGGGTTAACCATAACTTCACCAGCGGTGACTTCAAATCATGGACATTAAACGCACAGCTCACCTATGCCGACAATGAATCCAACGCCGATGACTCGAACCTCGACGCCTTCGAATACGACCGCAACGTATTTGAAGTGAATATGCGTCGTTACTTCTTCTAGCCGCCGCTTTTTCAATACTACGTAAAGGATTCCGACAGTCATTCCACAATGGCTGTCGGAATACCTTCCAGCCGGATTTAACCAACCAGCCGTCTCATCGCCTCAAGCTACATAACGAACAACTAATTAACCTCTGTTCTCTTCAATATATTCATATATTTCAATAACATATCCACCACACCCAATAAACCACACAAACGAAGTATATACTCCGTCGTCAATCCTCTTATAATCTGCAATCCTACAAATGGCTTGTAGATTCATGCAGCGAACGTATAACTGACTGATTCGGGCATGCACAGAACTTGGTGGCACGAAAAATGCTAACTAGTTCACTAAATGTATTAAGGTAACGATAATGAAAAAAGCAACTCTACTCGCGCTGGCACTCGCCATCCCTGCAACTGTTATTGCAGCGGACAAGGACTCGGTTTATGCATGGGGCGCATGGTCACAGAACATTCAGCCTGCTGCGGGCCCTCGCATCGAGGTCGCACCTGCTGCCGTTTCCCAGCCACAGGTTAATTTCCGCCCCAATGAGAATGCGGCGTTTAATCGTGTAGCAAACACACCTGCAGCGGTAACTCCACCACCGGTGACACCTCCACCAGCGATACCAACACCGACTGTTGTCGAAGTAGATATTGATGCACCAGTAATTGCACCAGGTGATCTTCCCGAAACTACACCATTTTCTTTAAAATCACGTCGCTAGATATAGAACGGAATTTATTGACAGGCATAAAAATATGAAAAAAATACTAATCACCATAAGCGCATGTCTTTGCATCCATGCACAGTCAGCCAGTGCAGCAACCATTGGACCATATACGATTGATCCTGCCGGCTCGGTTAGCACTGTCACCTCTGCCAGCAACGTCCTGTCAACAAACGGCGCCGATGCAATTACTGACCTTGAATTGACGACTTATATCCAGGGTACTACCACAGGCGGCTCACTGGGTTTAGGTTTCAATAATTCACTATTCAATAATACTGGCGACGATATTGTGTTTTACTTTGTGCGTGCTGATAGCGAACCCACATCAAGCTTTTTCGACTTGAGCATCAACGGCAACACACAAGTTGATGTTGAAGCATCATTATTTACCTTTATCGACTCAGACAGCGGACTTACAAAAAAATACCAGATTGATTTTGGCAACGGCTACGCTGATATGTTAATCGCAACGATAGAGCTTGGGGATTTCGGCATAACAGGCACAGATTTTATAAATGAATTAACTATCTCCAACCTGGGTAGCACTGATCGTCTCGCACTAGCCGCGGGCTTTAACCTCAGTGCCAATGCCCCTGCAGAAGTCCCTCTGCCAGCCGCCGTATGGTTATTTATTACCGGCCTGGGCGCACTGGGCATGATCAGCCGCCGCCGCAGATAATCCGGCTCAACAGACGAAATCTAAAAACCCCGAACCAATTGGTCGGGGTTTTTTATGCACAGGATGTGCGGTATTTCGCGTGAGGCAGGACGCCGGTAGCGAAGATGTACAGGATGTGGGGATTAATAAGTCGTTAGTCTTTGGTCATTTGTGGTTTGTCTGACCGATGATGGGGACAAGTGCCAGAGACATATAGCTAATACACGCCAGAGCGTATAGACAAAGCTTTTATTGCGTTCATTTATTCCGCACATCCTGTACTCCACCCTTCGGGCCAAGCATTCGCTCGTTCAAAGTGCTCCTGCACTTTAGTGCGTTAATTCGCGTTTATTTTTTGATCACCATCAATCCACTGGCATATCTGTTTCCAGTGTTGCGCATCAATATAAATATTCTGCCCTTTTAGCTCATGTATCCCCAGACCTTCATCGGTGGCACGCAAATAGTTCTGCGTATCTCTTAACCGTGCCACCACGGGAATACTGAGTGAGTCCAGGAAACGCTGTAACGACTGGAAAGCCACGGTATTTTTCTTTACCCGGTTTGCAATAATACCAATACGGGTGGTGCTCATGCGCACTTTGGCCTGCAGTAATAAATCACGAATAAAGTCAGCAGTCGCAAAAATATCCAGCGGTGATGGCAGTACCGGAATTAGAATTACATCCGCGCCCTTTATCTGTTCGATGAGATCTATGCCCTTAAGCCCTGGCGGCGTATCCACAATCAGCCGTTCTGTTTCTGGCGGCAAGCGCAATTGCCAGCTCGTGGTCACTGCCCTGGCGGCATTTTTCTGTGCGGTCACACCATAGATGGTTGCACTATCCGCCTGCCTTAATTTAAGCCAGCGCATACTCGAAGCCTGCGGATCATAATCGAACAGGGCAGTGTTAATTCCCTGCGCTGCATAGTAGCTGGCCAGATTGGTAGAGACTGTGGTTTTACCACAGCCCCCCTTGGAGTTGATAACAACAATGCGTTGCATTGGCTACAGACTAAACCTGGCTGCTAACTGCAGGCATAAATCGCTTACAGGGTTTTACTTCTGGCACCATACTCGTGTCGTCCTTCACTTAAACGCTTGTAATTGCGAACCATAATCATACTACGTTTAATCACTGCCTGATCAATCTGTTGTACGTTAAGCCCGATATGAATCCAGTGCACCTCGTTGTCACAGCGAATATCAATAAACTGTTGCGGGTCATCATCCACCCTGTGGTGTTGCGCATAAGCTTCGATGGTTTCAATGCAGGCATTCCAGACAACGGTCTCGCCCTTAAACGGCCCGGCAAACACCAGACGCACCCTGTGCGCGGGTAGTTCGTCCTGCAACAGGTAGTCATTGTGACTTCCGACCAGTCGTCGCTGCAATTCCTGCACATCTGTTATAGGCTGTAACATCATTACGCACACCGTATGTAAAGAGGATAGATTATATGTCAGACTTAAATCAACAGGCTTTACAAAACTGCAACAGCGACTGCCAGCCACTGGATAAGGACAGCCAGCACAGCTTGCTACAACAGTTACCGGAGTGGCAGATTAATCAACAACACGATACCGATATACTGAGTCGCGAATATAAGCTGGCAGATTTTGCCAGTGCACTGTCATTGTGCAATGCCATTGGCGCGCTGGCAGAAGAGGCAGATCATCATCCAAAAATCTGTATTGAATGGGGGAAACTGCAGGTCAGCTGGTGGACCCACAGCATTAACGGTCTGTTTATCAATGATTTTATATTGGCGGCCCGCAGTGACAACGTGCATCAACAGCTGCAATCGAAAACGGATTAGCCGCGCAGGTTATTTTTTTGCAGCTATCACCACCTGCGGATCTGTTAGCCCGCCTGTGAGCCGCTCAGTTCCCAGGCATAGGCACAATCCAGCTCTGCCAGTACACTGTTAACACCGGTATTGCCTTCTTCCAGCATCACCTGCAAGGGTGTGCGATTCTGGAAACGACGGTGCGGAGCCTTCATCCAGCGGCTACCCATGGATTCATTCTTGGGATAAGTGGTACGCAACGCATCGATAATTCCCAGGATACGCACTGCGCGAAATTCCACATTGTCGTCCTTGGGCAGGGGCGTGCTCTCATGGTAGGCACGCAATTTCCGGGTACGGGTATCTTCCGGCAAATTCAGCACTATTACCTGATCCGCCGCAGACAAACCCCACTCATCCAGTGTGGTCATTATTTTTTGCGTCAGCAGTACCTGGCGCTCTTCACTTAAATGAAACATCTTGTAACCTCAATCTTCAATCTTGAGCTACTGCAGGCCCTGCCTGCAATCCTCGGGGGATGTAAATCGGTTTTCACCAGCTGCTAGGGTACCATATTTCTGCCACAAATCAGCTGGTCCGGCCTATTAAATCCATAATCATCCATAGATTTTATCTATCACTGCCGGGCCCTCTGCGCCCTGCATTTGCTATTATAACATGTCGCCCTGCCTTTGCTCAGCCAGGCGCACCCGGCCTGTATCAAGGCCGCCACCTGCACTGGTCGAATTGATTTATCCACATCATACCGGGCCGGGCATGATATGATTTGCCAGCATCCTCGGCCTGTCTGCCTGCCCCGGACAGCCAGCAGCGGCGGCGAGCTAAATCTCAACACAGCGGTGATATTGCACAGATAACATGAAGGAAGAACAATTTTCACAAGGCGAGCAAAGGAAGATTCGCATACCCATTGCCGTAAAGCTTGCACTGGCGATCACCCTGCTGGTTGTCGGCGGCCTGAGCTCGCTCGGCTTTATTATTCTGGAAAACCAGCAGAATGTTTTAACTCGCCAGATCAATGATATGGGCTCGGCAATTGTGCGCCAGCTGGCCAACAGTTCTGCTGAAATGGTGCTTTCCGATGACACTTTGGGCCTGAAAACCCTGGCCAACAACCTGGTTGATCGACAGCAGATTATGGGCGTCGCCATTCTCTCGGAAAAGGGCCAGATGCTGGTCAGCAGCGGCATGATCCCTTCGCATGATATGCTGCAGCTACACACCAGCAATAGCCTGGTGGCTGGCCAATTTGAATTTAATGCACCACTGAGCAATGAAAACCATTACCTCAGTTTTCACCACCCGATCACCTTCAACCAGTTAATCGCTGGCCATGCCTATGTCAGCTTCAGTAAGGCGCACATGGTGGAGTCATTAAAAAACGCCCAGTTTGTCATTCTGACCTTCACCGTCCTGATGTCACTGATTGCGATTTTCCTGGCCTTTGTAATGAGTCGCCATCTATCCAAACCCATTTACAGCCTGGTGGATGCCAGCAAGGCCATCGAGAACGGCAATTACCGCTACCGTTTGAATGAGCGACGTAATGATGAAATTGGCGAACTGGCACTGGCCTTTAACCAGATGGCCCACGGCCTGCTGCAAAAAACCCAGGTTGAGGACGCTTTCTCACGCTATGTTTCAAGTAATGTGGCACAACAGGTCTTACAGAATCTGGATGAAGTGGAGCTGGGTGGAAAGCATGTAAAAGCCTCGGTGTTATTCGCTGATATTGTTGGTTTTACCAGCATGTCGGAAAAAATGCCGCCGGATGAAGTCGCCAACCTGCTTAATGAATATTTTTCCTATATCTCACTGATTGCACAGTTACATAACGGCCATATCGATAAATTTATGGGTGACTGTGCAATGGTGGTATTCGGCGTACCCGAAGCCACCATCGACCATAGCTTCAATGCTGTCTCCTGTGCCATTATGATTCAGCAGACCGTAAAAAAACTTAATAAGAAGCGCGAGCAGGAAAACAAACTCAGTATTCACTTTAGAATAGGCGTAAATACCGGCATAATGGTGGCCGGCAATCTTGGCTCCAGCGACCGCATGGAATACACCGTGATTGGGGACCCGGTCAATATGGCTTCCCGCCTCGCCAGTGCGGCGGAGGCAGACCAGATTATTGTTCTGGAAGAATTTTATAATCAGCCAAGCATTCAATCACGTATCAGCGCACAACAGCATAAGGTAATTCGTGTGCGCGGCAAGGAAGCCCCTGTTTCCACCTGGATCATTAATGATATAAATCCTGAATATCAGGAAAATATGCAACGGGAAATTGACCAGATAATAAAAAAGGTAAAAACAGTTATTTAACGTCATGCGCTTAAACACACCCAGTCGTTTACTGATTATCGCTTTGTGCAGCATACTGCAATCCTGTAGTATGATTATTTCATCACCTGAACAGACTGATGAAAAGATAAGTCAATGGCTGTCAGAAAACAACTTCAGCAAGATTGAACGCACATTCGACGCCATCAATATCAACCAGGCCGAGTACCGGCACCTGCTTTCCCGCAAGGATGAAGTTGCAAACAGAAAAGCCACGTATATTAAAAACACAATTACACAAGCAGAACAGCTGCAGCAAAACCAGCACTGGCAGGAAGCAGTTTCACTTTATGAAACCGCACTAGACAATACAAACCACGACCCGGAACTCGAAAAGCATTACAATGGCCTGTTAAAGCAACGCGAACAGGAAATTATTAATCTGCGTAAACAACTGCTGCTCAAAGATGCAAACACGCTAATTTCCTACAAGCCAATTTATGAAAAACTTGAACAACTTCTGCCTTCCGACTTCAGCGCACAAAATGACCTGAATCGCTATAAAAATTACGTAACCGCCACAACCCGTCAACTTGATAATTGCGCAGAAAGTGCAATAAAGCGCAACCAGTATAACCTGGCAAAAGAGTGCTACCTGCTGTCACATGCGCTGGCACCGGTTGAACAGAAGCAGCAAGGTATAGAACGCCTTGACTCCATGATCAAGAATGTCAGTAACCAGAAGTTCTATAGTAAATTATTCGCCGCTTACCGAACCGAGTATCAGAACAAAAATTATCATATGGCACGCACTAACCTGCAAACCATACTCAAACTGAATCCGCAACATGATCAGGCACGCAAGCTGCTCGATAGCCTTACACAGGAAATTGATATTCAGGTTAATAAAAAGCTGTCATTGGGCCGAGACCTTTACAGCAAGCAGAAAATCGATGAAGCACTGGTTCAGTGGAAACAGGCCAGGACAATGGATCCAGACAATGAGGAAATAGAACAGCTGATTTCACGCGCGGAAAAAGTTCAAAAGAAAATTGAAAGCCTGGAAAGCAATCAATAAACAATTATAAGCTTACACCAGGGCAACATCCACATACTGCCAGTATCAGCTACGCTTAATCCGTACCACTTTCATAATCTCGATTTCCATATCCGCCACCTCTTCGGTATCCGCGTAATAGCTTAAATTAACCCGTTGCCCGGTCAGATCCCTGTAGCGTTTTTTTCGCCTGTATTTGAATGGCACAGTATAACCTTCAATCATCAGGGTGTTGATAACCCATTCACCAGATTCACGCTGAACATGGGATGAAACCTTCATTTCATCGCTCTGTGTTAACTGTGGATGCCGCTTTAGCAGCTCACTGGCCGGATGTGATTTTCTGGATTTTTTCATAGATTGGTATTGCTTAGCTGAACCCTGCTCAGATTAACACAGAAAGATGGTACATAATGAGGCGGGAGAATAATACAGATAAACGTTCCTGCGCTTTCGCAGGGTCATGTCGCTATTTTACTTCATCATGTGGTTTATACGGGACTATTCGCGCATCCGTTCTTGCGTGAGAATAAATAAGAATATAAATAAGGGGTCTGACCCCTTTTCTGTGACCCCTTTTCTGCGCTTTTCTGCGGATTAATCTTTGTCGAACATCGGGTTCTCGTCGTGGCAGTCTGGACCATCATATAAAATAAAAAGGCCCCCTCCGCTTTCGCAGAGGGGGCCTTTTTATTTTATATGGCGGACCGGACGGGACTCGAACCCGCGACCTCCGGCGTGACAGGCCGGCATTCTAACCAGCTGAACTACCGGTCCGAAGTGGTGGGTGATGAGAGATTTGAACTCCCGACATTCGCCTTGTAAGGGCGACGCTCTACCAGCTGAGCTAATCACCCACTGGACTCTGCTTTCACAGAGAGCGCGAATTCTATATTAAGAATCGGTTATTTGCCATTTTTTTTTCATAAATAATCCATATCCACCGCTATTTGTCCTGGTAGTGCTTTTTATAGGTCTGTGCACCCATCTGCTCTATCTGGAAATCTATCATCTCGGTGAACAGCTCAAGCATCGGCTGGTAAGCCGTTGGTGCATCTTCGACAATGCGCAACGCTTCAACAATGCTCTCCAGCGTAGACAGATAACCCGGCCGGGGCACCTTGCGAATACGGTAGGCAGATGGCTGTGATGGCTCGAGGTAGCAGCAGTTGAGGCGTTGTAGCTGCGGGTTGGTCTGCCATATCTTTCGTGCCTTGCGCCAGCTGGCATCGATAAACAGCAGTGTCTTCACTGGCTTTTCTGCTTTAAGCTGCTGCAGGCTCCGCGCCTGTTCTGCGGGAAACACCAGCACCAGTTCATCCGCCCGCTCATTCTCATGGGCCTGCAGCAACTGCTGTAATGGCGCATGCTCAGTAAAATCTTCACCCACCCAGCACGTATACTGCTGCAAACCCAGTTCTGCTATGATGGCACTGCCTCTGGCATGGGATACCTCATCCGGATGCTGCAGCACGACCACCCGCACCTGATTCTGCTGCGGCTCGATACGACCACATAAACAGGCCACGCTGGCGCGGCGACACTGGTAACAGAATGCACGGGACATCAACAGACACACTATCGGTTCAACAGGTTGACCATTATACCCTGCCACTGATCAAGCAGTTCTACAAAAAAAACGGCATGCGCGCCCAGGCACCGAAAAATGAACTGATTTACAGTGCACGCCTCGAGCTTACTGCTGATCGACAACTCGTCGCCGCACTTCGACTCAGCCCGCTGGGGAACGATTACCTGTTGCGCAGTATGTGTGTTGCAGCTGAACAGCGACGCCAGGGAATTGGCCAGCAATTCCTGCAGACGCTGCAGCCGGTACTGGCGTCGCACAAGGTATACTGTTTTCCCTTCAGCCATCTGGTTGATTTTTACCAGCAGGCAAATTTTGAGCTGATTGCCGCGGACGATGCCCCAGCGGCAATTGCTGACAAATTTCTGCGCTATCTGAATAATGGCAAGCACATCTGTTTAATGCAGCATCAGCCATCATGCTAAAATAGCGCCGCTTTTAAACTTATCGAGACTCTACTATGTTTGATGTGAATGAATATTTTGATGGCAAGGTTAAATCACTGGCGTTTACCGCCGGTAATGACAGGGCAACCATTGGTGTGATGGCTGCGGGTGATTACGAGTTCGGTACCAGCTGCATTGAGCACATGACCCTGATCAGCGGTGAGATGCAGGTTAAACTGCCCGACGAAAATGACTGGCGTGACATTGCACTTAATGAAACCTTTATCGTTGCCGCCAATAGCTCATTCCTGGTAAAAATTGGCTGTGACACTGCCTATCTGTGTGTGTACAAATAATCTACGCTGTTCAATTTAAGCAAAGCCGGAAGCTATGAAATATAAAGACCTGCGCGACTTCATCGATCAACTGGAAAAACAGGGCGAGCTAAAACGCATCAGCCTTGAGGTTGATCCCCGCCTGGAGATGACGGAGATCTGCGATCGCACTCTGCGTGCACAGGGGCCGGCCCTGCTGTTTGAAAATGTAAAAGGCTCGCAGGTTCCGGTGCTGGCCAATCTGTTCGGCACGCCGCGGCGGGTTGCCATGGGCATGGGCGAGGACTCGGTGGAGGCGCTGCATGAAATCGGCAAGCTGCTGGCATTTCTCAAGGAGCCGGAACCACCCAGGGGCATGAAGGACGCATGGGACAAGCTGCCGATTTTCAAACAGGTATTGAATATGGCACCCAAAGTGGTCAGCCGGGCTGCTTGCCAGGAAATTGAAATCGAAAAAGACCAGATTGATCTTGCGACGATTCCAGTCCAGACCTGCTGGCCGGAAGATGCCGCGCCACTCATTACCTGGGGCCTGGTGGTTAGCAGGGGCCCGAATAAAGAGCGGCAGAATATGGGCATTTACCGCCAGCAGGTAATCGACAGAAACCGCGTGATTATGCGCTGGTTATCCCACCGCGGTGGCGCACTGGATTTCAAGGAATGGCAACAGCAACACCCCGGCGAGCCATTTCCGATTGCGGTCGCCCTGGGTGCCGATCCGGCCACCATTCTGGGCGCGGTAACACCTGTGCCGGACACCCTGTCTGAATACGCCTTTGCTGGCCTGCTGCGCGGCAGTAAAACCGAAGTCACCCAGTGCAAACTGAGCAAGCTGCAGGTGCCGGCTTCTGCTGAATATGTGCTGGAAGGTTTTATCTACCCGGACGATATGGCGGACGAAGGCCCCTATGGTGACCACACCGGTTACTACAACGAAGTGGAACGCTTCCCGGTGTTTACCATTGAAAAAATCACCCACCGTAAAAATCCGATTTACCACAGCACTTACACCGGTCGGCCACCGGACGAACCGGCGATTCTCGGCGTGGCGCTGAATGAAGTGTTTGTGCCCATTCTGAAAAAACAGTTTCCTGAAATTGTCGACTTCTACCTGCCACCGGAAGGCTGTTCCTACCGCATGGCGGTGGTCAGTATGAAAAAGCAGTATCCGGGTCACGCCAAACGGGTAATGATGGGTGTCTGGTCGTTCCTGCGCCAGTTTATGTACACCAAGTTCGTGATTGTGGTGGACGACGATGTGAACACCCGTGACTGGAATGATGTGATCTGGGCCATGACCACGCGCATGGATCCGGCCCGTGACACCACACTGATTGAAAACACCCCCATCGACTATCTGGACTTTGCCTCGCCGGTATCGGGGCTAGGTTCTAAAATGGGTATGGATGCCACCAATAAACTGCCCGGTGAAACCGATCGAGAATGGGGCCGACCGATTGTGATGAGTGATGAGATCAAACAGCGGGTCGATGATATCTGGGATGAGTTGAATATCTTTAACGATGAGAACCCATGACAGACAAAGCCTACACAGTTAAAAGCAGCGCCATTCACGGCAAGGGCCTGTTTGCCCTGCGCCGCATAAAGCGTGGTGAACTGATTGGCCAGATCAGCTTTAACCCGGTGACTGAAGACGGCCCCTATGTCTTATGGCTGGATGAAACCACCGGGGTAAAGGTGGACTGCGATTTAAAATACATTAACCACAGCGCCAAACCCAATGCCTGCTATTGCGAGGACCTGGATGTGGTTGCACTGAAGGACATAAAAGCCGGAGAGGAAATCACCCACGATTACGGTGATGACTGGCTCGAATAACGGCGACAACTAACTGACGGGGCAGTTTATTTCTCGTCCCTGAGCGGATAGTGATACAGCTGCTTTGGCCAGGCATCACATGGCTGCCCCTGTTTTAACTTCACATGCTCGCCCAGCTCGTTTTCATACCAGCCACGGTGATTCTGTAACGGCTCCACTGAATAACCCCACCAGCTGCCATCCGCATCCTGGGCAATAAAACGCACCCAGTTGGGCACATCAATACCCGACAGATCAGGCTTCGACCAGCTCATCCAGCTCGTCGTCCATATGCATCATGGTGAGTTCAGAAAAACCGCCAATCCATTTGCCATCAATGGTAATTTGCGGCACAGTGCGCGCACCACTGGTTTTCTCCGCCATTTCCCGAAGCGCACTGTGGTCTGTATCCACCCGTGCTTCTTCATAGGGAATATGCCACTTGTTCAACAGGGTTTTGGTTTTGTCACAAATCGGACAACGCCCGGTGCTATATATTTTTACCCGCGCCATATATCTGTCTCCGAATTAGTCTGCGGCCATGATTGCGCGGCATTATAGCAAACCTGCTGCATTACCCTGAAGTTTGTTGCTTTACTTTGTCACCGCATCGGTCAAAATGACTGACAACATTCATGCAGAGGTTTCAATGTCGTATACGGTTACCATTCATCCATCGCAACACCAGTTTCAGGTCGAGAACGACGAAACCATTCTCGACGCGGCGATGCGCCAGAATATCGACCTGCCCTATGGCTGTCGAGGTGGTGCCTGTGGCAGTTGTGCCGGTTATATCGTTAAGGGCGATGTGTATTATGACGATGAACCCATGGCGCTGGACGACGAGATGACAGCCAGCAATATGGCGCTGTTCTGTCTGGCAAAAACCCGTATGGATCTGGATATCAGTATTGAGGAAATCGAGGACCTTTCACAGATACGGGTCAGGCAGCTTGGCTGCCATGTCAGCTCGAAGAAAAAACTCTGCCACGATGTGATTGCATTACAGATCACCCTCGACAACAACGAACGCCTGCAATATCTCGCAGGACAATACATCGAATTCATCCTTGACGATGGCAAGCGACGTGCATTTTCCATTGCCAATGCACCGCATAATGACAACCTGCTTGAGCTGCATATTCGCCATGTGGATGGCGGTGTATTTACCGATTTTCTGTTTTCCAGCATGCCGGAAGATTCAGCACTGCAGATGG
>DATCTK010000034.1:0-9242 GCA_036567985.1 Gammaproteobacteria bacterium | reverse complement strand
CCCTGGTTTATTACGCAGTCAGCAGTCTGCTGGCCATTCTTCTGGGTCTGCTACTGGTGAATCTGACCACACCTGGCATCAGCAATGGCGAGCCGATCAAGGACCTGATCGGGCTGGCGGACATGCCCAGTTCCCTGTCTGAAGAAGTGGAAGGCAAGGGTGCCGCTGATATTGTGTCGGTGTTTCTCAGGATGGTGCCGCCGAATATTGTATCCGCCGCCGCGGATGGGCAGATGCTGGGGCTGATTTTCTTCAGCCTGCTGTTCGGCTTTTTTGCCACCCGCCTGTCGGCAAAACAGACCGATGTGGTGCAGGGTTTCTGGCAGAGTGTGCTGGATATCATGATGCACATGACCAACTGGGTGATGAAATTTGCACCGCTGGGTGTCTTTGCACTGGTGGCCAAGGTAGCGGCTGTATCCGGTGTGGATGTGTTCAAGCCGCTGGCAATATTTTTCTTTACCGTGCTGGCAGCACTGGCACTTCATGCCGGTGGCACGCTGTATCTGATTCTACGCTACGTGGCCAAAGTCAATCCGCTGTTGCACTATAAAGCGATGAGTCCGGCCTTGCTCACCGCATTCTCAACCAGTTCATCCTCCGCAACCCTGCCCTTAACCATGGAATGTGTGGAGCAGAAGGCCGGGGTATCTAACCGGGTCAGCAGTTTTACCCTGCCGCTGGGGGCGACGGTGAATATGGACGGTACCGCGCTGTATGAATGCGTCGCCGCCATGTTCATTGCGCAGGCCTACGGGCTGGAGCTGAGTCTTACCACGCAATTTATTATCGTGCTGGTGGCGCTGATTACCTCGATTGGCGTGGCGGGTATACCCTCGGCCAGCCTGGTGGCGATTACCATTATCCTCAGTACCATTGGTCTGCCACTGGAAGCGGTGGGTTTGATCCTTGCGGTGGATCGGGTGCTGGATATGTGCCGCACCTCGGTGAATATATTCAGCGACTCTGTAGCGGCGGTGGTGATCGGTCGCCTGGAAGGTGAGACGGGTATTCTCCGAGAAGAGCGCAAACCCGCTTAGTTGACATATTACGTATCGCGATCAATTTAGAATAGCTAATAAAAAATGCAGCCATATGGCTGCATTTCTGTTCATGCCGGCTTTTAATCGCCGCAAGGCCTGATTAATTCAGTGACAGCCTAAACCTTAAGCGGGTTGGTTAAACCCACAATATGGAAACCGGCATCCACATAAATCACTTCACCGGTAATGCCACTGGCCAGGGGTGAGTTCAGAAAAGCCGCTGTATTGCCCACATCATCGATATTTACATTGCGCCTTAGCGGTGCTGTTTGCTCAACCTGCTCAAACAGTTTGCCGAATCCGTCAATGCCTGAAGCCGCCAGGGTTTTAATCGGCCCGGCGGAAATCGCATTGACGCGGATTCCCTCCGGGCCGAGGTTCTGTGCAAGGTAGCGCACATTGGCTTCCAGACTGGCTTTGGCCAGGCCCATTACATTGTAGCCGGGAAAGGTACGTTCCGCGCCAAGATAGCTCAGGGTGAGTATGGAAGCGTCATCCCGCTTCTGCATCATATGCCGCCCCGCCTTGGCAATTGCCGCCAGGCTGTAGGAGCTGATTTCGTGTGCGGTATTAAATCCGTCGCGGCTGAGGTTGTCCAGATAATCACCTTCCAGCAATTCCCTGGGTGCGAAGGCAATTGAATGCACCAGAATGTCGAAGGCATCCCAGTAATCGTCCAGGTGATCGAATACCGCTTCTATTTCGCTGTCGTCTTCAACATTACAGGGAATCACGATATCGGAATCGAGTTGACCGGCCAGTTTTTCAACGCGTTCGCGCAGGCGCTCATTTTGATAAGTGAATGCTAATTCACAGCCTTCACGGTGCATTGCCTGCGCAATGCCCCAGGCAATGGATCGATTGCTTGCCACGCCAAAAATAACTGCACGTTTGCCAGATAAAAATCCCATTAAAGGACTCCTGTTTTTTATTGTTATCAATTGGTATGCTATCGAACATCAGAGGCACCTTTGTGTGCCCGGATGGTCAGAGACACATACAGCCCCTGAGGTAGTTCTAGATAATATGACGATAAAAACAGGATTGCACCCTTTTGCGGGGATTTTTTTACTAATAATTGCAATCTACAGCTCAGTCAGTTCTGCCGCGCCATCTGCAGCCATGGGATATACACCAAAGTATGCCGATGACTTTACACATTTTGACTATGTAAATCCGCATGCAAAAAAAGGCGGCCGACTGGTGCTGGCTGGCACCGGCGCGTTTGACAGCTTTAATCCATTTATTCTCAAAGGGTCCGTGGCTGAGGGCGCGGGTCTGTTGTTCGACACCCTGATGGTGGCCAGCGACGATGAACCTTTCAGCAAATATCCATTAATCGCCAATGATATCGAATTGGCGGATGATCAGTTATCGGTGGTTTTCCAGATTGATCGCCGTGCGCGTTTTAATAATGGCGATAAAATTACCGCACGGGATGTGAAATTTTCATTCGATACCGTGGTTTCTGATCTGGCGCATCCGCAGTATAAATTTTTTTATGCCGATGTGGAAAATGCCGAGGTGCTGGATGACTATCGTATCCGCTTTAACTTCAAACGTAAAAATTCCGAGCTGCATTTAATTCTGGGTGATCTGGCGGTGTTTTCAGAAAAATGGCTGGAGGGTGAAAGTTTTGATCGTATAACCGAAAAAAAACCGATAGCCAGTGGACCTTACATTGTTGAAGAATATGATCTGGGTAAGCGCATAACATTCAAACGCAATAAAGATTACTGGGCGAAAGATTTATCCTCACGTCGAGGTCAATATAATTTTGATGAGATCCAGTATCGCTATTACCAGGATTTAGTGATTTCACTTGAGGCCTTCAAGGCGGGTGAGTTCGATTTTCGTCATGAATATTATTCAAAACTGTGGGCGCGAGAGCACAATGGCCCCAACTATGAATCCGGGAAAATTATCAAACAAAGTCTGCCCCACAGCAATAATGCTGGCATGCAGGGTTTTGTGTTTAATACCCGGCGTGAAATATTTAAAGACCCCCGGGTAAGACGAGCCATCGCGTTGGCCTTTGATTTCGAGTGGTCGAATCAACGGCTGTTTTATGACCAGTATGTGATTAATGACAGCTATTTCAGTAACTCCGAGTTGCAGTCCACCGGGTTACCCAGGGGCAGGGAACTGGCTTTGCTGGAACAGTATCGCGATCAGTTGCCAGATGCAGTATTTAATCAGCAGTGGCAGGCAGTGAGTACTGCACCACCCAACTCGCTGCGGGAAAACCTGAAACAGGCGCGGGATATTTTGCAGGATGCCGGCTGGCAGGTTAAGCAGGGTGTGCTGGTGAATGAAAAAAATCAGCCGTTCAGATTTGACGTGTTGCTGCAGCAGAAAGGTATGGATCGCATTCTTGCGCCCTTTGCACACAATCTGGCAAAACTGGGTATCGAAATGAAATACCGCACGGTTGATCGCTCACTGTATATAAGGCGTTTGCGTTCTTTTGATTATGATATGGTGGTGGGCAGTTTTCCACAGTCGATGTCGCCAGGTAATGAGTTGCGCACCATGTTTCATTCAGAATCCGCGGATCAGGATGGCTCGAGAAATCTAATGGGCGTGCAACACCCGGTGGTGGATGCGCTGGTGGAAAAAATTATTTCCACTACCAGCCGTGAGGAGTTGATCATTGCCTGCCGCGCACTGGATCGTGTTCTGTTACACGGTGATTACCTGGTGCCCAACTGGTATATCAATACCCATCGCATTGCCTACTGGGATCGTTTCGAACAACCGGAAACCCTGCCGCTGTATTACAATCCAAAGTCATGGGCAATTTCAACCTGGTGGATTAAGGATTAGATGGCCAGTTATATACTCAAACGATTATTATTGATGGTGCCCACCCTGATCGGTGTAATGCTGATTACTTTTGTGGTCACCCAGTTTGTGCCTGGCGGTCCGGTGGAGCAGTTGATCAGTCAGCTGGAAGGCGCCAGTGCAGGTGGTGGAGAAGTCAGCAGCAGTGCTTCCGGTCTTTACCAGGGTAATAAGGGGCTGGACCCGGAACAGATTGAAAAACTGAATCAGCTGTACGGTTTTGATAAACCGGCACATCAACGCTTTTTCGATATGATGTTGCGCTATGCGCAGTTCGATCTCGGGGAAAGTTATTTTCATAACAAGTCGGTGATGGAACTGATTATTTCCAAATTGCCGGTATCGATCAGTCTCGGTGTCTGGTCGTTTCTGATTATTTATCTCACCTGTATTCCCCTGGGTATTAAAAAAGCGGTGCGCGATGGCAGTCGTTTTGATGTGATCAGCAGCAGTATCATTCTGATCGGTTATGCAATACCGGGTTTTGTGCTGGGTATCGCCCTGCTGGTGCTGTTCGGCGGGGGCAGTTTTTTTGATGTGTTCCCGCTGAAAGGCCTGACATCGGAAAACTGGGACCAGTTGCCCTGGTATTTTAAAATCACCGATTATTTATGGCACATGGTGTTACCAATTATTGCTTCAACCATCGGCAGTTTTGCGGTACTCACTATGCTCACCAAAAACAGTTTTCTTGAGGAAATCCGTAAACAGTATGTGCTCACAGCCCGCGCCAAGGGCCTGGACGAATCCACCGTGCTGTATCGTCATGTGTTCCGTAATGCGATGATTCCGATTATTACCGGTTTTCCCGCAGCGTTTATTGCGGCCTTTTTTACCGGTAGCTTACTCATTGAAACCATTTTCTCACTGGATGGCCTGGGGCTATTGTCTTATGAGTCGATACTGAAACGGGATTACCCGGTGGTGCTGGGCAGCCTGTTCTTCTATACCATTCTGGGTCTGTTTGCCAAACTGCTGGCAGATTTAAGCTATGTGCTGATTGATCCCAGAATCCAGTTTGATGCGGTAGATCGATGATTACACCGGAACCCATAACCACTGCCGTAGTCGATCAGGCTGCAAGCACTCCAGCTGCTGTTCATATGTCGCCGGGACAGCGTGCCTGGCATCGCTTCAAGGCGAATAAGCGTGGCTATTACAGCTTATGGATATTCACCTTCGTATTTGTACTCAGCCTGTTCGCGGAATTTCTCAGCAATGATAAGCCGCTGCTGGTGCATTATGAAAATGAATATTATTTTCCGGTCTTCCAGTTTTACAAGGAAACCGATTTCGGCGGTGACTTTGAAACCGAGGCTGACTATCAGGATGAATATGTGCGCGACATTCTCACCAGTAATGGCAACTGGATGATCGAACCGTTAAATCCCTTCAGTTATACCACCATCAGTTATCACTCTGAGATGGCCAATCCGGCACCACCGTCCGAATACAATATACTGGGAACCGACGACCGCGGGCGTGATGTTATGGCGCGGCTGATTTATGGGTTTCGCCTGTCGATTGTATTTGCCATTTCACTGACGATTGTGGGTACTGCCATTGGTATTCTGGCAGGTATGCTGCAGGGCTATTTTGGCGGCCGTACCGATCTGTTTTTTCAGCGCTTTATTGAAATCTGGGGTTCGATGCCGGAACTGTACCTGCTAATTATTTTCGCCTCGATTTTCCAGCCCAGTATATGGTTACTGATAGTGTTGCTCTCATTGTTTGGCTGGATGGGGCTGTCGGATTATGTGCGTGCCGAGTTTCTTAAAGGAAGGAATCTGGATTATGTGAAATCGGCGCGTGCACTCGGGCTGAGCAATTCCGGCATTATGTTCCGTCATTTATTACCCAATAGCCTGACCCCGGTGATTACCTTTTTACCGTTCAGAATTTCCGGGGCTATCCTGGCGCTTACCAGTCTGGATTACCTTGGCCTGGGTGTGCCACCGGATACCCCCAGCCTGGGTGAGCTGTTATCCCAGGGTAAGGAAAACATTTCTGCCTGGTGGCTTTCGTTATCAACCTTCGGTGTGCTGGTGGGGGCCCTGATGATGCTGATCTTTATCGGCGAAGCCCTGCGTGAAGCGCTGGATACACGGAGATCATAGGAATCATAATGAGCCATCAACCATTAATCCGTGTAAAAGACCTGAGCGTTAATTTTCAAACCGCCGATGAAATCGTTGAAGCGGTTAAGCATGTCAGCTTTGATATTCAGGAAGGGCAGAGCATCGCACTGGTGGGGGAGTCGGGTTCCGGCAAGTCGGTGAGTGCACTGTCGATACTCAATCTGCACGAAGCCGGTCATGTTTGTTATCCCAATGGTGCAGTGATTTATCAGCAACAGAATCTGTTGTTGAAACCGGAGGCTGAAATGCGGCGCATTCGTGGCCGTGATATCGCGATGATATTCCAGGAGCCGATGACCTCACTCAATCCGGTATACCCGATTGAAAAGCAGATGCTGGAATCCATTATGCTGCATCAGCGGGTGGATCGACCGGCTGCGCTGAAACTCGCACTGGATATGCTGGACCGCGTGGGTTTACCCGATCCCGCACGGCAGATAAAAAGTTTCCCGCATATGTTGTCCGGTGGTCAACGTCAGCGGGTGATGATTGCTATGGCCCTGTCCTGTAAACCAAAATTGCTGATTGCCGACGAACCGACCACCGCGCTGGATGTCACCATCCAGAAACAGATACTGGAACTGCTGCGGGAGCTGCAGGCGGAATTTAATATGTCGGTGTTATTAATCAGCCATGATTTAAACCTGGTTAAACATTATGCCGATTATGTCTGTGTGATGAATAAAGGCGAGCTGGTGGAGCAGGGAGATATTCAAAGCGTGTTTGAAAACCCTCAGCATGCCTACACCCGTCATTTGCTGGCATCACAACCAACGCAGCTGGTGTCAGCCAGCAACCAGGAGCGACAAACCCTGTTAAAGGGCAGCAATATCTGCGTGTATTTTCCGGTGACCAAAGGTTTTTTCAAGCGCAAGGTAGATGAGGTTCGCGCGGTCGACCAGGTGGATATCGAACTGCGACAGGGGGAAACCCTGGGTATAGTGGGTGAGTCCGGCTCCGGTAAAACCACGCTCGGTATGTCATTGCTGCGCCTGCAATCGTCCACCGGCGAAATCAGTTTTAATGGCCAGCGTCTGGATACGCTGCGTGAGTCTGCATTACGCCCTTTACGCAAGGAATTCCAGGTGGTATTCCAGGATCCGTTTTCATCACTGTCGCCGCGCATGACCGTGGAGCAGATTATCGGTGAAGGGCTGCAGATTCATTACCCCCAGCTTGATGCAGTACAACGCCTGCAACGCATTAAAAAAGTGCTGGCGGAAGTGGATATGGATGAGTCCGCACTCTGGCGTTACCCCCATGAATTTTCCGGTGGGCAACGGCAACGTATAGCCATAGCCCGGGTGGTGATTCTCGAACCGGCGCTGATATTACTGGATGAACCCACCAGTGCGCTGGATGTGTCGGTGCAGAAGCAGGTACTGGAACTGCTGGTGCGGTTGCAGCAACGCCATCAGTTGAGCTACCTGTTTATCAGCCATGACCTGAATGTGATTCGCTCCATTTCCCATCGCATTATGGTGATGAAGCAGGGGCAGGTGGTGGAGCAGGGTGATACCCGCACATTATTCAGCCAGCCGCGGCAGGCCTATACCCGTGAGCTGCTCAGTGCAGCCATGTTGAATCATCAGTCATAAAGCTGAAAGTGAAGTTTTGACCGGCCTGGCTTGTTGAGTGCGTCAGGCAGAGTATACTCATAGATATAATCTAATTCGTAGCACACAAGAGTGGTTAACCGAATGACAAGCAATGAACGTCGCCATTACCAGCGTATTCCTTTTATTGCAGACGCCATTATGAGCGATGCACAGGATCAGTGGAATTGTGTGCTGGAAGATATCTCACTGAAAGGCATGCTGATTGTCTCACCCCATGATGTGACACCGCAGAAAGACCATGTTTACAGCATAGAGCTGGTGCTGGGTGAAGGGGCAACCATCACCATGTCGGCCACCATCAGTCATGTTAATGATGATCACTGGGGTCTGCAGTGGGACAATATTGACCTGGAAGGCCTGACCCACCTCAGGCGTCTGCTGGAGCTGAATATGGTGGACCCGGCAGAAATGCACCGCGAACTGGCAGAACTGGGGCCCGCCTGAAACTGCCCTGGGCGCCCTTGAATATCCCCTTTTCTATCCCTGTATCAGCGCATTAAGTCATTGATCTAAAATAGCTTATTTCCGCTTCAGCACAAACTCGACATATTGCTGTAGAAGCCGTTCCATAGGCTGTTCCACGGAAAATCACCTGTTTAACACTGCTTGTCAGCGGAGGCTGATGGGTATTACCTCCGGGATATACCCTGCATTTTTTACCAATTAATTCTTGACTAATTTACTCAGGTAAGAGAATATCCTACTAAATTACTCAGGAATTATTAGGTGAAATTATGAGATTATCAACCAAAGGCCGTTACGGCGTTACAGCGATGATGGATCTGGCAATTCATGACAATGCGGGTCCAGTCACACTGGCCGACATATCACAGTGTCAGGGTATTTCTCTTTCATACCTCGAGCAATTATTCTCCAAGCTGCGTAAACACAAGCTGGTAGACGGCGTGCGCGGCCCAGGTGGTGGTTATCGTCTGGCACGGCCTGCGGATGAAATCAGCATTGCGGAAATTATCAGTGCGGTGGATGAGAAAGTGGATGTCACCCGCTGTAACCATGAAGGTAACTGCCAGGATGGTGTGCGCTGTTTAACCCATGAGCTGTGGGAAGAGCTGAGCGACCGTTTATTTAACTTTCTCTCGGGTATTACCCTGGCACAGTTTGCCAACCGTCCGGGTATTCACGAGCTGGCAATTCAACGTGACAATATAAACGGACGCTTTATACTTGCCCGCCGTCAACAGGAAGTTTTGCAGCAACAAAGACGCGTATCCTGAAGCATATTGTTAACAGCCGACAGAGAGATTACGATTGTGAGTGAAAAACGCCCCATCTATTTTGACTATTCAGCCACCACGCCGGTGGACCAGCGTGTCGCGGACGTGATGATGCACTACCTGACGGTGGACAACGACTTTGGTAACCCGGCCTCACGTAGCCATGCCTTTGGCTGGGCGGCGGACGAGGCGGTGGAAACCGCCCGCGGCCATGTGGCCGCACTGGTGAATGCCGACCCACGGGAAATCGTCTGGACCTCGGGCGCCACCGAATCGGACAACCTGGCGATCAAGGGTGCGGCCCACTTCTACCAGAAGAAGGGCAAGCACATTATCACCTGCAAGACCGAACACAAGGCGGTG
>DATCTK010000033.1:0-13424 GCA_036567985.1 Gammaproteobacteria bacterium | reverse complement strand
GGGATGGCTTTCATAAAGAAGTGAGTCGCCAGAAAGGCGAAACAGCACAATTCAGAATTTTGTGAAAATGATTGATAGATAAAAATCTTAAGTTTTCTCGTTCCCACGCGGGAGCGTGGGAACGAGCATAATTACACGCGGCTACTCACCACCCCGCACATCCTCCGGCACTTCATCAAAATCCAGCACCTTCAACACCTCCGGCAGTAGCGCTGGATTGCACAGTGCCAGTACATGATTGGGTGAATGTATATCCAGGGGACGCCCAAACCAGTCACACATCAGCCCGCCGGCATTGCGCACAATCGGCTCCACTGCGGCAATATCGTGCAACAGGGGGCCGGCGGTTATCACCATATCCAGATGCCCTGACACCAGCAGGCCGTAATCATAGGGCGCTACCCCCCACTGCGCCCAGTGGCTGGCTTTCCATACGCGATCGATATAATGATCACGGCCGACGGAGTGCCATTCGTAGCCGACCCGGGCAATAATCGCCTGATCCAGTGAGGCGCAGGGGCGGGTGTGCACCGGCTGGCCATTCAGGAAGGTACCGAAACCGTCTGCACCCAGCCAGCGTTCACGGCTGATTGCCTGGTCAATCACCCCCAGAATAAACCGCCCCTGGTACGACAGACCCAGCAGCAGCGCGAACAGTGGGTGCCCGGTCATAAAGAACTTGGTGCCATCCACCGGATCGATAATCCACACAAACTCCGCCTCCGGCTGATGCGGTGGGAATTCCTCACCCAGGATACCGTGTTCGGGAAAGTGTCGCATAATCAGCTCACGGGCCACTGCTTCCGACTCCTGGTCACACTGGGTTACCGGGCTGCTGTCGTCCTTGTACTCAGTGGACACCGGCTGGCGAAAATATTTACGGTGCACCTCGCCCACGGCGTCCGCCAGCTGGTGGGCAAAATCGATAAAGGACTGCATCTGTTGTGTATCTGGCATAGGGTGTCACCGCTGAAAAGAGCGCACAGAATAGCGAGCCGTCTTACCGGAAACAAGCCCCGCGAATACGTTTTGGGCAGGCCTTACAGTGGTAAATGCTGCAATCACACACGAAAAGCACAAATCCTGTACAATATGTGGCCACTTATTCACACATAACCACAATTAGGTTGCTTAATGAAAATCACCTCTGACAAAGTCATCACCATCAATTACATCCTCAAAGACGACAAGGGCGTGGTCATCGACCAGTCCAGCGACGCCAGCTTCGCCTACCTGCACGGCCACCAGAACATTATTCCCGGCCTGGAAAGCGCCCTCGAAGACAAGGAAAAAGGTGATTCATTCAGTCTGGTGATTGAACCCAAAGATGCCTACGGCGAATACAACCCGGAAATCACCCAGGTGATTCCACGCAGCGCTTTTGGCGAAGTCGAACTGGAAGTGGGTATGCAGTTCCACGCGGAAAGCGATGTGGGCCAGCCGGTGCTGATTACCATCAGCGAGATCAACGGCGACGACATCACCATCGACGGCAACCCACCACTGGCGGGTGTGACCCTGCACTATGATGTGGATGTAATGGATGTGCGTGACGCCACCGCAGAAGAACTCAGCCATGGCCATGTGCATGCCCACGGCGAAGGCTGCGGTCACGATCACTAGTCATCACAGTTACAGGTCGTGAGACCTGTAACTGTCTAAAAAGAAAACGCAAATGAACGCAAATGCACGCGAATAAACGCGATTTTTTCAGGCCGGATCAAGCAACGTAGATATGGCGTGTATTGTGCGGGCTAAACTACTTAGAAGAAAATTGTCTCGTTCCCACGCTCCCGCGTGGGAACGCATACGCAGGTGATGTTAATGAGGTTAACACCACTCACTGCATAGCAAAGGGTTCCCACGCAGGAGCATGGGAACCAGTCATACGTCATTTGTCTTTATTCGTTTATTATGATGTCTACCTGGACACCTGCCTCTTTGCTACAAAAATATGCTTTATTTGCGTTTATTTGCGTTCATTCGCGTTTTCTTTTTAAGCCCCGTCACCGCGCCAGACGATTGAACCTTAATGACACCAGGTAGGCAATAAACGAAACTGCGGCGGCCACGCCGAAAATCAGTTGCGGTGAAACCACATCCCAGTAGGCGCCGCTCATCCATGTGCCAATCGCACCGCCAGCACCAAAACTTACCGCCGAATACAGCGCCTGACCCCGTCCCTGCAAACGCCCCTGGAAATTGCGGTGAAACAGCTCAATCGCCACCGCATGGTACAGACCAAAACTGGCAGCATGTAAACACTGCGCCACAATCACCACCGGCAGGCTGTCGACAAAAAAGCCGATCAATAGCCAGCGTATGCTGGTGAGCAGCAGTGCTGCGGCAAGCAGAAAACTGGCGCCGTAGCGCGGCATTAAACGGTGCATCACCATAAACAGGACAATTTCGGCGATCACTCCCAGTGCCCACAGCCAGCCCAGGGTGCTGCTGCTGTAACCGAACTGTTTCAGGTAAATGGAATAGAAAGTGTAATAGGGGCCGTGACTCATCTGCGCCAGGAAACAGATCAGTAACAAGGCCAGGATATGTGGCTGTTTAAGCACCAGCAGAATACTGCTTTGAACGGCCTGGTGCGGTTTCTGCGGCGCTTCTTTCACCAGGAAACTGAACACGCTGATCAACACATACAGGATAAACACCGACACCGGCACCAGCTGATAGCCATGCTCATCCAGCAGGCTGCCGATCACCACCACCGCGGCGACAAATCCCAGTGAACCCCACAGGCGCACCACGCTGTAGCGGTGGGTGTCATCCCCCAGGTGGTTCATGGTATTGGCTTCAAATTGCGGCAGGGTCGCATTCCAGAAAAAACTGAAGAGCAGCATTACCAGTGCCAGCCACCAGTAGCTGGAATCAATAAACACCCCGATAAAACTCACCGCAGACAGCACGCTGCCCAGGCGAATAATTTTCATGCCCTGGCCGCTGTGGTCGGCAATCCAGCTCCAGATATAGGGTGCGATAATTTTGGTGGCCATCAGAATCGCCATCAGCTCACCGATGGCGCGGGAATCGAAGTCCAGCGACTTTAGATACAGACTCCAGTAGGGCACGATAATCCCCAGTGAGGCAAAGTACGCCCAGTAAAAACCGGAGAGTCGCCAGTAAGGCATATCATGTTGTGGCGATGCGTTTAGTGCCATAAAGCCGTTTTAATAGACCTTTAAATAAGCGTTGGATAGATGCAACACGCGGGGGTGCAAGGCAGAAGCTAGCGGTTTATGGATGCCCGGCCGGCAAGATGGCCGGTATATAGCGGCTAGTCCTTGCCTGCGGGCACCACGGGTGTCGAGCACTCCACATCCGCACACTGCGCACGGAAACGCAGCATGTGATCTGCCAGGGTCAGTGCCAGCATGGCTTCACAGATAGGCGTGGCGCGAATACCCACACAGGGGTCATGACGACCATGGGTTACCACTTCTATCGGCTCGCCATTGATATCGATACTGCGTCCCGACAGACGCATACTGGAGGTGGGCTTAAAGGCGGTGTGCACCACGATCTTCTGCCCGGAGCTGATGCCGCCGAGAATACCGCCGGCATGGTTGCTGAGAAAGCCCTCGGGGGTGATCTCGTCACGGAACTCGGTGCCCTTGGCCTCTACGCAGCCAAAGCCGCCACCGATCTCAACCCCCTTGGCGGCATTGATGGTCATCATCGCATAGGCAATCTCCGCATCCAGGCGGTCAAAGATCGGCTCCCCCAGCCCCGGCGGTACACCTTCGGCCACCACCGAGATTCTGGCACCCACCGAGTTACCTTCCTTGCGCAGTGCATCCATATAGTCTTCCATCTCTTTCACTTTGCTCGCATCCGGCGAGAAGAATGGGTTCTGGCTGACCTGCTCCCAGTCGTGGGCTTCGGCTTTAATCGGCCCCAGCTGCGACAGGTATCCACGGATCAGGATATTGTATCTGTCCTTGAGGAATTTTTTCGCAATCGCACCGGCGGCGACACGCATCGCGGTTTCACGGGCCGAGGAACGGCCGCCACCACGGTAATCACGGAAACCGTATTTCTGTGTGTAGGTGTAATCCGCATGGCCGGGGCGGAAGGTGTCGGCAATATTTCCGTAGTCTTTGGAACGCTGATCAATGTTTTCGATCATCAGGCCAATCGGTGTGCCGGTGGTTTTGCCCTCGAACACGCCGGAGAGAATCTTTACCTGGTCCGGTTCGCGCCGCTGGGTGGTGTGACGCGAAGTGCCGGGGCGGCGTCGATCCAGGTCATGCTGGATATCCGCTTCGCAGAGTTCAATACCCGGCGGGCAACCATCAATAATCGCCAGCAGGGCGGGCCCATGGGACTCACCGCTGCTGGTGACTGTAAATAATGTTCCAAAGGTATTACCTGACACGCTTAATCCTCACAGCCAAAATCATCAATTTATCAACCGCTGAATCTTATCACACTGACACACCGCTCGGGGATGGGAATGACCGCGGATGCCAACAGCTACGGCGTAAAAAACTTTAGAAACTGTATTCATCCAGCTGCTCTGCGGTGAGCAGAAACACGCCGGAGCCACCCCGCTCAAACTCCAGCCAGACAAAGGGTACATGGGGATAGGCCTGCTGCAGTGCGTACTGGGAATTACCCACTTCCACCACCAGAATGCCCTGATCGGTGAGAAACTCGCGCGCCTGCTGCAGCATCGGAATCACCAGGTCCAGGCCATCGTCCCCCGCGGCCAGCCCCAGCTCCGGTTCGTGGTGGTATTCATCGGGCAGCGCGTCCATGTCTTCCGCATCCACATAGGGCGGGTTGCTGACAATAATGTCATAGCGACGCGGTGGCAGCTGGCTAAACAGGTCGGAGCGAATCACGCTGACCCGATCTTCCAGCTGGTGGCGCTGTACATTCTCTTCCGCCACCTCGATCGCCTGGGGTGAGATGTCCACCATATCTACCGAGGCCCAGTCAAAGGCATAGGCGCTGGCAATGCCAATACAGCCACTGCCGCAGCACAGATCCAGAATCGACTCCACCGACTCGGCTTCCACCCAGGGTTCGAAACGCTTCTCAATCAGTTCGGCAATGGGTGAGCGGGGAATCAGCACGTTTTCATTCACTACAAACGGCAGCCCGGCAAACCAGGCCTCACCGGTGAGGTAGGCGGCAGGTATTTTTTCATTAATGCGCCGACTCAGCAGCGCAAACACCCTGTGTTTTTCCTCGGCAGTGAGGCGGGTGTCAAAATAGCTTTCGGGAAAATCCGGTGGCAGGTGCAGGCCGTGCAGGCACAGGTAAACTACCTCGTCCAGTGCACTGGCCATGCCATGACCATAAAACAGCTCGGCCTGGTTAAACTGGCTGACGCCCCAGCGAATCACATCTCTGAGGCTTAATAATTCTTCGGGTAAACGGGTTGCTTTCATCGCGTATTGATATCTGGTTGTCCGGCCGCATAGCGGCAGGGTGAGTAATCGCTTTAAATGTTAACCCGCGATGCCTATAATCACGAGTCCTAATTACACCATTCCGCCACAGGCGTTGTTATGTCTATGCTCAACTCAGTCAGAAATCTGTTTATCGCCTGCTGTCTAAACCTGCTGATGCTGTCATTCTCTATGGCCGCCGATGCACTCAGCTTCAGCCAGGCGACGGTACCACAGGCGCCGCCAGGTGCACAGGTGATGGCGAGCTTTATGCAGATCGCCAATAACAGCGATCAGGACATCGACATTATTGCGGTCAGCAGCCCGCAATTTGAATCGGTGGAAATGCACCTCAGCAAGGACGTAGACGGCATAGCGCGCATGCTGCCCCAGCATAAGCTGAGCATTAATGCGGGCCAGACACTGATACTCAAGCCAGGCAGTTACCACCTGATGCTGATCAAACCGCTAAAGGCATTAAGCGACGGTGATACAGTGGAACTGAATTTCAGTTTATCCAGCGAGCAAATGCAGACACTGCAGGTGACGGTAAGTAAAAACCGCGGTGCATCACGGGGCATGCGGTGCGGTGCAGGCAAATGCGGCAGTGGCAAGTGTGGTGGAAATTAAAAACGGGCAAGCCCACATTCAATGGTCATAGCAAACGGCCGCATCGAGTTATTTTATGAAAGCATCTGTTAGCGATTATTTAAAATCGTCCCCCTTTTATGTTTTACCCCACCATGCCATTTCCGGCCTGATATTTTTTCTCGCGCGAATTGAATGGTCGCCGATAAAAAATCTGTTACTGAAAATCTATCTGTCATTGCATGAAGTCAATATGTCCGAAGCAGTGGAAGAAAATCCCTATGCCTATCGCCACCTGAATGCATTTTTTACCCGCGCGTTGAAAACTGATGCGCGCCCGCTGGATCAGACCGTAAACAGCCTGTGCTGCCCGGTTGATGGTCGCGTCAGCCAGGCGATGGAAATAAAAAACGGCCGCGTATTCCAGGCGAAAAACCACGACTACAGCTTACTGGAACTGGTGGGCGGTATCGACGAACTGGCGCAGCCATTTCACAACGGCCGCTTTGCCACCATCTATTTATCACCGCGGGACTATCACCGCATTCATATGCCCATGGATGGTCGCCTCACTGACATGGTGTATGTGCCCGGCCGACTGTTCAGCGTGGCCCCGCACACCGTAAACACCGTGCCGAGACTGTTTGCCCGCAATGAGCGACTGGTGTGTCGCTTTGAAACCGAATTCGGCCCGGTGATTATGATTCTGGTGGGCGCGGTGAATGTATCGGCGATTGATACCGTCTGGGCGGGTTCTGTCACACCGCCCAGCAAACGCAAGGTTATTCACACCCGCTATGAGAATGTCGATATCTCGCTGAAAAAAGGCGCGGAGATGGGGCGATTCAACCTTGGCTCGACAGTTATATTATTGTTGCCGGAAAACTGCACGCTTGATGTCAGTATCACCCATGATGCGGCGGTTAAAATTGGGCAGTTGCTGGCGCAGTATTGATTGACTTATATGTGACTCAATCCTGCCTTCACGATAAACTGACCTGTACTGTTTCGCCTCTCTGGTGACTCACTTCTCTATGAAAGCCATCCCTGGCTTTCACCCTTCGGGCCAGGCAAAGCCTGTTCTAAAACGCTCCAGGCGTTTTAGTGTCAACAGCAACAAGGTCTAAGCAAGAGATAAATTTTCTCGTTCCCACGCAGGAGCATGGGAACTAGTCAACGATGGGCTTGCGACAACCTTCCCTGTCACTTGCCGAAAATGCTTTCTGAGCAGGGGCAAAATCACAGGACGTGATTTTGAGTGCTGATGTGCCTGGACGGCACTCCAGCACGACCCGGCAACGAAGCTAATACCATCAATAAACTAATTGAAAACCAAGAATCTTCTCATAGCATTTTCGGGAACCCGCTGCTGTTTGCGGGCAAGTGACCGGGAACGGCATTTTCTTGCTTACTTCTTTTTTGCTGTAGAAAAAGAAGTGAGTCGCCAGAAAGGCGAAAGAGTACAGTTCAGTACATTATGTAAGTGAGTGTTTGAATAAAGTTGGGCAAGTAACAAGATTGCTTTTTATACGCATCATACTGCGCGATATACGGGGAATCCGTTGTGCTTGATCACACCATCCGCATGGTTTGTCGAGTCCTTAGTTGAGACCAAAAAAAACGGCGGTTTTACCGCCGTTTTTAAATGATTTTATATTTGCCGATAAACTCGGCCAGCAACTAGGCCCGGGTATCAATAAATCGTCCCAGTGTACTACTCAGCCCTTCATCGGTGGATTCATTGCTCACCGAGGTCAGCGGGGCGCGGGTCTCGGGCGATTCCACCACCGGCCGTTGAATTTCAGTGGCATTGCTCTGCGCCGGGGCTTCTACTCTGGCGGCAGGGGTGTACAGTGCTGCGGAAGCATTGCCTGCTGGGTCTATGGTCGCCATGAGTCACTCCTTAATCTGGTGTATTAATAACAAGTGTAGTTAATATTACTCCTGTCAGTGGTTAAATTCTAATCAATTGCCATAAAAGTTTTAAATGAGCGTGCCAGATTCCGTCTATTGAATAGCGGACTGTTATTCGTGTTTTTCATGTAAAACTATAATTAAAACAATAAGATACACATTTCTGCTAGTTGCGGTACCAGTGCTGGCTGAGTACGCTCATTACCTTGTCCGGGTACTTCCATGAGCCGAGGCTGCCGTTATAGCGCGCCAGTGCGCGGCGCAGATTGCCTTTTTCCATGTCCAGGTAGTATTTGAGGATGGTGCAGCCCATCTTCAGGTTGGTGTCTATGTCCATCAGGTTGTCGTCCGGGTGGCCGATTTCGTCTAGCCAGAAGGGCATTACCTGCATCAGGCCCTGGGCGCCGACCCGGGAGATGGCGTAATGATCAAAGCGGCTTTCGATGTCGATCACCGCCAGCACCAGCTCCGGTGGCAGCTCGCGGCGGCTGGCTTCGCGGTGGATGCTGCGCAGCAGGCGCAGGCGGGTGTCGGCGTCCTTGATGCGGATGCTGAGACGGTTGGACATGTCCATCAGCCAGACCTCCGCGTGAAAGCGGTCTTCAAAGCTGTCGGACTGTTCAATTGCCTTGATCAGTCGCTGGCGCAGTTCCGGGTCGACAGTAGGTGTATTCGCCTGCGCACCAGCCGACAGCAGTAATCCCAGCCACAGCCACAGAGCAGCGCTCAGTCGGATCATTATCCGGTGTTGGCGCTTGCAATGATGCGTGCATGTGCGGAGATTCTGAAACATTGGTAACTGGCTGTGGTTGAATTACCTTTTATTTAGCAGAAACTCACAGACTTTACCCAGCGGTATGTCCTGGGATTCACTATCGCGGCGACCCTTGTACTCGATGCTGTCCTTGTCCAGGCCCTTTTCCCCCAGTACCAGTCGGTGCGGAATGCCGATCAGCTCGATATTGGCCAGCATTGAGCCGAGGCGTTCTTTCTGGTCGAACAGCAACACCTGCAGGCCTGCCTCGGTGAGTTCCCTGTAGAGTTTTTCGGTTTCTGCCTGCAGGCGCTCTGATTTCTGCATATTGATGGGTGCCAGTGCCACATCGAACGGTGCAATACTCTGCGGCCAGATAATGCCGTTGTCATCGTGGTTCTGCTCGATTGCGGCAGCCACCACCCGGGTAATGCCGATGCCATAACAGCCCATGGTGACTATCTGGTTGGCGCCGTTCTCATCCAGTACCTTGGCCTGCAGTTTTTCGCTGTACTTGTCTCCCAGCTGGAAGATATGGCCGACTTCTATGCCGCGCACAATCGACAGGGTGCCCTGGCCATCGGGGCTGGGGTCGCCTTCCACTACATTGCGCAAATCGGCGGTGGTCGGCTCCGGCAGATCACGGCCCCAGTTCATGCCGCGCAGGTGCTTGCCATCTTCATTGGCGCCGCAGACAAAGTCTGCCACATGGGCGGCGCTGTGATCGACAATCACTGTGATGGACAGATCAGGGCCCACCGAGCCGGGCAGGCAGCCCGCCACGGCTTTTACCTGTTCTTCGCTGGCAAAGCGCAGGGGCGAGGCCACTTGTGGCAGCTGTTCTGCCTTGATTTCATTCAGTTCGTGGTCGCCGCGCAGCACCAGTGCTACCACGCTGTCTTCCTCGCTACCTTCAACCAGCAGGGTTTTAAGGCACTGGCTGGCGGGTAGATTGAGGAATGTCGAGACCTCGTCAATGCTGTGCTGCTTCGGTGTGTCCACCAGACTTTTTTCTTCTGTGCCGGCCGGGCGAGCTTGCTGTGGTGGCAGCGCCGTGGCCTTTTCGATATTAGCTGCATAGCTGGAACCGCTGGAGAAGGCAATGGCATCTTCGCCGGAGTCCGCCAGTACATGGAATTCGTGTGAGCCGGTACCGCCGATAGAGCCCGAGTCTGCCATCACCGGGCGAAAATCCAGGCCGAAGCGGGTAAAGATATTGCTGTAGGCCTGGTGCATGGCATCGTAGGTTTGCTGTAGCGAGGCCTGGTCCATATGGAAGGAGTAGGCATCTTTCATAATGAATTCGCGGGAGCGCATTACACCGAAGCGCGGACGGATCTCATCGCGGAATTTACTCTGAATCTGGTACCAGGTGATGGGCAGCTGTTTGTAGCTGGACAACTCGCGGCGCGCCAGGTCGGTAATGATCTCCTCATGGGTGGGGCCCAGGCAGAACTCGCGGTTATGCCGGTCATGCAGGCGCAGCAGCTCGGGGCCGTATTCATCCCAGCGGCCAGATTCCTGCCACAGCTCGGCAGGTTGCACCCCGGGCATCAGCACTTCCAGCGCACCGACTTTTTCCATTTCCTCTCGCACGATGTTTTCCACCTTGCGTAATACGCGAATGCCCAGCGGCAGCCAGGTGTACATGCCCGAGGCCAGGCGGCGGATCAGGCCGGCGCGCAGCATCAGTTGATGGCTGACAATTTCGGCATCGGCCGGAGTTTCCTTGAGGGTGGATAAGGGGAATTGTGATACGCGCATGGTGGTTTCCGTGTGAATGGATAAAATGCCCACTTCTATCCATTCATGAAAGTGAAATTAAAGACGGTGTTAAAGGCATAAACAGGTGGGGATTCTACAAAACTATTGCAGGGGCGTGAACAGGAATCTGCGTCGGCTGGCCTTTATTGTGCTGTTATTGCTGCAATCTGCTGGCAGTATGGCGCTGGCGGCAACAGCGCAAGCGATGCCTGTGCTGGAATCGCTGCAATTACAGGCACAGCAACTGCAGCTCGGCCTGCAGCCGGGCTGGCACAATTTACTGCATTACAAAAAAAACCTGTGGGGCGGCTTGCAGAGTCAGGCCGATGATGCCCGCTTTTATCTATCGGCAGACGGTGCCCATGACCCACAGGCGGAGTTACTGGCTAACCTGCGTGATTTTTTTGCAAGGCCAGAGCCCAATCAGCACCACCTGCATGCACAATGCCGTTTTCCGGCGCGTCTGGCGTGGCTGGATCGGCAGCTGGATTTTTCTGCAGATTTACCCCAGGTGAACTGCGAGTCATTTGAACAATGGCAACGACAGTGGCAGTCCAGTCGGATCACTCTGTTATTTCCCGGCATGTACCTGGCCAATCCGGCATCAATGTTTGGCCATACCTTTATCCGCTTTGATCAGCCGGGGCGCAGTGAGCTGCTTAGTCCGACCCTGAGTTATGCCGCGGCCCATGATGAAACCGACTCACTGCTGCTGTTTTCCCTGAAAGGTATTTTCGGTGCCTACCCGGGACGCTTTTCCATGCAGCCCTATTACCAGACGCTGCGCGAATACAGTGATATTGAGCAGCGGGATATCTGGGAGTATTCATTGAATTTAACCGCGCAGGAAAGTGAGCAGCTGATTCGCCATCTATGGGAAGTGCGGGATATAAAGTTCGATTATTTCTTCTTTCGTGAAAACTGTGCGTTTCGTTTGCTGGCGTTGCTGGATGTGGCCCGTGAAGGCATCAATATGAGTCTGAACACCCATCCACTGTACGCCATTCCGGTGGATACGGTGAGGGATGTGCAGCAGGCGGGGTTAATTGCCTCACGTCGTTACCGCCCCGCGCGACACAATAAGTTGTTGCAGATGTCGCAGCAAATGAGTGCGTCCGCCAGGCAGGTTGCGCTAGATCTGGCAGAGGGACAGATGCAGTCTGACGAACTGTCGCAACAACTTGATGGGCAGCAACAGGTAAAGGCACTGGAATTCGCCGCTGAATTAATTGAGGAAACTAACGGCTCCAGTGAACAGTCGCTGCGGATTCTGGCCGTACGCAGTCGGTTGCCAGAGGCTGTCAGCAGCAACTTCGAGTTCAGCTCGATTCCACCGGAGACCTCCCATGCCTCGGCACGCTGGCAATTATCGGTGGGAGAAGTCGAACAGCGACGTTTTTATGAAATCGGACTGCGTCCCAGTTTTCATGATGATCTGGATCCGCCGGATGGCTTTGCCCGTGGTGTGTCGATCAGTGCGCTGGATACGCGGTTGAGATGGTATGAAGATAATCAGCAGCTCGAACTTGAAAGCCTGGATATTTTTACCATGCGCTCACTGATGCCGATTCAGCCGTGGAGCATGCCGCTGTCGAGAAAGATTTCATTTCAGCTTAACAGACAGTTAATTAACAGCCAGTGGGCGCATCTGCTGCAGGCGCAGCTGGGGATGGGTTATGCACGGCAACTGCAAACACTTCTGCTCTATGGGCTGCTGAATACACAGCTGGATTACTCGGGACGATTGCAGGATAACCATGCCTGGTATGCCGGACTGGATGTGGGTGCATTGATGACATTTAAATATCAGAATTTTAGTGGTCAGCTGCAACTGCAGTACCAGTCGCTTTATCAGCTTACCGGGCAGCCGGGGGATTTGGAGAAACTGCAGCTGGGGTTGCAGTTGAATCTGTTTAGACAGCAGGCAGTGCGCATTGAGTATAAACAACATAAACAGGCAAAGCTCAGCGAGGAATTGGTGCAATTAAGTTACCTGTATTATTTTTAGAGTCACAGTAAAGAGAAATTAAGTTACGCTTATAGCGAGCGTGGTTTGAAGTAATTCTGTAATTGCTGAAAAACCTGCGGGCAATGTTTTTCAAGAATCTGCGGTGCGGTAAAAAAATATTCACAGCAGACCGCAAAGAATTCCGCTGCATCGGTGGCCGCATAGGCGTTGATGTAGGTGTGCTGATGATGTTCAATGCGTTGGCTGAGCGTATTGTAGGCATCCGTCAGTGCATGGTTCCATTCGTTTGCGGGCATGCTCGGTGGCAGTGGTGGCTGGCCATTGGCACGGCCGGAAGCCATGTCCAGCTTGTGGGCAAACTCATGGATTACAATATTGTGCCCCGGACGTAGTGTATAGCTGTCGTGTTGCACATCCTGCCAGGATAAAATCAGTGGACCTCGCCCCCAGGATTCCCCGCTTAAGCCGCGCCGTTGATGATGTACCAGGCCGATTTCATCCACCACATCATGGCTGACAATAAAGGCATCCGGGTAGACAATAATTTCCAGCCAGCCATTATAGGCATTCAAACCAATATTGAGTATTGGGATACAGGCCTGTGCCGCAATGCAGATACGCATCTCGTCGCTGACTTCAAAATCATGGGCGCCAATAAACGCTTTCTGTTTAATCAGCAATGTACTCAGCAGTCGCAGCCGTGCTTTTTGTCGTGAAGATAAGGCCGCAACAATCGGCAGTTGTGAGGTGGTGTTGTGCCATTGTGTAAATGCAATGCCGTGTTTGCGCAGCGTGCGGCGGATAAAATAACGTTGAATAATATTCATTAAAATAGATTTTTTACAGGCACGTCAATCCAGCAGGGCGCGTAGATGTGCACTGACACTGCGCCCCAGTGCACTGAGTGCATAGCCGCCTTCGAGGCTGGACACTATGCGCCCTTCGGCATGCTTTTCGGCAAGCTGTTTTACTTCCCTGGTCAGCCAGGCATAGTCATCTTCCGTGAGTTTCAGGTTGGCCATATCAT